>CAYJLW010000035.1:15523-43366 GCA_964370965.1 uncultured Acidimicrobiia bacterium | reverse complement strand
GGACACGTTGGCGTGGTCGCTGGAGGTGGGGGGTGCCCAGCCGTGGTTGCGGGAGGTCGCGCAGCTGGTCCGGTGGGCGAACGCCCGCCTCGCCGACGCGGTGAGCGGGGTGGCGGGGGTGGTGCAGGCGGTGCACGACTGGGTCGCCGGCCTGGGCCTCCCGGACGGGCTGGAGGGGGCGATCTTCGGGCTCCTGGATCAGATCATGGGGGCGGTGACGGATGCGGCCCAGTGGGTGCACGACAACGCGTTGGAGCCGGCGGAGGCCCAGCTCGACGCCCTGTTGCGGATGGCGTTCGGGTCGATCGCGGACGCGATCCGGGCCATGCGCCCGGCTGTGTACGACTTGCGGGACAGCCTGATCGGCAAGTTCCGGGCGTGGCTGGTGGAATGGGCCGACAAGGTCGCGCGTGCCTGCGGGGAGGGCCACGCGAAGCTCGCGGACGAGCCCGTGGGGGTGTGCGACATCGTGGCCGAGCCGGTGGACACGATCTTCGACGCTGGGGTGGAATGGATCGCGGGGGCGATCGACGACGTCGCGGACGTGATCGAGAACCGGGTGTCGGGGGCGCCGCGCACGATCCGGGCCTACGTCGATGACCTGAACTGCGAGCTCGTCCTGTACGTGTACGACATCGCGGCCCGTACGGGGGGGATGTGCGAGCGGGTCAACGCCGGGCTGCCGCCTTTCGAGGTGAAGAAGTCCTCCGAGTCGTTGCTCAACACTCTTACCTCCAAGGGGGAGGAGCTCCAGGGCTGGATCCTCGACGAGCTCGCGAAGGCGGCGCGCACGATCCGGGGTTTCGACCTGGAGTCCGAGGACTTGTGGGCCCAGATGGATGCCACGGTGGCTTCGGGGATGCAGTTCGCGCTCTTCGCGGTGGACCCGGCGGTGCGCGCGGCGTTGGGTGAGTACCTGCGTCATGGGCTGTCGCGGGTGGCGCGCTGGGTGGAGCCCATGAGCGACGAGCAGGCGTTGCGGGCCTTGGGTGAGGATCTGGGGTTGCCGGACCTGTACCGGGTGATCCAGGACCAGGTCGCCGCTGTCGTGCCGTTCGTGAAGGCCCAGGTGTACCACGTGTTGGGGAACCTTCCCAACGTCGACGGCCTGGCGTTCGATCTGCGGGCGTCGACTTCCCTCGCTGATGTCGTGAACGCGTTCGGGTCCTTCGGGGACTACTTGCTGTCTTGGGTGCTCGACACGGTGGAGGGCATCACGGGCAACGTCTTGGACCTGAACGCGAGGGTGGCCGGGGCGATCGGGGACTCGGTGCTGCGGGTGGCCGAGAACACCCTGCGCGCAGCGATCCAGGGGGTCGTGAACGTCTTCAAGTTCGTGGTCTGGGCGCACGAGTACACCTTCGAGAAGGTCATGACCCCCCTGGTGGCTATGGGGGAGGTGCCGGATCTGTGGGCCTACCCGGGTTTCGGGGAGGCCCAGGTCGAGGCGACCTACGGCGGTGACGTGCGCCTGGAGTTGGCCTTCGCCCGGGAACCCGGGGCAGATCATGCTGGTGCGGCGGTGGCGGCGTTCCCGGACGCGGCGACTCCCGGGGGCTGGTACGTGGTCTCGGCGAGCGCGTTCCAGTCCGGGGAGCTGACCCAGCCGGATCTCACCCTGGAGGTCCTCGACGGCAACACCGGGATCTTCGCCGGGACGGGGTTCTGCAACGTGTACCGGGCGAGCGGACCACAGATCGCCGATGCCACCGTGTTGGTGTCTTCGGGGGACTGCACCTGGGACGTGGACGGCCTCGCGCACACCTTCGCCCTCACTGGGCCGCTACCCGGCGGTGTGGGCACCCAGGTGCCGCTGGTCTCGGGAACCGACCCCGTCCTCCTCGGGCGCCCCACCAACGCCGCCAAGACCGCCGCCACCGTCCTCGCCCAACAGGTTGCCGCCTCCGAAGCCGCCGTCGCCGCCATCCCTCCCGGCGACGAGCCGGCAACGGAGCCGGGCGACGCGACTCCCCCGGAGCTCGCGTCCGCCGCCACCGACGGCGGTCCGGGGGACGGCTGGAGCTGGGACGCGGGCGGGGTGAGCCCCGACGGACGCTACGTCGTGTTCGCCTCCGACGCGACCAACCTCGTGGCCGCCGACGCCAACGGGAACACGGGCGACGTCTTCCTCCGCGACCGGGCGACTGGGAGCACCATCGCCCTGAGCACGACCCCCGCGGGGGACACGGCTTCGGACTGGTCCGAGGAGCCGACGATGAGCGGGGACGGCACCGTCGTGGCGTTCACGTCCTGGGCGCCTGATCTCGTCGCGGGCGACACGAACTCCGCCGGCGACGTCTTCGTGCGCGACTTGGCCTCCGGTGTGACCGAACGGGCCAGCGTCCCCGCGGGCGGCGGGGAGGCCGACGGCGAGAGCACCACTCCCGCGCTGAGCCGCGACGGGCGCTATGTCGCGTTCTACTCCGAAGCCTCCAACCTCGTCCCGGGGGACACGAACGGGGCACCGGACATCTTTGTGGCGGACCGCACGGCGCACACCGTCGAACGCGTGAGCGTGGCCACGGACGGTTCGGACCTGACCGACTGCTGCTGGTTGTCGCCGTCGGCGGTCAGCGACGACGGCAACCGCGTCGTGTTCGAAGGGGACGGGGCCGTATACCTGCGGACGATGTCGGCCGGGACCACGACCCGCGTGGACGTGAACGACAACGGTGACCCCGCCAGCGGCACCGGTCAGTGGTCGTATCAGGTCGGCTCCCGGAACGCTTCCATCAGCGGCGACGGCCGCTACGTGGCGTTCCAGTCCTGGGGCACCAACCTCGCGGGCGCAGGTGAGGCCCCCGACACCAACGTCAAGCTCGACGTGTTCCGCCGCGACCTCTTGCTGGGGCGGACGCGCATCGTGAGTCGGGCCGCCCCGGGGGTACAGGCGGACAACCACTCCGGCTGGGCAGGCCAGACCGACGTGAGCCGCGACGGGCGCTGGGTTGTGTTCAACTCCATGGCCACGAACCTCACCGGGGCGGGGGGCAACGGTCGCCAGGCCGTATACGCCCGGGACATGGACACCGGCGACGTGCGTCTGCTCAGCGTCACCCCGGCGGGGAGCCCGGGCAACGGCGACAGCTGGGAGAGCGGTCTGATCGGGGAGAACCTCACCGTCGTGTTCCCGTCCTTGGCCGCCGACCTCGTGCCCGGGGACGCCAACGACGCCCCCGACGTCTTCGTGAGCGACGCCCTGGCGCCTCGACCGGCGACGCTGCTCGCCACGCTCCTCGCGTGGGTGGCCAGCGCCGGGGTGGACTACCTCGGGGACCTGGAGGATCGCGACGCGAACGATCCCGCGGAACGCTGGGTCGAGGACAACCTCGGGTTCCGGGGTCGGCTCTCCCCCGAAGGGGCCTCGGTGAGACCCGACGGCGGGTTCACCGGACAGGGCCAGGTCTACCAAGTGGGCGGGGTGAGCCCGGATGGCCGCTACGTGGTGTTCGCAGGGGATCCGAAGGACATGTTGCCGGGTGTGGTGAGCCACGTGATGAACGTGCTCCTGCGGGACCGCTTCACCGGGACCACCGCGGCGTTGAGCACGACGCCGTCGGGCGAGTTGGGGTCCAGCGGGGTGTCGTACTTCCCGGCGATGAGCGGGGACGGTACGGTGGTGGCGTTCGTGTCGTACGCTGGGGACCTGGTGCCGGGTGACACGAACGGCAGGTCCGAGGTCTTCGTGCGTGATCTCTCTTCGGGGGCGACGGAGAGGGTCGTGCGGGCCCTCGGCGGCGGGGAGGCGGACGACTCGAGCGCGTCGCCGGTGCTGAGCGGGGACGGCCGGTACGTGGGGTTCGTGTCGCGGGCGGGCAACCTGGTGGGCGGTGACGCCAACGGCGCTCTGGATGCCTTCGTGCTGGACCGGGTGACCGGTGTGGTCGAGCGGGTGAGCCTGGGCGTGGGCGGCGGCGAGCTGACCGGTGGTATCAGCGACAACCCACCGCTCTACACGTGGCCGGGGGGACCGGCGATCGGTATGAGCGACGACGGGGGCCGCGTTGTGTTCGTATACCAGGGCGGGGTGTACGTGCGGGACCGGGCGTTGGGCACGACCCGGCGTGTCGACGTCGCCGACGGAGGGTCTCCGGCGAACGGGACGTCGGCGCGGGCCACGATCAGTGGCGACGGCCGCTACGTGGTGTTCGCGTCGGCGGGGACCAACCTGGCGGGCTCGGGTGAGGCGCCGGACACGAACGGCCGTGTGGACGTGTTCCGTCACGACTTGGAGCGGGGTCGTACGAGAATCGTGAGCCGGCCTGCGGGTGGCGCGCAGTCCGACGGCGAGTCGGGGAGCGCCCCGGTGCCGGGTGTGAGCCGGGACGGTCGTTGGGTGGTCTTCGACTCCACGGCGTCGAACATGACGGGGACGCCGGGGGACGGTCAGCCCCAGATGTATGCCCGGGACATGCTCACGGGGCGGGTGAAGCTGCTGAGCGCGGACCCCTCGGGCACGCCTCAGGGTCGCAACCTGCGTGCTGTTGTGGGCGGGGACGGGACGGTGGCCGTGGCCTCGACCGGGGCCCTGGACCCTGCCGACGGCAACTCGGGCAACGACGCCTACGTGTCGGACGCGTTGGTGCCCTTCGAGACGTGGCTGGGGTCCCGGTTGTCGTGGTGGTTGGAGGGCAAGGACGACGACCTAGCGGATCTCGAGGCCCGCCGGGACCGGGAGGACACCCGTCGGGGACTGATGGGGGAACTCGCCGACGCCGCCGTGGACGCTCTCGCAGGGTTCGTCGGGAAGGGCTCGGACACGGGTGCGGGGGGCGGCCCGGTGCTGGTGAACGTGACGCCATGGGGTGCGGTCGAGAACCTCGGCGACGGCGACTTGCACGACCGTCCGCGCTCGAGCGGCGACGGACGCTTCGTGGTCTTCACGTCGGGGGCGGCCGACTTGGTGGTGGGGGACGGCAACGACACCGACGACGTGTTCCGTCGCGACACCGTTTCAGGCGTGACGGTGAGGGTGAGCGAGAACGTGGCCACGGGGGGGGAGGCGCCGGAGGACAAGGAGTCGCGGTTCCCGGCGGTCAGCGGCGACGGCCGCTACGTGGCGTACCGTACGGAGGCGCCGAACCTCACGGCGCCGGGGGCGACCGCGGTGGTGTCGTCTGGTGTGTTGGTGTGGGACGCGGTGACGGGGGCGAACACGCTGGTGCCGGGCTCGGAGGGGGCGACGGGTGACGTGGCGATCAGCGCGGACGGCCGTTGGGCGGTCTACGGCCGCGAGGGCGACAATGACGAGAACGCCCGGTGGGTGTACCGCTACGACCGTGTGGGGGACGTGACGGCGGTGGTGAACGTGCCGGTCTCGGGTGACACCCCGGATTCCTTCACGACGTCGTTGGGTGTGAGCGACGACGGCCGCCACGTCATGTTCGTGACCGACGCCACGAACATGCACGTGGGGGACGACGGCGGCTGGGTCACGGACGCGTTGGTGCGGGACATGGACGCGGGCGTGACCACCAGCGTCGGTCCCGACGCGGACTACACCGAGCTGAGCGGCGACGGCCGCTACGTCGTGTTCGACTCCTGGGACGATCTGGTGGCAGAGGACACGAACGGGGAGAAGGACGTGTACCGCGCCGAGGTGGGGGTGGGGGTGCCGGTGTTGGTGAGCGTGGCGAGCGACGGGGCGTTGGGGACGAAGTGGTCGCACCGTCCGTCGGTGAGCCGCGACGGCAACCTGGTGGTGTTCCTGTCCTCCGCTGCGAACCTGGCCCCGGGCACGGGCTCGAACGGCGCCGTGTTGGTGCGGGACGTGACAGCGGGTGTGACCAGGCTCGTGAACGTCGACGTCGAGGGGCGGGCGCTGCCCGGCTGGCAGGCGACCGAGACACCGTCGATGAGCGGGGACGGCTCGCGTGTGGTGTTCGCGTGGGACTACGGGGGGGCGTACCTCCTGTACTCGGCGACGACGAACCCGCCGCCGCCGCCAGGGGAGCTTTCCGTGCAGGACGCCCGGGACATGCTGAGCGGCTTCGTGGCGGCGTGGCTCGGCGGGCGCAGCGCGGAGCAGCAGGCGGCGATTGCAGCGAATGCAGAGGAACTCTTGGACCGGCTGCTGGGGTCTCTGGCTCCCATGTTCAGCGAGAACGGGGTGCTGGCGGATCCGGTGTTGGTGTCGGCGTCGGGGGCGGGCGACGCTGCGAACAGGGACGTGGCAGAGGCGCAGGTGTCCCCGGACGGGGCGGCGTCGGTGTTCACGTCCCGTGCGGACAACCTCGTGGCGGGGGACACGAACTCCCGGGACGACGTCTTCGTGTCCGACAACGCGGCGCCGGGGGCGGAGCGGGTGAGCGTGGCCACGGACGGCACGGAGGCCGACGACTCCAGCGCGAACGGCTCGGCGAGTAATGGGGCGTCCCGGGTGGCGTTCGCGTCGGACGCCACGAACCTGGTGGCGGGGGACACGAACGCGAGGCGGGACGTCTTCGTGCGGGACCGGACGGCCGGGACGACGGTGCGCGTGAGCGTGGCAGGAGGCGGGACGCAGGCCGACGGCAGCTCCTATGACCCGGAGATCTCCCCGGACGGCCGCTATGTGGTGTTCTCCTCGGACGCGACGAACCTGGTGGGGGGGGACACCAACGGCGTGCGCGACGTCTTCCTGCACGACATCGACACCGGGGTCACCGAGCGTGTCAGCGTCCACAGCGTGGGCGCGCAGGGCATCGGGGCTTCGGGGGCGAAGACTCGCAACAACGCGGTGGTCGGCGACGACGGCAAGTGTGTGGCGTTCACCTCTGACGCCACGAACCTGGTGACCGGGGACACAAACGCTGCCCGGGACGTCTTCGTCCGGGACCGGGTGGCGGGAACCACGACACGGGTGAGCGTGGCCACGGACGGCACGCAGGCCAACGGCAGCGTGCCCACGTCGACCTACGGCGGGTCGGTGCTGTCCATCAGCGGGGACTGCTGGTACCTGGTGTTCCTCTCGGACGCGACGAACCTGGTGGCGGGGGACACGAACGCCAAGACCGACGCCTTCTCCCGGGAGCTCTGGGACGGCGGGGTGACGAACCGGATGAGTGTGGGGCGGGGCGGCACGCAGGGGGACCAGTCTGTGACGGCGGTGTCGGTGGACTACGACTGGTACTACGTCGGTTTCGTGACGAGGTCGGACATGGGCGACGCGACGGACACGAACGGCCTTGCCGACGTCTACGTGAAGGACCCGTGGGACGCACAGGGCACGAACCGGGCGGGGATCGGCTGGGGCGGCCGGGAACCGAACGCGGCGGCGACGTCGGTGTCGCTGGCCTACCAGACGGCTGTGATCGCCTCGACGGCGACGAACCTGGCCCAGACTCCCCCCTACAGCCGCAGCCAGGCGTTCTTCGTGACGACGCTGCCCAAGGACGTCGAGGTGCCCCATGACATGGCGGCGTTCCTCTCCGGGGCGCTGGATGTGGTGGAGGGTTGGACGACGGATTCGTTGGCGGCGACGGAGGATCCGGGTGTGTTGCGGGGTTTGATCGCGGCGGTGCGTGAGTTGCAGCGCCGGTATGGGTCCGCGGACGGTGTGGACTGGGTGCGTCGTCGGGCGGCGGGCGAGAAGGTGGTGCGGGACTTCCTCGGTGAGCTCGCCGACATCTGGGGTGCGGACCCGGGTGACCCGGCCCAGGCGGTGTTGGACGCCCTGGAGCGGGTGCAGGGCTGGCTGGGTGAGTCCCCGGCGGGCCTGGAGGCCGCCTACTACGCCGGTTCGTCGCCGCTGGGCACCCCGGTCGCGGAGGGCGTCGATGCGGGTGTGGACTTCGCCTGGGGCGCGGGGGGCCCGGCGGGTCTCACCGACGACTTCAGTGTGTCGTGGCGGGGCCGGGTCGTGGCCCCGGTCACGGGCGCGGTGGAGTTCACGGTGGAGTCCGACGACGGTGCGCGGCTTTGGGTCGACGGCCGCCGGGTGCTCGACGACTGGTCCGCCCCGGGGGCGGGGTCGGCGTCGGCCACGGTGGACCTCGTCGCCGGGCTGCCCGTGCCCCTGCGCCTGGAGTACCGCGAGACCAGCGGGTCTGCCGCGGTGAGCCTGCGTTGGCGGCTCCCGGGTGCGGCCACCGGGGTGGTGGTGCCGGCGAGCGCGTTGTTGGCCGGGGAGCCCCGGGTGGGTGACCTGCCCCGCACGATCACGGGTCTGGAGCGTTTCGGGGACACCGCCGCGGTCGTGATGGGCCGGGCGAACACCGACGTCGCCCGCGGGGTGGGCGCACCGGCCGACAGTCTCACGGCGTTGTTGGTGGCCACGGCGCCCTATGACGACCCGCAGGGGTCCTTGGCGTACGGCTATCGGGACGGCTCCGACCAGGTCACGGTGGCCACCACCGGCCTGGACACCGTGACCGCGACCGGCAGCGGGATCACCGTGACCGGGACGTGTACTCGCCTGCGGGTGCCGCTGGTGACGGGCCCGTTGGCCCCGCCGGTGAAGGAGGGCCCGTTGCCTTGCACCTGGCGGGTCTACGACGACGCCGGGACCACCCGCCTGGACGTCTCCGCGGCAGGGGTCACGGGCGCCGCCGTCCTCCCGGACTGGCGCCTCACCGTCAAATACCCCACCTGACGCCGCGACGCCTCAGGGGCTCCCCGGAACGGGACCCGCACCACGGACGCCGGGCGTCGGGCGTCCTGCGACGAACTCACTCCCGCGAGGCGTCCTCGGCGAGGAGGATGGCCTCCGCACGGGTGCGGGCGCCGAGCTTTCGGCGCACGGAGGTGACGTGGGCTTCCACGGTGCGGGGGCTGATGCCGAGGCGGCGGCCGATCTGGGCGTAGGTGAGGCCGGCGGCGACGAGGGCGAGGGTCTGGCGCTCCCGCTTCGAGAGCACCGAAGTCCCGGGCAGGGGGGGTGGCGGCGGGGAGAGGGACTCCGCTTCCCGCAGCGAGGTCTCGATGCGGCGCAGGAGAAGGGTCATGCCTGCGGCGTCCGCCGCGGTCCGGACACCGCGCAGTTCGGCCACGGCCTCGTCCTGTTCCCCGGCCCGTAGCAGGGCTGTGCCGCGCCCCCAGCGGCTGCGCAACTCGGAGCGGAAGACGCAGCCCTCGTATGCCGCCGCCGCCTCGGCGAAGAGACCGGCCGCTTCTGCCGCCGCGTCACGGTCCCCTTCGGCGAGGCGGCCGATGGCGGCGGTCTCGGCGGCTACGCCGTCCGTGAGCGGGAAAGGTAGGCGGGGGAACGGCGGCGGCACGGGCCGGCCGGCGTCCAGGCAGGCCCAGGAGTGGGTGGGGCGCATGAGCACAGTGGGCATCCCGGAGGCCCCGACGTACGGGTGCCCTTCGAAGATCTCCACGGCCCTGGTGGCCCGGCCCGTCCAGTAGGCGATCTCGGCCTGGACGAGCGGGAGGGCGACGGCGCCGGTGACAGTGACGGCCTCCCGGCGCGCCGCGACGACGATTTCGTGTGCGGCCTCGGGGTGGCCCCGGTCGACGAGGGCGAGGCTGTAGGCGGTGCACAGGAGGTCGCGGTCGCGCTCGGTGGGGTGGGCGGCGAGGAGCAGCGGGGCCGTGTCCAGGACCTCCCCGTAGTCGCCTGCGAAGCAGGCTGCCGCCACCCCGAGGGCGCGGAGTTGGATCGCCCAGCGGGCGAGGCCGACGGCGTCGGCCTCGCTTGCGGCCCTCACTGCCAGCTCTCTCGCCTCGCTCGTGCGCCCGTCCATGTGGAGGGACGTCGTGAGCGCCTGGTCGGCCTCGAATGCGAGGTTCCAGTCCGCCTCGGAGCGCCCCTTGCCTGAGAAGGCCGAGAAGCACTCCTCCCAGCCGGGCCGCCCGAGGATCTGCCCGGCGAGTGCTCCCAGCATCTCGGCGAGGGGAAGGCGGAGTCCGCCGGCCGCGGCATCACGAACCAGGTCGGCGGCCTCTTGCACCACGGCGAACGGGTTCCAGTCCACGAACATGCGCCGCCGGATGTCTTCCTCCCTGAGCTTCAGGGCCACCTCGCTGCCCGGGGGGGCGACGCGCGCCCCCTCGTCGGCGGCGGCCGCCGCCTCGTCGTTGGCGAGGAGCCGGGCGTGGGCGTGGGCCTGCCAGTAGCGCAGCCAGGCGAGGGTCTCGCCGTCGGCGCCGTGCACGGTTTCGGCGAGATCGAGGGCGGCCTCGCACTCGCGGGCACGTACGAGCTCGGCGACAGCGGCGATACGGAGCTCGTCCGTGTCCGCGTCTCCGTCTGCGCACTCGGCGGCGAGGCGGAGCTGGGCGACGCGTTCGCCCGCTGTGGAGGCCTGCTCGGACGCCGCGAGGGCGGCGCGGTAGGCGTCGCCGCGATCGCCGGCGGCGGCGAGGTGCTGTGCCCTTTCGGCGGCGCCGTCGAGGAGGTCCGCCACCTCCCTGTGCAGGGCCCGGCGCTCGCTGCCACAGACCTCCGCCAGGGCCCACTGGCCGATGAGGCCGTGACGCACATCGAGGGCGCCGGCGCGAGGTTCCACGAGCTCGGCCCGGACGAGGTCCGCCAGCGGGCCGGGGCCGCAGAGAGCGGCCGCCAGCGGTTCGGGCGCCGGCCGACCGAGGAGGGCGAGCTTGGCGAGACCACGACGGGCGTCTTCCGGCAGGTCCTTCACCCTGGACTGCACGACGGCGTGTACGAACGGCGAGTCCGACCCCGCCTTGGCGAGCTCCTCGGCGAAGAGGGGGTTGCCTCCCGCAGCCTCGGCCACGATCCCTACCTGGCGGGGGTCGAGGTCCGGTCTCGTCCGCCGGGCGACCTCCACGATCTCCGCGGGGCCGAGGCCGTCGAGGTGGTACTTCTCGAAGCCGAGCTCGCCGAGGGCGTCCGCCTCGGCGGCGAAGCCGGGGCCGCCGGAGCGCATCCCCGCCAGCATCCTCACCCTGCCGGCCAGCAGGGGCAGGAGCGCCCTGGTGTCCCTGTCCGCCCACTGTAGGTCGTCGAGGACGAGGACGTTCTCACCCACCCGGCGGTGCACGAGGTCGCTCACGGCGGGCGGGTCGGCCCCGACGTCTGAGTCGGCGAGGGAGAGGGCCTGACGCAGGGGCTGGTACGAAACCCACCACAGAGTGGACAGGCAGACGCCTTCGAAGACCCGCAGACCGCTGCGGGCGGCAGCGGTTCTGAGGACGCTCGTCTTGCCGATGCCCGCTTCGCCCGTGACGAGCGCCGGGCGGCGCGCGTCGAGGTCGTCCGCCAGCGAGCTCAGCTCACGGTTCCGACCGAGTAGGTCCATCAAGAACGCGACTCCCCAAGGAGAAGGCCTGCCGGCAGGAGACCCCGCGGCACCTGACGAAGGAAACGGGGGCCGGGGGACGGCCCGACGCCCGCCTCGCCAGGATCGCGGGGATGGTAGGCGGGCCGTGCCTCCTCGCGCTTCTGGGGAGCGCGGGCCCGGATACTCGCGCCTGCGCTCCCCAGAACGGGTGGTCAGCGACGAGCGGCGTGCCGGGAATAGGCCGCAATCCCGGATGTGGGGGCGGGGGCCGCCCGTTATGGTGCGGTGGGGCTGTGTGTGCCCCCGACCTGTGACGGGTCGGAATGGCTGTGAGGGAGTAGGGCTTTGGGAGCTGCGCTGTCGACTGGGGGCCGTGGTCGTCGGGGTCTGTTGCGGGGCGTGGCCGTTCTCGTCGGGCTCGCCCTGCTGGTCGGTGTGGCGCCGGGGGTGGGGGCGAGTGAGTGGGACACCAGGGACGCGACGGCGACGGCGGGTGTGCAGAACTCGTATCCGTACAAGTCGGCGGACCCGTCCCAGATCGACCCGTTGGGTTTCCCTTACCGCTCCGGGGCTTCGTATGCGGCGTGGTACCTGGCTGACAGCGGGGTGAGGATCAACGCGGAGATGCCGGGGGCGGACGGGCCGGCACCGGTTCGTTTCGCGACGTCGGGTTGGGGCGCCTACCGCTTCGGCGACGCGGCGTGGACGGCGTCGATGTGGCGGTTGGGCTTCCATGTGAGGGACGACTCCAAGGCCCGCCAGGGTGATCTGTACGTGGACCCGGAGGGCGACTGGGTCGGTGTGGTGCACGAGGTGAAGGACGGCTGGGTGACGGTCGCGGGCTACGAGGTGGGTGACGACGCCCCTGCCGACAGCTTCGGGGTCGCGAAGGTGCGGGTGGCCAAGGGTGACTGTGCGTGCGTGGTCGACGTGTTCAACACGCCGATCGCGTCCTCCCAGGGCGGGGTGAGGGTGACGCGGGAGACGGTGCAGGACGAGATCCGCACCTTCCCGTCGGCGTTCGCGACCGAGGTGAGTCCGCCGGCGGTGGACGCCACCGGGACGATGTGGGGGCGGGTGAGCACCGACGGGGAGGCGTTCGTGGCCTACGGGGCGGGTGCGCCCGGGGTGTCGTTCCCCGAGGGCGGCCCCTTCGACGTGGGCGACCAGGACCCGTCCCACAGCCAGCCGTACCGTTACGTGTTGTACAACCGCACGTTCGGCAACGAGTTGGCGTACTTGCCGGGCTACAACGGGGTGCCGGGCGTGAACGGGGTCCCGGACGGTGCGGGGAACTTCGCCATGAGCCCGAACCTGGACAAGATGGCGTGGGTGACGCATGAGACGATGCTCCCGGAGGACTCCTGCCCGGACGGCTCGCCCCGGGCGCAGATGGTCTACGACGGGCAGGGGACGGCCACGACGCTGTCGCGGCTGTCCCTGCTGGACAACCGCATGACGCCCATCTCCACGGGCGGTCTGCACGTGGACGGCCGGCCGCGTCTCACGGGGGGCACGAGTCCGTTCCCCGATGGTTTCTCCAATGGCACGCTCGGGTTGTGCGCGGGTCCGGACAAGACCGTGAACCCGTACGACCTGTACGCCACCGACCTGCATTCGGGTGACTCGTTCGTCGCCACGCCTCCGCAGCTCAACTCCGATCCCGCGGCGGGCCAGGAGTCCCGTCTCACCGGCCTGGGCGTGGTTTCGGATCCAGGGATCGTAGGGGTGGGCGCGGAGGTGCGGGCGGCGTCCGGGTACCCGCATCCGCCGCCCGGCGACGACCCGGTGACGAGTCCGAACGGCTATCTGTCGTCGCCGTTGCGCGGCCGGGGCCAGCAGGCGATGAACCTGGTGGCGGGCGGGGCGGCCGGCTGGCTGCACAACTACACGCTGAACACGACCGGTGTCGTGATCGGCTCGAACGCCGCGGTCCGGGAGGGTCTCGACGACAGCTCCGTGGACATCGGAATGAGTTGGCCGAGCCCGATCAACGGCTCCTCGACGTGCGAGATGGTGGAGTTCCTGTTGTGGCGGTGCACGGGTCCGATGTCGGCCACGTTGCGCAACAAGGGACCGGTTCGTTCGGTGGAGGGCACCTACGACGTCGCCGACCCGGCGGGAACCTGGAACGAGGTGCGCCGGAACTCCTCGACGTACTGCTCCTCGGGGTGTCCTGAGTGGGGGCCGGAGCCGCCCATGGTGGTGGCGCCGGCGACGGGCGACGTGCGGCGCCCGGAGCCGGCTTTGGGTTCGTTGGCGTCGTTGGTGGGGACGTCGGTGAAGCGCCTCACGCCGAACGGGCGGTGGTGGCACAACACGTGGTGGTTCAACGGGTTCTACGACGGCAGCGGGGTGTGCCTGGAGAGCGTGCAGTCCGGGGAGCGCTACGACTGCCGGCCGATGATGGACGGGTATCCGTTGGGGGACGGCCCGGTGGGCCCGAACGACGACGGGGAGTTCCTGGCGGTGTACCGGACGCCGGCCGGGGACGCGGTGACGGTGTGGGCGCCGGGGAGCAGCGGGAAGCTGGAGGTGCGCACGACGGCGTACCTGCCGTGGGTCACCGACGGGGGTGGCTCCTGGGGTGTGTGTCATCTCGACGGGGTGAGCATGCGGACGTCGGTGGGGCGCCGGACGTTGGCGACGTTCTGTCGGGGTTCTCAGCGGCGGTTCGCGATCATCGAGATCCCGGACCGGCCGGCGTCGTGGGTGTCCCAGTCTCTGGCGGGGGGTAGCGGGGCGACAAGGGGTCAGGGTGTGGTGGCCGGCGGGGGCCGCTGGGAGGTCGGTACGCGGGTGGGCGCGGAGCACACCGGGGACATGAACGGTTCTCGTCAGGGTTTGGTGGGGGTGGCGGTGAAGCGGGACACGGGGGAGGCGGCGCCGTCGGGGGCGGCGTTCTATGAGTTCTCCTCGCCGTCGCGGCGCTGGCGGGTGCTGGGCCGGCGGTGGGATTCGCTGAGTGTGGACACGGCGGCGCAGGGGTACCGGTTGGAGCGTCCGGGGAGCGCGGCTGTGTTGGCGGGGCCCTGTGACGTGTATTCGGTGCCGAACACAGGCGGGAAGCAGCCGTTCCTGGCTGATCCGCCGGCGGATCGGCGGGGGACGTATTGCACGTGGCGTTTCGTGGAGGGTTCCCCGAGCGGTCACGGGGGCGGGGACGCGCGGTTCTCCTTGCAGGTGCGTCGGGCGAACGGGGGCCCGGTGGTGCTGGACGTGCCGGAGACGGCGGTGCCGTTGGGGCCCAGCAACCAGTTGTTGGTGGACGCGGCGGGTTATGACAAGCCGCTCTCGGCGTTGGGGCGCAGGTTGGAGCGGGCGGCGAAGAACCTGGCGGCGGGTTTGGTGGACGACCTCGCGGAGGACGTGGCGGGCGTCGAGGTCGAATACGAGGTGCAGGAGATGTTGGCGCGCCTGGATCCGTGGGTGGACCATCAGCTCGCGGAGCTCAAGGGTGTGGCGTTGCACTGGATCGACCAGATCTCGCCGTGGCTGGAGGAGCACGTCTTCACGCCGTTGGTGGAGATGGCGACGAACTTCGTGAACCGCTGGGACGTGAACTTCGACGCGGTGAAGACCGACGTGCGGGCCCTCTTCGACCAGCCCCTTCAGACCCTGGAAGACCTCTGCGCCGACGCCGCGGCGGCGGCGGCGGACCTCGGTGACGCGTTGACCTCGATGTTGGGGAACCCCTACGTGAGCGGAGCGTTGACGGCGGCGGGCTTCGACATGAACGACCAGCAGGTCGTGGAGCAGTTGGTGACCGACTTCACCGCCCAGGCCGCGGACATCTGCGGGGCGTTGGGGGAGCAGGCCCGCCAGGCGATCGAGCAGGTGGTCGCCCAGTTCGTCGACGGGCCGCTCGACGCGTTGCAGGCGTTGTTCGTGAGCGTGAAGGCGGACGTCTCCACCCAGATCGTGGCGCGGGCGAACGAGTTGCGCACGATCGTGAACGGGGCGGTGGCGGACTTGCGGGCGGCGGTTGCGGGCTTCGACATGACGCCGCTGAAGAATGTGCAGCTCGACTACTCGTCGTGTCCGGCGATGGGGGAGGCGGGCTACAACGCGGAGTGCCGCATCGACGCCGTGCGGGAATGGGCCCGCCAGGTGTTGAAGGGCGCGCACGACTGGATTCTGGACCTCGTGTACGAGCCGGACCCGAACTACGACTACCACAATCCCACGGGCTGCGGGGCCGACACCCGCCTGTTGAAGATCCTGCACTGCGCTGTGGAGGACGCGCACGAGGTGTGGACGGACGGGTTCACAGCCCCCCTCGCGCAGCTCGACGCCGGTATCGCCGGCGCCGCCGCCGGGATCTCGGCGATCACGACGGACGACTCCTACGACCAGCTCTTCCATTGCGTGGCAGGCTTGGTGACCACCTTGACGGGGCCGTTGACGGGCACGTCGTGGTGGGAACAGCTCTGGGATGCGACGGTCAGCATCATCGGGGGTTGGGCGAACTGGTTTTCCGGCGCGGAGGACGACGAGCCGGGGCTGTCGCCCCACGTGGTGGAGTGCATCCAGCCGACGCCGGGGGGGTGGTACCCGGATGACGCGGACTGGCTGCCGCTGGGTCCGTGGAGCACGGATCAGGTGTCGCGGTTCTTCTACGCGGCGTTGGATTTCACCTCGAACGTGCTGGCGGATCGTCTGTCGCGTGTGACGGTCGACGGTGGGGACGTGAACGCGGTGGGTCATGCGGTGACGCAGCTTCTCGTGAACCTCACGAAGAAGACGATCACGCTGGACGGCGAGCCGATCCCGGACAACTACTTCGAGGCGCTCGAGGAGAAGCTCTCGGGTGCCGCGAACGACGTGTCCTGGGAGCACATCTGGGGGTTCTTGACCGACGGTGTGGACGGCTTCCTGGGGGCGGGGATGTCGGATTGGGGTTCGATCCAGGCCGGGATGCGCTGCGCGGAGGTGTCCTACAACGGGCAGTGGTGGTACGACCATGCCCCGGACGTGGTCAAGGGCGTGTTCGACTTCGCCGCCTTCCTGGAGGGGTGCCGCGAGGGCGGGTTCGTGCAGGGCACGCTGAGCAACTTGTTGGAGGACACGGGCCAGTTCCTGGGCCGGCCCCTGGAGGAACGTTTCGAGTACCTCTGGGAGAACCCGAAGGGGATCGGGGTGCGCATCCACGGGCTCTTCGACATGTGGGAGAAGCGCCTCGTGTCCTTGGTGCAGTCCTTGTTGCCCGACGGGTTGCGGGAGTTGGCGGGTTGGATCCGTTCTGCGGGTACGGACCGCAAGGGTGAGATCGAGACGGCCCTGGTACACGAGCTGGATCTGCTGATGGATCTGCTCCAGGGTGAGGCGGGGGCGGCGAACCCGGTGGAGGCGGCCGTGAACGGTGCCGCGGCGCGGGTGGCGGGCCAGTTGGACCGTCTGGCGTGGATGTTGGAGGTGGGGGCCGCGCAGCCGTGGCTGCGTGAGGTGGCGCAGTTGATCCGGTGGGCGAACGCCCGTCTGGGCGACGCGGTGAGCGGGGTGGCCCAGGTGGTGCAGGCGGTGCGCGACTGGATCGCAGGGTTGGGGTTGCCCGCGGGGGTGGAGACGGCGATCTTCGGGCTCCTCGACGACATCATGGCGGCGGTCACGGACGCCGCGCAGTGGGTGGAGGACAACGCGATCGCACCGGTGGAGGCCCAGCTCGACGCTCTGTTGCAGATGGCGTTCGGGTCGATCGCGGACGCCGTGCGGGCCCAGAAGGCGGCGGTGTACGACCTGCGGGACAGCCTGGTCGCCAAGTTCCGGGCGTGGCTCGTGGAGTGGGCGGACAAGGTGGCCCGGGCTTGCGGGGAGGGGCACGCGAAGTTGGCCACGGAGCCGGCGGGGGTGTGTGACGTCGTGACCGAGCCGGTGGACACGATCTTCGACGCGGGGGTGGAGTGGATCGCGGGGGCGATCGACGACGTCGCGGAGGTGATCGAGAACCGGGTGTCGGGGGCGCCGCGCACGATCCGGGAGTACCTCGACGAGTTGAACTGCGAGCTCGTCCTGTACGTGTACGACGTCCAGGCCCAGGTCGAGGGGATGTGCGAGCGGATCAACGCCGGTCTCCCGCCCTTCGAGGTCAAGAAGACGTCTGAGTCGTTGCTGAACACGCTCACGTCCAAAGGCGAGGAGCTCCAGGTCTGGATCCTGGACGAGCTGGCGAAGGCGTCCCGCACGATCAGGGGTTTCGACCTGGAGTCCGAGGCGATGTGGGCCGAGATGGACGCCACGGTCGCCTCCGGGATGCAGTTCGCGCTCTTCGCCGTGGACCCGGCGGTGCGCGCGGCGCTCGGGGAGTACCTCCGTCACGCCCTCACACGGGTGGCGCGCTGGGTGGAGCCCATGACCGACGAGCAGGCCCTGCACGCCCTGGGTGAAGACCTGGGGTTGCCGGACCTGTACCGGGTGATCCAGAACCAGGTCGCCCAGGTCGTGCCCTTCGTGAAGGCCCAGGCGTACCACATCTTGGGGAACCTCCCCAACGTCGACGGGTTGGCGTTCGACCTGCGGGCGGCGACGTCGCTCGCGGACGTCGTGAACTCCTTCGGGACCTTCGGGGACTACCTGTTGACCTGGGTGCTGGACACCGTGGACGACGTCACGGGGAACCTCCTGGACCTGAACGCGAAGGTCGCCGGGGCGATCGGGGACTCGGTGTTGCGGGTGGCCGAGAACACCCTACGGGTGGTCGTCGACGGGGTCGTGAACGTGTTCCGGTTCGTGGTCTGGGCCCACGAGTACACCTTCGAGAAGGTCATGACCCCCCTCATCGCGGCGGGGACGGTGCCGGACCTGTGGGAGTACCCCGGCTTCGGGGAGGCCCAAGCCGACGCCACCTACAGCGGGGACGTCCGTCTGGAGTTGGCTTTCGCCCGCGAACCCGGGGGTACCGGCGCCGGGGGGGCCGTCGCCGCCTACCCGAGTACCACCACACCCGGGGAGTGGTACGTCGTCTCCAGCGCCACATTCCAGACCGCGGAGCTCTCCCAACCCGAAGACCTCACCCTCGAAGAGCTCGACGGCAACACCGGGGTGCTGGACGCCACCGGGTTCTGCAACGTGTACCGGGCGAGCGGCCCTCAGATCTCCGCTGCCACGGTGCTCGTGGACTCCGGTGACTGCACCTGGAGCCTCAACGGCCTCGCCCACACCTTCGCACTCACAGGGCCCCTCCCGGAATGGACCACCGGTGAGGTCCCCCTCGTCTCGGGCACCGAGACGGTCACTCTGGGGCGGCCCTCCTCCGGGGCCAGGACCGCCGCCACCGTCCTCTCCGAGCAGATCGCCGCCGCCGAAGACGCCGTCGTGGTGGTACCCGGCAGTGGCGCCGGGGACGCGAGCGGGCTGGTGTCGACGACGCCGGCGGGACAGGCCGGCAACGGGGCGAGCGACCAGGTGGGAGGTGTGACCTCCGACGGCCGCTACGTCGTGTTCTCCTCCTCTGCCGCCAACCTCGTGGCGGGCGACGCGAACGGCGCCTGTGACGTGTTCCTGCGCGACCGCTCCACTGGCGCGACCACCGCGTTGAGCACCACCCCGTCGGGGGCGACGGCGTCGGGTTGCTCCTACCTCCCGGCGCTGAGCGCCGACGGCAAGGTGGTGGCCTTCAGCTCTTGGGCGCCGGACCTCGTGGCGGGCGACGGGAATCCGGAGCGGGACATCTTCGTGCGCGACCTCGCCACCGGGGCGATCGAGCGCGTGAGCATCCCCGCCGCCGGCGGGAACGCCAACGCCTGGAACTTCGAGCCCGCCCTCAGCGGCGACGGCCGCTACGTGGCGTTCGTGTCGCCGGCCACAAATCACGTGGCGGGCGACACCAACGGCGCCGCTGACGTCTTCGTGGTCGATCGGGTCGCCGACACCATCGAGCGGGTCAGCGAGCAGCCCGGCGGCGGGGAGTTCCCATGGGGGATCGCCTGGGGATCGCCTGTCCCGCCCTTGCCTTGGGGGACGTCGATCGGCATCAGCGACGACGGCAACCGCGTGGTCTTCATGGCCGGCGGCGCGATCTACGTGCGTGACCGGGGCGCGGGCACGACCGAACGGGTCGACCGCAACGACCAGGGCGACCCGTCCGACGGCACCTCCGCCCGCCCCGCCATCAGCGGTGACGGCCGCTACGTGGCATTCGCCTCCTCTGCCGGGAACCTCGCCGGGGCCGGCGAGGCGCCGGATGCGAACGGCCAGGTGGACGTCTTCCGCCGCGACCTCCAGAGCGGCACCATCCGCACCGCAAGCCGCTCCGCGGGAGGCGTGCAGTCCAACGGCGCTTCCGGGAACTCCACCCCGGCGGCAGTGTTGAGCAGCGACGGGCGCACGGTGGTGTTCGACTCGGCGGCGACGAACCTCACGGCCTTGGGGGGCAACGGCCAGCCCCAGATCTACGCCCGGGACATGGACACGGGCGCGGTCACTCTGGTGAGTGCCACGCCGCAGGGCGGGGCGGGCAACGGTCAGAGCAGCGGGGCGCGTCTGGGCGCGAACGGCACGGTCGCCTACGTCTCGGCCGCTACAGACCTGGTGGCGGGGGACACGAACGCAGCGACGGACGTGTTCGTGTCGGGGCCGCCGCCGCCGTCCTCTCCCGTGCTCGACCTGCTCGGGTGGGTGATGGGCGCGGCGGAGGGCTACTTCACGGACCTCGAGGACCGCGCTGCCAATGTGTCCGCGGAGCGTTGGGTGGAGGACAACCTGGGGTTCCGGGGCCGGTTCTCGCCCGAGGCGGCGTCGACGAAGCCTGATGGCGGTTTCGCGGAGTGGGGGCTCGACCAGGTCGGGGGTGTGAGCCCGGACGGACGCTACGTGGTGTTCGCGGGGTGGGCGCACGAGATCGTGGCGGGCGACGAGAACTACTCCAAGGACGTGTTCCTGCGGGATCGTTTCACGGAGACGTCGGTGGCGTTGAGCACCACCCCGTCGGGCGCGTTGGGCACCGGCGGGGGGTCGTGGTTCCCGGCCATGAGCCGGGACGGCAAGGTCGTGGCGTTCGTGTCGGCGGCGCGGGACCTGGTTGCGGGGGACACGAACGGTCTGACGGAGGTCTTCGTGCGGGACCTCGACTCGGGTGCGATGGAGAGGGTGGTGCGGGCCCCCGGTGGTGGGGAAGCCAACAACCACAGCTCGTCACCCGTGTTGAGCGGTGACGGCCGGTATGTGGGGTTCGTGTCGCGGGCGAGCAACCTGGTGGCGGGTGACACCAACGCCGCCTTGGATGCGTTCGTGCTGGACCGTGTCACGGGGGCGGTCGAGCGGGTGAGCCTGGGTGCGGGCGGCGGCGAGTTGCCCGGCGGCATCAGCGAGAACCTGCCTGTCCCCTATTTCGTCTACGGGCCGGCGATCGGGATGAGCGACGACGGCGACCGGGTGGTGTTCGTGTACCAGGGCGGGGTGTACGTGAGGGACCGGGCCTCGGGGACGACCCGGCGCGTCGACGTCGCCGACGACGGTGCGCCGGCGAACGCCACCTCCGCCCGGGCCACGATCAGCGGGGACGGCCGTTATGTGGTGTTCGCGTCGGCGGGGAACAACCTGGCGGGGGCCGCTGAGGCGCCTGACACGAACTGGCGGGTGGACGTGTTCCGTCATGACCTGGAGCGGGGCCGCACCCGGACCGTGAGCCGGCCCGCGGGCGGCGGGCAGTCCAACGGTGACTCGGGGAACGCCCCGGTGCCGGGGGTGAGCCGGGACGGCCGGTGGGTGGTGTTCGACTCCACGGCGTCAAACCTGACGGGTTCGTCCGGGGACGGCCTGCCGCAGATGTACGCGCGGGACATGCGTACGGAGCGGGTGAAGCTTCTGAGCGCGGATGTGTCCGGTACCCCCAGGGGCCGGAACGTCCTTGCTGCTGTGGGCGGGGACGGGACGGTGGGGTTCGTGTCGAGCGGACAGCTCGACTCCGGTGACGGCAACTCGAGCTATGACGTGTACGTCTCGGACGTGTTGGTGCCTTTCGAGACGTGGCTGGAGACCCGGCTGTCGTGGTGGCTCGAGGGCAAGGACGACTACTTGGTGGAGCTGGAGGCGCGCCGGGCGCGGGAGGAGTCCCGCCAGGAGCTCATCGGGGAGCTCGCCGATGCGGCGTTCGAGGCGCTGTCGGGATTTGTGGGTGAGGGTTCGGACACGGGTGCGGGGGGCGGTCCGGTGTTGGTGAACGTGACGCCGTGGGGGGCGGTGGAGGACGGCGGCAACGGCGAGCTCCACGATCGTCCCCGGGTGAGCGGTGACGGGCGCTTCGTGGTGTTCACGTCGGACGCGGCGGATCTCGTGGTGGGTGACGCCAACGACACAGACGACGTCTTCCGGCGTGACACCGTCAGCGGTGTGACGGTGCGGGTGAGCGAGAACGTGGCCACGGGCGGGGAGGCGCCGGAGGACATGGAGTCGCGGTTCCCGGCGGTCAGCGGCGACGGCCGTTACGTGGCATACCGCACGCAGGCGGCGAACCTCACGGCACCCGGGGCGGCGGCCGTGGTGTCTTCTGGTGTGTTGGTGTGGGACGCGGTGACGGGCGTGAACACGTTGGTGCCGGGTTCGGAGGGGGCCACGGGTGACGTGGCGATCAGCGGGGACGGCCGCTGGGTGGTCTACGGCCGGGAGGGCTCAGACGACGAGGAGGCCTTGTGGGTGTACCGCTACGACCGTGTGGCGGACACGACGGCGGTGGTGAACGTGCCGGTCTCGGGCGACACTCCGGACGGGGATTCGTCGTCCTTGGGCGTGAGCGACGACGGCCGTCATGTTCTGTTCGTCACCTACGCCTCGAACCTGCACTTTGGTGACGACCCGTACTACGCCACGGACGCGCTGGTGCGGGACATGGACGCCGGGGTGACGTCCAGCGCCGGTCAGGAGGTCGGGTACGAGGCGGCGTTGAGCGGGAACGGGCGTTTCGTGGTGTTCGACTCCTGGGCGGCGCTGGTGGCGGAGGACACCAACGGTGTGAGCGACGTGTACCGCTCCGAGGTCGGGGTGGGGACGCCGGTGTTGACGAGCGTGGCGAGTGACGGGGCGCAGGGCCTGAAGGGGTCCAGCCGTCCGTCGGTGAGCAGCGACGGCAGCACTGTCGTGTTCCTGTCCGATGCCACGAACCTGGCGGCGGGCACGGGCTCGGACGGCGGGGTGCTGGTTCGTGACGTGACGGCGGGTGTGACCCGGTTCGTGAACGCGGGTGCCGACGGGCGGGCGTTGCCGGGGTGGCTGAACGACATGGAATCCCCGGCGGTGAGCGGGGACGGCACCCGGGCGGTGTTCCCGTGGTCCGACGAGGAGGGGGCGTACGTCATGTATTCCGCCACCACGAACCCGCCGCCGCCGCCTTCCGGGGAGCTTTCGGTGCAGGACGCCCGGGACACCTTGAGCGCCTTCGTCGCGGCTTGGGTGGGTGGGCGCAGCGCCGAGGAGCAGGCGGCGATCGCCTCGGACGCGCAGGGTCTCCTGGGTCGCCTGTTGGCGTCCCTCGCCCCGATGTTCGGCGACTACGGCGTGCTGTCTGATCCGGTGCTGGTCTCGGCGTCCGGGGCGGGTGATCCCGGGAACCAGAGCGCCTCGGAGGTGCAGGTCTCCCCGGACGGCGCGGCGTCGGTGTTCACGTCCCGGGCGAGCAACCTCGCGGCCGGGGACACGAACAACCGTGACGACGTCTTCGTGTCCGGTACCGCGGCGCCGGCGGCGGAGCGGGTGAGCGTGGCCACGGACGGCACAGAGTCCAACGGCTCCAGCGCGACCGGCTCGGCGAGTGACGGGGCGTCCCGGGTGGCGTTCGCGTCGGATGCCACGAACCTCGTGGCCGATGACACGAACGCGAAGCGGGACGTCTTCCTGCGGGACCGGGGCGCCGCCACGACTGTGCGGGTGAGCGTGGCCACCGACGGTACGCAGGCGAACGGGTCGTCCTATGACCCGGAGATCTCCGCGGACGGCCGTTATGTGACGTTCTCGTCGGACGCCGCGAACCTGGTGGCGGGTGACACCAACGGCGCGCGGGACGTCTTCGTGCGCGACCTGGATACGGCTGTGACCGAGCGGGTGAGCGTGGACGGTGCCGGCGTCCAGGGCAACGGGATCTCGGGTTGGACGGCACGCAACCATGCCGTGATCAGCGGCGACGGCAAGTGTGTGGCGTTCACGTCGGCGGCGACGAACCTGGTCGCGGGGGACACCAACGGCGCCCGGGACGTCTTCATCCGGGACCGTGTGGCGGGCACCACGACTCGCTGGAGTGTGGCGACGGACGGCACACAGGCCAACGGCGGTGTGCCCACGTCCACCTCGGGCGGGTCGGTGCTCTCCATCAGCGGCGACTGCTGGTATGTGGTGTTCCTCTCGGATGCGGGCAACCTGGTGGCGGGAGACACGAACGCCAAGACCGACGCCTTCTCCCGGGAGATGTGGGACGGCGGCGTGACAGACCGGATGAGTGTGGGGGTGGGCGGCACGCAGACGGACCAGTCTGTGACGGCGGTGTCGGTGGACTACGACTGGTACTACGTCGGGTTCGTGACCAGCTCGGACATGGGTGACGCGACGGACACGAACGGCCTCGCCGACGCCTACGTGAAGGACCCCTGGGACTCGGCGAGCACGCACCGGGTGGGGATCGGGCGGGGCGGCCGGGAACCGAACGCGACCACGACGTCGGTCTCGTTGGCGTATGAGACGGCGATGATCGCCTCGGCGGCCACGAACCTGGTCGAGACCCCCCATGCGGGCTACAACCGCACGGAGGCGTTCTATGTGACGACGCTGCCCAAGGACGTCGAGGTGCCCTATGACATGGCGGCGTTCCTCTCCGGGGCGCTCGACGTCATCGAGAGCTGGGCGACGGACGCCCGCGCCCAGACACAGCCGGATGTGGGTGTCGCCCGGGACCTGGCGGCGGCGGTGCGTGGTCTCCTGCGCAGGTACGCGTCCGCTGACGGTGTGGACTGGGCGCGACGCCAGGCGGTGGGGGAACAGGTGGTGCGGGACTTCCTCGGTGAGCTCGCCGACATCTGGGGTGCGGACCCGGGTGACCCGGCCCAGGCGGTGTTGGACGCCCTGGAGCGGGTGCAGGGCTGGCTGGGTGAGTCCCCGGCGGGCCTGGAGGCCGCCTACTACGCCGGTTCGTCGCCGCTGGGCACCCCGGTCGCGGAGGGCGTCGATGCGGGTGTGGACTTCGCCTGGGGCGCGGGGGGCCCGGCGGGTCTCACCGACGACTTCAGTGTGTCGTGGCGGGGCCGGGTCGTGGCCCCGGTCACGGGCGCGGTGGAGTTCACGGTGGAGTCCGACGACGGTGCGCGGCTTTGGGTCGACGGCCGCCGGGTGCTCGACGACTGGTCCGCCCCGGGGGCGGGGTCGGCGTCGGCCACGGTGGACCTCGTCGCCGGGCTGCCCGTGCCCCTGCGCCTGGAGTACCGCGAGACCAGCGGGTCTGCCGCGGTGAGCCTGCGTTGGCGGCTCCCGGGTGCGGCCACCGGGGTGGTGGTGCCGGCGAGCGCGTTGTTGGCCGGGGAGCCCCGGGTGGGTGACCTGCCCCGCACGATCACGGGTCTGGAGCGTTTCGGGGACACCGCCGCGGTCGTGATGGGCCGGGCGAACACCGACGTCGCCCGCGGGGTGGGCGCACCGGCCGACAGTCTCACGGCGTTGTTGGTGGCCACGGCGCCCTATGACGACCCGCAGGGGTCCTTGGCGTACGGCTATCGGGACGGCTCCGACCAGGTCACGGTGGCCACCACCGGCCTGGACACCGTGACCGCGACCGGCAGCGGGATCACCGTGACCGGGACGTGTACTCGTCTGCGGGTGCCGCTGGTGATGGGCCCGTTGGCCCCGCCGGTGAAGGAAGGCCCGTTGCCCTGCACCTGGCGGGTCTACGACGACGCGGGCACCACCCGCCTGGACGTCTCGGGTGCCGGTGTGACGGGCGCCGCCGTCCTCACCGACTGGCGCCTCACCGTCAAATACCCCACCTGACGCCGTGACGCCTCAGGGGCTCCCTCTCAAGCGTCCTGGGGAGCCCGGGCCCGGGGTGGCGGGGCCCGGGGGGCCCGCCCCGGGCGGCCCCCCCCCCGCCCGCGGGGGCCCCCCCGCCCCGGCTCCCCCCGCCCAGGGCTCCCCAGAACGGGACGACCGCACCACGGACGCCGGGCGTTGGGCGTCCTGCGCCGGGTGTCCCGCAAACCTGATTCGGACGATTCCGACCGCGAGACAGGAGTAGCCGATGACGGCGGCGAAGCTACCCACACCCACCACACCCCGGGCCAGGGAGGTCGCTGTGCGAGGTGCGTTCCGGCGGATTGCCGCCGTCGTCGTTGCCACCGTGTTCGTGACCGCGGGAGCCGTCGGTCTTGGACCGACGGCGTCCGAGGCCGCCGATCCAGAGCGTGTCCTCGTGAGCTTTCAGCCCTGGGTGTCCCCGGCGTGGCAGGGCGCCGTCCTAGTCGGGGCGGGGCTGGGATCTGCCGACGTCGTGCATCGCATCGACCAGATCGGTGTCGCGATCGTCATGGCCACCGCCGGCCAGAAGGCCGCCCTCGTCCGCAACGGCCTCGTGAAGAGCGTCGATGCCGACGTCGTCGTGCGCACGCAGGTCCTCCCGAACGACCCCGAGGCCGCCGGGATGACCGGCCTCGCCGACGTCAACCTCCCCTCCGCCTGGGACACCTACCCGGGGGCGGGGAACTTCTCGCCCGGAGGCCCCTACACCGGGGCGCCCGTCGCCATCCTGGACTCCGGCCTCGACCACGGCCACCAGGAGTACCAGCCCTTCGCCACCAAGGTTCCGATCTGCGTGGCGTACCCGGCGAACCCGGTCTACGACCCCGAGGGGAGCTGCGACAACCACCCCAGCGACGACATCTCCCATGGCACCCACGTGGCCGGTACCGCGGCGGCGAACGCGGATGACGGCCTTGGTGTCCCGGGCGTGTCGCCCACGTCGCCGATCTACGTGTACAAGGTCTGCCAGGGCCAGTTCTGCTGGCTGGGTGACGTCGCCAGCGCCCTCGTGGACGCCGCCGACGACGGCGCCAAGTCCCTCAACATGAGCCTCGGCGGCCCCGTCGCCCTCCCGCCGTGGCAGACAGCCGTGAACTACGCCGTGCGCAAGGGCGTGGTGGTGGCCGCCGCCGCCGGGAACTCCGGCAACTCCTCGTACTCATACCCCGGCTCCTTCAACGGTGTCCTCTCCGTGGCGGCCACGCAGACAGGCACGACGTCACGGGCCTACTTCAGCCAGTACAACGACCAGGTGGACCTGGCGGCCCCGGGCACGAGCATCATCTCCTCGGTGGCCCCCCCGGCCTGCGGCGGGTCGGCGAACTGCTACGACTACTACAGCGGGACGTCGATGGCGACCCCGCACGTCTCAGGAGCCGCGGCTCTCGTCCGCTCCGCTCACCCGGGCTGGACCGCGGGCAAGGTCCGCGGCGCCCTCCTCAACACCGCCACCGACCTCGGTACGCCCGGGCGGGACAACGAGTTCGGGAAGGGCCGCATCGACGTCGCCGCGGCGCTGGCCTACAGCCCGGTGGCCGACGGCGACCTCGACGACGACGGCGTCGCCGACGAGTGGGACGCCGACGCGGACGACCCCACCCGCTGGAACCTCGGTTCCGCCGCCGGCGCCGTGTACAACGGGAGCACGAAGGTGCAACTCGGCGTGCTCAACCTGATCTTCTGGAAGATCGGCTTCCTCATCGTGAACACGCCGGGCAACTTCCACCTCGCGATCCTCTCCAACACGGGCGCCGGCACCGCCGTCAACGGGATCACGCAGGCCGGCAACATCTTCCGCTTCGGGAGCTCGGGTGTGGGGAACATCCCCTACAAGATGACCGTCGTCGACACCGACGGCGGCACTGACACGCTCCGTCTCGAGTTGAACGGCTCCCTGGTCGCCGACGGTGCCGTGAGCTCGGGCGACGTCGCCATCGAGGGCGGCTGACGCCGAGGGGCGAGGGGTTCTCGCTCCCGGCTCGGCTCAGGCAGGCTCGCGGCAGAGCAGGAACCAGTTCGGCATCGGCTCCCCTGCGCGGGTGGCCCGACCGATGGTGACGTGTGCGCTCACGCCCCGCAGGTAGTCCTTGGTGCCGTTGTAGACGAAGCGTGCCAGGCGGGCGGAGTTCGGGAGGACCTTCGGCCAGCCCGGGGCCCCGTGTGGCGGGACCCGCGTGTAGTCGATGCAGACCTCGCCGTCGGCGTCGTAGGCCACGAAGTACCCCGGGCCGGTGAAGAGGCCGAGCGCCTGGTGGTTGTACCCCCAGAGCTCTCCCGCCTCGGCTGCGCCTCGGTCGTCGGGGCGCGTGAAGCGCTTCTGGAAGCGGGTGAAGGCCGGCAGGGAGTTGTGGCCCCAGTGGATCACGGGCACCAGGGGCCCGAGGTCGGGGGGGACGACGTCTTCGGCCGAGATCTTCCGGAAGCCCTCGGCAGCGTTCCAGATGGCCTCCTGGCCCTGGCGACCGATCTCGTTCACGACAGCGACGCGGCCCTCGTGGTGGAGGCGGTCGAGGAAGGCCGCCACGGCCTCGACGTCGACGGGGGGTGTGAGGAGGTCCTTGATCCGCATCGGTGTTCTCCCGGCCCGCCTGGGTGAGTGGTGATGCGGGCCGTTAGCAACCGGGGGGGTGGGGCCGGCAGGGGGCCCCGGTTCGGAACGCCCCCAGCGGGGTTAGCCGCGGCCCCGGCCCCCAGC
>CAYJLW010000035.1:7996-15513 GCA_964370965.1 uncultured Acidimicrobiia bacterium | reverse complement strand
GGGCCCGCGTGGGTGTGGGGTTAGGGGGGCGTTTCGCACCGGGGGGGGTGGTGCCCGCTGCGGACGCGGTTGCTAACGGCCCCGAGCGGGTTCTCCGGCTGCCCGGGAACCATGCCCGCCAACAGGATAGGGAACATCGCCGACCTTGTGTCGAGGCGCTGGCCGCCGCCGCCCGTGCGGACGCCAAAGTGAAAGTGAAGCTGTTGTCCCGGCATTCCGTGGGAACGGCATCAGTTTGGACGCGGGTCGCCGCTGGGCGTACGCCGAAGTGATGCCGTCTTGCCGGCATTCCGTGGGAACGGCATCAGTTCGGACGCGGGTCGCCGCCGGGCGTACGCCGAAGTGATGCCGTCTTGCCGGTATTCCGTGGTTTCGGCATCAGTTTGGACGGGTCCGGCGCTAGCCTCACGACCCGTGTCACTTGCCGCCGCCCTGGGCCTCGATCCGGTGACCCGACCTGTCGTCCTCAACGGCGACGACCTCGGGATGTGCCGGGCCCAGAACGACGCCACCTTCGAGGGACTCCTCTCCGGGCACCTTTCCAGCGCCACGCTCATGGTGCCCTGCCCCTGGGCGTATGACGCCGCCCGGCGCGCCGCCGCCGAAGGGGTCCCTGTCGGCGTTCACCTCACCCTCACCGCTGAGTGGGACACGTACCGTTGGGGGCCGGTCACCGCCGACGTGTCGTTGCGCGACGACGAGGGGTTCCTGCCCCGGAGCGTCCCGGAGGTCTACGCCCGCGCCGATCTCGCCGCTGTCCGCCGGGAGTGCTTCGCCCAGGTCGAGACGGCCATGCAGTGGGGTGTGGACGTGAGCCACGTCGACTCCCACATGGGCACCAACCAACTGCAGGAGGACTACTTCGACGTCTACCTCGACGTCGCCGAGCACTTCGACCTCCCCCTGCGCATGGGCCCGATTGCCCTCGAGGAACCCGCCGGGTTCCCGCAGCGGCGTGCTGCCGAGGCGCGGGGCCTCCTGTTCTGCGACGACCTCGTCCTCGGCAACGGCGACGCCGCCGGCTGGGAGGCCATGCTCGCCGGCCTCCGCCCCGGCGTGAGCGAGTGCTTCCTGCACACGGCTCTCGACACGCCCGAGCTGCGGGCGATCGCCGGCGACGCCGACCAGCGGGTGACCGATCACTGGTTGGCGACGGCGCCGGGCTCGCCGTTCGCTGACCGGCACCTCGTCACCTACACCGACATCCGTGCCCGGCAGCGGTCGCGGCGCCCGAGCGGCCCATAGGCTCGAACCGAGAACAGTGGAGTCCCGGGGGCGACGACATGCCGATCGGAGCGGACGACTTCAAGGCGGCCATGGCCCGCTGGGCCTCAGGTGTCACCGTCGTGACGGCGTCCTCTCCCGAGGGTCCTGTGGGGCTCACGGCGTCGGCGTTCTCCTCGCTCTCCGTCGATCCGCCCCTCGTCCTGGTCTGCGTCGGCCTGCAGTCCTCGGCCCACGACTCCCTCGCGGAGACCGGGTGGTTCGGCGTCCACTTCCTCCCCGCGGGCCGCCAGGACCTCTCTGGCACATTCGCCGGCAAGGGCGACAAGTTCGCCGAGGTCGACTGGCACATGAGCGAGCACGGCGTCCCCGTGGTCCACGGTGTCCTCGCCCACCTGGAGTGCGTCCCGTACGCGAAGTACCCCGGCGGCGACCACACGATCCTCTGCGGCCAGGTCGAGACCGTCGAGATCGACGCCTCGGCCGACCCCCTCTGCTACTACCTGGGCGCCTACCGCCGCCTCCACCTGGAGGAGTAGCGGCCGCCGCGGAATCAGTCCGGCACCAGGACGTCGAAGGGCCAATCGCCGGCGAGGACGCCGGCCACGGCCTGCCTGAGCGCCTCGTCGGTCCGCCATCTGGGTTTGAGGTGCGCGGGAAGAGAGCCGGACGGCGACGTCACGGCATCGTCGACGTCGAAGCCCCGGGGAGGGAGCGAGTTCGTGATGCCACGGCCACAGGGGCCCGCCCGTTCCGGGACTCACGGGCCGGATCGGGGCATGTGCCGCAGGATCATCATCTGGGTGGCGACCGCCACGAGGCGGCCGTCCGGGTCCCAGATCTCGGCGTCCGCCGTGGCGTATCCGCGGGCCGCGTGGCGGGCGTGGGAGTCCACGAGGAGCCAGTCCGATTCCGTCGGCTCCAGCCAGTGGATCGTGAGGTCGAGGCTGGGGGCGACGTAGTCCAAGTGGGCGCTGCCGATGCGCTGCCACAACGCCGGTGGCATCGTGTCCGCGATCGGCGGGACGGCCATGGGGTCGAAGTTGCCGGCGGCGTTGCGCTGGGGGACGCCGTAGCGGAACCAACGCCCGAAGCGGGCGGGGCCACCGGGGGCGTGCTCGGTGCCGTCCTCCCACCAGGCGGAGCCGCGGGCCATCCGGCTCTCGATCTGGTCGAAGATCCGGGGGAGCTCCGGGCGGCCGGGGACGCGGTAGGTGAGGGGCGGACTCGCCTCCGGGCCGGGGCAGCCGGGCATGACGGCATCGAGGGTTTCCGGGCCCTGGCGAGGCCGCGTGAACGTGGCGCTCACCTCGAGGCCGGGGCCGGGCAGACGGGTGGACGAGAGCGCTGCCCGGATCTGGGCGGCGGCACCCCCGTGGCGGAGGACCTCGACGCGGATCTCCAGCGGGCCGTTGGGCACGGGCGACATGAACAGCGTGGTCGCCGACGTGATGGCGAGGTCGGGGTCGGCGAGCTCCGCCTCCATGGCCCGCAGGGCGACGGTCATCAGGACCCCGCCGGAGGGGGTGGCGAAGTCCCAGGCGTCCGGGAGGTCGCCGGTGTACCAACCGGGCCCTGAAGGCAGGGGGGTGACGGTCGTGTCGGCGGCGAGGTCGGCGGGCATCGCCGGACGATAGGAGCCCGCCGGAGAGGGCGCCAAAGCCCGGGCCCGGCGGGTCGCGCCGGGCGGCGGGTGCAGTTGGGGATGTGGCCGCCACCGCCGCCGCCTCGGACGTAATCGTCCGCGAAACCGGCTTGCTCCCGGGCCCGCTCGGTCCCCACACTTGGCCCCATGCCCGTGAGCCGGCCCCACACCGTCACGTTCGACTGCTGGTCCACGCTCATCTACGAACCCCACCGGGACGCCGGCATGGAGGCCCGGTCGCGTCTCCTGGCCCAGGAGGCCGGCGTTTCCCCGGAGGAGGCCAGGGGCGCCATCCGGGGGGCGTGGCGGGAACACCAGCGGCTCTGGCGGGAACTCACCACGAGCGGCGCCTCCGACATGGCCCGCTGGGCGCTGGAGAGCCTCGGCGTCGACGATCCCGACCGGGCTCGCCGCCTCAGCGCCGCCTGGGAGGAGGCCACGCTGGATCTCCCGCTCCACGCCCTCGACGGTGCGGGGGAGACGCTCGAAGCGTTGGCCGGGGCCGGCGTCCGCCGCGGACTCGTCTGCGACACCGGCTTCAGCCCCGGCCGGGTCGTGCGCCTCCTCCTGGAGCGCGCCGGGCTCCTCGATCACCTCGAGGTGCTCGCCTTCTCCGACGAGGTCGGCGTCCCCAAGCCGCACCCGCAGGCCTTCGCCGCCGCCCTCGACACCCTCGGGGTCCCGCCTGTGGGCGCCGTGCACGTGGGGGACCTCCGGCGCACCGACGTCGCAGGGGGCCGGGCGGCGGGCATGGGGACCGTGCGGATCTCCTGGTGGCACGACGACGACTCGGACCTCCCTGAGGCGGACGCCGTCGCCGAGTCCCACGCCCACCTCCGGGACATCCTGGGGCTGGGGTGACAGGGTGACCGGGCGGGCGGGCCCCGTCGAGGCGGTGATCTTCGACTGGGGCGGGACGCTCTCGGTCTGGGCGGACGTCGACATGGCGGACATGTGGCGTCTCGCCGCCGAGCACCTCGCTGCCGGCACGGCCGTCGGCGCCGACGACTACGTCGCCGCTCTCGTCGAGGCCGAGGACGCCTTCTGGGAGCGGTGCAGCGCCGGCTCGCAGTCCGCCCGCCTCGCCGACCTCCTCGCCGAGGCCTCCACCGCTGTGGGGGCGGACGTCGCCGCCGCCGTCCTGGAGGAGGCCGCCGTCCGCCACCTCGACTCCTGGACGCCCCACGTCGCCCACGATCCCGACGCCGTCCCGGTGCTGCGCGCGCTCCGGGAACGGGGCCTGCGCACCGGGCTCCTTTCCAACACCCACTGGCCGGAGCACTGGCACGAGCACTTCCTCGAGCGCGACGGCCTCCTCGGCCTCCTCGACGTCCGGGTGTACTCCAGCAACGAGCCGCACATGAAGCCTCACCCGGCGATCTTCCACACGACGCTGGAGCGCCTCGGCGTGGCCCCGGAGCGGGCCGTCTTCGTGGGCGACCGCCAACTCGACGACGTCAGTGGCGCTCAGGGGGTGGGCATGCGGGCGGTCTGGAAGGCGACCCCCTTCGCCCACACGCACCCGGGAGTCGTCCCCGACCACACGGTGACGGCTCTCCCCGAGCTCCTCTCTCTCGTCTAGGAGCCCTGTCCACGGGGGTGGCGACGGTCGCTGGGCAGGGCGCTTCCCATCCCGGCCACCGTCCCGTAAAGTGGTCCTACCAATTGGCCCGACCACCTTCGGAGGGACGTGAACGCGACAGGCCGAGCAGAGGCCGGCCAGGCCGTGGCGGGGTCCGTCGTGGATCCCATCGTGGAGTCCCTCACGGGTGAGATCGTGCGGGGGGAGCACGCCCCCGGCGTCCGGCTGCCCGCCGAACGGGACCTCGCCGGGCGCTTCGGGGCCAGCCGCATCAGCGTGCGCGACGCCCTCCGGCGCCTCGAGGAGCTCCGCCTCGTGAGCGTGCGGCGGGGCTCGGGAGCGACCGTGCGGAACCGACGGGAATGGTCCCTGGAGGCACTCCCCGCCTGTGTACGCCACGGCGGCGTCGCCCCGGCCCCGGCTGTGCTGGAGGACCTCTTCTCGCTGCGGCGGGCGGTCATCCTGCACGCTGTCCGGGAGGTCGCCCGCCGGGTGGGCCCGGGTGACCTCGGCCCCGCCCGCGAGGTGCTCTCCGAGGCGTGGGCGGCCCGCCGGGACGACGAGCGCTTCGTCGCCCTCGACCTCGAGGCGCAGCGGCGGGTCCTCGAGGCCGCCGGGATGCTCGCCACGCTCTGGCTCGTGAACGACCTCGCCGCTGTGTACGGCGAGATGGCCGGCCTCTTCGCCGTCCCGGTGCCCGAGGACTACGTGGCCGTCTACACCGACATCTTCGACGCCCTCGAGGCGGGCGACGGCGAGGGCGCCGCCGCCGTCCTCGACGCCTACCTCATCCGCCAGGCGCAATGGCTGGAGGTGTCCGCATGAGACTCGCCCACGTCACCGGGACCGAGCGGCGCACGCTCCGGGCGCTCGCCGAGGTCGTGAAGCCCCGCGACGACGACGTCGACCTCCCCGTCGAGGACGACATGGTGGACTTCTTCGTCGTCACGATGCCCCGGGTCGCACCTCTCATCATGGTCGTGTTCCACGCCGGTCTCTTCCTCATCGAATGGCTCCCTCTCCTCACGGGCCGGCGCTTCAGCAGCCTCTCCGGTGACGAGCGCCACGCCCGGTGCGAGCGCTGGGACTCCAACGCTCTCATGCACCTCGTCCTCTTCGGTGTGCAGACGCCCCTCAACATGGGGTTCTACGAGGACAAGCGGGTCTGGGCGCACCTCCGTTACACCCCCGACGCCTGGGTCGCCGCCGCCATCGCCCGCCGTGACGCCGTCTACGGCGCCCCCGAGTACCGCTACGACGGGGGCCCGTCCGGCTACCCCTCCGACGGCCCTCTGCCCCCCCTGCCCGTGACGACCCGGGACGACGACATCGCGGCGGCCCCTGGGGCGTCCGAGAAGGACGTGGGCTGATGGCCGCCCCCGTCGTGGAGCTGCGCCCGCCCGTCGCCGGGGCCGGGGTCCGCACCTTCGACGAAGTCGTCGCCCCCCTCGAGCTGGAGTGCGACGTCGTCGTCGTGGGCTCCGGCGCCGGCGGGGCCGTCGTCGCCACGGAGCTCGCCGAGGCCGGGCGCGACGTCGTCCTCCTCGAAGAAGGCGGGTTCTTTCGCACCGAGGACTTCCACCGCCCGTATCACCAGATCATGTGGGACGCCTACCGGGAGTTCGGGAGCACCCTCATCTACGGCAACCCGCCGATCGCCTTCGCCGAGGGACGCGCCCTGGGAGGCACGACGATCCTGAACGGCGGCCTCGCCTGGCGCACGCCCGAGCGGGTGCTGGCCCACTGGGTCCGCGACCACGGTCTCGCCGGTCTCGCCCCGGAACGTCTCGACGCCTACTTCGCCCGGGTCGAGCACCGCGTGAGCGCCCGCACCCAGGATCCGGGCACGTACAACAACGACGCCTTCGCGCTGCGCCGCGGGGCGGAGCGCCTCGGATGGAAGTACGTCCCCGTGCAGCGCAACCAGCACCACTGCGCGGGCACGAACCGCTGTGCCTTCGGGTGTCCCTCGGGTGGAAAGCAGTCCACCCTGGTGTCCTACATCCCCGACGCCGTCGCCGCCGGGGCCCGTGTCTACTGTGACGCACACGTGGCGCGGGTCCTCCTCGACCAGGGGGGCCGGCGGGCCACCGGGCTGCAAGGCCGCATGGTCCGCCACGACGACGGCACCGTGGGGCCGTCCCTCACCGTGCGGGCGCGCGAGACCGTCCTCGCCATGGGGGCGATCCAGACCCCGCACTTCCTGCTCCAGAACCGTCTGGCGAACTCCTCGCGCCGGGTGGGCCGTCACCTCACCGTGCACCCGAACGCGAAGGCGGTGGGTGTCTACCCGGAGCCGGTGCAGGGCTGGAAGGGCTCCCACCAGGGCTGGCGGGTCGACGAGTTCTTCGAGTCGGAGAACATGATCCTGGCCACGGCCTTCGTTCCCCCGGGCCTGGTGAGCTTCAGCTTCGGCTGGTGGGGGGAGGACTCCTGGCGGCGCATGCGGGAATACGACCGCATGGTGCACGCCGGGGCCCTCGTGCCCGACTTCGTCGAGGGCCGGGTGCGCCGCGGCCCGTTCGGCCGGCCCCTCATGACCTACTTCCTGAACCGCCGCGGGATCGAGGCGCTCCTGCAGGGTGCGGCCCGCACCGCCGAACTGCACTTCGCGGCGGGGGCGGAGAAGGTCTACCTCCCGATCCGGGGCGCCGAGGCGATCCGCACCCCGAACGAGCTCTGGCGCCTCGGGGCGGTGAAGCGCTCGGACCTCGAGGTGCTCACCGTGCACGCCATGGGCACCTGCCGCATGGGGACCGACCCGCGGCGCACCGTCGTCGACCCCTGGGGCGAGACCCACGACGTGGCGCACCTCTGGATCACGGACGGCTCCACGTTCCCCGGCCCCATCCACGTCAACCCGCAGGTCACGATCATGGCCCTGGCCACGAGGTCGGCGCACCGCCTCACGGACACCTGGGACGAGCGACACGACGGCGGCAGGTAGCCGGAGCGTGGCGCCCGCCAGGAGCCCCAACCACCCGAAGTGGGGGGGGGGGGGGGGGGGGCGTGGGGGGGGGGGGGCCCCCGCCGGGGGGGGGGGCCCCGGCCCGGGGGGGGGCCCCG
>CAYJLW010000035.1:2226-7986 GCA_964370965.1 uncultured Acidimicrobiia bacterium | reverse complement strand
CCCCCCCCCCCCCCCCCCCCTTGGGCCGCCCCCCCCCCTGAACCCGGCGCCGCGTGACGCGCCCACTTCGGGTGGGAGGACCCGGTCCCGTGGGAGGACCCGGTTCCGACCCACGCTCCTGGGCATCAGCCCTCTCGGAGCGCCGCGAGGTAGACGGCGCGGACGGCGAGGTTCTCGCGCATCTCCCGTTCGATGCCTTCGTAGAACTCGCCCCGGTACGTCGGATCCGTGAGGGCGTACACGCAGAAGTAGAGGCCGGAGAAGGCGGCGATGAACGTCGCCACACGCAGGAGCTCCTCGGTGAGGACGACGCGGCGGCCGAACGCGTGGAACGCCAGGAGGACGTGCGGGGCCGCCCCCGTCCAGGTGCGGACCGTGCCCGCCGTCATGACGACGAGGCCGAAGGCGACGAAGAACGCGCCCAGCAGCACGCTCACGAGCAGGATCTGCAGGCCCTGGCTGAAGAGGAGGACGAGGGCGAGGTTGCCCCGCTGGCGGCCGGTGAGATCCCGGACGCCGCCCGGGGGCGCCGTCGCCGGGGCGAGGCGCGCTGCGGGCGTGCCGGCGACGAGGGAGAGCACGTCCTCCCAGCTTCCGAAGCGCGCGATGCCGGCCATCTCCCGGGGGAGGCGCACGAAGAGGAAGAGGGCGCCCATCGCCACGAACAGGAGCACCGTGGCGGTGAGGAATGCGCCCGGGAGGCCCCCGGCGGCGTCCCAGACCTCTGCTGTCAGGAACAGGACCGTGGCGAACAGGAGGAGGAGAGGGAGCGCCCTCGCCAGGAGGTCGACGGTGGCGCCCAGCTCCCGAACGACGCGCCCCAGCGCCCACTGGGTCATGGGCACCACCCCGTAGCTCGTGGCCGCGTACACGAGACCGAGCGCCACGAGGTTCTGGCCGGCGGTGAACGCCGCCTCGCCCACGTGGCCGCCGAACACCAGGGGGACGACGGCGGGAACGAGGACGAACACCGCCACCTCCACGGACCCCACGCGGTCGGGCCGCTGCCACGGCCGCCGGCCCCGGAGCACGTTCACGCCCGCCCAGCCGCCGAGGAGGACGGCGAGGCCGCCGAGGGGGGCGAGGAGGTTCGCCCACCACGGCCAGTCCAGGCTCGTGGCGCTGAACAACTCGGCGAGGAAGATGAACGTGAGCAGCGGGAGCATCCGGGTGAGGACGTCCTCCGAGGCGCTGTACCCCGAGATGAAGTGCGGCACGCCCCGCCGGAGGAGCCACCGCTCCACCTCACCGACGGCACCGGCCGGGGGCGGGGCACCGCCGGCGTCCCCCATCGTCAGAGCCGGATCGTGACGATGCCGTCGCGGAGGGGTTCCTCGTCGAGGCGTTCGCAGGCCTCGAGGTCGGTGACGATCTCGAAGCGGCCGGAGGCCGGGTCTACGAGGCGGGCGGGGATCGACTCGGGGGCGCCGTCGCGGGCGAGCACGCGGAGCAGCGCGCCGGCCTTGAGCGCCCCGGCCGTGAGGATGACGACCTCGCGGGCCGCGTTGAGGAGCCGGGGTGTGACCGTGATCCGGGAGGTGGGGGCGTCGGGGGGACGGACGGCGAGGACGAGACGCTCGCTCTCGCGTATCGCCCGGGACCCGGGGAACAGCGAAGCGGTGTGGCCGTCGGGACCGAGGCCGAGGAGGGCGAGGTCGATCTGGGGGACGTCGTCCTCGTTGTGGGGCAGCGTCTTGCGGAGGAGCTTCTCGAACGTCTCCGCGTCGCGATCCGGGGTCCCGGCCCCCGTGGGGACGGGGTGGACGTTGCGCGGAGGAATGAGGATGCGGTCGAGGAGCGTCTCCCTGAGCATGCGGAAATTGCTCCGGGGGTCGTTCGGGGGCACGTAGCGTTCGTCTCCCACGTAGACGGAGATCGGGGACCAGTCGAGGCGGGCCCGCCACAACGGCGAGGACAGGAGCTCGTAGAGGGAGCGTGGCGTGGCGCCCCCGGCGAGCAGGAGGGAACAGGCCCCGCTGTCGCCCACGGCCGCCTCGGCGACGTCGGCGATGCGCTCTGCGACCCATCGGGTGGCGCCGTTGAGGTCCGGTGCCACGATGAGCTCGACTCCGCTCACGGTGATCCTCGGGGGCGAGGGCTACGACGGCCGTTACTGTACTCATCGTCCCCCGGCGCACCTGTCCCGAGCCCACCCCGCAAGGGTCATGCGGGACCAGCCCGGTGCCTGGGCCACCGATATGGTTGTCCCGTGACCCTTCCCCTCCTCCGCGACCGGACGACATGGACAGCCCTCGTCGGTGTCATCCTGGCCGTCGCGGCGGCTCTCACCCTCGCCGCGTCTCCGGCGCGGGAGCCCACCGCCGGCGTGTCCCTCTTCGGTGGCGGTCCCGGGCCCGTCGACGTCCTGCTCCGCCAGGCTGCCTCGGTGGCCACGGGGGCGGGGCCGCTCGTGGGCAAGCTCATGCCCCAGGTCACGCTCATCGGTCTCGACGGCCGCCCTGTCACCACGGAGGCCGCTGCCGGGCGCCCCAGCATCGTGCTGCTCTGGTCCCCTGCGTGCGCCTGTGGCTCCTACTACGCCGCCGCCAACGGCGTGGCGACCGAGGCCGGAGGACGCACCTACGTCTACGGTCTCGTCTCGGACCCTCAAGGCGGCGGCGCCGCGATCGGCGACGCCGCCCGCGTGGCCTTCCAGGAGGGCCTTCTGTTCCCTTCCGCCCTGGACCGCAACGGCGACGTGGTGGCCGCCCTGGGGGCGACGGTGCCGCGGATCATGGTCGTGGCGCCGGACGGCAGGATCGTGGCGGACTACCCGCGCCAGGTGCCGACCGCCGTACTCGTCGAGTTCCTCCGCCGCAGGTTCCCGTGACCGGCACCCACTTCGTCCCTGCCGTCGCCGGTCCCGCCCCGCTGGCACCGACGGGTCAGGCGGTCACCCCCGAGACTCCCGGCCCTTCCCGGGGGGAGTCCCTCGACGCCCGCTCGCTGTGGCTCATGGGCGCCGCTGGGGTCGCCCTCACCGTGGCTGTGGCCTTCCAGGGCACGGCGCCCGCGCGGCGGGCCGAGGCCGTCTACCTCGGCGTGTTCTTCCCCGGCATCGTGGTGGGGCTCGCCGCCGTGTACAGCGCTGCGGTCGCCCAGGCGGCCGTGCGCACGGGTGCGCTCGCCGGTCGCCTCCCCCGCAACCGTGTCCTGGGCATGCTCGCCGCCGTCCCTGCCGCCCTCGTCGTGCCCGAGGTCCCCACCTCCGCCGGAGCGGGCGTCCCCGGCCTCCTCGCCGCGGGCGTCCCCAGGGAGACCGTGGCGGCTCGGGTGCTGGCCGGGGTCGCCGTGTCCCCCGCCGCCCTCGTCGCGGGTGTCCTGGCGTTCGGCGGCGGCGACGAGTGGCTCGCCCGGGCCGTGGGTGGTGCCGCTCTGGCATTCGTGTGCGCCTGGGCGGCCGCACCCCGGTTGGACCCGTTCCGTCTTCCGCAACCCCCGGACGACTCCGAAGTGGGTCCGGCGCCGGCCATGGCCGCGGCCGGGGGCCCGGCGACGCTGACGCGTGTCGTGGTCGGGGCCGGGGTCGTGGCGCTCGCCGTCGGTCTCCCGGACGCGGCGTCCCTGCGTTGGATCGCGGGTCGCCCCGCCCTTGCCGTCGTCCTCGCCGTCCTTGTCGCCGCGGTAGCGGGTCTCGGGCCGGCAGCCGGGTGCTTCGGGGCGCTCGCCCTCGCTCCCCTCGGCGTCGGTGCCCAGGTGGCGTTCGCCCTCACCGCAGCGGTCGCCGACGTCCACCTTCTGCGGGGGTACGCCGCCCACTGCGGTCGCCCGGCGACGGTGCGGGTGGCTGTCGTCGCCGTCCCCTTCGCCGTGGCCGCGGGGCTCTGGTTCCAGTACGCCAGGGTGGCGGCGTGACCTCGCCCCGGCCGCCGAGCTGGTTCCGGGACGAGTCGCCTGAGGACGCCCCCGTCCCGAGGCGGCCTCCGCATCCGGACCTCATGGCCGCCGTCGTCGCCCCCGCACCCGAGGACCCCGCCTTCGGCCGCCCCGGCGGGTTGCGGTCCACGGTCCTGAGCGGTCGGCGGCTCGTCCTCGCCGTGGTCGGCGTCGCCTACGCCGCCATGGGGGCATACGACGCCGGCCCCGGTTTCGGCCGCCTCCGGCGCCTCGTCCCGGGGGTCGAGGCCTGGGTGCCGTGGGGCCTGCTCGCCGCCTTCGTGGTCTTTGCCTCCCTGGCGCTGGCGCGGGCGTGGGTTCCCCACGTCCTCATGGCGGGCGAGACGGCGGACTTCCACGAGTTGAACTGCCGCTGCGCGCAACGCCACTCCCTGCGGCCGGCGGACGGGCTGGGCGCACTGGTCGGCCTCCTCCCCCTCGCCCTCTACGCGTTCACCTAGTCCAAAGGGGGGGCTCCGCCCCCCCTTTGGAACCCCCCTTCGGACCCGGCCGCCGTGGGACATGCGCGCCGTTCCGGCCGGGCGGTGCCCGACCTCGGGAGCCACTCGCCGTCGTCCCGGACTCTGACTGACGCGTGCCGCCCCGGCCCGGGCGCCGGCGGGGCGGGGGACCCCGCCGGTACGCGGAGAGCCGCCAGGGCGACCATGGCAGCCCCGCAGACCGATGTCGCGAGGTCGAAGTGATGCCGTTGTCCCCGTATTCCGTGGATTCGACATCATTTTGCCGGACCCGGCAGTGTCCGGCGCCCAGGCTCTCGGCGTTCCAGCGTGGTCGAGGCGCCAGTGTGGTCGGTGTCTTTCGCGGGCGGGGTGCCGGCGATCTGGTCGCAATCGAGCGTGGCAGTCCCCCGCGTCGATCCGGGCGGCCGGTACGCTCGGGGCGACCCCGAGGAGGTGGCGCGACGAAGGCGAAGGACGAGCTCCGGTTCGAGACCCCCCTCTACACGGTTGCCGAGGCGGCCCGGTTCCTGGGTGTGCCGCCCACCACGCTGGCCACCTGGGCGCATGGGTACGAGCGGCGCCCGCAGGGCCGTCCCGTCGTCGAGGGCGTCCCGGTCCTGACCGCGGTCGAGACCCCTCTGCGCCACCCCGAGATCCCCTTCGTCGGCCTCGTCGAGGGCATGGTCGCCGCCGCGTTCCGCCGGGCAGGCGTCTCGATGCAGCACATGCGGCGCGCCCTTCGCGTGCTGGAGGACGAGATCGGCATCGAGCACGCTCTCGCGTCCCGCAAGCTCTACACCGACGGCGCCGCCATCCTGTTCGACTACGCCTCGGCCCAGGGCGACGACGACGCGCTCACTGTGGTCGTGACGGGGCAAAGGGTCTTCCACGAAGTCGTCCGTGACTACCTGGAGCGGATCACCTACGCGAGTGACGACTGGGCGGAACGCATGGTGCTGCCCATCACCCGTCGGCCGGTCGTGGAGTGCGACCCCAGGCGCGGCTTCGGGCGGCCGCTGTTCATCCGCGGCGGCGCGCCCATGGACGACGTCCTCGATCGTTTCCGGGCCGGTGAGCCTCTGAGGGACGTGGCCGCGGACTTCGACCTGCGTCCCGAGGACGTCGAAGACGTGATCCGTGCCTCGCTCCCGCACGCCGCCTGATCCGCCGGAGTTCTTCGTCGATCGCAGTCTCGGTCGTCATCTGCTGGCCGATGGGGGTCCACCCCGGCCCTTGCTGGGGTGTCTGTCCGCAGCGGCCGCCCTGCTGCCTCGAACGGCTTCGGCCGGCTCCGAAGCCAGGGACGGGCCGCTCGGGCGTGGCGGGGCGAGAGCCGGCGTCCTGCGCGGGGCTCCTGGCGGCCCACTACCCGGCCATGTCGCAGACCGTGGGAACGCCGAAGGGGTCGACGGCGGACACCGTG
>CAYJLW010000035.1:0-2126 GCA_964370965.1 uncultured Acidimicrobiia bacterium | reverse complement strand
CCCGGCCATGTCGCAGACCGTGGGAACGCCGAAGGGGTCGACGGCGGACACCGTGTCCACGAAGCAGACCGTGCCCCTCGCCGGGTCCCTCGCCATCTCGAGGGCGGCGGCGAGGGCCTTGGCCGTGTAGGTCTGTTCCGCGGGGAGGTCGGCCTTCCGGGCAGCGGCGAGGGCTTGCGTCCCGGCGTCGGTGGGGATGCCGTAGCCGGGACCGAAGAAGTCGGTGACGACCTCGATGCGGTTCATGGCCGAGCGCATGGGACGCTCCGCGGCGGCGAGCAGGGCGCGGGTGCCCGCTTCCAGCACCCCGAGGAAGACGCGGTTGTTGGCGGCGGCGTCGGCCACCCGCACGCCGGCGACCCGCGTGTGCAGGCCGCCCAGGGCGAGGCCTACAGCGAGGCCCACGGTGGTGCCCCCGCTGCCCAGGGCGCACACGACGGTGTCGGGGGTCGGGCAGTCGCCCGCCCGGGCGGCGGCGGCGATCTCGAGGCCGGCTCCCACGTAGCCCAGCGTCCCGGCCGGGGTGGAGGCCCCCGGGTAGAGCAGGGCCCCGCGGCGGCGGCGGCGCCAGGCGTCACCGATGCCCAGGGCGAGAGCCGCCGGGTAGGCGAGCAGATTGGGCGCCCGCCGGGTGGGCACCTCGTACGCGGCGAGGACGGCGGCCAGGTGCTCGATGCCCGGGTTCGGAGCGGGCTGGTCGAACAGGACCGCCTCGACGTCGGCGCCCACGAGGCGGCTGTACATGACGAGCGCCAGCACGTGATGGCTGGCGGTGCCCCCGCCGCTGACGACGACGGCGTGGCGGCCGGCGGGCGGCGCGAGGACGAACTCGAACTTGCGCACCTTGTTGCCCCCGTACAGCGAGGACGTGACGTCGTCGCGCTTCACCCACAGTCGTGTGCCGTCGACGTCGACGGGGACGATCGGGGTCGGGAGGCCGTCGGCTAGGGGGGCGAAGGAGACGAGGTCGTGGAGTTGGGGTGCGGCGTCGAGGATCGCCCGTTCGCGCTTCGCCGTGCGGAGGCGCAGACGTTGCTCTGCCACGCGGGCGTCGAGGCGCCTCCTCAGTACGGACGGGTCCGTTCCGGCCACACCACCGGCCACACCTTCAGCCACGGCCGGACGTTAGCCGTCGCGGACGCCCTCAGGACCCCATCATCGACATGACGAGGGCGACGACCAGGAGCGCTCCCACCGCGACTGTGATGACGACCGCGAGCCGGCGGTCGGCGAAGTCCTGGTCGAGTTGTGGCATGCCGATGACGGTGGCGGCGGTCTCTCGTTCTACGGTCGTGCCGTGGGCTGACATCGCTCCCCCTTGTCGGTCTCACTGCCCTATCGGCACGCCGGTCCGGGACATGAGCCCAGGCGCAGGGGCAGGGGCGCCTCAAGACGGGCAGAGCCAAAGTGATGCCGTTCTCACGGCATTCCGGGACAACGACATCACTTCACAAGACGGGCAGCGCCAAAGTGATGCCATTCCAACGGCATTCCGGGACAACGGCATCACTTTGAAGCCTCGGCATCACTTCACCGTGGCCGATGGGGGCGCCCCGGAGCGAGACCGGGTCCGCAACGGTCAAGGGCGGCGCGCCGGGGACGCCGACCGCGGCCCCCGCCAGCGGCGGTCGTGCCCGTGGCCCGGCGCCTCTTGGCCTGGCAGCCGTTGTGCGCTCCGCTCTGGTTCGCCCTGTCCAGGGTTCTCTGCGCCGTGGATCCCGGGGACGAGGCCGAAGAGGTCGTCCGCGAGCTGGAGGCGGACCGCAGTGAGCTCGTCCTCCTCAACTCCCTCGGGGAAGACGACCGCCCCCTGGCTCCCGGGCCGGGCGGGAGGGACGCCGCCGCCGGTGCCCGTCCCGCCCGGGACCTGTCAGATGCCACGGTCGTCGTCTTGGACGCCATGGCGCTGGGGCCGACCGGCGCCCTGGCCGGGACCCCGGCCGGGGCGCTCGTGGACGGGGCTCGGCGTCGGGGCGTCCCGGTGTGGCTCGTCGTCGGGGTCGGTGCGGTCGTGCACCCCTCGCTGTGGGACGTCATGGTCAGCCTGCACGGCCGGGGGGATGTGCGCTGGCCGCTCACGACCGGGGGGTGGTGGGACGGCGGCGAAGCCGTCCTGCCCGACCTCC
>CAYJLW010000034.1:43163-43493 GCA_964370965.1 uncultured Acidimicrobiia bacterium | reverse complement strand
CCCCCCGGGGACGTCATGGTCGCAGGACCCACCTGGCGACCTCGCGCACGCCACGGTTGCGGTCCTTCAGGGCGGCGTGCTGGGCAGCGTCGGCTTCGGAGTCGCCGAAGGCGCTCAGGGCGACCACGGCCCGGCGGCGCACGCCCGGCCTGTCGTGGCGGGCGAGAGCGAGGAGAGCGGGCAGGGACGCCGGGTCGCCGATCGCGCCCAAGGCCCCGGCGACGGCCTCCCGCACGACCGTCTCGGGTTCCCCGGCGCAGTGGCGGGCGAGGACAGTGGCGGGCGCGGGGGGGGGGGGGGGGCCCCCGGGGGGGGGGGGGGGGGCCCCGG
>CAYJLW010000034.1:0-43153 GCA_964370965.1 uncultured Acidimicrobiia bacterium | reverse complement strand
CCCCCCCCCCCCGGCGCGGGGCCCCGGGCGCGGGGGGGGGGGAGGCCCGGGGCGGCGGGGGGGCCCCCGGCCCCCCCGAGGGCGAAGGCGGCGGCCTCCCGGCAGAGGCGATCCGGGTCGTGCGCGAGCTGGGCGGCGAGCTCGGCCAGGAGGCGGCGGCACGCCCGCCGGTGCCGGCCCGCCGCCTCGGCGGCCTCCCGGCGCACGATCGGAGCCGGATCAGCCAGGCCGGCACGGAGCAGCGCGACCAGTCCCCGGCCCCCAGAGTGCCCGGCGGCGAGCAGGACACGCCGGCGCTCCGCCGGCGTGTCGCCCGCCGGGGACCGGGGGAGACGGGGGGGTGAGTCCACGGCGAGCGATCGTAGGGGACCGGTGCCCGAGCCGCCGGCGTGCCGACTCCGCCGAGCGCGGGGCGAAGCCGCCCCCCGGCACGTGGGGGGTGACGGGCACCCGGGCTCCGGCGCGCGCAGCCGCCCTCCGTTCGCTGCCGTTACGTGAGCTGGTTGACCACCCAGGCGGCGGCGAGGACGATGCCGCCGCCGATGAGAAGGCCGCCGGTGACGCCGATGACGACGAGCCAGGCGAGCGCCACGAGACGCAGACGGTTGTTGCGTGCAGGAAGGATCTCGGCCTCGACTACGGTGAAGTCCGAGATGGTGGCCACACGCCGACCGACGAACAGGCCAGGGAACGCCGCACCCACCGACACCGTTAGGACCCCGGCGACCGCCAGGGCCGCCATGACCGTCCACATCGTCCCATCCTCCTCGACAGGGAGCCGTCTGTGACCCAGCTCGAACTCGACCGGGACGGTTTCGGCCCGTCCGGTCCCGTCGAGCAACCGACGCCGGCACCCGAGCCGCGACGTTCGCGGCGGATGACGACCACGTTGGTCCTCGTAGGTATCGTCAGCCTCTTGGGGTTCCTTGCGTGGTTGATTCCGCTGCCCTACTACTCCGTGGGCCCCGGCCCGAGTGAGGCGGTGGCCCCGCTCGTCAAGATCGAGGACGCCAAGACCTACCGGCACCGGGGCGAGGTCCTTCTCACGACGGTGACCGTGCGGGAGGTGAACGGCTACGTCTGGCTGGGTTCGCTCCTCGACGGCGACGACGAGCTCGTTCCGCGCCACGAGGTCGACGGCGGCCTGAATCCGGAGCAGATCGACCGCCTCAACGCGGAGCTCATGGACGACTCCAAGCTCACGGCGGTCCAGGTCGCCCTCACGAAGCTGGGCTACCCGGTCACCCGCACGGGCAAGGGCGCCCAGATCGTCGGTCTCGTGAAGGGCGCCCCTGTGGCGAAGGTCGCCCGCCGTGGCGACGTGATCGTCTCTCTTGACGCCGCTCCGGTGGCGACGGTCGACGACGCCGTCGCCGTGCTGGGTGCCAAGAAGGCCGGCGAGGCTGTGGAGGTCGGGCTCCGGTACCGGGGCAAGGGACGCACGCGCACGGAGCGCACGACCATGACGACCGATCCCGACGACCGGAAGCGGGCGATCCTCGGGGTCACTCTCGCCACCTACAAGGCGGAGGTGGAGTCGAGCGTGGACGTGAAGATCCGCAGCGACGGCATCGGGGGGCCCTCCGCCGGTCTCGCCTTCACGCTCTCCATCATGGACCGGTTGCAGGCCGACGACCTCACGCACGGCCGCCGTGTCGCAGCCACGGGTGAGATCCGCCCCGACGGCAAGGTGGGCGCGATCGGTGGGATCGAGCAGAAGGTGCGCTCCGTGGAGCAGGCCCGCGCCGACGTGTTCCTCGTTCCGGATGCCAATGCCCGTGCGGCACGCAAGGCTGCCCGCACTGTTCGCGTCATCGGTGTCTCCGACGTCGACGAGGCCGTCGCCGCCCTCGCCCGCCTCTGAGCCGGAGGGCCGGCTTTGCCGGCCCGGAACGGCGGTCCGGCGGCACGCGGCCCGGTTCTTGGGGGGGGTTCCAAAGGGGGGGAGCTTCGTCCCCCCCTTTGAGCGGATCCGGCCTCCGCAGGGGACGGGCGCTTAGACTTGCCCGACCACGGCTGGGCGCCGTCAAGAGGGGATCGCACGCCGCATGCGCACGCTCATGGTCTCGGACTCCCTTGCCTTCTCGCTGCTCTCGGTGCGGCCCGAGGGCATGTGGGACATCGACTGGGCCGACCAGCGCAACAAGAACCTGAACTCCCCCGAGTACGGCCTCATGTACCTCGGGGCGTGGCTGAAGGGATGCGGCGTCCCCTTCGACGTCCTGAACATCATGGGCGACGCCGGCCTCGGCGCCGACTTCTTCCTCGACCTCTCGGACCGGGCGCTCTACGAGAAGGACGCCGAGGACGACGTGAACGCCTGGTGCGGGGAGCGCTGGGAGGCCGTGCTCGCCGAGATCGAGGCCCGCGACCCCGACGTCATCATGTGGCCGATGTCGTACTACTTCATGGTCCGATACGTCCGGAAGCTCCTCGCCGACGTGCGTCGGCGGGTGCCCCGGGCCACGATCGTGACCGGCGGCAACTACGCCACGATGCACGCCGAGGAGGTCGCCCGCGAGGGCCTGGTCGACTACGTCGTGCAGGGCGAGGGGGAGCACACCGCCCGGGAACTCCTCGGTGCACTCGCCGGGGAGATGCCCGTCGAGGACGTCGCCGGCCTCCTCTACGTCGATGCGGACGGCGCTCTGCGGCGCACCGCCGTGCGCGAGCGCGAGAACGACCTCGACCGTTTCCCTCACCTCTATACGGCCTGGGAGGAGTTCCGGATCCGTGAACGCCACGACGTCCTCTGCGAGCTCATCCCCCACGGCGACTACTGGCCGGGCACCGGGATGGCCTCGGGCCGGGGTTGCCCGGAACGCTGTTCGTTCTGCCTCGACCCGGCGATCTGGAACCGCAAGGTGAAGTTCCACTCCCCGGAGTACATCGCGGACGCCGTGCGGTTCTGCCAGGAGCACTTCCCCTCACCCCACGGCCGGTTCTTCTTCGGGGACTCCACGTTCACCCTCCGCTGGAAGCGCCTCGATCCCCTCCTCGCGCACCTCGCCGATATCGGGATGAGCTACACCTGCCAGACCCGGGCGGACGCCCTCGACGACCGCCGCCTGGAGAAGATGGCGGAGGCCGGCTTCGCGACCGTGGGCATCGGCGCGGAATCGCTCAACAACGAGATCCTGAACGAGATCGCCCTGAAGCGCGAGGATCCCGAGGAGATTGTGGGGGCGGCGCTCATGTCCCGGAGCCACGGGATCCAGCCGGTGCTCACCCTGATCTGCGGCTTCCCCTCCGACACCCGCGAGAGCCTCGTCGACACCTGCGACGAGCTGCGGGCAAACGACCTGCACGTGAGCTCGTTCTTCCCCCTCGTCGTCTTCCGGGGCATCCCGCTTTTCGAGGGTTTCGCAGGCGTGCAGGGCTTCACGGGCAGCCGGTTCTGGGAACGGCGCGAGGAAGCCCGCCTCAACGAGTGGAGCGAGGAGTGGCTGCGGCTCTCCGAGGAGTTCCCGACGAAGGAAGCCCTCGTGGGCTTCGCGACGCACCTGAACCAGCGCGTGAGGATGCCCGTTGAAGAGACGGTCCCAGTTCCCGCCTGAGCCGGCCGGCGAGTACCCCACCGAGGAGACGCCGGCCGTCCCCGTCGCGCCCGGCCCGCCCGCGGGCCTCGACCCCGACGCCGTCGCCGCCCAGCGCTTCGGCGTGACCCGCAGGGGCTACGACCCGGCGTCGGTGCAGGAGTTCCTGGGCCGAGCCGCCGCCGAGCTCCGCCGTCTCGCCGCCAGTGCCGAGTCCGCCCGGTCGGAGGCGTCCCAGCTCCGCCGTCACGTCGAGGACCTGGAGGCCACCGGCCGCCCGCCCGACCGTGTGGAGGCGCTCGCCGTCCTCGGCGACGAGACGAACCGGGTGCTGAGTGCCGCGCAGGCCTCCGCGGCCGAGATCATCTCCGCCGCCGAGACCGCCGCCGGGGAGATCAAGGCCCGCGCCCGCGAGGAGGCCGAGCAGCTCTCCTCCGAGGTGAGGGAATACGCCGAATCCGCCGCCCGGCGCACCTCCGAGCAGGCCGACGAGGTGCGCGAGCGCCTCCGAGAGGAGGTCCGGCGGGCTCGGCGCGACGTCGCCGAGGAGGCCGCCGCCCTGCACGCGGAGGCGAAGGCGCAGGCGGACGAGCTCCGGGCGAGCGCCCGTGAGGAGGCCGCCCGCGTCCGGGCCGAGGCCGAGGACGCCACGTCCACGCACCGCCGGGACATCGAGGAGCGCACGAAGCTGGTCGTGATGGAGGCCGAACGAGAGGCCGAGGAGATCCTGGGCGCCGCCCGCATCCGCATCGGCCGTCTCGAGGCGGAGGCGGACGCCGCCCGCACCCGGCTCTTGGCCGACGTGGAGCGCCGCCGGGTCGCGGCCGAGGCGCACGTCCGCGCCTTCGAGGACGTCAGGGCGCGCCTCGCCGGTGAGTTCGCCGGTGCCCGCACGCTGCTCGCCGGACTCCTCGGCGAGCTCGAGTCGGTCTCCCTGGGCCCCGTCGAGCTGCCCCCTCTGACCGCTCTCGCCGGCGTCCTCGACCTCCCTCCCGGACCTCAGGCGGGCACCGAGGTGCCCGAGGAGGCCCCTCCCGCCGCCGGGGGGGCGGCCGGCAGCGACGTCGAGGCGCCGGGCGTGAGGCCCGCGGCCCTGGAGGGGCCGGGCGAGGCCGCCGCGGAGGATGTCCTGCAGCCCGAGGACCTCGGCCCGGAGCTCGCCGAGGCCCCGGCGGCGCCGTCTGCCGCGGATGCGGGACCGGAGCGGGCGCCGCTCCCGATCCCGGTGCCGGGCCCCGCGTCGTCCGAGGCGGGGGAGTCCGAGTCGCTGCCGGCGAGCGTCGGCGACGAGGTGACTCCGGCTCCAGGGGCCGCTCCCGTGGCCGTTCCCGCGGCCGAGGGCGAGACGGGAGCGGGGGCCGTCACCGTTTCTGAGGCCTGGGGGGAGCTTGATGCCGTCCCCGACGACGACGAGGTCGAGGAGCTCTTCGCCCGTGTGCTGGCGGTGCGGGGGACCGACGACGTGGCGGCGGCGCCGGAGGCCGCAGAGGACGCCGAAGGCGCCGCGGAGGCGGAGTGGGGCTACATGGAGGACGTGGCCCCGGTCGCCGCGGTCGTGCCCGGGGGGGTCACGAGCGTCCCGGAGGAGCCGACGGTCCCAGAGCCCTCCGGGACGCCGGAGTCCCGGGAGAGCTGGGATGCGTGGGAGACCGGGGGCGTCGAGGCGTTCCCCGATTCCTGGGAGACCGGCGCCGCCGGGGAGCCGGCGGATGCGGGAGCGTGGCCGGCGCCCCCAGCGTCCGATGCGAACGGGGAGCCCCAACCGGGGGCGGGCCCGCCGAGGGAGGTCCCGGAGCGCCCCGGCGACGACCGCCGCCGGCGTCTCCGCCAGGCGTTCTCTCTCCTGGAGACGTCCAGCTCCAACGGGGACCTCTCCCTGCGCGGTGACGGTCCTGTCTCCACCGTGGGCGCCGGGGAGGACGCCGCCCTCTTGGACCTCACCGTCGTCGACGACCTGCCCGTTTCTCGGGAGGCCGGTGCCGAGGATGCTGCGGAGCCAGGCGGGGTGGAGCCGGCAGGTCGTGCGGAGCCGGCGGCTCCTGCGGAGGCGTCGGCGTCCGAGACCGTCGAGGACGACGTCGCCACCGCGGTCGCCGTCGTCGCCCGCCGCCTGAAGCGGGCGCTGCAGGACGACGAGAACGTCCTCCTCGACGCCACGCGGGACGGCGAGGCGCCGGAGCCCTCCGACGACACGGGTCGCATCGAGCTCCTCGTGGAGTACCTGCAGGACGGCATCGGCGACGCCGTCGCCCTGGGAGCCGGCGACGTCGAGGTCGATGTGGACGTGCCCGCCCTGATCGCGGACATCTGCGGGCCCTGGGTCGCCCGCCTTGGCGCCGAGCTCGACGGCCTCAGCCACGCCGACGCCGTCTCGGCCGCCTACCGGATCTTCCGGGCAGAGGCCGGCGACGCTGCCGGCGACCTCGTGCGCGCCGCCTACGAGGCGGGGCGGAGAGCCGCCTCGAGCGCCTCGGGCTCGGTCACGGGCGCCTGACAGGCGAAGTCCCGGCAGACGTACGCCGTCGCCCGGTCGCCGACGGTCGCGCGTCCTGCGAGGAGCGGCACGAGACCCCCGGCCGTGTCACCCGCGGCGACCACCACCCGGGGGCGGTAGCGGCCGTCGAGCACGTCGAGGAGCGGGCGGCGCCCCGGGCCCACGACGGCGACCTCCACGGGTTCGTCGCGGAGGAGGGCGAGGGCGCGCAGCGCCCGACCGAACGCCTGAGGGGCCCGCCCCAAGAGGTCACCCACTGCGGCGAGCGCCCCCTCGGCCTGTTCCCTGTAGCGGGCTTCCCCTGTGTAGAGATGGAGGCGGGCGAAGACCTCGGCGCCGAGGGAGTTGGCCGCCGGGAGGGCACCGTCCATGAGGTCCTTCGGGCGCACGACGAGTCCGTCCGCGTCGTGGGCCGTCAGGAAGAAGCCCCCGGCGGGGTCGGTGAAGAGCGTCCCCATGAGATCGGCGAGGCGGCGGGCCTCGGCGAACCAGGTCTCCTCGAACGTGGCCCTGTACAACTCCAGGAGGCCGGCCGCCATGGCGGCGTAGTCGTCGCAGAAGCCCGGGACGTGGGCGCGAGCGTCCCGCCAGGTGTGCAGGAGGCGGCCGTCGGGCGTCGCCATCTCCCCGAGGACGTGACGGGCGACCCCGCGGGCCGCCTCGACGTAGTCCCCCCGGCCGAGGACCCGGCCCGCTTCGGCGAAGGCGCCGAGCACGAGGCCGTTCCAGCTCGCCAGCACCTTGTCGTCCCGGGCGGGCGGGACCCGCTGAGAACGGGCGGCGAGGAGGCGACCGCGCACGTCGGAGCGTTCGGCATGGGTGAGGGCACCGGCGTCGGCGAGCGTGAGGACGCTGCGGCCCCCCTCGAAGTTCCCCGTGGGCGTGACCCCGAAGCAGCGGGCGGTCCGGGCGCCGAGGTCGTCACCGAGGACGGCCCTGAGCTCTTCGGGCGTCCAGACGTAGAAGCGCCCCTCGCCGTGTTCCGTGTCGGCGTCCTGGCTGGAGGCGAAGCCGCCGCAGGGAAGGCGCATCCCGGTCAGGAGGTAGTCGAGGGTCTCGGTCACCGCGCGCCGGTACTCGGACTCGCCGGTGACCTGCCAGGCGTGGAGGTAGACGGGGGGGAGCAGGGCGTTGTCGGAGAGCATCTTCTCGAAATGGGGCACCGTCCAGTGCGCATCGACGGCGTAGCGGGCGAAGCCGCCGCCGACCTGGTCGTAGATGCCGCCGCGGAGCATGGCGTCGAGCGTGCGGCGCACCATGTGCAGGGCCGTGGTGTCACCCGTTGCGCCCCGGTGGGAGAGGAGGAACTCCAGGAGCAGGGGCTGGGGGAACTTCGGGGCGCCCCCGAAGCCGCCGTTCTCCTCGTCGAAGAGGGCGGCGAGGCCGGTGCCGGCGTCGGCGAGGGCGTCTGCGGGGACGTCTGCGGGGACGTCGCTCCCGCTGCGTTGGCTGCTCTGCGCCTGGCGGATCGCCTCCACGAGACGGCGCCCCTGCTCGGCGAGGTCCCCCCGCTTCGTGGTGTACGCCTCGATCACGGCCCGGAGGACGGTCCGGAAAGCGGGCGTGCCGGCGTGGTCGTCGGGCGGGAAGTAGGTGCCGCCGTAGAAGGGGGTGGCGTCGGAGAAGCAGAACACGCTCATGGGCCAGCCACCCCGGCCCGTCATCGCCTGCACGGCGTCCATGTAGACAGCGTCGACGTCTGGGCGTTCCTCGCGGTCCACCTTGACGTTCACGAAGGACCCGTTCAGGAGCGCGGCGGTCTCCGGGTCCTCGAAGGACTCGCGCTCCATGACGTGGCACCAGTGGCAGGCGGAGTAGCCCACGGAGAGGAAGACGGGCTTGTCCTCGGCGGCGGCCCGTTCGAACGCCTCGGGCCCCCACGGGTACCAGTCCACCGGGTTCCCGGCGTGGCGCAACAGGTAGGGGGACGTCTCGGCGGCGAGGCGGTTCGCCGTGGCCATCGCTCCACTGTATGGCTCGTTTCGCGGGCGGCTCCTGGGCTCATTCCGGCGGATCCCTCGTCCGCTCTGTATGGTCTCTGCAGGCGAGTCCAGGGGGCAGGGTGGCCGGGTTCCTCATCCACCTCATCACGTATCTGGCGGTGTGCGGGTTCCTCACCGTCTTGTGGGCGCTCACCGCAGGGTCGTTCGCGGAGGTTTCCCGGATCGCCCGCAACCTCACGACCGACCCGGGCGTCGTCGAGGAGCTGGGCTTCTGGCCGATCTGGGTGTGGTTGAGCTGGGGCGTGGCGGTCGTCGTCCACTTCGGTGTCGCCTTCTCGGGCCTGGTCTCCGGACGCGGGCGCAGGAGGCGCCGCCGGCGCCGAGAGGCCGAGCGGGCCGCGTTCGCGGCGTCGGCGCGCCCGCCGGGGCCCCAGGGTGCGCCGGTCGCGGTGCCCGCCCCCGCGGGGGAGCCGCGGGCCCAGGGGCCGGAGCGGCGCTGGGTGACGGTGATGTTCACCGACCTCGCCCAGTCCACCCGGCTCACCGAGACCCTCGGGGACGAGGAGTGGAGCCGGCTCCTGCGCAAGCACCGGGAATTCGTCCGCCGGGCGTTCGTCGCTCGCAGCGGCCAAGAGGTGGGCACGCAGGGAGACGGCTTCCTTGCCCGGTTCCCGACCCCGGCCGAGGCGGTGCTGTGCGGCGTCGACATCCAGCGGGGACACCGTGAGTGGCCGGAGTCCGACGCCCTCCGGATCAAGATCGGCATCCACGCGGGCGAGGCCGTCGAGGACGACGGCGACCTCGTGGGCCGGGTAGTCAACGTCGCCGCCCGGGTGGCGAGCGAGGCACAGCCGGGGGAGATCCTCGTCACCGAGACCGTCGCCGAGTATCTGGGCGGACGCCTCGACTTCGAGGATCGCGGTGTGCGCGAGCTCCGGGGGGTTTCCCAGCCCCGTCACCTCCTGGCGGTGGTCTGGTCCGGCGAGCGCAGTCCCACGGGGGCGGCTCCCGAGGGCCCGTAGCCCGAGCAGGGGGGCCGGCCCGGGGGCGGTGCCGGGGTGGGTCGAGCTCCGTGGTGGGCACGGATCGGTCACGCCGGGCAGAGGCGAGCTGCACCCGCCCGGCCTGACAGATGGCCTGGCAGATGACATGGTAGCTTCCTGCCATGAGAACCACCATTGACGCCGCCGGGCGGATCGTCGTCCCGAAGCGCCTCCGCGAGCAGCTCAGCCTGGACGCGGGGCAGGAGCTGGACGTCGAGGTCCGCGACGGCCGGCTCGAGATCGAGGTGCCCCCCACACCGATGCGCCTGGAGAGGCGAGGCAAGGGAGTCGTCGCCGTCCCCGTCTCCGGCTCCGAGCTGCCCGTGCTCTCTCCCGACGAGGTGCGGGCGACGCTGGAACAGGTGCGGCGGTGAGCGCCGTCGACAGCGCCGTCGACAGCAGCGTCGTGGTCGCCGGGTTCGCGAGCTGGCACGCACTTCACGATGCGGCCAGGGCGGAGCTCGACCGGCGCCCGCAGGGCATCTTCCACGCGCTTCTCGAGTCCTACAGCGTCCTCACCCGCCTTCCCGCTCCCCATCGGGCCCCTCCCGGGATCGTCCGGGACTTCCTCCGCGAGCGTTTCGGGGGCCAACTGCTGACGCTCGATCGGAGGAGGCAGAGGCCCTTCCTTCAGGGCCTCGCCGACACCGGCCTCTCGGGGGGCGCCGTCTACGACGCCCTCATCGCGGCGACCGCCACGGCCGCGGGCGCCGAGCTCGTGACGTGCGACCGCCGGGCGGAGCGCACGTACGAACGCTTCGGATGCCAGGTGCGCCTCATCCACTGAGGCTGCGTCCGTCCGGGGAGCGGCCTCGGAGGGAGAGTCCCCCCCCGGGGAGTCGGGCCGTCGCTCAGGCGGTGAGGACGCGGGACTTCTCTCGGGCGAACTCGTCCGCGGTGAGGAAGCCGGCGTCCTTGGCTTCGCCGAGGCGGGCGAGGAGGTCGATGCGCTCCGGGTAGGGGAGGTCCAGGGGCGGGGGAGCGGCGGGGCCGGCCTCCGCCGGCGGTTCCGGGGCCGGCGCCTCGGGGGCGGGGGCGGCTTCCGGGGCCGGCCCGGCGCGGGCGCCTGCGGCGGCGAACCCCGGCGCCGTCTCCGGGGCGAAGCCCATGAGGAGCTCGAGGCATCCGAGGTACAGGACGAGCACGGCGAGGAGGCCGAAGAACACCTCCATCGTCGCCCGCGGCCAGAGCAGGAGGAGCACGGCGAAGGCGGCCACGCCCACACCCCGCCAGATCCGCAGCGAGGGCGCCACGTACACCGCCGCGGCCCGCAGGTGCGTGGGCGCGTCGAGCGTCTCCACGAAGATCCGTGCCCGCTCCCGGAAGCCGACCCTCTCGGGTGCCGCGACGGCCTCGGCGCCGCCGGTCGTGGCCGACGCCTCCAGGGCGGGGCGGGCGGCCCGTTCGGCGAGACGGGCGTCGAGGCGTTCGCGGGCGGCGTTCCAGGTGCGCCGCAGCGCCGCGACGAGGCCGACCCGGCCCCACAGCGCCGCCACGGCGAAGACGGCGACGCCGAGGACAGCGATGCGCCACAGCCGGGTGAGGAGGCGGGGGACGGTCTCGTCCCAGACCACACGCAGAACGGGCCGGGCCTGGTCCGGGGAGCCGGCCAGGACGGGCCCGCGGGCGAAGGCGAGCACCGTGACGACGAGAAGGGCGAGGGCGGCGACCACGACCCCGAAGGCCACGAGCGTGCGCCGGCGGTCGTCGGACACCCAGAGGGCGCCGGCCAGGCAGGCGAGGCCGAGCAGGGAGAGCCACTTCCAGAGGCCGCGCAGGACGCTGATCGCCGTGTTCACCTGCCGGGTCTGCTCGTCGTCCAGGAGCTTGACGGCGGCGAGGTCGTCCGGGATGAGGGAGGCGGCCTGGCCCACGAGCCCCTTGGCCTTGTCGAGGCCGGTGAAGCTCTTGGCGTCGCCGAGGTCGAAGGTGAGGCCGCGGCCGTCCACGAGACGGCGGTGCATGACGGTGACGGTCTGGCCCACGACCTCCTCGAACGCCTTGGAGTCCACGACGAGGCCGATGAGGGCGGCGAGGCCCTGGCGGGCGCCGGCCACGATCGACTCCCGGAAGGTGGCGAGCTTGGGCGGCAGGATCTCGGCGATCCCTTCCTTGAGGGCCTCGTCGACCTGCTTCTGGGCGAACACGGCGTCGGTGATGTCCTCCGTGATCTCGGCCTTCACGGTCTTGGACGCCACGATGCGCGACGCCGTGCGCACGAACGTGGGCGTGTCGATGACCTCGTTGCGGGCCCAGTGCGTCAGGGCAGCGAGCACGAACAGCAGCGACGCGAGAAAGAGCAGCAGACCGGCGAAGAAGCGGCGCACGTCGTCTCCCCTTTTCGGCGGCGCAGGCTGGACGCGCCGGGATACCTCCTGCGGAACCGGGGGAGCGTATCGCCGCCAGGCGCTGCCCGGTGTCCACAGGGACTCAGCCCCGGGCGATCCCCCGGTAGCGGAGCCCGGCGGCCTCCACGGCGGCGGGGTCGAGGGCGTTGCGGCCGTCGACGACGACGCCGGTGCGCATGGCGGCGGCGATCTTGTCCCAGTCGAGGTCGCCGTACTGGGGCCACTCGGTGACGAGGACGACGGCGTCGGCCCCCGTGGCGAGATCGACGGGGTCGGCGGCGAAGCGGACGAGCTCGTTCAGGGGGCCGATGTCGGTGACGACGGGGTCGTGCACGGCCACGCTGGCCCCGGCGGCCTGCAGGCGTTCCACGATCGTGAGGGAGGGGGCGTCGCGGAGGTCGTCGGTGTGGGGTTTGAACGCCAGGCCGAGGAGGCCGATGCGCTTGCCCTTGAGGATCTTGAGCTCCTCCTGGAGCTTCTGCACGATGACGAGGCGCTGGCGGCGGTTCACCTCGACGGTGGCCTGGAGGAGCTCCGACGTGTACCCGTATTCCTCCGCGGTGCGCTGCAGGGCGAGGATGTCCTTCTTGAAGCAGGACCCCCCCCAGCCGATGCCGGCGTGGAGGAAGTCCCGGCCGATGCGGTGGTCGAGGCCGATGCCTTCGGCGACCTGGCGGGCGTCGCCCCCGATGCGTTCGCAGATGTTGGCGATCTCGTTGATGAAGCTGATCTTCGTGGCCAGGAACGCGTTCGCGGCGTACTTGATCATCTCCGCCGATTCCAGCGTGGTGCGGATGAGCGGGACGGGGGCGAGCTCGGGGCGGGCGCCCGGGAACGTCTGGTGGACGACGGGCTCGTACAGCGCCGCGACCCGCTCCAGGGCTGCCGGCGAGGACGAGCCCAGGACGATGCGGTCGGGGTAGAGGAAGTCCTCCACGGCCGAGCCCTCGCGGAGGAACTCCGGGTTGGAGACGACGCCGAAGTTGTCCTTCGCCCGGTTCGCCGGCGTCTGGGCGTCCTCGATGAGCATCGTGATCCAGTCGCCCGAGCCCACGGGCACGGTGGACTTCGTGACCACGACCTTGAAGTCGTCCTGCAGGTGAGGGGCGAGGCTCGTGGCGACGACCCGGAGGGCCTCGACGTCGGCCTCGCCGGAGGGCGTGAGGGGCGTCCCGACGCAGATGAACACGACCTCGGCGGTGCCGACGGCGTCCGCGGTGTCGGCGGTGACCCGGAGCCGCCCGCCCGCCAGGGCCTCGCGCAGGAGGTCCTCGGCGCCGGGCTCCACGAAGGGCAGGACGCCCTCGCGCAGGGAGGCGACCTTGGCGGGGTCCTGCTCGAGGCCGACGACGTCGTGGCCCACGTGCGCGAAGCACGCCGCCGTCACGGTCCCGACGTAGCCGGTCCCGACAACACACACACGCATGCGGTGACTCCAGGTCTCGGTTGCCGCTTCATCGGCAGATGACGATGCGTTCTTTCGGTCCGTCGGTCACCCGGCCCAATCCCAACATGGGCACAAGACCCATGCCGATGGGCTTGAGATGCGGCCGCAAGGTGCCGAAACCCACTGTGACTCGGGAAGACAAGTGTACGAGCACACGAGCCTGGGGGTCTTATGCCCGAGATTGCCAGTGAGCGCCGCGTCGACGCCCCACCCGGGCGGATCTGGGAAGTCCTCGCCGCTGTTGAGCACATGGCGGAGTGGTACCCGGAGGCGACGCGAGCCGAGAAGCTCTCCGGGCCCGATGCGGGTGTGGGACGTGAGCAGAGGGTCAACATCAAGACCGGCGGACGCCGGGGTGCCGTGGACACCGAGGTCGTGGAGTGGGACGAGGAGCGCAGGGTCGCCTTCCGCCGCCTCCGGGAGTTCGCAGGAGGCAAGCAGGCGCCGTTGTTCGCGAAGGACGTCGTCACGGTCGTGGAGATCGAACCCGCGGGGGACGGCACTTCCCGGGTGCGCTGCCGGACGACGTGGGAGCCTGTAGGCCTGAAAGGGATGATGGCCGCCGGGACACTCGTACAGGAACGCAACCGCAACCTCGTCGAGGGCGTCCTCGACGGTATCGCCGTCGCCGCCGAGTCGGTGGACCCGCCCGAGGCCGGCTGAACGCACATCCCGGGTGCATCCCGTCCGACGTTCCGGGCGGAGTTCCGCGCCCTCCTCCTACAACTGCAGGGTGGGGGTGTCGGCGGGGATCCCGGAACCGGCGAGCACCTTGGCTTTCGTGCGCAACAGAACCTCGCGGGGCGCCTGCGTGATCTGTGCCGTGACCTCGGCCACGGCGGCTTCGAGGTCGGCGGACGGGACGACCCGGGCGACGAGGTGGAGCCGGTGGGCCTCCTCGGCGTCCACGGCGCGCCCTGTGAAGCAGAGCTCCCGGGCCACCGCCCCGCCCACCAGGTCCCGCAGCGGGCCGTAGACGACGTCGCCGAAGGTGATCTCGGGATGAGCGAAGCGGGCTGTGGTCGCTGCCACGCGGATGTCACACATCACCGCGAGGTCGAAACCCCCCGCCAGCGCCGGGCCGTTCACGGCGGCGACGAGCGGGAGCGGGAAGTGCAGCACGGTGCGGTGGAAGCGGTCGCTGGACTCCCAGAGGCGCTCCTGGAACCCGATGTCGGGGACCTGGAACTCCTTGAGGTCGAAGCCGGCGGAGAACACCTCGCCGGCGCCCGTGATCACCACGGTCTTGACGGCCTCGTGGGCGCCGAGGGTGTCGAGGGCGTCGCTCACCTCGTCCCTGAGGGCGACGGAGAGGGCGTTGCGCTTGCCCGGACGGTTCAGGGTGATGCGGGCGACACCGTCGGCGGGCCCGGACACGAGGACGAGTTCGGGGGTCTCTGTCATGCCGGCAGCGTAGCGGGGGTCCGGGCGCCCGGGCGGGTCACGACGGGTGTGCAGCCGGGGGGTGTGGTGGGTGGCGACGAGGCCGTGATCCTGGCAGTCGTGCGCTCCGGGAATCGTTCCCTGTCGGTCTCCCGCCCGCCGTCATCGGCACTGTGGAAGCCGGAGTCCTCGCCGCTATTCCTGGCGCCCGAGGAGGTTGAGGAGGCGGGTTTGGGCGCCGGCCCCCAGAGCGGGTTTCACCGCCGGGGCGAAGAGGCCCGGCATCTGGGCGAGCATCGGCGCCAGGGGCTCGGCCCACTCCAGGCATGCCTCCACGAGGTCCCCCGGGAGCGATTCGTCGGCGCCGACGGCACGGGCGAGGTCCCAGCCGTGGACTACGAGGTCGATGAGCCGCTGGCGGACGTACTCCGTGGCGGACTCCTCGCCGTAGGAGAGGTGTACCCGGCCAGCGAGCGCGCCGGGGGCATCGACCGCGGCGCAGGCTTCCTCGACGGACGTCTTCCAGGCCGTCTTCGGGTCGTCACCGAGGGTGTCGCCTTCGAAGCGGTCCCCTACGGAGGCGATGGTCTCGCCGGCGAGCATGGCCGGCACCCAGAGGTTCTCTTCCACGTTGTGGGCCAGCAGCGCCCGTACGTCCCACTCGGTGCAGGGCGTGGGCGCCGCCCACTGGTCGGATCCGATGGCGTCGACCGCCGCCGTGAAGCGCTCGGCCGCCCGCCGGTGAAGCTGCGCGAGTTCCACCATGACGTGCACCCTAACCCCGTCGGCCCGCCCGTGCCCGGACAAGACGCGTGTCGCTGCCCCGCCCGGTGCCGGCGCCTGTTGCCGCCACGTCCGCGAGGTCACGTGGCATCCGCGGCCGCCAGCACCCAGGGGTTGGGGTCGTCGCCCGCCAGGGCGATCCCGATCGAGTGGAAGTTCTCCCCGTCGAAGCGGATCCAGTCGACGACCTCGACGCCGCGGGAGCCGAAGACCGTGCGCGCTGACTCGAAGAGCGCCACGTGGGATTCCTGCAGGACTGTGGGGTCCTCCTGGACCGCGGACAGCAGGACCAGCCGGGCTATCGCCGGGTCGTTCGTGATCATGCAGTCCACCCACGACAGCGCCGTGTCGATCGTGTGCCAGTCCGCCGTGAAGGCGGTGAGGTCCCGCACCGTGCCGCCGGCGTCGAGGGCGACGGCGGCGTGGGCGTGGCCGAAGCGGTCGTGCATCCCCATGAGGACGGCAACGGCGTCGCCGAAGCCGTGCACCACAATGGGCTCCGTGCCGGGGCGCGCCTTGCGCGGTCTGCGGGTCGGTCGGGTGGGCTGCCTCTTCATCGGGGCCTCCTGGGTCGCCGGATCGGTCTGCCCCCATCATGAACGTGAGGTGCGACACATCTCGGCCCCGGAGACGCGGCATCTTCGTGTGCTACAGTGACCCTTCCACGCCGCGGGGTGGAGCAGTCTGGTAGCTCGTCGGGCTCATAACCCGAAGGTCGTAGGTTCAAATCCTACCCCCGCCACTAGAAGACGCAGGTCAGGGCCCCGCTCTGGCGGGGTCCTTCTGTGTTCGGGGGCCTGCGTCAAACCCACGTCAAACGTACCGGGACTTGACAGGACTTGACAGGACTTGACAGGACGTGACGGGGCGGATCGGGGTGAGCCATCGAGAAATGGGTTCGTTTCTCGTCGGGCTGGTCACGTGTCGCCGCTGGTAAGCCCTCGTGCCCGGGCGTAGGTCGCGAGTGCCCGCTCGAGCTCCCGGCCGACTTTTGCATCCAACGAGAAGATGCGGTCGAGAGGCCGGTTGAGGAGCTTCCCGGCTGCGATCTCCTCGTCGGCAGGCTGTTCTCCGATGAGCGCCCCCATTGCACCGTCGAGGATGTTGAGCCGACTGATCTGGGCGATCTGGTGTGCGGCATACCGGTCGAGACGGGCCGCGTGCAGCAGCGCCGTCGCAACCCGCGTGGCGAGCAGTCGCTGGAACTCGTTGGTCGGTGTGAGTCCATCGATCACGTCCTGCACGAAGGCGTCGATCTCGTCACGGTCCTCGGCGAAGACCCCAGCGGGGATGGGCGCGGGCTGCGCGTAGATGCCGTGTCGTGTTGCGTTCATGGCGCTCCTTGACTTGCCGGCAGAGGTTCGAGGGCCGCTGGAGCGCTGCGCGTTTGCCTGATTCGCAGCTACCTGCTTCGCGCTGGGCTCGGCCCGCCGCTCCTTTGCCGACCGGTCCGGGTTCATCGCGACCCCCGCGTCGGACGGCGTTCAACCAGCGGCCGCACATTCCGGTAGACCTCGGCGGCGCCGAGCAGGACGCCTCGGTCAAACTCAGAGGCGTCGCCGTCCAGCACGTCGTCGGTCACCACGTCGCCATCAGGGGCGGCGTCCATGAGGCGCGCAACGTAGCTCGGGACCTGCCCGTAGTCCACGAGCAGGTCACGGTCGGCTGCTCGGTCGACTCGGCGCAGCTCATCGAGGCCGGCCACCTCTTGCGCCCAGGCGACCCCGAACGCGTAACCCTCGCGGTACTGCTGCGCCTGGCGCGCGTCCTCGGTACGGCGAAGTCGCTCTGCGACCGCCCGGAGGTTCTTGGTGGCGGACCGGGCGAGCGCACGCGCCTCGACGTCGCCTTCCAGGGCACGCTGGCAGACGGTCGAGACCGCGATGTCCTCGGCCCGCACGCGGAACAGCAGCTCGTCGGGTACGTACACGTTCACCTTCGGCATGCCCCCAGTATAACCCCTCTATACCCCTAGTCACGCGCGAAAGCTGGAGGCTCCTGCCAGACGTCGGATGTGCGCAGAGCGGAGTACCCGCTCGAGCGAGCCGTGAGCGACCACATCGGGGCGATGCCGTTCCGCTGGCTCGACGTCGATGACCCGGCCGGGCCCCGAGAGCGGCCGACACTGACTCATGGGTAGTACTCCCATGCGGCGGTAGTACACTTGACAGGTCGTACTCCCTCAAGTAGGCTCAACATCATGAAGCTCAGCGTGTCGATCCCGGATGACCTGTGGGCAGCGGTCTTCACCGAAGGGGCATCCCCCTCCCACCTCGCTCAGGAGGCCTTCCGGCTTCTGGCGAGCAAGCAAGAGCGAGCCGCCACAACCTCCTTCCCAAATGCGCCAGCCGAGGTCGATCTCAATGAGGCCGAAGAGACGAGACAGGCGCTGGCAGAGGAGCTGAAGAGGCTCCGACGTGCCGGCTACGAATTCGGGCTAAAGGCAGTCGCCCACTTGCCATGGTCGTTGCTGGATCAGTTCAGCGATGCTGAGACAATATTCGCTTGGATATTGATGCACACAACTGAGGCCGAACCCGGAGAAGAGCCCTATCGCTTTGGCTGTCAAACTTGCGACCTCGAGGAAGATTTCTGGGAGTTTGCTAACGCCGCCTTCCAGGATTTCCTCGCTGGCCCAGCGGACAGCACAAAGAGCGAGACATTCCACACTGGAATGGCCCTGGCACTCTTGGACATGCGACAGGCCGTCATGATGGATCTCTCAAGCGGAGAGGGGAGAGGATGAAGATGCGCGGACGCTCCAACTCCAAGGGTAGAGCTTCTCAGAAATCCCGCCGACCTGTACAGCGGAGACGCCCGCAGAAGCCAGCATCCTCGCCTCATTACGCATACCGACAGGCAGTGAAGAGAGCGCGCTCTACGCGTTCCGTGAAACGTGTCCCGCACGGACAGCTGTGGCCTGGGAGGATCGTGGAGGTGTGGGTTCCATACTCAGAAGGGGAAGATTTCAAGCGACGTCCGGCTGTCGTCCTTTACGCAGAGAAGTACTCTGTGACTGTCGTACCCGTGACATCACGAAGCAGCCGGCAGGATCACCCGCACTACATGCCGCTCCAAGGTTGGAATCATGAAGGCTTCTCCCGAGAGAGCTATGCCATGCTGGACAGAGTCATGGATGTGCCAACTACGGATGTCGTCGGCCTAGTGGGTCAAGTTGATGAGGAAGATTGGGGGAACCTCTGCACAGAGCTTCCGGGTCTACTGGGGAACCAGTAGCGTGAGAATCGAGGGACCACGCGCGAGTGGCATGACTGCAATGGACTAGGTGAGTTGTCGTGTTACACGCCGGATTCGCCGAACGCCGGCGCGGCGCTCACTCTCCCAGCACTAAGGCCGCAATTCGCGCTGCCGCTTCGGCTTGCATGCCGGGGAGGGCGTGGGCGTACTGCTTCATGGTGAAGGCGGGGGACTCGTGGCCGAGGCGCTCGCTGATCACCTTCACCGGCACGCCGGCGCGCAGGGCGATGGTGGCGTGGGTGTGGCGCAAGTCGTGCAACCGAATGCGGGGAAGGCCGGCCTTTGCCACCGCCCGCTCGAAGCTCTGGCTGAACGTGTCGGGGTGCAGCGGGGTGCCGTCCTCGCGGCAGAACACGAGGTCGTGGTCCTGGTAGTCGGCGCCCCGCTCGCGTCGCTCGACCTGCTGGCGGTCCCGGTGGGCCCGGAGCTGTTCGATGGTGCCGGGGTCCAGGTCGATCACCCGGGCTTGGTGGGTCTTCGGCGTCGATTCCCGCACCTCGTACGCGACCGAGATGATGGTGTGGCGCACGGCGAGCCGGGCCGCGTCGACGTCGATGTCGGCCCAGCGCAGGCCGAGCACCTCACCTCGACGCATGCCGGTCATCGCTGCCAGGTACCACGCCGCCTCGAGGCGGGTGCCGGCGACCGACGCGAGGAACGCCCGCAGCTGCTCGGGTGTCCAGAACCGCAGCTCCGTCGGACCGGCCTTCGCAGGCTTCGGCGGCCGGGCCCGGTCCGCGGGGTTCGTGCCGAGGAGGCCGGCATCGACCGCGTCCGCGAGGGCCTTGTGCATCGTCGTGTGCAGGTAGCGCACGGTCTTGGCGCTGAGGCCACCGCCGTTGCCGTTGCGGCGACCGTTCTCGAGTAGCTCGCCGTAGATGCTGTTGAGCAGCGCGGCGGTGAGCTCTCGCAACGGCCGGTGGCCGAGGCGGGGGAGCAGGTGCAGTTCGAAGTTGCGGGCGTAGGAGTCCCAGGTGCTCGGCTTCACCTGGGTCCGCATCGCCTGGAGCCAGGTGTCGTGCACCCACTGCTCGAGGGTGACCGAGGACGGCTCGACGTAGGTGCCGCGGTGGTACTCGTTGACGAGATGGGCTCGGGCGACCTCGGCGGCCTTGCGGGTGGGGTAGCTGCCGTGCCACTTCTGGCGGCGCCTGCCATTGGCGCCGCGCCCGATGTCCATCACGACGTACCAGAGGGTCTTCTTGCGGCCGGCACGGTCGGTGGACTCGCGCTTGTGGATGTGGCCCTGCATGGCTCAGGCCGCCGCGGTCGCGGCGGTGTCAGGGGCGCCGAGCCAGGCGAGCAGTGCCGGCACCGGCACGACCACACGACGGCCGAGGCGACGTGTGGGGATTTGGCCACGGCGGGCCGCCTCGTAGGCGGCGGAGCGGCCGAGACCGAGGAGCGACGCCGCTTCCTCGACGGTGAGGGTCACCCGGCCGTCGAGCGCGGCCAGGGTGAGTGGGACGGGGGAGCACGTAGGCTCGTTCATGTCGGGACCTCCAGGGGTTCCGGCCAGGCCCCGGGGTGTTTGCGCACCGCCGGGGCCACTTCGCTATGTGTCTACAACCGTAGGCTACATCCGGGCGAACGGAGATGTCAACTGTTGTAGGCTCCGGTCACAGTGGGCCAGAACATCGACACCGATGACCTCATCGACGCGCGCGGGGTGGCGGAGCTGCTCGGGCTCGCGCAGCGCAACACGGTGTCGCTATACCAGCGGCGGTACCCGGACATGCCAAGGCCGGTTATCGATCTCGGCCAGGGTCGCTGCAAGCTGTGGTCCAAGACCGAGGTGGAGGGGTGGGCAGGCCATCGGTCGGGAAAGGGCGCTGCCCCATGATCGAGGCCCCAGTTCGTTCGGTTAGGGCATGAGGCCTAGGGGACAACCTCCCCGTCGAGCGCGGCTGGTGCTAGTTGCACGCGATTCGGGACGACGATCTCCCCATCGCTCGTCGGGTCGGGCCGACGGTCCCCGGGGGCGATGGAGTCGAGCGCTCGAAGGTGAACCCAGGGAACAGCCACGTAACCGTCGGTTCGTCAGTTCATGCGCATCATTGCGGATCGGAAGAGCCCCATTCACGAAGTATCTTCCGGAACGTCGAGCTTCGCCAGAGGTAGGGGTGACACGCGTGGCGTAGCTCGACTGAGATCGCCTCCCGGAGTACACGTTCGCCTACCCAGACGTAGTGGCCTTCGAAGGTGGAGCCGCGCTTCCTGTATCGAAGATCAGGGACGACACCGTCGTGGATAATCTCATTGCGCACGTCAGAAAAGCTGAGCGCCCAATGCTCGAGCTGGGTGACGCTGCGCTTGAACTCCTTTCTGCTCCGGCGCCATCGATACTTCAACCGTCGACCTTGCGATGCTGACCACAAGAGGTCCCCGTCCTCGAAGAAGCGACCCGGCGGTGGGCCCGGCGGGTAGTCCCGCTTCAGGCCGTCGAAGATCGACTGCAGCTTGGTCGCGAACTCGCCCGCTCTGCTCTCGCCCGTGAGCGCTTCGAACCCGGTCTTCAGCATGACCACGCGATCGTCTGACGTGATGCTCGGACTGTTCCGATGTGACTTCGCGAGCCAGCGCATCGCGGTTCGTAGGTTGTGATTGCGTTCAGGAACCCCAGCCTCATCCATGGTGATCTCGTACACGGCCGTCAGCACATCAGGATCGAGGGTTGTCGGAGCAAGCGGAAGGAAGAGCTCAAGAGGAGCAGGAACCTGGAAGTCGGATCGCTCGATCTGCCAGCCGCCGCTCGTGACCGTGACCATCGCACCACGGCGGAGAGCCACCTGGCCCTTGTCGAGATCGATGGCCCACGCGAAGAGGTCCCCGTTGTCGGTGGTGACATGAAACCAGCCCCCACCTGTGTCGAGAGCGGGGTCGGGTGTCCACCCAGAGTTGTCGTACAGCAAGGCGAAGTGGATCGCTGCCTGGAGCGCCTCGAGTTCTTGCTGCGGCGGCCAGACGCCGTCGGTTCCGCTCTGCATGCGGGCGAGCAAACTTAGCCGCTTCAGCGGCCTGCCGTCCGCGTCTCGAAATCCCGCGAGAAGCCGTCGACTTAGATCTTCGAATCGCTCCCCATGCCAGGATCCATCGAACTCGTCGAGTGGCCCCAACCACCAACCGGAGAACACCACGGGCCGACTGAGCGGCAAGTAGGGACAGAAGAGGAGCGCTGGCCGCTCGAGAGCCGTCACAGTCCGGGCGGGAGCGCTGTCGTCCATGGCACCAACACGTCAGAATCGATGAGCGCGTTGAAGTGATCGGCGAGCCGCTTCGGGACTTCGCCGCCGGTGACCAGGAGCCCGAGTTCCATATTGCTGCTCATGGCCTTGCCGGTCAGGTTGGCGCTCGTGACGAAGGCGACCTTGGTGTCCGCGATCGCCGTCTTCGCGTGCAGGCTGGCGTGGCCGGGATCATGATCCGGCAGCAAGGTCGGCGGCCAGGTGTAGAGCCTCACCACATCTCCGAGAGAGGCGAACGCCAGCTGTGCGTTGCTGCCGCCGTCGAGAACCAATCGGACGTCCACGCCGCGGTCGGATGCTCCTTGAAGGGCATCGCTCACCGTCTTCGTCTTGTAGGCGACGAACGAGACCAGCGTCAGCCGATGCTCGGCCGCATTGATGAGCTCGATCAACACGCTCTCGGTCTGGCGGATCGGAATGCCGACCTCGGAGGGACCGGTCCACACGAGCTCCATCTGCTGACGCTGCCGTTCGGCTTCGGTCGCTCCCGCGGCCGCCCCCAGAGCCATGGCGAGCGCTGATCCACTGATGCCGGGAGATGCGATCCAAGCCGCGGCGAGGTCACCGGCGATCTTCTGAAACCGGTTGTTCGCGACGAGCGAACTCAGTTTCCCAGTGACCTCCTTCGGCACCGACGCTGTCTCGATCAGCGCCGCGGCCTGCTCGACTTGATCGCGGGGAAGCTGCCGGGCGAAGGCGACGATCGCTGCCTGCAGGTCAGGTTGCATCAGCCGCGGCCGAGAAGAGGCCAAGTCCCTGACTGGCGAAGGTATCCACGGCAAGCGTGCGGTCGAGGTACCTGTTTGCCCGTTCACATGATGTCTCGGGTGAGAACAGGCACGCGTGGCACGCCGCTCCATGGAGAGTGTCCTCCATCTCCCCCGGCACATGCTCGGCGCACATCGGGTCTGCGGCGCACAGGGCGGCGTGCGCGAGCGCCTGCCGGAGCAAGCGATCGAGCGTACGAGGTTCGCCGAGACTGACGAGTCCGCCGAGCGTGCCTTCGCTGTCCGGGGCAGCGGTGTAGAGGAGCACCCCGGCCATCGGGGCGGGGTCTGTCCGCGCGTACAGCCGTTCGCTGATGCTCGCCGATCCGTAGCCGCACTCGAGCGCGAGCTCGCGCATCAGGAGATGGCTGAAAGTGTGCAGGGCCACGTACCGAGCACCGGGCCAACCGGTCGTCGGGTCGAGCTTGCGACGCGCCCGCCAGCGACCGTGGGCGCCCATCAGCGCGTCGAGATGCGGTGAGGACGAGACACCCGACTCCCAGGCGGCGACGACATCCTCCCGGAACTGGATGAAAATCCCTTCGCCTCGCACCTCGCTGCAGGGGACCCAGTCCGGCTTGCCTCGGGCGATCGGCGCTTCGATTGCGAGCTGGCCGGCAGCGTCGGGCTCACCGGGTGGGTCGATGCGGGTGAAGCCGATTAGCGCCACAACCTCCCGGAGTCGTTCTGCGAGGACGACCCTCTCGATCACCGAGGCGAACGACGGAGGCGGTGCAACCTCTCGCAGCCGGAAGTCCGGGCCGTTGACCGCGTGCGCAGGGTCGGCCAGCTGCACCCACTCCGGGCCGAGCAGATCCTCGTCCTCGTCAACGGGCGCTCCGCCGCCGGCGCGGTGCTGTTCGATCTGCGTCCAGATCTCGGCGACGTCGAAGCTCGCAAATTCACCGAGCGATGAGTTGGTCGAGATGGCGTAGTCCAGGACGTCCAAGCTCTTGATCGCGGCGAGATGCGGCCAGAGGTCCTCGACGAGTTGGGCGAGCGGCGGCGCCGATGGCGGCACTGCCAGGACCCGGAGCGCGACGGAGAACCAGCTGTTCGACGCGCCCAGGAGCAGGGCCCGGTTGCGTTGGTCGCACGGCGTGTCATCGACCGCCCGCAGGTGCGGATGCCGGGCGCGGCACTTCGGCAGGTTCTGTGCCGCGGCCTCCCCGAACGCCTCGACCATCGAACGGGCGCCCCCGCAGTTCTTGCAGGTCACCATGACGTCGTCGGCGCGGCTGCTCTGGTTGCGCTCGAACAGCTCGAGCAGTGGCGCGCCGCAGCTACTGCCCCGGTGGGTGAACGCCACCCAAGGGAACTCGTCGAGGTGACCCTTGCGACAGGCCAGCAGGAACCGGACGGGGACGGCCGGGGGCGGCTTGCCCTTCGACTTATTGCAGTTCGTGTGGTGGTAGCGGGTGAGGTCCGGACGGTAGGGGTGTGCCTTCAGATCGAAGAGCCCGGAATCGTGTTGGGCGATGCGGTCGCAGGCCGGGCAGCGCAGCCAGCTCGGGAAGATGGCCACCGGGACGCCGACTCTCGCCCAGTCGTCGAGAAGGTTGCGAGTCTCTTCCTTGTGTGGCGGGAGCCGCAGCGCCTGCACCGAAGGACCGAGGCGCCGGCGCACCGCCGCGAGTAGTCGCTTCTCGACGATCTCGGGCGACACGGTGGGATCCGCTCCCCAGCCGTCGAGGCCCGACACAAGGACCGACAGGTGCGGCAAGTCCACGAGCGAACCGGGGCCGTAGGTGTGCAGCAGCTGGCTCGGGCGTACCTGTCCGACGCGAGTCACACTCACGGCGCCTCCGAGTCATTCGTCGATCCCGTGGAATCGACTGGCTCATCGGGCGAACCGTCTGGATCGGTATCCGACGGAAACTGGTAGTCCTCGAGGGCGGCTCCCCCGGTGGCCCCCTGCCCGTCGTGGATCAAGAGGTTCACGCCGTACTCGACCTCGCGCAGCGACGTGGGGCATGTCCAGAGACCCCACTTGGCCTGGCCCGGTTGCCCGAGCAGGCCGAGCGTCTTGCCGTCCTTGCGTTGCCGGTATCCGAGGATGGCGGCTCCGGCGACCTTCCCCTTCGCCTGGAACCATGCGTCAAGCCGCTGCTTCACCGCGGTATCGATCGTCACACCGACGCCGGGGTCACTCGTCAGCGCCTCTGCCCGCTGCCGGATCGCCTGCAGCGCGGCCTGCGCCACGGTGTGCGGATCGAGGCTGTTCGGTGCGGGGTTGGGGTTCGTCGTCTCGTCCGAGTGTCGGATCATCGCTGCGAGCACTGCGGACAGACCTCGATCGAGGGCCCGCGGCGCGAATGGCGTGACCGAGAGTGCCTCGACATGCCGGTAGAAGGTCGCGTGAAAGTACTCGAAGCTCTCGTAGTGCGAGAGGTCACGAGGCCGCGCCCAGTTCAGCGCGGTGACGACGAGGCCGGGCCCATCGGTACTGCGGCCGACGCGGCTTGTCGCCTGGATGTACTCGGCGGTCGCCTTGGGCTGGCCACCGACGACCATCAGGCCGAGACGCGGGACGTCGACACCGACGGAGATCATGTTGGTGGCCAGCAGAACGTCGATCGGACGCCGCACGAAGTCCTTCTTCGAGCCGCGCTTGGTGGCCGGTGGATCGTCGGCGGAGGGCGCAGCAGCCGGGGTGAACGTGAGGCCGAGCTGGTCAAGAATCTCGGGGATGTCGCCCGAGTCGATCCGCGAAGTCAGCTCCGCCTTCATGCGCAGGAAGCGCCGGCCCAGCCCCCGATCGGTGATGCTCGACTGCGACAGGCGCGTGCTCACGTCGTCATCGACCAACCGACTCATCCCGGCCAGTTCACGGAGGGCCGAGAAGTAGCCGACGAGTGTCATCCACGGGTCTGCTGCTTCCCCGTACTTTTCGAAGAGCCGTTGTGCCGCACCCATCAGCGCCGTGTACAGCCGGATCTCGACGGCCTTGATTCGCCTCCCGGGTGCGCAGACGCCAAGGTAACGGCGGCCCGGCGCGACATCGCGGGGCCGCTGCACCGCGAAGAAGGAATTCGACGCGTCGAGCCCCGGCGGCGGGAAGACCTCGAGGCGGCGCCAGAACACCTGCAGTGCCTGCTCCTCGGCTCGCCGCACGGTGGCGGTCGACGCCACGATCTTCGGCCTCACCCGATGGCCGTCGAGTTCCCAGGACGCGAGTTCGTCCACTGCCGTCTCGTACAGGCCCATGAGGCTTCCGAGCGGGCCCGCGATCAGGTGGAGCTCGTCCTGGATGATGAGATCCGGCGGGCGCAGCGGCCCTGCCGGGACGGTCTTCGCTGGCGGGTCGTTGCCGCGCCGATGATGACTGGCGCGCTCGTCGAGCTCTTCGTCCAAGTCGTGTTGCCGATAGCCATGCCGTTCGCAACGCTGCCACACCCGGCCGAACAATGCCCGGGTCGGTCCCTGCCAGGGGAGCTGCGCGTACTTGTCGGCCGTGGCGATGATCATTCCGGGGACGAAGCGGTAGATCTCGTCGTCCACCGTGATGAGTGGCAGCCCTTCACCGTTCGCGTGGCGACGCGTGAACGCGCAGCGACCCATGGGGTCGCCGCAGTAGACGAGGGTTCGCTTACGGACGCGGTCATACTCGGCGTCCTTCGCCGCGCTGACAGGGGCTCCGCACCATGGGCAAAAGGTGATTTGCACCGGGTCTGACCCGCCGCCGTGCCAGGCCGAGCCCCGCGCCTCTTCGATCGCCTGCTTCGCCTGGGTGCCCCTCGTCGGCGTGACCGAGTAACCGACCCACAAGCCGAGGCGGAACGGAACGTCACCCCATCGCGCGTCGCCGCCCGCTGCAGCCTCGAGCCGGATCCATTCGCACGCGCACATCAACGAGGCGGCACGCTGGAACTGCTGCACCGTGAGCAGCCGCAAGGTGTAACGCATCAAGACCGCGACTCCGTCAGTGCCGTCGTAGTTGCCGACCTGGCCCTGCAATCGCCGGATCGCCAACGTGAACGCCGTCAAACCGAGGTACGCCTCGGTCTTGCCACCGCCCGTCGGGAACCAAAGCAAATCGACCAACCCCTGCGGCCACGCCGCCCGCTCCTCGTGCTTCGGGTCGGACAAGCTGGGCAGGTTCAACAGCAGGAACGCCAACTGGAACGGCCGCCAGCTCCGATTCGCAGGGACGTCGATCTGCCCGAGCACAGCCTCGGCCTCAAGCTCGGCGCTCTTCCGACGCCGATCCGCGACCATCGTGTGCACCCTCTGCAACCCCATCGCCCGGTTGGCGAAACGGAACGCATCGGCGGCCTCAGGATGTTCGGGATCCAAGAGCGCGTTGATGCCCGACTCGATGCGATCGGCGGCGCGCTCACACTGGGCGAGCACCTCTTCTGCGATCGACTCGAAACCGTTCAAACGCGCTGCTGGAACTGCGATCCGCTCACGTTGCTGCGCGATCCAGTCCCGGTACGCCACCACCAGCGGACGTAACGCCTCGCCCAGACCCTCCGTCGGGATCTCGGCGAGAACCCCCATGTCGAGGACGACATCGTCGAGCGCCGGCTCATCCTCAGCAGTGGGCGGATCGGTCCTCGGAACCTCGAAACGAGGCACCGCCGACGTAGCCACCCGCGTCGCCCGACGCGGATCCTCCGGATCGGCCTCGACGTGTACGCCGATGCCGTGACCGATCGCGAACTGCACCTCATCGCGATACGCCATATCGAGCGCCCTGGCTTCGCCCCCATCGTCGCTGGCATGCGCCGACAAGCTTTGGCGGAACACCGCGTTGCCCGATGCATGCGCGGCGGAGAGGTCGACTTGGAACAGCCAGGCGGCGTCCTTGTGCTGCTCCTGCTCCGGCTGCTCATTGATCAAAAACGCCGTCACGATCCAGTGATCACCGCTACGGCGGATCCGACCCTTGACCACGACTTCGGGCTGAGCGGCATCAGGGACGACGGGGCCGAACTCTCCGGCGGCCAGCCTTAGGGGTGCCGAGCCCCCAGCCGGGATGCGTCGCCACGCCGACCGCGGTTTGCCGTCCTCATCGTCGGAATCGGCTGTGGCACGTTCGTACCGTCCCCACCTCGCGTCGAGCACTATCTCGCCGGTGACCCCGGCTACTCCGAAGGTCATGCCGAGTGACGATGGAAACAGTGATGGCGCAGCAGCCGGCCCGGCATCGGGCGCGACCTCCTCGACGTCCGACGGCCCTTCGACGGCGAGTGCGTCCTGCTGCCCGTCGAACTCTCCCGGATCAGCAGCCAGCTGCTGCGGTGCCAGCATCCCGACCAAGTAGTAGTCCCGGATCGCCGCATTGCCAGCTAGCTCCTCGTGCTCGCCGCCCTGAGGGCCGCAGATGTTGGCAAGCAATAGCTGCTCAAGCTCAAGTCGAATCAGCTCAGGTGGGGGCGCTGCTAGGACCGCTAGGTTGTCTACCATCAACCCGCCACCTCAAAGGTGGGGCGAGGGACAACGCATCGAGCAGGCGGACAATGCCTATGCATTGGCGTCAAAGCTCATCTGCGATTGTGGTGTCGATCGCTCGGCGGCCCCCGTGGCACGACGTCCCTGTGCATCTTCGTCCGCGCGTTGCCTGCTATTCAGGTCAAGAAGCCGATCTAGAGCTTCCGCCCGCACCCGCGGCGCGATTGTGTAGCGCACACCTTGTCTCACGTCGTAGAAGCCGTGGTCGAGCCTCAGATCCGTCCAGCCGTACGCATCCCGAACTGCGAGGTCGAGTTCGCGGATGGTTGCCCTCAGACCGCGGAATGCAGAATCCTCGCTAGTCTCCAAATGGATCGCCGTGTCAAGGGCCTTCAGACCAATCTGAAGCCGAACCCGCAACTGTTCGCGCTCCGTCAGATACCGCTCTGCCACTTCACGGAGATCCCGCCAGGAATCCTCCTGGGGCGATGGAAACGTCGCGAATGAGGAGCCGACGACGTAGCGCATGCCTGCTCCGCTCCCAAATGTTGACGAGTACCTTCGGGCCCAGCTCTCATGGAAGCAGCTCTGTAGTAGACCAAACAATGCAAGGTCATCACTGGCCCAAACAACCACCGTATCCATGAACACGGCGCGACTATCGACGAGAGCCAATATGTGGCTATCGGATACCCTGCATCGTGCTATTACCGATTCTAGCGAATGGCGTTCGATCGCCGCGTAGAGAGCCTGACGCCCATGAAAGTATCGCCACCAGGCATCAACAATTCGCTTGTACGTCTTTGGGTTGAGTTTCGACCGCCAAGGTCTAACAGTCTGATCCAATCGGGCGAACGGCAGCAGAAATGAGCTGGCCTCGGCAAGCTCGCGCTCGCCCATGTCGATTACCCAACGATTTGCGCGTATCTCAACTTGCTCATTTAGCTCCTGCCCGCCCAAGGCGCGGCGAATGACAGCAGCGTTCCGCGGATCCGCAGCCAACATCTCCTCGGCTTCTGGTTCAGAGAGGAAGAACCCATCGCCCCAAATGCCAGATCCTTGATAGCACTCCGCCATGCGCACGGTTAGCTTGAGCGGCTGTCGAGATGAGCCAGGCTCAAGTTGAGTAGATATTTCCGCAACTCGCTCGCCGGAGAGAATGCGCGGGCCCTTCCATTCCAGCCTCGTCAGACATACGCTTGCGGCCTGTACGGCCGCGCCTCCCGGCCAACGAAATGACTTGTGAGCTCGGACAATCGTGAAGCCCTTCAGGACCAGCTGGTCAAGCCCGCCCTGTCTAGTAGTGCCCTCCGCTATTGACTTTGTCGCCAAGAGTCCACCTATACCACATGGGCTGCAGATCGCGACAAGCCGGCGAAAGAAGTACGCGCAGATGTCAACGCGTTTGGACTCAGGCGGGTTTAGTCTAGCTAGTACTGCGTTATAGTGTTCGCCTTCAAGTTCCGTAATTCTCACTCCGCCAAGGAAGGGTGGATTACCGATGACTGCGTCAAAGCCAGCTTTGGACGAGTCCAGGAACACTTCTGGAAACTCCAGGGGCCAGTGCAGACAATTGCGTGGCGGAGCTAGTCCGGGGCGCCCTTCATCTAGCCAATACATTGCATTCAGGTGAAGATCAAACGTTCTGTGCAGCCTGTCTTCGGACTCCGGCTCCGTAGCAATGGCGGAGATGACCTCGCCCGATATGGCGAGGAGTCGGTCTTCGTACCGCTCGGGGGTGCCCGTTGCTGTCGAGAGCAACGCGCCCACAACGAGATCGCCGATCACCTTCAGTTGGTCCAGAAGGTCCGAGGATTTCTCGAAGAGGTGCTGCTTCTGCTCGACATCCCTCACGTCCAAGACCGGAAGCGATTCAAGCTCCCGGCGCTTTTCGAGGGCTTCCTTCACCAGCGGTTCTACCGCTGTCCCCGGATCGAAGAGCGGGAACCCCCCGTGGAGCCTGCGCCCAGCGACGGGATCGACGTGGAAGCTGCTGAGCTGGTCGACGCTGGTAATGCCGAGCAGCGAGTCTCCGCAACGAAGTGCGTGATCGACGAACGTGAACGGCCGGTCCTTGGCGAGGGTGATGAGCCACAGGGAGAGCTTGGCCATCTCGACCGCCATGGGGTTGCGGTCAACGCCGTAGAGGCATCGGTCGGCCATCAGGCGTCGGGCGAGGATCTCGCGATCTGTTTCGTCGTCGGGGATCAGGACGGTCGCGTCACCGGCTAGCGGAATGGGATCTCCGGCGTGGATCCCCTCTCTCGCCCAGGCTTCGAGGACGCGTTCGGAGAGATACCGGCACGCCGCCACGAGGAACGCACCCGACCCCATGGCCATGTCGCAGACCCGGAGATCGAGGATGTCGCTGCTGGACTTGAGTGCCCACTGCTCTCGGTCGGCGCCCTGGGCGGGGCCTGGGTCGTAGACGAGCGGTTCGAGCGTGTGGAGCACCATCTCCTCGGCGAGCGCCCGAGGCGTGTAGTAGGTGCCGGAGGAGCGGCGGTCGCTCGACTTCGTGACGTAGAAGCTGTCGGGCAGGAAGACTTGCGGGAGGCCACGCAGATCCGTCCGGAGAAGGCCGGCGTAGGCAGCGATGCGGTCGGCAAGTTTGCGGTCGTTGTCGCAGGCGCTGACGAGGCGGTCGAAGACAACGCCGTCGATCTCGACGCCGAGGCCGCGTTCGACCTGCTTAGCGGTGAGGCCGACCTGTTCGACGAGCCATGCCGCCAGCTCCTCATCACCCCGAGCGGCGTACTCCTCGACCTCTTCGAGCGCGAGTTCGGGTTCGGCCTTGCCCGCGAAACCGAGGCTGACCTCCATCGTCCGTACGACGGAGTGGTCGAGCAGACCCTCGTACACATGGCCGATCTGTTCGACGTCGACCGATCGGAAGGACAGGCGGCGCGCTTCACGCACACCGCCGCGTCCCCTGAAGCGGAGCACCTGCAGGGCGTCGAGGAGGTGCATGATCGTGCGGTTGTCGATCGGCAGCGGCGCGGAAGGGGTCTCGTCCCAGGGTTCGCTCGGCAGCCGTCCCTCGAGGAACGGGAAGCGATCGGGGTCGAAGAGGCTGCCGCCATATGCCGGGATGCGCAGGTTCTCGTGCGCGGCGCCGGCGTGCACCATGCGGAAGGTGGCGAGGAGGCGGTGCCAAGCGTCGGTCTGGCGTTCGAGCACGTCCTCGCCGTAGCGGTTGGCGGCCTCCTCGAGTTCGGCGAGCAGCGTGGAGACCGCGTAGGTCGTGTCGTAGGTCTCGTCACCGAGCAGGAAGAGGCCGCGTTCTTCGGCGGAGAGGAGGAACACGAGGCGCATGAGGACGGTGACCGCGGCTTCGTAGACGTAAGGCTCGACGTCGCGGTCGAGGTCTGCAGCGTCGAGCGCGGCGAACACGTCGCCGCCGAGTTCCCGATTCGCCCGGCTCATGGCGTCTACGAGAAGCTCGACCGACTGGCGGACCTGTTTGCCGAGCTGATCGGTGACCTCCGCTTCGGCGTTGGCCGACTTGGTCAGGAGTGCTTCGAGGGTCTCGTCGGCTGCGACGGAGAAGAACCGGCGGACCCCGACTAGGGTGGTGAAGGCGTCGAGGGTGGCGCGCTCCTCGAGCCAGAGGGACGCGTCCCACGTCGCTGTGGCGCTGGCCTCGCCGACGGGCGCGTCGACGAGGGCCCAGACGTCGGCGTTGGTGACGAGACCCAGACGCACGCCGGTACCGCGGCAGAGGTCGGCGAGTCGGTCCACGGGCGTTGCTGACCAGCTGGAGTTGTCCGGTGGTGCAAAGAGGTTCGTGCCAAGCGGCCAGGTGGTGACGAGCAATCGCGGTCGATCCGAGCCACCGCTGTCGTCGATGACCGCGAATTCCGGCCGCAAGGTCTCTCGCTGCTCCGCGACCCGGAAGGTGAGCGAGGGTCCCAGCGCGGCACCCTCACGGATGACTTCGTCGGGGAAGCCGAGAAGCGTGCCGATCACCCAGCGGATCCAGAGGGACTGGAGGGACGGGTCGTCCCCGAGCTCGGTGAAGGCTCTGCGGAGGTCGGCGACGAGGTCGGGTCCGGTGGGTTCGAGGCCGTGCGGGAGTGCTTCGGTCAGGACGGGGAGGGTGAGGAATGGTCCGTTGACTTCGATGAGGCTGAGCCACTCGGCGTGGATGCGGGCGCTGCTCATCGGCTGAGTCCCTCGGGAACACAGAACTCGATTGCCGCAGGGAACAGTCGGGGGGTGGTGTCGGCGTACCGGCGGCGGACGGCCTCGACTTCGGCGTCGATCTCAGCGGGGATCTCGTCGAGACGCCGTTGGAGTGCTTCAAGATCGCGCTCGACCTGGTTGCGCTCGTCGGCGGCGAAGAGCGGGAGGACTTGCTGGAAGTGGGTGTCGGCAGCGGCCAGCTCGGCTTCGATCGATCGGCGCAGCTCGGTGAGGACGGCGCGTACTGACTTGGCGTCGTCGTCGGCGCGCTTCTTGAGGGCCGCCTTGAGGCTGTCGCTGCGGTCTTGCTGGCGGCGGGTGAGGGCGCCAAGGACACCGTCGGCGACCTTGGGCCACTGGCGAGCGAGTGCCTGTCGAACGGTTTTAGGCGGGACACCCAAGGTGGGCGCATCGATGACAGCTTGGAGCTGGGTCAAAGTGGTGATGCGGGCGAAGCGGCCGTTGCGGACCAGCCCGCCGCCGGCGATCACCTCCTCGTGGAGACGGTGGCCGGCGCCGCCGGTGATCACGAGGCGGCCGTGTGCGATGACGGTCGGTGCTTCGACGATGCCGTCGGGGATCACGCGGGCGGTGACCCGGGCGAGAGTGGCTTCGGTGTCGGCGCGCCAGATCTCCGAGCGCAGGAGCCAGAGCGCTTGCTGAACGAGGCGGTGGCCGAGGTGGGCGAGCACGACATCGTCGTGACCGGCGGCGACGTCATGGTCGAACGTGATCGGTCGGGCCTCGCTGGTGACGGGGTGGGCGAGGCCTTCGGTTGCTCGCGCCCAGCTGTGGGTGAGGCGGGGTAGGTGAAAGGCCGGTGCGTCGCGGTCGTCCCGCACGACCGTGATGGGGATCAGTGCCGGCTGGTGGGCGAGTTCGAGCGCGGTTCGCGTAACACGCTCGACGTTCGGGGGCTCGAGGTGCAGTTCCGTCTTCGAGCTCATCAGGGCGTCGTGGAGGTCGGCGATGTGCCGGCCGAGTTCGCGGTCGAGACGGGCGATGCGCCCCTGGGGTGCGGCCCGCTCGATCTCGGATTCGTCGAGCTTCGTGCGCCAGCCGAGCATGCGCTCCTCGACCTGGGACGCGATGACCGGGCCGGCCGAGCCGAGGTCCTCGCGGATCGTGTCGATCTTACGGGCAACCATCAGGAGGAACTCCAGGTCGTCCTCGAGCGATCCGGACGGGGCGGTTTCATACCCGCCGCCGACGAAGTGGTGCACGAGCACCTCAGGTGCCCGCTGGCCGTGGCGATCGACGCGACCGTTGCGTTGCTCGAGGCGGTTCGGGTTCCAGGGGATCTCGTAGTGCACGAGCCGGTGGCAGTGGAGCTGCAGGTCGATGCCCTCACTGGCGGCGTCGGTGGCGAGGAGGATGCGGACGGGGTCGAGCGACGGGTCTGCCTGGAAGACGGCCTTCGTGTTCTCGCGGCGGTCCTCTTCCATCCCGCCGTAGAGGAGTGCGAGCCGGTCGCCCCCGAGGCCCCGCGCGGTGAGCAGATCGGTGAGCCAGCGCTGTGTGTCGCGGTACTCGGTGAAGATGATGACTCGCTCGTCGCCCCACTCGCGATGGCCGTTCTCGGTCTCGGGCCGGACGATGTCGTCGAGCCAGTCGAGAAGTGCCATGGCCTTGGCGTCGGCGCGTTCCTCGGCCTTAGCCGCCCAAGCGCGGAGGTTCTTCAGGAGCGAGCGCTCGTCGTCCGTCAGCGGCGACGCGAAGTCGGTCGCCGTCGCGAGAGCGTCCCGGACGGCATCCGCCGACTCGCCGTCGTCGAGGTCGTCTTCGGTGCGGGCCACTGCCGCTGTCAGGACCCTCAAGCTGGCGGCCTTCGGCGTCTTCCGCGTGCCCGACTCGATCGTCTCGGCGTGGACCCCGAGCGTCCGGGCGAAGGCCGCGGGTGACGAGAACAACCGCTTCTTCAACAGCTTGAGGGAGAACTCCGAGGCCATGCGGGTCGCGTCGTCTTTCGACGTCTGCCGGCGGCTCTCGGCGTACTCCTCAAGCCAGCGGTGCGCCTGGCGTTCTTCGGCCGGGTAGTTGATCGCGATCGCCTCGATCACCCGCTTCGGGAACCGGGGGGTGCCGTCGGGCAGCGGCGGGAGCTCGGACTTCAGACGGCGCACCATGATCCGCTGGACCTGCTCGGGCTCCGGCTCGACGCCGCGGGCGAAGCGCTGGCTGTCGAGAAGTTCGAGGAGGGCAGTCCACGAGTTCGTGTAGCCGTTGTGGGGAGTGGCCGAGAGGAAGAGGCGGTGCTCGAAGTGCGGGGCGATCGCCCGGATCGCCTGGGTGCGCTGCGAGTCAGTGGCGTAGTGGCCGCGGCCCGACGGGGCCACGTTGTGGACCTCGTCGACGATTAGAAGGTCGAACGTCCGGGGGTACTGCGGCACCGGGGGGAGCACTTCACGAACCAGCCGCATCGGCCGGTCGCGCTTGAGCCAGTCCATTGAGACGATCAAACGGGGGAAGTGGGTCCAGGGGTTGGCACGCAACCCACGGGTGCGGCGGAGATGCCGGAGCAGCTCGGTGTCGACGATGCGAAACTCGAGCCCGAATTTCTCTGCCATCTCATCGCGCCACTTCACGCAAAGGCTCGCCGGGCACACGACGAGCATCGTGCGGGCGCGGTGGCGCAGGAGGAGTTCCTGGGCCACGAGGCCAGCCTCGATCGTCTTGCCCAGGCCGACGTCGTCAGCGATGAGCAGATTGACGCGTGGCATGCGGACCGCCCGGACGACAGGGTCGAGCTGGTAGTCCTCGATCGCGATGCCGGAGCGGAACGGCGCCTGCAGCGCCGTGGAGTCGGCGCTGGTGACAGCCCCCCAGCGGACGGCATCGAGGAAGGCCGCCAACCGGTCGGGGTCGTCGAAGCGGTCGGCGTCGGGCGTGGGGAGCGTCGCCCGCTCGAGGATGCGCGTGCCCGGCTCGACCTCCCAGAGGACGTTGATTGACTCGTCGTACCGGTCGTCCTCGACCGAAGCCAGCGACACCATGTGCTGCGGCGGATCCGCCAGAGCGCTCCGGCTCACGTCTGCTACGACCCAGTGCCGGCCGCGCACCCGAACGAGGCGCCCGGGTTCAGGCACTCGCAAGTCATTCGAGACCGTGGCCGTCATGCCGTGGCACCTGCCATTCCCGCTGTTCCCCCGAATGCCGAGCCCCCGACCATGTCCTCCACTCCCGTCGTCGCCGGGGGAAGGATACGTGCCGCCCCCGGACATCGTCTTGAGCGGCTGAACCTGCCGGACGGCGCGTCGCATAGAGCCGGGTCCCGAATATCGTCTCGCCGGCCACTGGTTGTGGGCGGACAGCAGGATCAGCCCGCTGGTGGTCACGAAGAACTGCCCACCGACGGCCTTCCGCGGTCAGCACCGCGTTGGGGCGTTGGGTCCTAGCGTGTGACACGAGCCCTCCCGGCAAGTCGTGAGTTGTCGAGACCCACCGCCTTGCTCGGAGGGCTCAACTCATCGCGGAACCACCCACCCCGTCCCGCCAGGGACAACCTCCCCGGTCATCACACCTAGCCCTCAGCCTCGCCTCAATCCCGCATGGGAAGTCCTCGAGCGGTGAGGAACCTCGTCCATTCGGCGACACATGACCTCGCCAGCTCGCGCGCGTCGCGCTCGACCCCGGCGCTCGAGACCCGAAACGCGTGGCTTGCTCCCCGGCCGATCATCACATTGGCGGCGTTCCCGCTGGGGCCAGTTGAGGTATCCCCCGTCTGCGTACCCGTGAGCGAGCAGTGCTTGGTTCGATTGGCGAGGTCAGCGCAGATGCTCAGATCGCCGGACTTGCAGACGAGGCGGTCGGCCCTCTTACGCGTCCGCCTCGGCACAGTTTCATCGCTCTCGATCCAATCCACGAGGTGATGGCAACTCACGAAGAACGTGAAGACGTCGTAGGCGGCGCCTGCCGTCCCCCCCTCTGGCTCGGGTCGTCCCTCATAGACGTGCTCGATGCGCGCAAGACCCAGAGAGATCCGGTCCCATTGGTCCCTCCAAGCACCAAGAGGGGGGCCCTCGGGAACCGAGGGCTGCACCGCTCGACCCATCTTGATCAGCCGCTTGCCTACCCACTTGCGAGCACAGTCGGTCGTCACGAAGCGATGGTAGGCGCCTCGGTCCGGCTCCACGACCTATCCCCGGGTGTGGTTCATGGTGCCCATTGGTAGCCGTCCCACCACCGGTGCCCGGCCTGCCCGGAAGGGTCCGGGTACCAACCGGAGGGCCGTTGGTGAGTCTGACGCCAGTGTTGGCGTCACAGTGCTCCGCTACCATGCCTCACCAGTGGACGTCGTCGCGGGGGGCGCTGTGGCGTGGGCTGCTATTGACTTCGAGACAGCGAACGAGACGCGAGGAAGCGCCTGCGCCGTGGGCGTGGCGCTCGTCGACGGTCGCGCAATCAGTTCCTGCTCCTGGCTCATCCGGCCACGGGACCTCGACTTCAACCCCTACAACGTCATGATTCACGGCATCACACCTGACATGGTTCGTGATAAGCCCGAGTTCCCCGATGTATGGGGCGAAGTTGGCCAGGTCATCGCCGGGAGGAGCGTCTTAGCGCATAACGCCGGCTTCGATATGTCGGTATTGCGTCAGACTGCAGATCTCTACGGTGTGAGTTATCCCGACTTCGAATACTTCTGCACGAGGATCCTGTCCAAGAAGACATGGCCGGACCTGCATAGCTACTGCCTCGATATCGTGGCTGACTACTGTGGCATTGACTTCATCCATCACGATCCTGCCGAAGATGCCATCGCGTGTGCCAGGATCGCCCTGTCTGCCTGTGACGCCATCGCAGTGGCAGACCCGCGGGAAGCTGCTGACAAGCTGGACTTCGTTCCGGGTCGTATGTTCGCAGCGGGCTACCTGCCCTGTCGGGCCAAACACCTACGCCCGAAACACATCACGCCGCAGACCGATACCTTCGATGAGTCCCACCCGTTCCACGGAGCCCTCGTTGTGTTCACCGGCACGCTGCAGTCAATGGTTCGAGCGGACGCCATGCAACATGTCGTGAACGTCGGCGGGACGTGCGCGAACTCGATGAGTACTAACGTGGACTATCTGGTAGTCGGAGACCAGGAGTTCTCCCGCTTCGTAGACGGGGAACGTTCTGGGAAGATGAGAAGAGTTGAGGGACTCATCGGAAGCGGTATCGACATTGAGGTCGTCTCCGAACGAGAGTTCCTGCAGTTGCTCGGCGGCGGCTGACCCATGCCCATTTCCCGATGAGCAGTGGCGCTGCCTGAGCCTGTGGGAGTACCGGGACGTGGAGGCCCATCAGCGAGAGCGTCTCGACATCCTTTCCATCGACCCGCAGACCGCGCTCGACTGCGGAGCGGTCGATAACGACGCTCAAGGAACGTGACGGTTCAGGGCCTCCACAACGAGATCTGCCACGTGCTCAAACGAGGCCCGACGCGACCGGTGAACGGGTACGGTTCTCCGGTGGGCGCCGGAGGCGTTGTAGAACAACAGCCATTGGTCCCCACCGCGGCCCCGCTGGTGGATCAGTACGTACCCGCCCCGGAGGCCCACTCGAAGGCACCACGCTGGCGACCCCTGATTGCAGTCCTTAGCCTCCACCCCACGCTCCGTCAGGAGGCGTTTCAGCACACGGCGCTCTAGCTCGCCCGACGCGATCCGAGAATCGAGGACCGTCGAGACGATCTCGCATTCGTTCTCGTACGCCTTCGTGCCGGCCTTCTTCCCTACCCCTTCGGGCAGGGGAAGATATGAGGACTTCTTCACGTGAGAGGAGACCGCGTCGAAGGTCTCCACTTCGACCGGGACGCGACCTGCGGCGACGTCTTCGTGCAACTGGTCCATGATCTGGTCGCAGATCGAGAACGTCCGCCGTGTGATCTCCGCCGTGCGGCGGTGCACCTTCCGATCCGCTTTACCGGCACCCACGGTATCGCAGGATACTTGCGAAGAGCGCTGCAGGCGGTGAGTTGCGACGAGGCGTCGCCTCCGCTCCGAGCTGATGTGCTCGAAGGGCTGCCCGTCCGGGTCCGGGTACCAGCCGGGCGGCGTCGCCATCCACCTCCCCCGTTGTGTTCGACGGTCCTGCCTATCGGGCGCTCGCGGTGCCATCGGGTGCTCCCCCTCCGTTCAGAGTTCGCCCAGGCGTTCCCAGAACACGGATTCCACGATGATGGGGATGTCTTGTTCGCGGGCCTTGGTTGTGGCACCAGTCTCCGGGCCCTCGGCGCCGGCCACCACGAGCGCTACCCCTTTGCCGACAGATGACTTCACGGTCATGCCGTGCTTGGCGGCAAGCGCGGACTGGATGTTCCTGGGGTGGACACCGCGCCCCGTGAAGACAACGGCCTTGCCGTTCATCTCGTCTCGGAACCTCTTTTGAGCGGCCTTGACCCGGGCCCGGGCGGCCTTCACTTTGGCGTCCCAGTCGGACAGGTCGACACCAAGCCACGCCGCGGCCGTCTCGACCTGGTTGCGTTCGTCCCTGCTCACGCGGCGGTCTGCCAAGGCTGCGTCCAACAGAGATAGAACGAACTCGTGGTGGACATCGCGGATCTCGGCCTCTGAGAGGCCCAGCCGGCCGGCGAGGTCGAGGAGTTGGCGTTGCTCCTCCGGACTCAGGTAACCGTCCATGAGGGCATCACCGAGGAGGGCCAGGTAACTCTCGGTGGCGGCCGTACGGGGGGCGGTTCCCGTCTCGTGAGCGGGAAGTGAGGCCATGGCGGCGGCAAGGAAGTCCCGTGCAGCGGTCACCTCCCTAGCTTCGGCCCTGTTGACGACGAGACCCGAAGGTCCCACCTCCGGGAAACATCCCGGAGGCGCAGCCTTGCCGTCGAAGGAGATGGGGTCGACGTACTGGAGCAACATTCCGAAGAGTTGCGCCGTCGCCAGTGCGTCGTTGATGGCCGAGTGCGGCTGGTGTGGTATGCCCATGTGTTGGCACGCCGCCCGCAGACTCCCCGGCAAACCCAGTGTCGTCGCCAGCTCCATCGAACAGGCCGCCGTGTAGTCCCCGGACCTGAGGCCGGCCCTGGCAAGTTCGCTGTCGATGAACGCGAAGTCGAAAAGGGCGTTGTGGGCGACGGGCACCCGACCTACAAGGCGGGCAGAGATGTCCCCCACCAGGTCGTCGAAGGACGGTGCTGCGGCGAGCCACTCCGAGGCGATCCCGTGGATCCTCGTGGGCCCGGCGTCACCTGTGCCGGGGTTCACGAGGGTGCACCACTGGCTCGTGATGTCTTGCCCGTCCGTTTGAACGATTGCCATCTCGACGATTCGGTCTCTTTGCGGGTCCAGACCGGTTGTTTCGACGTCGACGACAGAGAACATGTGGCGCCGTCGAGGCGGCGGCGCCTGGGGCGTCGTCGGCCGATCCTGGGCCTGTCGCCGGAAGCGATCTAAGAGTCCCATGCCGTCACCTACCCGACCTTGACGTTGGCACCGTCGGAGAACGCCGAGTCGTGCAACCCCACTCCTGGCTGCTTCACCGTCGCCTCCCCTTCTCCCCTTCCGACCCAACTCAGCCGGGTGGCTCTCCGCCCTGTCGCTCGGCGACGTCGTCCACGAGGCGTCCGAGGGCGTCGAGGGTGCCGTCGTCGAGGAGAGCCTGTTTGCCGCTCAACGCCGCGAGTTTCTCACGTCTGGAGCGGCCCTGCTCGCCCCTGGCCGCTCTGGCCGACGTGGCCGCCCTCAGACGCTGACCCGGTCACCGCAGTGGTCTGCGCGGCCAGGCCGTCAGTGAGCTGGGCGTAGGGTTGCGAACCGTGTGGCCCGTGGCCCAGACTCGACCGCCTTGGCGAAATCCCCGCTGAACTCTACGACCGATCGCAAGTAGCGGGCGTGGGTCCGTTCAATCACGGAGCGGTTCTCCGCCGAGAGTAGGACGCCCTCGACGTCGTCGAGATGGGCGGTCTCGTGCTCGAGCTCGAAGAGGCGCGCGAACGCCTTGGCGACGTCGTCGATCTCCTCGACGTCTGCGTGTCCGAGGAGCCGCTCGTAGCGCAGCACGAAGTGCGTCACGGCTGTCCTCCTCTCTCCACCTGGAGCAGGCGACGGCACCTCGTCAACAAGTTCAGGGTCTAGTCTTCCCGAGCTTGGTGAACTCGCACATGAGCTGTTCGCCAGCTTCGGCATTGATCGACGTGAGTTGGCCACCACCGGAGTGCGCTTACGGGGCGCGTCTGAACTGCTATTGCTCGACAGCCTGGGTGGCCCCCTCAAGGGCCGAGCAGCCCGACCTCGGTCCTCAAGCCACACGACGGGCCTCGTCCCGAAACTGCCTCATCGCAGTGCTGAACGCCTGTTCCCGTTCGTTCCATCTCGTTTCGTCCTCGGGCGAGCCTCGAGCGACTCCGTCAAGTGCAGAGAGCTTGTGAAGCACATCCTCGGCGAGCTGGCCCATGTGAGGAGTCCCGGTGATCTTGATCTCTTCGAGTGTGTAGCTGATCTGGTCGCGTAGCTCGTCAATCCCGATGGCCGTGTCGCGGACTGCGCCCTCGGGCATGTCAAGCGGATCCGGGGGGACGGTCGATTCGCCCGCCGCTCGTGACGACAGCACCCGACCTCGGAGCATGAGCGTCTCGAACTTGGTGCGAGTGACCTCGGCAGCGAATCGGACGCACAACACGCGAAGACGATCGGCCTGGTCGTGTCGTCGGCGACATCGCTCAACGAGGTAGATGGGCCAAAAGGCGATGACGCCGCCAAGCGTCACGAGGGCCAGTTGCTGCCAGAACTCCATCGGTGGATTCTCGCACGGCGGCGTCCCGTGGCGGGCAACGCCGTGTCAAACCTGTGTCAAACGAACGGCGCCGGATGAGGCAAGCTGCATAGGTCACGAGAGCGATCGAGGCGTACCGAAACCGGTCCAGGCCAGCACCTTCGCGAAGGAGCCGACACAACCCCGGACACCAGGCTCGGGCTCATAACCCGAAGGTCGCAGGTTCAAATCCTGCCCCCGCCACCAACTGAAGTACCAGGTGAGAGGCCCTTTTCGACTCTTCGAGGAGGGCCTCTTCCATGTCTCCAGGGCCGGATTTCTACTGTGATTTCTACTGTGCGGCCTGGGACGGGTTGCGCGAGCCCGATACGACGAGGCACAGGCCGGTATCGCGCCCCTCTCCGAGCGGTGTCTCGGGGGCACCGCGCGGGCATCGCGCCGGAGGTGTGTGGAGGGTTGTTCCTCGATCTTCGGGTTCGCGGGTCGTAGAGTCGGGTGCGCAGCGCCTGATCCTCGTCGGACGTCCCGGGATCGATGGCCTCCGTGTCTGTCAGACGTCCCCAATCGGTTCGATCCGAAGGGGACTCTGATGCGCGGAAGCATCCAGAAGAAGGGCAAGAAGTGGTACGCGGTCGTCTACGACGGCGTGAACCCCGAGACCGGTAAGTACCGGCGCCGCTGGGTGCCGGCGGGTACGAGGCGCGGCGATGCCGAGAAGATTTTCGCCGAGCTGGTGAAGCGCAGCCACCGGGGCGAGGCCGTGGTGTGCGAGAAGCTGACGCTCGGCGAGTACCTGACCGAGCGGTGGTTGCCGGTCCAGGAGGCACGGCTCCGCAAGAGCACATACGACTCGTACCTGCGCAACATCGACCTGCACGTGATCCCCGTGCTCGGGAAGCGGCCGCTCGACAAGCTCACGGCCGAGGACGTCGACGTGTTCTACGCGGCGTTGCTCAAGAACGGCCGGAAGAAGAAGAGCCCCGGCGAGCGGGGTGACACCAAGGGGCTCTCACCGAAGTCGGTGCACAACATCCACGTGATGCTGAACAAGGCGCTGAGCGACGCCGCCCGCAAGGGCACCGTCGTGCGCAACGTCGTCGGGCTAGCGGACGCACCGTCTCTACAGGCCCGCAAGAGACCGGAGCTCAAAGCGTGGGAGGTTGATCAGCTCGTTAGGTTCCTGGACGCGATCGACGCGCACCGGATGGCTCCGGCCTTCTATCTCGCAGCCCACACCGGGATGCGCCGAGGCGAGGTACTGGGTCTGCGCTGGCGGGACCTCGACCTCAACGCCGGGCGGGTGTCGGTCCGTCAGGCGTTGGTGTCCGTGGCCTACGAAGTTTCGATATCGGACGTGAAGACGGGAACGAGCCGGCGCACGATCGACATCGACGATGACATCGTGCAGGTGCTGCGCGACTGGCACAAGACCCGTACCGAGGAACGCGACGGGGTCGAGCCTGCCGCCGATGATCTCGTGTTCGTGAAGGCCGACGGCACCTCGATGCACCCGGACATCTTCAGCCAGCTCTTCGACCGCACGGTGGCCAAGATCGACATCCCGGCGATCTCGCTTCACGATTTGCGCATCAGCACTAGACGGGATCTGGTCGGGCCCATCGAGGTCGGAAGATCCCAAGCTGACGATCCGCTCCCACAGGCGGTTCATGCCGATCAGCCGCCGCCGGTGGTGTCCCTCGCTTTCAGCAACAAGGCGGTCGACAGCGGAGTCGGGATCTAGAAACAGGTACACGGCCCACAACCAGGCCTCGATCGCTGCCCTGCCGATCACTCGAGAGGTCGCTGCGTTGCCCGACCTCGCGAGCGCCGTCTCGGCCCGCAGCAAATCAGCGAGGCGGCGTACGGCGGCGCAGCCGAAGACATCGCCAATCGTGTTCGGCTCCGTCGTGATCTCGCTGGGCACCACGAGATCGACGAACGACAGAACGTCGTCGATCGCCCGGAAGAGATCGTCGTCCGATTCCATCATCACCAACCAAGCATTGCGCGAGGGTGTCGTCGTGCCTGGGCGGTCCGTCGCGAAGCACGTCCTCGCGGAACTCGGATCTCAGCGGACAGGCTCTGCCCCGAAACGCCGACTCGGCGCGCGGGGCACGCAGCATTGTCGTGTGTCTAGCGCCCGGTTCGAGGGCATTCGCTGGCTGCCACGTGCAGGCGCCTCGGCTCGTGGTAGCTACAGGCGTACGAGATCGGGTTGGGCCTGCGCCTCGGAGTCGAACTCGAAGCCGATGACGGCGTGGCCGTCGAGGGCTTCGGCGAGGCGTCGCAGCGTGTCGGTGCTGGTGCGGTGCTGGCCGCTCTCGATCCGGGAGATCACTGACTTCGTGGTGCCCATGCGCTCGGCCAGTTCCTGCTGAGTGAGGCCGAGCTGCGCTCGACGCATGATCACGACCCGGGCGATCTCCTCGAAGGGGCGGAGGCGATCCTGCGTCTCGCGGTACTTGGCGCTGCGGGCGCGCCGCTGGGCGACGTGCTCTTCGACGCTGCTGCCGATCGGGCTGTCCTTCTTGGCCATGTCGCTCACCTCACGGCCTAGGTTAGCAGTTCTGCGAACCATGCGGTCAGGGGGCGTCGCGTCCAGCCGCCCGCGGTGG
>CAYJLW010000033.1:28011-43601 GCA_964370965.1 uncultured Acidimicrobiia bacterium | reverse complement strand
CGGTGCAGGTGCCCGCCGGGGTCCTCGGGGACGGCCAGAGCTACTACTGGCACGCTTACACGTGGGACGGGCAGCAACGCTCCCTTGGGTGGTCGGCCTCGCATGTGGTCTGCTGCGTGGGACGGATCTGTGGCTGGGGCGATGTCGGGGTGTTGCACTCCCCCTCGACGCGTTCGATGACTACCACGGGCTTGTGTTCGGACGGCTGCGTTCAAGGCGAGGGGAGGAGCGATCGAGAGGATGACGCTGCGTCAGGGTCGACCGCCCCGGCATCCGCGTCCGGTTGGGGCTGATCGCGTGCAGGATGGAACGCGGACGTTACGTCCTGCACGCGAACACCGTTCGGTGTGTCACTCTGCTTGGCGGCTCGACGGCGCGCCGGATCCACCTCGACCGACCGGTCGTCGTCGCCGGCTCGGCGCCGGACCTCCTGGAGGGTGTCTGCGGGGGAGCGTGGTGGCACGCGCCGGTCGGGCCGGCCGCCTGGGCGCCGATGGGTTCGCCCCGTTGTCGTCGGCGACCGTTTGCTCAACACCCTGAGGAATATTACTCAACATGTTGAGTAAGCTGTTGCCATGGCGGATGGCTACCGGCGCCCGATCTTCGGCGAGGTCCTCGCACGGGTCAAAGAGCCCCGGCGCTTCATGCAGGTCCTTGCCGGCCCCCGCCAGGTCGGAAAGACGACCTTGGCCCGACAGGCCGTCGACGTCTGCGGCCTGCCCGCCCACTACGCATCCGCCGACGACCCTGCAATCCGTGACAGGACATGGATGGAGGCCCAGTGGGACCTGGGACGCCTGCGCACTCGGGACGCGGGCCGGCGAGGCGCCCTTCTCGTCCTCGACGAGGTGCAGAAGATCGGCGGATGGTCGGAGACGGTCAAGCGTCTGTGGGACGAGGACACGGCCTCGGGTGAGCGGCTCAAGGTCATGCTCCTCGGCTCGGCTCCCCTCCTCGTCCAGCGTGGACTCACCGAGAGCCTTGCCGGTCGCTTCGAGCTGATCCGGCTCCCCCACTGGTCCTTCGCAGAGATGCGAGACGCCTTCGGCTGGAGCCTGGAGCGGTACCTCTACTTCGGCGGCTACCCCGGGGCGGCACCGCTCGTCGGCGATCGCGAACGGTGGGGCCGCTACATCCTCGACTCCCTCATCGAGACGACACTCTCGCGGGACATCCTGCTCTTGACCCGCATCGACAAGCCCGCCCTCCTCCGACAGCTCTTTCGCCTGGGCTGTGACTACTCCGGGCAGATCCTCTCGTACCAGAAGATGCTCGGCCAGCTCCAGGACGCGGGGAACACCACCACCCTCGCCCACTACCTGCAGCTCCTCTCGGGCGCCGGCATGCTCACGGGGCTCCAGAAGTTCTCGGGGGCGCATGTCCGACAGCGTGGGTCGAGCCCAAAGCCGATCGTGCTCAACACGGCCCTCATGACCGCCTCCAGCCCTCTCTCCCTCAGGGCGGCCCGGGTGGACCACGAGGGCTGGGGGCGCCTCGTCGAGACAGCGGTCGGCGCGCACCTCCTCAACAGCGCCACCGGGAACATCGAGGTCTTCTACTGGCGGGAGCGTGGAAGAGAGGTGGACTTCGTCCTTCGAGCAGGACCAACCGTCACCGCCGTCGAGGTGACCAGCGGCCGCCGGAAGGGGTCCCTGCCCGGCATGGAGAGCTTCGCGAAGACGTTCCGGCCAAAGCGCAAACTCCTCGTCGGCGGCCAGGGTGTCCCCCTCGAGGAGTTCATGCTCAGCCCGGCGCAGGCATGGGCGTGTTGACTGCTCGAGCGCGCGAGTGAGACGCGGGGCAAGGCTCGCTACCGTACGGAGGCGTGATCACGCCAGAGGGAGCGGGAGATGCCGAACCCGGATGCGATCGTCGGTGAACACGACAACGCTTCCGGGCGACGCCGGGAAGCGCTACCTCGACTGCCGGTCGGCGGCCGCCCCGGGTGCCGATTGCGGCTTCCCCGTCCCCCCCGAATGAGCGACGCCGGTGCGCCGCCGGGCCCGCAGCGTGGCGGCGACGCAACGATGTGCGGCCGTGGCGTCTCTATACTCCGCCCGACCGGAGGTGCCATGAGCAAGGCGCTCGTGCTGAATGCGTCGTTCGAGCCGCTCTGCCTGGTGTCCACGCGGCGTGCCGTGGTGCTCGTCCTGCGGGACAAGGCCGAGGTCCTCCACGCCGAGGACGCCAGCATCCGCTCCGAGCGTGTCTCCCTGGCGGAGCCGTCGGTCATCCGCCTCGTCCACTTCGTGAAGGTGCCGTTCCAGCGCCGGGCCGCCCTCTCGCGTCGGGCGGTGTTCTTCCGGGACGGCCACCGCTGCCAGTACTGCGGGGGGGCGGCGGAGAACATCGACCACGTCATGCCCCGCTCCCGGGGCGGCGCCCACATCTGGGAGAACGTCGTCGCCGCCTGCCGCCGGTGCAACGGGCGCAAGGAGAACCGTACGCCCGTCGAGGCCGGCCTCCGGCTGCGGCGAGCCCCGTCGGTGCCGCGCAACTACTCGTGGCTGGCCGCCGCCGTGGGGCGCATGCACCCGCACTGGCAGGCCTACCTCGAGCCCGAAGCGGTGTCCGCCTGACCTCGGGGAGCGCTACGCCGTGAGCCCCAAGGTCGCCCCGGAGCACGTCGCGCAGCGACGGCGCCAGATCATCGACGGGGCCGTTGCATGTTTCGCCCGGGGGGGCTACGCGGGAACGTCGATCGAGGACGTCGCCGCGGAGTGCGGGCTCTCGGTGGGGTCGATCTACACCTACTTCCCCGGCAAGGAGCAGCTCTTCCTGGCCCTCGCAGTCGAACAGCTCGAACGCTTCGACAGCGAGATCGGAGACGTGGCCGCCGCCGCGCCCGACGCCGCGGGCGCCCTGCGGGCCGCGATCGGGCACTTCCTCGACCGCGTCGCCGTCGAAGCCGAGGCGTACGGGCACCTCTACTTCGAGTTCCGCGTGCAAGCCCGTGACCAGCCCGGGCTGGCGGAGCCCGTGCGCGACCTCATGGCGCGGGTACAGGCCCAGGCGGCGGCTCTCGTGACACGCGGCGTCGCCGAGGGGGCGTTCCGTCCCGGCATCGACGCGGAGGCCACGGGTTATGTGATCTCGGCTCTGCTCGAGGGGTACGCCCTGCACGTGGCCACGGCCCAGCCCACGATCGCGCCCTCCCGCCTGCTCGACGCCGTCTTCGCCCTCCTCGAGTAGGGGAGGGGGCTGCCTGCTGCCGCTTTGATGGTGGGGCCCCCCGGGACGCGTCAGCCGGAGTGCCGGCGGCGGTGATCTACTCCGGAGGCGGGGCTTCGCCCGGCCGGGACGGTGTTGTGGCGGGAAGGGGTTCGGTCTTGGTAGGGGGGAGTTCGAGGGGGGGGCTTGCTCCCCCTTCGAGGAGCTCGGCGGGTGAGTCCACGACCACGTCAGGGACGACGCCGGGGGCCGGGGGGGCGCCGGGGCGGCGGAGCCAGATCGTCGTCCAGCCCGCGTCGCGGCCGCCCGCGCCGCCGGCGACGAGGTCGTCGCCCAGGATGCCGATGCGCCCCGGGCCGAGGAGCCGGCGGGCCTCGGCGAAGAGCACCGGTGAGGGTTTGCCCGTGACGACGGGCTCGAGGCCGGTGGCGTAGGCGACCGCCGCCGCCAGGGCGCCGCAGCCCATGTGCCGACCCCGTGGCCCGGGGTACGTGCGGTCGGGGTTGGCGGTCACGAGAGGCATGCCGGGGGTGTGGGCGTCCACGAGGCACTCCAGGTCCGCCACGGTCATGGCGTCCCCGCCGCCCACGAGAAGGGCGTCGGGGGGGACGGGCGGGGGGCCGTCGCTCGCCAGGAACGCTTCTACGCCGGCGCCCCGGCACTCGGCGGCGAGCGCCGCCGTGCCCGCCACCAGCACGGTGGCGGCGCCCAGGGAGGCGACGTGGTGGGCGGCGGCGCGTCCCGCGTGGAGGACCTCCGCCGCCGTCGCCGCGATGCCGGCCCCGCGGATGCGGGCGGCGAGGCCTTCGGCGGAGTTCGTGGGGTCGTTGGAGACGAAGAGCACGCCCATGCCCTTGGCGCGGGCGGCGGTGACGACCTCGGCGGTCCCGGGGACGGGGTGCTCGCCCACGTAGACGGTGCCGTCGCAGTCGAGGACGAGGTGGTCGAGGCGGGAGAGGACGTCTGTGCGCACGATGGCGGAATCCTAACGAGGGGCAGGGGTTGGGGGTTCCGCCCCACGTCGGCGCGGTGGGGCCTCCCCGACGCGGGGCGCCGCCGGGCGCGGAGCGACGTCGCAGTGGGGGGTGGGAATCACCCGCTGTGGAGGAAGAGTGGGGTCTTGTGGCAAGAAGTGGTTGACAGATGGCGAACTATGGGGCAAAGTGGAGCCCACGGCACGAGAAGGGGTTCCCCCACCAGGGGGAGACCCGGATCGGGCCGCAGGACGAGCAGGCGATGCCGGGGGCGTGGCGTGAGGGATGCGGCCGAGCGAGGGGTTGAGAGGGAAGCGGGATGTTCTACGGCACCAACTTCCACTCACTCGACCCGAAGGGCCGTGTCACCCTGCCCGTCAAGTACCGGGACGGACTCGAAGAAGGCTTCATGGTGACCATCGGCGAGGACTTCTGCCTCCAGATCTGGCCCAAGGCCGTGTGGGAGGCGCGCGAGGCGAAGATGGACGCGCTCGACGACGCCTCCCGCGACGACCGGCTCTTCGAGCGGGGCATCTCCTACAACACCGAGCCGGGCGAGCTCGACAGGCAGGGCCGCCTGCTGCTGAAGGACTACCACCGCCAATACGCCGCCCTGGAGCGTGACGTGGCCATCGTGGGCCGCCGTCGCGTCATCGAGATCTGGGACCGCGCACGCTTCGACCAGGAGTTGCGGCGGGCGAACGAGGCGATCGGAACCCGCGACACGCGGGCCCCCGCCTCGGGCGACCAGACCCCTTGACAGCGGACTTGACAACAGAGACGAGCGATTCGGCGCCGGTACGCGAGCAACGTTGCGAGGCCCGGCCCCGCCTCAGCCCCCCAGTACGTCGGTGGAAGGCCCCTACTCCGCCCGCTTCTACTGGTTTCACACTGGGGGGCTGAGGGGTGGGCCGGGTCTCTGCGCATGGATTCGCCCACGAGCCGGTCATGGCTGCGGAGATCGTCGACCTCCTGGCGTCGGCCGCTGGCGGTGTGGTCGTCGACGGCACCGTGGGCGGGGGGGGCCACAGCGCCGCCCTCAGGGAGCACGTGCGACCCGCACTCCTCCTGGGCATCGACCGGGACCCGGCCGCACTGGAGGCGGCGGCGGAACGGCTCGGCGGTCCCGGGGCGGGCGTCCGTCTCGTGAGGGGGAACTACGCAGACATGGGGGCGATCGTGCGACGAGAAGGGATCGGAGACGTGAACGGAGTGCTGCTCGACCTGGGGGTGTCCTCCCCCCAGCTCGACGTCCCCGAGAGAGGGTTCAGCTACCGTGCCGAGGCGCCCCTGGACATGCGGATGGATCCCGACGGGCCGTTGACAGCGGCAGATGTCGTCAACGACTACCCGGAGGCGGACCTCCGGCGAGTCATCGCCGCCTACGGGGAGGAGCGCTTCGCCGGGCGGGTCGCCGCCGCGATCGTGCGTCGCCGGGCGCGGCGGCCGTTCCGCACGACCACCGATCTCGCCGCCGTCGTCAAGGAGGCCATCCCCGCCGCCACGCGGCGGCGGGGCCCGCACCCGGCGCGGCGGACGTTCCAGGCCCTCCGCATCGAGGTGAACGGCGAGATCGACGCCCTGGTACGGGGCCTCGACGGCGCCGTGGACGTCCTGGCGCCCGGGGGGCGGATCGTGGTTCTCGCCTATCACTCCCTCGAGGACCGCGAGGTGAAGCGCCGCTTCGCCAGGGGCGCCCGTGGCTGCGTGTGCCCCCCGGGCCTCCCCGTCTGCGGCTGCGGACGCTCCGGCGAGCTCCGCCTTCTCACCCGCAAGCCCCTGCGACCCTCCCCGGAGGAGGTCGCGCGCAACCCGCGGGCGGACTCCGCCCGCCTCCGGGCGGCGGAGAAGTCCCCAGTCGCGAGGGGGGCGGCGTCGTGACCTCCCCCACCCGTTCGGACGTCATGGCGCTCCCTCACGCGCTGCGTCCCGCAGAGCCCAGGGCGCGGAGGCCCCTGCTGGAGCTCGTGGGGCGCCCCCGCGTCTCCCCGCGACGCCGTCGGCGCCGCATGGCTGTCGCCAGTGTCGCCCTCGTGGGCGTCGTGCTCTTCCTCATCATCGTGGTCCACGTGCGAACCGCCCAGACCGCCTTCGAGTTGAAGGCGGAACGCACGCGCCTGGCGCTCCAGGGGGAACGCCACGAACGTCTCCGCCTCGCCGTCGCCAACCTGGAGGCGCCCGGGCGGGTTCGGGCCGAGGCCCAGGACCGCCTCGGCATGGTGGCGCCCACGGTCGTGCACTACGTCGAAGTGGGGGAGGTGGACACCGGTGACGACGGCGCGGACAACCCGTCGCAGCGACCCGCGGCGTCGCGCGCCACGACCGGACCCTGACGGGCGCCGGCCCGAGCGGCGGACGGGCCGCAGCGCAGTCCGGACGGCGACCCCTGACTCGCGCGCCCGCACGCACGTCCGGCGCACCTCGGGCCGGGGCGGCAACAGCCGCCGTGATCAGGTCGGGGGGAGCGGTCGCTCGACGCGCCCGGCGCCCGCTGCACGCGCGGCGTCCCTGAGCGCCGGCCTGGCACAGGGACTCCGGGCCCGCCACCAGGCCTACGGGAAGCGTCGGCGGGCCGCTGTGGAGCGCCTCGCCGGGCGCCGCCTGGTCGCTCTGGGCGTCGTCGGCGTCGTTCTCTGTGCGGGACTCGCCGCCCGGGTCGTGCAGCTCCAGGTCGTCTCCGCCGACCGCTACCGCCGCCTGGGCGCCGACCAACGCGTCGACCGCATCGCGCTGCCGGCCGGGCGGGGCACGGTCCTGGACCGCCGGGGGCGGGCCCTGGCCGTGTCGGCGGACGCCCCGTCCGTGTTCGCCGACCCCCGCCTCGTGGAGGATCCGGTGGTCGACGCCGCCCGGCTCTCCCCGGTCCTCCACGTCCCCGAGGACCTCCTGCGGGTGCGCCTGGGCAAGAAGGCCGCCTTCGTGTGGCTGCGGCGCAAGGTGGACGAGCCCACGGCGGTCGCCGTGCGCAAGCTCCGCGTCAAGGGCGTCTCGGTCACGACCGAGCCTCTGCGGCGCTACCCGTCCGGCACTCTGGCGGCGTCGATCCTCGGCTTCGTCGACGTCGACAACAACGGGCTCGGGGGCATCGAGGCCCACGAGGACCGGGTCCTGCGGGGGGTGGCGGGTGAGCTCGTGAGCGAGCGGGACCCGGCGGGGCGCTCCATCCCCTCTGGGCGCTACCGCCACCGACGCACGACCCCGGGACGCGACGTCCACCTCACGGTGGACACCGCCATCCAGTACGAGGCGGAAGCCGCTCTCGAGAACGCCATGGAGAAGTACTCAGCGAAGGGCGGGATCGTCGCCGTCATGGACCCCAGGACCGGCGACGTCCTCGCACTGGCGAACCGGCCCACGTTCGACCCCAACGACGCGGGGGCATCGCCGCCCGAGGCGCGGGGGAGCTGGGGGGTGGGCAACGTCTTCGAACCCGGCTCCACCTCCAAGGTGGTCGCCGTCTCCGCGGCGCTGGAACAGGGGGTCGTCACCCCCGAGACGACCTTCACCGTTCCGGACAGGGTGAGGGTGTGGGACCGGGTCTTCAGCGACTCCGAGTCCCACGACGACGCCTCCTGGAGCGTGGCGGAGATCATGGCGGAGTCCTCGAACGTGGGCGTGATCCGCATCGCCGCCCGCCTCGGGTCCCGGCGATTCGAGGAGTACCTGCGCCGCTTCGGCTACGGGCGGGAGACCGGCATCGAGTTGCCCGGCGAGTCGGCGGGCATCTACCAGCCCAAGGAGCGCTGGACGGGTACGACGCTGCCGTCCGTCGCCATCGGCCACGGTGTCGCGGTCACGTCCCTGCAGATGCTGCGGGTCTTCGGTGCGGTCGCCAACGGCGGCGAGATGCACGAGCCTCGGCTCATCCGCTCGACGTCCGGTCCCGGGGGCGACGTCCCGGCGAAGCGGCCGCCGCCCCGGCGGCCCATCACGGCGCACACGGCCGAGACGATGACCCGGCTCCTCGCGGGCGTCGTGAGCCACGGGACGGGCGTGCAGGCCGCCGTTCCCGGCTACACCGTGGCCGGCAAGACCGGCACGGCACGCAAGCTCGTGGGGGGCGCCTACTCGAAGACGAAGTACGTGTCCTCCTTCGTCGGCTTCGCCCCCGCTGAGGACCCCCGGGTCGTCGTCCTCGTCGTCCTCGACGAGCCCACGCCCATCTACGGCGGCCAGACCGCGGCGCCCACGTTCTCGCGGGTGACGGCTTTCGCCCTCCGCCATCTGCGGGTGCGGCCCAGCCCGGCCCCCCAGGAGATCACGGCGCCGAAACCGCTGCGCAAGACCGGCCGGGGCTCGGTGTTCCGGGCCTGGGGAGCGCTGAAGCCGCCGCCCCCGGGCGGCGCGGGGGGGGCCCCGGGCGCGGCCGCCCCGGGTTGGCCCCCCGGGGGGGGGGGGGGGGGCACCCCGGGGGGTACCCCGGGGCGAAAGGAGGTCCCAGCTACCATCACCGGATCCCCAGGAGGCTGAACGCGTGCAACTCACGGCCCTGGCTCTCGCCGCGGGCGGCACGGTCGCAGCGTCCGACCCGGGGCCCGTCGACGTCGAGGGCGTGAGCTTCGACTCGCGCAGCGTCCGGGCCGGCGACCTGTTCCTGTGCGTCCCCGGCGCGCGTTACGACGGTCACGATCACGCCGCCGCGGCAGTGGCGGCGGGCGCCGTCGCGCTCGCGGTGGAGCGCCGCCTCGATCTGGACGTTGCCCAGATCGTGGTGCCCAGCGTGCGGGCGGCGATGGGGCCTCTGGCCGGCGAGCTCTACGGGCATCCCTCGCGCAGTCTCCGCCTCGTCGGCATCACGGGCACGAACGGCAAGACCACGACGACGTTCATGACGGAGTCGATCCTGAGCGCGGCCGGGTACGTGACGGGCCTCACGGGCACCGTCGAAACCCGGATCGCCGGTGAGGCGGAGGCCGTGGAGCACACCACCCCTGAGGCTCCCGACGTGCAACGCCTCCTGCGGCGCATGGTCGACGCCGGTGTCGAGGCCGCCGCCATCGAGGTGTCTTCCCACGCCCTCGACCAGGGCCGGGTCGACGGCACGTGGTTCTCCTGCGTCGCGTTCACCAACCTCACGCAGGACCACCTCGACTACCACGGGACGATGTCCGCGTACTACCGGGCGAAGGCGTCCCTCTTCGACCCCGGGCGCACGGCCGCCGCGGCCGTGAACGTCGACGACGACCACGGCCGCGAGATCGCCGAACGGGTCTCGGGAGGGCCCGTCGACCTCGTGACCGTGGCGGCCGCGGGGCGAGACAGGGCCGCCGACGTCACCGTGAGCGACATCCGGCCCCGTCCCACCGGTACCGACTTCGCCCTCGCCACCCCGGCAGGGGAACGCGATGTGGCGCTCCGCCTCGGGGGTGTCTTCCAGGCCGCCAACGCCGCCGTGGCCGCCGGTGTGGCCGTGGCGTTGGGCCTCGACCTCGACGCCACGGTCGCGGGCCTCGAGAGCCTCGCGGCGGTCCCCGGGCGCTTCGAGGCCGTGGACGCCGGGCAGGATTTCGGCATCGTCGTCGACTACGCCCACACGCCCGACGGGGTCGAGAACGTGCTCCGGGCCGCCCGGGCCGTCGCCGCCGGAGGCCGTGTCCTCTGCGTCTTCGGCTGTGGCGGCGACCGCGACCGGGCGAAACGCCCCCTGATGGGTCGCGCTGCCGCCACGCTCGCCGACCACGTCGTGGTCACGTCCGACAACCCCCGCACGGAGGACCCGTACGCGATCATCGCCGAGATCCTCCCGGGAGTGCGCCAGGGGACGGCCACCTTCGACGTCGAGGCCGACCGGCGGGCGGCCATCCGCCTCGCCCTCGGACAGGCCTGCCCCGGCGACGTCGTCGTCGTCGCCGGCAAGGGCCACGAGACCGGCCAAGAGGTCGACGGCGTCCTGCACCCCTTCGACGACCGCGCCGTCGCCCGCGAGGAAGTCGAGGCGAGGCTGTGATCTTCCTTCTCCTGTCCTCCACGGTGGCCACGGCGATCACGCTCGTGGGCACGCCTTTCCTGATCCGCTTCCTGCGCCGGCGGGGCATCGGCCAGGAGATCCGCGAGGACGGCCCCGACCGCCACCTCTCCAAGCGGGGCACGCCCACGATGGGCGGCCTCGTCATCGTGGGCGCCGCCGCCGTGGGCTACCTCGTGAGCCACCTCCCGATCCTGTCCCGCGGCCGGCCCATCTCCGTGAACGGCCTCCTGGTGTTCTTCGCCGCTGCGGGCATGGGGGTCATCGGGTTCCTCGACGACTACCTCAAGGTCCGCAACCAGCGCTCCCTGGGTCTGAACAAGCGGGCGAAGTTCATCGGCCAACTCGTGATCGCGGGCGTGTTCGCCTTCGTGGCCGAGCGCTACACGGGGGCCCGCGCCGAGCTCAGCTTCGTGCGCCCCCTCGGCGTCACGCTCCCCGTGTGGCTCTTCCTCCTCTGGGTGCTCGTCCTCTTCGCCGCCACCACGAACGCCGTGAACCTCACCGACGGCCTCGACGGCCTCGCGTCGGGTTCGGGGAACTTCGTCTTCGGGGCGTACGTCATCATCGCGTTCTGGCAGTTCCGCCACCACACGCAGTACCCGGACGTGAGCCAGGGACTCGACCTTGCCGTCGCGGCGAGCGCCTGGGTGGGGGCGTGCACGGGGTTTCTGTGGTGGAACACGGCGCCGGCGCGGATATTCATGGGGGACACGGGGTCCCTCGCCCTCGGGGGGGCGATCGCTGCGCTCGCCTTCCTCACCAACACGCAGCTCCTCCTCGTCGTCATCGGGGGCCTCTTCGTGGTGGAGACGGTCTCCGTGATCGCCCAGGTGTTCGCGTTCCGGGTCTTCGGCAGGCGCGTGCTCCGCATGGCCCCGATCCACCACCATTTCGAGCTTGCCGGATGGCCCGAGATCACGGTGATCGTGCGCTTCTGGATCCTGGCGGCGTTCTTCGTCATCTTCGGCCTGGGCCTCTTCTACGCCGACTACCTCCGCCTTCCGGGGGTGAGGGGATGAGGCGTGTGCTCGTCGTCGGTCTCGGGGCGAGCGGGGCGGCCGCCGCCCGCTTCCTTCTGCGCCGCGGCGAAGACGTCCTCGTCGTGGACGACGCCACCGGCCCCGCCCACCTGGAGCGGGCCGCGAGCCTGGAGGCGGTCGGGGCGGAGGTCCGCCTGGGCTTCGCGGGATCCTCGCCGGCCGAGGTGCTCCGGGGGGTCGATCTCGTCGTGCCCAGCCCCGGGGTGGCCCCCCACGCGCCCGTGCTCGCCGCTGCCCTCGCCGGGGGGGTCCCCGTGTGCAGCGAGGTGGAGATCGCCGCGACCGCGACCAGGGCCCCGATCCTCGCGGTCACGGGGACGAACGGCAAGACGACCGTGACTACCCTCCTGGGCGAGATGCTGGACGCCTCCGGGCGCCCCGTCGCCGTGTGTGGAAACATCGGCACGCCGATGATCGAGATGGCGCCCGACGTCCCCCCCGGCGGGGCCGTGGTGTGCGAGGTGTCGTCATTCCAGCTTGCCTTCACCACGACGTTCCGCCCCCGCGTGGGCGTCTGGGTGAACTTCGCTCCCGACCACCTCGACTGGCACGGGGACCTGGAGGCGTACGCCGCTGCCAAGGCCCGCCTCTGGAGCAACCAGGGCGAGGACGACCTCGCCCTCGGCTGCGCGGAGGACCCCGTCGTCGCCCGGCACCTGTCGGGAGCCCCAGCGCGGCGGGCGTCCTTCGCCGCCGCCTCGCTGCCGGTGCCGGGGGCCGGCATCGACGGGGGCGATCTCGTGGTCGACGGGATGGGCGCCGGTGGGCGGGCCACCGTCGCCACCGCCGACGTACTCGCCGGGCGGGCGCCGTATGAGATCGCCGACTTCGCCGCCGCCGCTGCCGCCGCCCTCGACGTGGGTGTGGCGCCCGAGACCGCCGCCGGGGTGATCGCGTCCTTCTCCGGCCTCCCCCACAGGCGCCGCCGCGTGGGTGAGGCGGGCGGGGTCGTCTTCGTCGACGACTCGAAGGCGACGAACCCGCACGCCGCCTGTGCCGCCATCGCCTCTTACCCCAGCGTCGTGCTCATCGCGGGCGGCCGGAACAAGGGCCTCGATCTCGGGGCGCTCGCCCGGGACGCCGGTCGGATCCGCGCGGTCGTGGCGATCGGGGAGTCCGCACCAGAGGTGGTTGTTGCCTTCCGGGCGGTGGGGGTGCCCGTCTCGGGCGCCCCGGACATGCGGGCGGCCGTGCAGGCGGCCTACGCGGCGGCGGCGGCCGGCGACGTCGTCCTCCTTTCGCCCGGGTGCGCCAGCCAGGACCGCTACCCCGACTACCGGGCCCGTGGGGACGACTTCGCGGCCGCCGTCCGGGGCCTCGCCTCCGTGGAGGCGAGGCCGTGAGCGGCCGCCACGCCGATCGGTCCCGACCGGAGCGGGGGAGGGACACGGAGCGGCGGGACCCGTCGACCGTCGTCCTCGTGGGCGGATTCGCGGCGTTCCTGGCGGTCTTCGGCCTCGCCATGGGCCTGTCGGCGTCGGCCGTGTTCTCCCTGCAGCAGTTCGGCTCGCCCTACACGATCTTCCTCCGCCAGGCGATCTGGATCGTCGTGGGCCTCGCCGTGATGGGAATGACGGCTACCGTCGACTACCGGGTGTGGCGGCGGGCGGGCGCCCCCATGCTCGTCGTGGCGGCCGTGGCGCTCTGCCTCGTCCTCCTGCCGGGACTCGGCATCAGCGTCTTCGGGGCCACGCGCTGGCTCGGGATCGGCCCCCTGCGGGTGCAGCCGTCCGAGATCGCGAAGCTCGCCACCCTCCTCATGTGCGCCGACGCCCTCGCCCGCAAGGAGCGACTCCTCGACGACCCGCTGCACATGCTCGTCCCGTGCGTCCCGATCCTCGCCGGTCTCTCGCTGCTCATCATGTTGCAGCCGGACCTGGGCACGACGCTGTCCCTGGCCGGCATCGTGTTCGTCCTCCTCTTCGTCGCCGGAGCCCGCCTCAAGCATCTCGCCCTCCTGGGCGGCACGGGCATCGCCCTCACGACCGCCCTCGCCTACCTGGAGCCCTACCGGCGCGCCCGCATGTTCGCCTTCATCGACCCCTGGAAGCACGCCGGGACGAGTGGCTATCAGGTCGTGCAGTCGCTCATAGCGATCGGCTCCGGCGGCTCGGCCGGTGTGGGGCTCGGGGCGTCCCGCCAGAAGTGGATGTTCCTGCCCAACGCCCACACGGACTTCGTGTACGCCGTCATCGGCGAGGAGTTGGGGGCGGTGGGGAGCCTCATCGTCCTCGGTCTCGTCCTCGGTCTCGTCCTGGTCTGCATCCGTGCCGCCCGCCGCGCCCCCGATGCCTTCGGGCGCCTCTTCGCCGCCGGGGTCGCCGGGTGGATCGCGGTGCAGGCGGTCATCAACATCGGCGCCGTCACCGGCGTGCTGCCCATCACCGGCATCCCTCTCCCGCTCGTTTCCGTCGGGGGCACCAACTCCGTGGTGATCCTGGCGGCGATCGGCGTCGTCATGTCCGTCGGGCGCGCCGGCGACCGGGAGGCCGGACGTCGCTCGCGCAAGAGGCGCAGGGCCGCGGCGGCCGCCGCGGCGGCGGGCTGATGGCCGCGGCAGCGATGCCGTCCCTGCCCCCCTGCGACTTCGTGCTCACTGCCGGAGGTACGGGCGGCCACGTCCTCCCTGCCCTGGCGGTGGCGGACGCCCTCGTCACCGAGGGGGTGGAGCGCGAAAGGATCGGGTTCCTGGGGGGCCTCCGGGGCGTCGAGACCACGGCGGTACCAGCGGCCGGGCTCCCCTTCCTGGGCCTCCCGGTGCGCGGGCTCCGCCGCAGCCTCGCCCCGGCCGCCCTTTGGGACAACGTCCGGGCAGCCTGGGCCTACGGTTCCTCGGTGCGCTCAGCGCGGCGCATCCTGCGCGACTGCGAGGCTCGCGTCGTGTGCGGGATGGGCGGCTACGCCAGCCTGCCCGCCGTGCGGGGGGCCCGCGGCGCCGGCGTCCCGGTCGTTGTCTACGAGTCCAACAGCATCCCGGGTCTTGCCACGCGCCTCGGCGCCAGGCGCGCCGTGTGCACGGCGACGGCATTCGCAGGGACGGTGGAGAGGGTGCCGCGGGGCCGCCACATCGGGTTCCTCGTGCGCCCCGGTTTCGGCGGCGACGCCGGCGCCCTCCGGGTCGAGGCACGCGACGCCTACGGGATCCCGGAGGGCCGCCGGGTCGTGGCCGTGGCCGGAGGCAGCCAGGGCGCCCGCAGCCTCAACCTCGCCGTCGTGGGCCTCGCCCGCCGGTGGCGCGAGCGGGGGGACCTCGCGATCGTGCACCTGGTGGGTGCGCGGGACTTCGACAGGCTCCGGCCCGAGGCGGAGGCGGCCCTGGGCCCGCACCCGGCTCTGCGCTACGTCCCCGTCGCCTTCGAAGAGCGCATGGAGCGGGTGTACGCCCTCGCCGACCTCGTCGTCTGCCGCTCGGGGGCGGCCACTTGCGCGGAGCTCGCCGCCACGGCCACCCCGGCGATCTGCGTGCCCTATCCCCATGCCGCGGGCGACCATCAGCGCCACAACGCCGAGGAGCTCGCCGGCGCCGGTGCCGCGGACGTCATCGACGACGCCAGTGTCGGCGAGACCGCCCTGGCTGCCAGAATCGACCTGCTGCTCGGGGATCCCGAGCGGCTCCACGCCATGTCCGTCGCGGCGGGTGGTCTGGGTGGCGCCGACGCCGCCCTCAGCCTTGCCCGCCTCGTCCTCGAGGCGGGCGGGCGGTGACGGGAGAGGAGACGACGCTGCACAGCGAGCCCGGACTGGACCTCGAGGCGCCGAGACGCCTTCACATCGTCGGCGTCGGGGGCGCCGGGATGAGTGCCATCGCCACCCTGCTCGTGTCGCTGGGCCACACGGTGAGCGGGTCTGACTTCAAGGAGAGCCGTTTCACGCAGCGGCTGCGCCAGATCGGCGTCCGGGTGAGCATCGGTCATCGGGGCGAGCACGTCGCCGGCGTCGACGCGGTGGCGATCTCCAGTGCGGTGCGGCCCACCAACCCGGAGGTCGCGGCGGCGCTCGACGCGGGCATTCCCGTGCTCCGCAGGGCGGACATCCTCCGCCTGCTCACGACACGCTGGGCCACGGTGGCTGTTGCCGGGACCCACGGCAAGACGACGACGTCCTCGATGCTCGCCATGGTGCTCGCCGGGGCCGGGCTCGACCCGTCCTACATCGTGGGAGGCGAGCTGAACGAACCGGGCGCGAACGCCCACCGCGGAGGCGGGGAGTACCTCGTGTGCGAGGCCGACGAGAGCGACGGCACCTTCCTGGTCCTGGGCGCCGCCGCCGCCGTGGTCACGAGCGTGGACGCCGACCATCTCGAGCGGTACGGCGACCTCGCCGGGATCGAGGAGGCGTTTCGGGACTTCCTGGGCGGCGTGAGCGGCCCCCGGGTCGTCTGGCGCGACGCCCCCGGGGCCGCCCGCGGTGCCGACGGCCGCGCCGGGGTGGGGGACG
>CAYJLW010000033.1:14977-28001 GCA_964370965.1 uncultured Acidimicrobiia bacterium | reverse complement strand
GTACCGGGCCGCCGACCTCGCCCTGGGGCGCCACGGGGCCGGCTACCGCCTGGTCGTGGACGACGCCGACATGGGCCGGGTCGAGCTGGCCGCGACCGGCGCCCACAACGTCCTGAACTCCCTCGGAGCGCTCGCCATGGCCCTCGAGTTGGGTGTCGACACGGCGGGGGCGATCGCCGGCCTGCGGATGTTCCGGGGCGTCGGTCGCCGCTTCGAGTTCCGCCGTCACGCCGGCGGTGTCGACCTCGTCGACGACTACGCGCATCTCCCCGCTGAGGTGGCGGCGGCGCTGGGGGCGGCTCGAGCAGGGGGGTGGGGCCGTGTGGTCGCCGTCTTCCAGCCCCATCTGTACTCGCGCACCGAGGCGTTCGCTCCCGAGTTCGGATCCGCTCTCGCCGCCGCCGACCTCGCCGTCGTCACCGACGTCTTCGGGGCCCGCGAGGACCCTGTGCCGGGTGTCACGGGGGAGTTGGTCGCCGACGCCGTCCGCCGGGCGGGGGGCTGCGTGGAGTACGTGGCCCACCGCAGCGACCTCGCCGCCGCCGTGGCAGAGCGCCTGGAGAGCGGCGACGTGTGCCTCTCGCTGGGTGCGGGGGACATCACGTCCCTTGCAGATGAGGTGGCCGCCGAGCTCGAGAGGGGGGAGGGCCTGGATCCCGTCGGGAGGGCGGCGCTCGATCTCGCCGGGGTGCTCGCGGTCCCGCCGCAGCGCGACATGCCTCTTGCCCCCCTGACGAGCTACCGCATCGGCGGCCCCGCCGCCCTCTTCGTCGAGCCGGAGGACGAGGAGGAGCTCCGGGCCGTGAAGGGGGTCCTGTCCCGCCACGGACTGGCGTATCTGATCGTGGGGCGGGGCACGAACATGCTCGTGTCCGACAGCGGCTTCCCCGGCGTGGCCATACGCCTCGGCGGCGGTTTCAACTGGATCCGTGTAGAAGGCGACCTCGTGCGAGCGGGCGGGGCCACGCCGTTGCCATATCTCGCCCGGGCCGCGGGGCGGGCGGGTCTCGCGGGCCTCGAGTGGGGTGTGGGGATCCCGGCCTCCGTGGGCGGCTCGGTGAGGATGAACGCCGGCGGCCACGGCGCCGACACGTCCGCGGTGCTCACGCGCGTGGGGATCGTCGATCTCGACGGATCCGGCGACGGTGAACGTCCGGCGGCGGACCTTGGTCTCTCCTACAGGGAGTCGAACCTGGACGACTCCGATGTGGTGGTCTGGGCGGAGTACCGCCTCGCCCCCGGGGACACGGAGAAGATCGAGGCGGCGATGTCTGACGTCGTGCGCTGGCGCAGGGACCACCAGCCGGGTGGCCTGGGCAACGCCGGGAGCGTGTTCCGGAACCCGCCCGGGGACTCGGCGGGGCGGCTCGTCGACGCTGCCGGATGCAAGGGCATGCGCATCGGCGGCGCCCGGGTGTCCGAGGTGCACGCGAACTTCGTCGTGGCGGAGCCCTGGGCGCGCGCTGCGGACGTGCGGGCGCTCATGCAGGTCGTGCGCGACCGGGTCCGGGAGGTGCACGGAGTCGACCTCGCTCCGGAGGTCCGCCTCGTAGGGGAGTTCCCGGGATGACGCGGACGGGGGGGCGGGGGCGTCGGACACCCCGGTCCGCCCCTGAGTCCGCGGAGATGGACGGTCGCATCGCGGAGCGTCGCCGGGCGGTCGAGGAGGAGGAACGACGCCATTCTCTCAGGGGCCTCGTGGCTCTCGGGGGCGGCCTCGTCCTTGCCGCGGTGCTGGCTGCGCTGCTGATGTCACCCCTGATCGGTGTGCGCCGCATCGAGGTGGTGGGCGCCCGAGAGAGCGACGCTGGGGAGGTGGTGCGCGTCTCGGGGGTGCGCGAGGGGGAGAGCCTGTTGCGCCTCGGCACGGCGCGGGCGACGAGCAGCGTCGAGACCCTCCCCTGGGTGCGCCGGGCCCGGATCACGCGTTCACTGCCCGGGACCGTGAAGATCAGGGTCACGGAGCGCCGGGCCGTGGCTGTGGGCCAGGTGGGCCCCGATGCCGCCCTCCTCGACGCCTCCGGTCGCGTCCTCAGGGATCTCCCCCCCGGTTCCCAGGTACCCCGGCTCGCCGTCGTGACGGGCGAGACGCCTCTGCCGGCGCCGGGCAGCCGCTGGAGGGACGCGGGCGCCCGGGAAGCGCTGGCGGCGGCGACGGGCCTTCCCGGCGAGCTTCTCGGGCGGGCGACGGCGATCCGTCTCGCGGAGGGCAGGCTCACGGTCGTTCTGGAAGGGGGCACGGAGGTGGTCTTCGGGTCCGCCGTGGACCTGCAACGCAAGGCGAGGGTGGCGCTGGCGGTGCTGGCGGAGACCGCCTCGCGCCAGATGAGGCCTGCCCGGGTGGACGTCACGAGCCCGACGGCGCCCGCGATCCAATAAAGAGGAGCGCGAAATGCCCGCCGAATGCTTGACCTCAGGCTCAACCGAAGATAGAGTCTTTTGCCAGGCCACAACTTTACATAACTCTAAGCCTGAAGTCAAGGTTTAGGGTCGTGGCTCAACCGGAGCGGCTTGACTGTTGCACAGGTTCTCTGACCAGGGTGAACGCTGGTGAGTGACCCAAGTGGGACGGCGGGCCTCCCGAGCGCAGGAGCAGGACGAGGTGAATGCGCCACAAAACTATCTAGCTGTGATCAAGGTCGCGGGTGTCGGGGGTGGCGGCGTCAACGCCGTCAACCGGATGATCGACGAGAACCTGCGAGGGGTCGAGTTCATCGCTGTGAACACCGACGCGCAGGCGTTGCTGATGTCCGACGCCGACGTGAAGCTCGACATCGGCAGGGAACTCACCCGCGGGCTGGGTTCGGGAGCCGACCCGGAGGTCGGCCGACAGGCCGCCGAGGAGCACCGCCACGAGATCGAGGAGGTGCTCCGAGGGGCCGACATGGTCTTCATCACGGCCGGCGAGGGCGGTGGCACCGGTACCGGCGGAGCCCCCGTCATCGCCGAGGTCGCCAAGCAACTGGGGGCCCTCACGATCGGTGTCGTCACCCGCCCCTTCGGCTTCGAGGGTCGCCGCCGCGCCCAGCAGGCCGACGACGGCATCCAGACCCTGAAGGACAAGGTCGACACCCTCATCGTCATCCCCAACGACCGCCTCCTCGAGGTCTCCGACGAGAAGACCTCGGTCCTGGATGCGTTCAAGATGGCCGACGAAGTGGTCATGCAGGGGGTGCAGGGGGTCACCGACCTCATCACCACGCCGGGCCTCGTGAACACCGACTTCGCGGACGTGAAGACGGTCATGCTCGACGCCGGGTCCGCCCTCATGGGCATCGGTAAGGCCCAGGGTGACGAACGGGCGGCGAAGGCGGCGAAGTCCGCGATCTCCTCGCCTCTGCTGGAGTCCACGATCCAGGGTGCCCGCGGGATCCTGCTCACGATCTCCGGGCCTTCGAACCTCACCCTGTACGAGGTGAACGAGGCGGCCGGGATCATCGGCACGGCAGCGCACAGGGACGCCAACATCATCTTCGGCGCCGTCATTGACGACGCTCTGGGGGACGAAGTCCGTGTCACAGTCATAGCCGCCGGGTTCGAGGCCGACCGGCGCAAGGCCCTCGAAGGTGCCGGCCTCGCGGCTCGCAGCGACGCCGATCTCGATGAGCTCTTCAGCTCCGACCTCGGCCTCGGCGACGACCTCGGGATCAAGGTCACCGGCGGCGGGAGGTCCTCGGCTCCGATGGGCGGGGGCATCGATGACGACGTCGACGACATCGACGTTCCCGGCTTCCTGAAGTAGACGCCTTCGCGTGGGAGCCGGCGGCCTCAGCCTGGAACGCCTCCCCGGGGCCGTCGTCGTGTCCGGCCGGGGGGTGCGGGCTGTCTTCACGGGACGCGAGGGGCCCGTCCGGGGGAACCTGGGCGGCGCGAACCTGTCCCGCACCGTCGGTGACGACGAAGACGCCGTCGCCGCCGTCCGCGAGTGGGCGGCGGCCCTCGCCGGTCTCGCCGCCGCCGACGTGGCGTGGGGCCACCAGGTCCACGGTTGTCGGGTACACCGTGTGGACGCCTCCGCTCTGGGGCGGGGAACGCTGGCCCCGTCCCTGCCTGAGACGGACGGTCTCGTGAGTGCCACGCCCGGCGTCGGCCTGGGTGTCCTGGCCGCCGACTGCTTGCCGGTGCTCCTCGCCGGCGACGCGGCCGTCGGTGTCGTGCACGCGGGCTGGAAGGGCGTCGTGGGCGGGATCCTCGGGGCCGCCGTGGCGGCCCTCTCCGAAGTCCCCGGCGGGACCGCCCCGGTCGGTGTCATCGGCCCCTCCATAGGCCCGTGCTGCTTCGAGGTCGGACCCGAGGTCGCCGCCCACTTCGAGGAGCTCTGGCCGGAGGTCGTCATTGCCGGCGGGGACGGCCGGCGTCACGTGGACCTCGGTGGGGCCGCGGTCGCCGCCCTCGACGCCGCCGGCGTCCCCGGCGTCGAGATCCTGGGGCCCTGCACCCGCTGCGGGACCGGCTTCTTCTCCCACCGGCGCGGGGACGTCGGGCGCCAGGGCCTCGTGGCAGGGGTCGTGGATGCTTGAGGGGCTGGTGGCCGTCCGCCGCCGGATCGCGACTGCAGCCCGCGACGCCGGCCGGGATCCCTCGGCGGTCCGCGTGGTCGCAGTCACCAAGGGGCGCACCGTGGACGAGATCCGCCGCTTCCTCGAGGACTCCGACACGCGGGCCGCCATCCACGCCTTGGGGGAGAACCGCGTTCAGGAGGCCCTCCCGAAGATCGCTGCGCTGGGGACGGCCGTCCCGTGGCACCTCGTGGGCCGCCTGCAGACCAACAAGGTGCGCAGCCTGGGCACGGGGTTCGCTCTCGTCCACAGCGTCGACCGCCCCGAGATCGCCGAGGCGCTCGCCCGGCGCATCCCCGGGATCGCGGTCCTCGTCCAGGTGAACGTGAGCGGGGAGGCGTCCAAGGCCGGCGTCCCCGTCGAGGACGCTGCCGGTCTCGCCCGCCTGTGCCTCGCCGCCGGCCTGGACCTGAGGGGCCTCACCACGATCGCCCCCCAAGGTGACCCCGCCGCGGCCCGCGGCGCCTTTGAGGGCCTCGCCCGCCTGAGGGACGAGACCGCCGCCGCTCTCGGCACCCCTCTGCCCGAGCTGTCCATGGGGATGTCCGACGATCTCGAGGAGGCCGTGGTCGCCGGTGCCACGCTTGTGCGCGTGGGCCGGGCGCTCTTCGGGCCCCGTGCGCCAGATATCCCCGCGAGGGGCGAAATGGGCAGGTAGGATTCTCCGCGCTTCAGTAGGTAGCCCGCGTGACGAAGGAGGGGTTGGAGTTGGCCGGTTCATGGCGCCGGTTCATGGTCTTCCTTGGTCTCGCCGACGACGAGGAGCCGACCCAGTACCCCGACGAGATGCCGGTTTCGGCGGAACTGGACTCGTCCATCCCCACGGAACCCCCGCCCCTGCGCGAGTCGCCGCCGCGGATCCGCACGCTCGATCCCAGCGAGCCCGCCCCACGGGGGGCCGTGGTCCGCCAGATCAACCAACAGCCCGCCGACAAGCTCCATGTCGTGGCCCCCGGGAGCTACAACGAGGCCCGCGAGATCGGCGACCAGTTGAAGCGAGGAGTGCCCGTCATCATCAACCTCGGCGATGCCGACCGTGACCTCCGCCGCCGCCTGGTGGACTTCACGTCGGGTCTCGTCTACGCGCTGGGGGGGAAGATGGAGCGAGTCGCCGAGAACATCTTCCTTGTCACGCCCTCGAACGTCGAAGTGTCCGCCGAAGCCCGCCGCCGCATGAAGGAGCGGGGCCTCTTCAGCGGGGTCTAGGAGCCACCATCTCACCCCTCGGCATCCTCTCTGCGCTGCTGTACGCGTACCTCGTCGTCCTCTTCTGCCGCGCGGTGCTGTCGTGGTTCCCGATCGGCTACGACTCCCCCATGCGCAAGGTGCAGTCGGTGCTGGAGTCACTCACAGAACCGGTCCTGGCCCCGCTGCGGCGCGTCATCCCGCCAGTGCAGTTCGGCGGGATGGGCCTGGACATGTCCTTCCTCGTCCTCACCCTGGCGATATTCGTCCTCTTGCAGGTCCTGGCTGCCTTCTAGAGAAGGGGGACGTAGTCCCCCCCTTGATACAATGCCGGGCGCCTTCCCCGGGAGGATCCATGCAGCTGAGCGCTGCCGACGTGCGGAGCGTCGAGTTCGCCGAGACGCGAAAGGGCGGATACGACCCCGCTCAGGTTGACCAGTTCCTGGAACGCGTCGCCGCCACCGTCCAGGAACTCCAGGGACTCCTGTACCAGGCCGACGAACGTGTTCGGCAGTACGCCGCCATGGCGGCGCAGCAACAGAACGTCTCGGAGCAGATGGCCGAGGTGTTGCGCATGGCTCAGCAGCGCGCCGAGGAGATGCTCCAGGCGGCAGACGCCCAGGGTCGCCAGCTTCTCGCCGAGGCCGAGGCCCGGGCGGCCCGTCTCGACCAGGAGATCGCCGCCCGCCGCCACGCCCTCGAGGGCGACATCAGGGCCCTCCTCTCCTACGAGGAGGAGTACCGCGGCCGGCTCCGCGCGGCTCTCGAGGCGCAGATCCGCCTTCTGGACGAAACCCGCAGCCAGCCTCCGGGGCCGGCGCCGGAGTTCATGACCGCGCCCGCCGCCCAGGTCGCCCCCCCGATGGCGGCTCCCGCGGGCGTGCTGCCCCAGGGATCGACGTCCGTGGCGCCCGGGGCGCACACGGCCCCCGCGGCCGCCCCGCACACCGTTCCCATGAGCCCTGCACCGGCCCCGCAGGCGCCCGCACACGGCCATGTCCTCCCCATGTCCCCGGGCCCTGTGCAGCCCGGCGCCCCGCAGGCCCAGGCGGACTGGAGCCACACGCTGTCGGGCGCGCACGGCCCCTCGCAGGCGGGGCCGGGGCCGGTCGCCCTCTCCACGCTCGTGGCGCCCGAGGTCTTCGAGGAGCAGGTCCACGTTGTGCGCCAGGGGCTCGGCCTGGAGGACGAGGTGGGCGGCGGTGCGTTCGACGTCGCCCCGGCGGAGCGGTCGCCGCAGGCCCATGATCGGCACGTGGACTCCGATGCGGCTGCCGGTCTCTTCCGCCGCCTTTCGCACGAGTAGCCGACCCGGTCCGCCCGGGCCTCGAAAGCTCGGCGCCGATCCCCCGCCGGTGGGCGCCCCGGCCGTCAGGGGATCTCTTGTGCCCCGACGACCTCCAGACTGATCCGGGCGGGACTGCCGTCGAGATCGACCTCTACTTCGTGCGCGAGGGGTGTGGTGCCCATCTCGAGCCTGACGGCCAGGGATTCCGCCTGCAGTAGGCCCCCGTGGGCGGCGACGACGTCGCCGAGGGAACCGGCGCCGTCAAGGACGAGGCGGATGCGGTCGGACACCCGGAGTCCCGCCGTCTTGCGGAGTTCCTGGACGTGGCGGAGGAGGTCCCGGGCCAGGCCTTCGAGGCGGAGCTCGGGCGTGACCGAGAGGTCGAGGGCGACGACGACCCCCCGGTCGGTGGCGATGCCGAGGGCCTCGGTCGCCGGGCGCATGGACAGGGAGAACTCCCCGGCGGCGAGGGTCTCGCCCGCGACACGGGCGGTGCCGTCGGGGAGCACCTCGGCGTCCCCGGCCCGGGCTGCGCTCAAGACGTCCTGGACCTTCTTGCCCAGCCGGGGCCCGAGGACGCGCGGGTCGGGGGACACGCCGGTGACGGCGAGCTCTCCGGGGTCGTCCCGGTGCTCCACGTCACGGACGTTCACCTCGGAGGCGATTACGGGGCGGTAGCGCTCGACGACCTCGGCCGGGACACCGGCGACGACGAGACGCGCGAGGGGTTGGCGGGTGCGGATCTTGCGCTCGGCGCGCACCGCCCGCGCCATGGTGACGAGCCGTTCCACGACGTCGTTCTCCGCGAGGAGAGCGGCGTCGCTCCACGGGGTCATGGCCTCGGGCCAGTCCTCGAGGTGCACGGAGTCCTCGGCGCCGAGCTCGGCGGCGAGGGCGTCCGTGAGGAAGGGCAGGAGGGGGGCGGCGACCCTCGCGGTGCGGTGCAGGACGGTGTATAGGGTGTCGAAGGGCTCCTTCTCCTCTCCGGTGACCGGGGGGGCGGGCTCCCAGAAGCGCCGGCGGGAGAGGCGGATGTACCAGTTCGTGAGCAGCTCCAGGAACAAGGCCAGGGAGTCGTAGGCGCGGGCGAGGTCGAAAGCGTCGAGTGCGGCGGTGACCTCGGCACGGAGCCGCTCGACCGCGGCGAGGGCGAAGCGGTCGAGCGGATGTGCCGGGGCCACGTCCGCGAGGCGCTCCGGCGGGTCCTCGAAGGCGGCGGCCTCGGCGTACGTGGCGAAGAACGTCCACGCGTTCCAGAGCGGGGCCAGGAAGCGGCGGGAAGCCTCTCTGATGTTCTCCACCGACACGGCGCCGTCTCCTCCGCGGACGATCGCCGAAGAGAGCTGCGAGGCGCGCAGGGCGTCAGATCCGTAGGTGTCGATCACCTCGGTGGGGTCCGGGTAGTTCTGCAGCCGCTTGGACAGCTTCCGGCCGTCGTTGCCGAGCAGGACTCCGTGCGTCAGGCAGTTGCGGAACGGGCTCTCGCCCCGGAGAGAGCTGGATATCACGAGCAGGGTGTAGAACCAGCCCCGTACCTGGCCGATGTACTCCACGATGAAGTCGGCCGGGAAGTCGAGGCTGCCCGTCTGCTCGAAGGGCCAGTGCCGCTGGGCGAAGGGCATCGCGCCGGACTCGAACCAGCAGTCGAGGACGTCCGGGACACGCCGCATCGTCCCGCCGTGGGCGCAGGGCCATGTGACGTCGTCGATGGCGGGTCGGTGGAGGTCGTCGACGGCGCACCCCGACGTCTCGGCCAACTCGGCGATCGACCCGGGGACGTAGATCTCGCGGTCGCCCGTTTCCGGATCACCGTGGTCGCACTTCCACACCGGGATCGGCGAGCCCCAGAAGCGGTTCCGGGTGAGCGCCCAGTCCGGGGCGTTCTCGATGCCGTGGCGCATCGCTCCCACCCCCACATGCGTCGGGATCCAGTGCACGGAGTCGTTGGCGGCGTGCAACTCGCCCCGGACCTTGTCGACGTCGACCATCCAGGAGTCGATCGCCCGGTAGATGAGCGGTTCCGAGCACCGCCAGCAGTGCGGGTAGGGGTGGGAGTAGGGGGCGGCGTCGAAGAGGCGTCCGGCGTTGCGGAGATGCTCCTCGATGAGAGGGTTCGCCTCGAAGACGTGGAGGCCGGCGAAGTCCGAGACGCGTTCGTCGAATGTGCCGTCGTCGTGCACCGGCATCGGCCCGGCTATGGCGTGGGCGCGCCCGATGCGGGCGTCGTCTTCGCCGAAGGCGGGGGCGATGTGGACCAGGCCCGTGCCTTCGCCCTCCACGACGACGTCGGAGGTGACGACCACGAAGGCGTTCTCCGTGGAGGCGAAGTAGTCGAAGATCGGGACGTAGCCGCGACCCCCCCAACGGGCGCCCCTGTCCGTGGCGACCATTCGCCAGCCCTCGAGGCGTTCCGCGTAGGCGGCCTCGGAGGCGGCGGCGAGCACGACCCTTTCGCCGCCGTCCGGGGACTCCCATGTGGCGTAGTCGAGGTCGGGAGCGATCGCCACGGCGACGTTGGACGGGAGCGTCCAGGGCGTCGTGGTCCACACGAGGAGCGACGTCCGCGGCTCGTCGACGAGCGGGAGGGCGACGGTGACGGTGGGGTCCTCGCGGTCGCGGTAGCTGTCGTCCATGCGGGTCTCGAAGTTCGACAGCGGTGTCTGGCAGGACGTGCAGTAGGCCAGGACCTTGTAGGACTCGTAGACGAGGCCCCGCTCGTAGAGCTCGTGGAAGAGCCACATCACCGTCTCCATGTAGGAGAGGTCCATGGTGCGGTACTGGTCTTCGAAGTCGACCCAGCGGCCGATGCGGGTGATGACCTTCTGCCACTCCTCGGCGTAGGTGAACACCGAGGCGCGGCAGACCTCGTTGAAGCGCCCCACGCCGTAGTCGTTGATCTCTTTCACGCCGCGGAGGCCGAGCTGGCGCTGGGCGTCGAGCTCGACGGGGAGGCCGTGGCAGTCCCACCCCCAACGGCGCTCGACGCGGTGACCCCGCATCGTGAAGTAGCGGGGCACCGTGTCTTTGACGTAGGACGTGAGGATGTGGCCGTAGTGGGGGAGGCCGTTCGCGAACGGGGGGCCGTCGTAGAAGACGAACTCGGGAGCGCCGACGCGTCGGGCGACGCTCCGCTGGAACGTGTCCTGGGCCGCCCAGCGGGCGAGGACTCGCTCTTCGAGCTGCGGGAGGGAGACGGTGGGATCTGGATGCCGGAACCTGGTCACGGGCGGTGATGCTACCGGCGGGCCCGGACCTCCCCGGAGGAAATGCGGCAGGGAATTGCGGGACGGAAACGGTCGTTGACGCGAAGCGCCTCTGGTGCTAGAAAGCGGCGCTTCCGCGGCCCGGGTACGTGTGTCCCGGGGTTGCGGCGCGGTCCCCGGAGACGGGGCCGGAGACAGCGGCGCGGACGGCCGTGTGAGATCGCGCCCACGACGCGAGACGGAAGGCGGAACAGGTGGCTACTCCAGCGAAGCGGCCGGCCAAGACGGGTACGGCCGCCGCGGCAGGCAAGGGGTCCGGGGGGGCGGCGCCCGCCCGGAGTGCGGCGAAGTCCAAGGCCGCTGCCGGCCGTGGGCAGCCCGGGACGTCCTCGCCGGCGGCGAAGGCGACCCCGAAGCGCACCCCGGCCGCCAAGGAGGAGGCCAAGGCGACGCCGCGACGGGGCGCCGCCAAAGCCACGGGGATCGGCGCGGATGCGCCCAGGGTGCGTGTCGCCAAGGCGGGGGCGGCGAAGGAACCTGCCCGCAAGACCACAGCGAAGGGCTCTGCGAAGCGGGAGCCGGCGAAGGCCGCTTCGCGCAAGGCCGCCCTGAGTCCCGGGGACCTCAAGCTCTTCGCCCGCCTGCAAGAGGAACGCGACGCCCTTCTGCACCAGGCCGAGGAGCTCGAGGCCGAACGCCGTGCCCTGGTCGAGGATCCCGAAGCCGCCGAGATGCGTGCGGACGAGGACGCCGAGGGCGCCGGCCTCGCCGCCGAGCGCGAGAAGGACCTCTCGCTGTCGGCCAACGCCGCCGACCTCCTGCACAAGGTCGAGCGTGCGATCGCCAAGCTCCAGGAGGGCAGCTACGGCACCTGCGAGCGCTGCGCGAAGCCGATAGCGAAGGCCCGTCTCAACGCCCTGCCGTACGCCGCCCTTTGCGTCACGTGCCAGCAGGCCGAGGAGAGGTTGTTGATCTGAGCGACGACCCGCAGGTGGCGCCAGGGCGCCGGTCCCGTCTGCTCGTGGCCTCCGTTGCGGTCGGCGCCGTCATCCTCGACGCGCTCGCCAAGAGTTGGGCCGTGGCCGCGTTGGCCGGGCGCGAAGTCAGCGTCTTGGGCGACCTGCTCGTGTTCCGGCTCGCCCGGAACCCCGGGGGCGCCTTCGGTTCCTTCCAGGGTGCGGGCACCGTCCTCGCAGTGGTCGCCGTGCTCGCCGTGGGCTGGGTGCTGTGGTATGCCGGACGCGTGCGGGAAACCCCGCTGCTGGTCGGCCTCGGCCTCGTCGCCGGCGGAGCGCTGGGCAACCTGGTCGACCGCGTCTTCCGGTCACCGGGCTTCTTGCGCGGCTACGTGGTGGACTTCATCGACGTGCCCCGCTGGCCCACGTTCAACGTCGCCGACATGTGCGTGAGCGCGGGTGTCATCCTCGTGGTGATCTGCGTCTGGAGGGACGACACGGCCCGCCGGGCGAGCGAGCGCTGCGAGCAGGCTGACGGCGCGGCCAGTGGGGCGGGGGGGTCCCGAGGGGGCCGCGAGGGGCACCCGGAGTCGAGCAGGTGAGCCGAGAGGACTGCTCCCGCCCCACGGTGTTCGCGGGGTCCGGGGTCCCGGTGTCCTTCACCGTGGACGAGGGGGAGGCAGGCACCCGACTCGACCGCCTCCTCGCGGATCGCGCCGGCGTGGCCAGAGCCGCCCTCGACGTCGTCGCCGTGACCGTCGACGGTCGCCCCGCCCGGGAGAAGGACCGCCCCCGGGCAGGAGCGCACGTCGAAGCCGAGATCGTGCCCCTCCGGACCGGACGTCCGGAGCCCGCGGACGTGGCCTTCGGCGTCGTGCACGCCGACGCCGACATCGTCGTCGTGGACAAGCCGCCCGGTCTCACAGTCCACCCCGCCGGACGCGGGAGTGTCCGGCCCACGCTCGTGGCCGGCCTCCTGGCGCGCTTTCCGGACCTCGCCGGGGCGGGCGGCGAAGAGCAGCGCCCCGGAATCGTGCATCGCATCGACAAGGACACGTCCGGTCTCCTCGTGGTCGCCCGCACGGAGGAAGCGAGGCGCGTCCTGTCCGCCGAGGTCGCTGCCCGGAGTCTTCACCGGGAGTACTCTGTCCTCACTGCCGGGGGCTTCGACGTCGAGCAGGGTCTCGTGGACGGGCCGGTGGGACGGGCGCCGGGGGCGCGCACGATGTCGGTGCGTGGCGACGGCCGTCCGGCCCGGACCGCCTACCGGGTGGAGGCGCGATGGGAGCGGCCGCGGGTGAGCGCCCTCACCGCCTGGCTCGAGACCGGCCGCACGCACCAGATCCGGGTCCACCTCGCCTCCATCGGGCATCCGGTCGTGGGCGACGCCGCCTACGGGGGGCCCAGGGCGCTCGGCTCCCGGCGCCAGTTCCTCCACTCCCACCGCCTCGAGCTCACGCACCCCCGGAGCGGTGAGCGCCTCGTCTTCGTGTCACCGCTGCCGCCCGACCTGCGGGCCGTGCTGACAGAGGCAGGGCCGCCGGCCACGGGCCGGGTCCCGGCGGCTTGGCTGAACTGACCGCCGGGGACCCCACACCCCGCCGGGCCCGGCCAGTGTGGCCGGAGGGCCGGCTCTGCCGGCCCGGAACGGTGGTCTGGCGGCACCGGGCCCGGCTCTGAAGGGGGGAGGTCGAGGGGGGACGGAGTCCCCCTTCGGGTCGGGCTGGGCGTCCGGGCAGTGTGGCCGGAGGGGCCGGGGGCCCCGCCCCGCCCGGGGGGGGGGGGGGGCCGGGGCCCGGCGGGGCGGGGGGGGGTTGGGGGGGGGCGGCCGGC
>CAYJLW010000033.1:0-14967 GCA_964370965.1 uncultured Acidimicrobiia bacterium | reverse complement strand
GGCCGGCTTCGCCGGCCCGGAACGGCGCTCTGGGGGCACGTGGCCCGGTTCTGAAGGGGGGTGTTCGAGGGGGGACGCAGTCCCCCTTCGAGCCTCATGTGCCCGGGAGCGTGTCCTCCCAGCGGGCGACGGCGTGCGTGGGGGGCGCGATGCCGGGGAGTGTGAGGTCGACCGTCCCCGCTTCCGCCCGGGCGGCGACGACCGTTTCCGTGGGCGCGGCTTGGTCGGTGGGCGCCACGCCCGCCCAGGTCGCGTCGTTGTCCTCGTGACCGAGGCGCCGGCCGACGAGGGACATGAGCACGGCGTAGAACGCCTCGGGGTCGCGCAGGTCGCGCAGGTCCTTGAGCGGGGAGAGCTCGTTGGCGGAATGGATCCGCACCGTGGCCACACCCAGGAGGTGGCCCGGGAGGGACTGACGGAAGGAGAGGTCAGTGATCCTGTCCAGGGCGAGGGAGTGCACCTGGCGCACGAGCACCCCGCTGAAGCGCATGAGGCGGGTGGTAGTGACCACGTAGGTCGTGCGGGACCAGCGGGCCAGGGTCGTGAGCACGCCCAGGCCCGCAGCGACAGCGACGAGAGCACCCAGGAGGCGGAGACGCCGGTCGCTGGCGTCGAGGGACACCCCGGTGCCCGCGGCGAGCAGGGGGAGGCTGAGCTTCGTGTGCAGCAAGAGCGATCCCATCGAGGGCCGTTCCACGCGGACGGCACGCTCCGGGGGCAACAGGAAGCGGTCGTGGCCCCAAAAGCCGGAGAGTCGCCCGACCCGGCGTTCCCGCCGCGGCCTCACTTGATGAGGCCGTTGAGCAGGCTGATGAGGGCGTCCGCCCCCACCTTGAGCCCGTGGCCGACGGCGCTGAAGAGCTTCTCCAGGCCCGCGGACGCGGTCGTAGGCGAGGTGGCGACGTAGTACGCCAGGAAGAGGACGACGAGAAGCGCTGCGAGCCTCTTGACGGTGACAGTCATGGAAGAGGGTCCCTCTATGGATCAGGCCCTCTCCGCCCGGCGCAATCCTGGCCCGAGAGGCGCCGTCGGGTCAAGGACCCAGGGCGCCGGATCCGGCGCGGGCCAGGGGCGTCCCAGGTCACGGGGGATCCATGACCGCCGGGCGGGGGCGCGCGTATGGTGACCTTCCATGGCCTCGTCCTTCGTCCACCTCCACGTCCACACCGAGTACTCGATGCTCGACGGAGCGTCCCGTGTGGAGGATCTCGTGGGGGTCGTGGCGGCCGACGGCCAGCCCGCCGTGGGGATCACCGACCACGGCAACATGTACGGCGCCGTCGAGATGTACAAGGCGGCGAGGGCCGCCGGTGTGAAGCCCGTCCTGGGCACAGAGGCGTACCTCGCCCGCGGCGGCTCGCGCCTCGAGAAGGCGAGCGGGTCGGGCGACAACTACCACCTCACGCTCCTCGCCGAGAACGAGGCGGGCTACCGCAACCTCATGTTCGTGTCGTCCATGGCCTGGGTGGAGGGCTTCAGCTACAAGCCCCGCATGGACCTCGGCCTCCTGAGCGAGCACGCCGAGGGCCTCGTTGCCACCACCGGCTGCCTCGGGGGCCACGTCCCCCAGCTCCTGCTCCAGGACCGCTTCGACGACGCCGTCGCCGCCGCCGGCACCTATCAGGACGTCTTCGGGCGGGACTCGTACTTCGTCGAGCTCCAGGACCACGGCCTCGACGACGACGCCCGCGTGAACCCCCGGCTCCTCGAGATCGCACGTCGCATCGACGCCCCCCTGCTCGCCACGAACGACAGCCACTACACGCACAGCCACGACGCCGAGGCGCACGAGATCCTGCTCTGCGTCCAGACCGGGTCGCTGCTCTCGGACCCGAAACGTTTCAAGTTCGAGTCCCAGCAGTTCTGGGTGAAGTCGGCGGCGGAGATGCGGCACCTCTTCCGCGACCACCCGGAGGCCTGTGACAACACCCTCCTCGTCGCCGAGCGCTGCGACGTCGAGCTCCGCTTCGGCCAGAACCTCTTGCCGCACTTCGAGGTCCCCGAGGGCCAGACGCACGCATCCTGGCTGCGTCGCGAGGCCCAAGAGGGCGCCCGCCGGCGCTACGGCGACCCGTTGTCCGAGGAGGTTCTCCGCCGCCTCGACTACGAGCTGGGCGTGATCGAGGAGATGGGCTTCCCGGCGTACTTCCTCGTCGTCGCCGACTACATCGGCTGGGCGAAGGACAACGGCATCCGGGTGGGGCCCGGGCGGGGCTCGGCCGCCGGCTCTCTCGTGTCGTACTGCCTGGGCATCACCGAGCTCGACCCGCTCGCCTACGGGCTCATCTTCGAGCGTTTCCTGAATCCGGGTCGCAAGCAGATGCCTGACATCGACGTGGACTTCGACGAGCGCCACCGCGACCGCGTGATCGAGTACGTGGCGGCCAAGTACGGGCGCGACCACGTGGCCCAGATCATCACGTTCGCCTCGATCAAGGCGAAGCAGTCCATCCGGGACGCCGCCCGGGTCCTCGACTACCAGCCGAAGCTCGCCGACGAGGTCTGCAAGCTCTTCCCGCCCCCGGAGTTCGGCCGCGAGGCGACCCTCGACGAGGCGCTGCAGAAGTCCAAGGACCTCGCCCAGCGGGTCGAGTCCGACCCCGACGTCGGGCACATATACGAGAACGCCCGCAAGCTCGAAGGCCTGCGGCGCCAGGAGGGCGTGCACGCCGCCGCCGTCGTCATCAGCCGCGACCCGCTCACCGAGCACGTCCCGATCGCCGTCACCAAGACCGACGACCGGGCGATCATCACGCAGTTCGAGATGCACGCCGTCGAGGAGATCGGCCTCCTCAAAATGGACTTCCTCGGCCTGCGCAACCTCTCGGTCATCGAGACGACCCTCGTCCTCCTGCGCGCCCGGGGCGTCGACCTCGACGTCGACGCCGTCCCCCTCGACGACCCCGACACCTTCGAGCTTCTCCGGCGGGCGGACACGATGGGTGTCTTCCAGCTCGAGGGCGGCCCCATGCGGGCGTTGATGCGCCAGCTCGCCCCCGACCGCTTCGAGGACCTCATCGCCCTCGTGTCGCTGTACCGGCCCGGGCCCATGGGCGCCGGCAAGCACATCGAGTATGCCGAGTGCAAGAACGGCCGCCGTGCCGTGAGCTACCCCCACCCCGACCTCGAGGGCGTCCTCGCCCCCACGTACGGCGTGATCTGCTACCAGGAGCAGGTCATGGACGTCGCCCGGCGCATCGCCGGCTACAGCGCCGCCGAGGCCGACGACTTCCGCAAGGCGATGGGCAAGAAGGTCCGTGAGCTCGTCGCCAGGCAGCGGGAGAAGTTCATCGAGGGGGCCGTGGCCAACGGCTACGAACGCCGCCTCGGCGAGGAGCTCTTCGACCTCATCGAGCCCTTCGCCGACTACGCGTTCAACAAGTCCCATGCCGCCTGCTACGCCTACGTCGCCTACCAGACCGCCTACCTGAAGGCGCACCATCCCTCCGAGTACATGGCGGCGCTGCTGACCTCGGTGAAGGACAACAAGGACCGGCGGCCGCTGTACCTCACCGAGACCCGGGCGATGGGCGTGGCGGTCCTCCCCCCCGACGTGAACGCCTCCCGGTCGGACTTCTCGGTTCGTGAAGACGGCGCCATCCCCTTCGGCCTCTCGGCGATCCGCAACGTGGGCGCCGGGGTCGTCGAGGCGATCGTGCGCGAGCGGGAGAAGCAGGGGCCCTTCGAGGACTTCTTCGACTTCCTGCGCCGTGTCGATCCCATGGTGCTGAACAAGCGCACCGTGGAATCGCTCGTGAAGGCGGGGGCCTTCGACTCCATGGGCCACCCCCGCCGGGCGCTCTTCGACGTGCACGAGACAGCGATAGACCTCGTGCTCGAGAAGCGCCGCCAGGAGGACGCCGGGCAGTTCTCGCTGTTCGACGGCGGTGACGACCCGGGGGCCGGTAGCGTCGTCGACCTTCCCCGGGTCGGCGAGGAGGAGTGGGACCGCCTCACGCGGCTCCGCTTCGAGAAGGAGATGCTGGGCATGTACGTCTCCGACCACCCCTTGCAGGGGGTGGAACGGGCGTTGCGCCGCCACGTCGAGATCACCGTGGGGGAGATCCTGGAGCGTCGCCCGGAACGGGACGTGAAGTGGCTCGGCGGGGTCGTCGTGAGTCAGGACCGGCGCACCACGAAGCGGGGAGACACGATCCTCATCCTGCAGTTCGAGGACTTCACCGGCGGTGTGGAGGCCGTCGTGTACCAGAGCGTCATGAACCGATCCGGGGTGAGCATCGAGAACGACGTCGCCTTCCTCCTGAAGTGCCAGATCAGCACGAGAGACGAGGACGTCCGCGTAGTCGTGCTCGAGATCAAGCGGCCCGACCTCTCCGAGGAGGAGCGCCCCGTGCGTCTCCAAGTGCACGCCGGGCGCGTCACCGAGGGACTTCTGGACGATCTCAGCCGCGTGCTGCGTTCCCACCCCGGCCAGACGCCGGTGTTCCTCCATTTGCGCACCGATCGGGGCGTCACCGTCTGTCGTCTCGGCGACCATCTCATGGTCCAGTCCCGCAGCGGACTCTTCGCCGAGCTCAAGACGGTGCTCGGACCCGCCGCCCTCGTCGCCGAGTAGCCGCCGGGGGGCCGTGGGCCCGGTGCGCCCCCGCCGGGAGGTTCAGACCCCAGGCGGTCGCCGGTCGGCCCAGGGGACGAGAGCCTCGAGTTGCGCGGCAAGTGACACGAGCGTGGCTTCGGCCCCGGTGCGCCCCACGAGCTGTACGCCCACGGGGAGGCCGTCGGCGCTCCAGTGTGCGGGCATCGAGACGGCGGGCTGGCCGGTGGCGTTGTAGAGGGGTGTGAACCCGGCCCAGTCGCTGTACAGGGCGAAACGCCCGGCGGGCGGGAGGTCGCCTCCCGCGCCCACGCTCAGCGGGGGGGCGCACAGCGTGGGGGTGACGAGGACGTCGAAGGCCTCGAAGGCCCCCAGGATGGCGCGGGAGAACATGTTCACCCGGTAGAGGGCCTTCGCGAAGTCCGCCGCGGAAACGGGGCGGGCCTGTTCCACCATCCACTGGTTGACCGGCTCCAGCTCCGCCCCTTCCGGCACCGGGGTGGCCGCCACCATGCAGAGCCAGACGGTGACGAACGCCTCGCGGAGCTCGGCCGGGTCCGGGAGGACGACCTCGGCGACGTCGTGACCCGCGCCTCCCAGCACGTCCACCGTCGCCTCCACTGCGGCCCGGCATTCGGGGTGCACGGGGCCGCTGCCGGACTGCAGCGACCACCTCACCCGGAGGCGTCCCGGCTCGCGCCCGGCGGCGGCGAGGAAGGGCTCCGCCGGCGGTGGCATGCCGATCGGGTCGCCGGTTGCCGGGCCCTGCGCCATCACGTCGAGGAGGGCGGCGCCGTCCGCGACGGTGCGGGCGATGGGTCCGTTCGTGGCGAGGAACATGCTGAGGTAGCCCGCCATGGGCGCCGACGAGACCCTCCCTCGGCTCGCCTTGATGCCGAAGAGGCCGCAGCAGGAGGACGGGATGCGGACAGAGCCGCCGCCGTCGGAGCCTTGCGCGATCGGCGCCAGGCCTGCGGCGACACCGGCCGCCGCCCCGCCTGAGGACCCGCCCGGCGTGTGGTCGGGGTTCCAGGGGTTGCGGGTCGGCCCTGAGAGGAGCGTCTCGGTCACCGGTGTGGAACCGAGCTCCGGGGTCGTGGACTTGCCCAGGCTGACGAAACCGGCCTCCAGGATGCGCTCCACGACGACGTCCGTCCAGGGCGCCACGAAGTCGGCGAACGCCCGGGACCCGAAGCGGGCGGGTACGCCGGCGAGGGCGTTCAGATCCTTGATCGTGATCGGGACGCCGTAGAAGGGGGGGAGTGGGTCGGGGGCGCTGCCGCCGGCGAGGACGGCTTCCTTGGCGCGGGCGTCGCCGAGGGCGTTCTCGGCGGTCACGGTCTCGAAGGTGTGCAGAGGCCCGTCGAGGCTCTCGATCCGTTCCAGGTACGTCTCCACGAGTTCCACGGGTGACACCTCGCGGGTACGCACGAGGTCGGCCTGCTCGAGTGCGGACGTGAACGCCAGGTCGGCCATGAGCCCCTCCTCGGATCAGGAGGACTCTACGTGGCGGCACCGGGGGTGCGCGGCCGAGGGCGCCGGGCCTGTCGCTCCCGGGACGCGTAGGCGCCCCGACCCATGAGGGTCTGGTCGCGCCAGCGGCGCGGCGTGCCAAGGACGGCCCGGGGGTAGTCCTCGAACATCCAGCGGCCGAAGTTGCGCCGGGTCCAGTCGTTCAGGTTCGCGGCCTTCAGCGCCCACTCGGAGCCCCGCCTGTGGCGCAGGAGGCGGGCCAGCGTGCGGGAGAACGCGAGGTCTCGGGCGAGGTCTCTCGCGATCGCCTCCCGGTAAGCGCCTGCGACGGCGCCCGGGCCGGCCCGCCGGTGGGCGACGATCGCCTCGGCCGCGAGGCGCCCGGACAGGAGCGCCTGGCCGATACCCTCGCCGGTCATCGGGTCGGTCGCCCCGGCGGCGTCGCCACAGAAGAGGACGCGGCGGTCGGCGACCTCCCCGAGGTCGACGTGGACGGGGATGGGCCACGCCCAGACTCGTCCGCGGGGTCGGTACTCGCCGCCGAGGAGGTCGCGCACGTCGGCGCGGGCCACGAAGTCGCGGAACAGGCGGCCTGCCGGCCGGGCGGTGATTCGGCCTCTGTCGTTCGTGAGGAGGGCGGCCGCCTCCACACCGAGGAGATCGGGGTCGCGGTGGATGCCGATGCCGATGTTCGCGCCACCCCCCGGCAGGGGGAAGACCCAGCCGTAGCCGGGGAGGAGGTTGGAGGGGAAGATCACGGACAGGACGTCGCTTCCGGGGGCGTCGACGTACTGGCGGAGGGCGTGGATGCCGCTGTGGCGGGGTCCGGTGACCCGCCCCAGAGCTCGCCGCACGGTGGAGTAGGCCCCGTCGGCGGCCACGACGTAGTCGCTCTGGAGGACCGTGGCGTCCGCCGTGGCGACGCGGACGCCGTCTGGCGCCATCGCAACCGTCGTGACGGGGCTGCCGGTGTGGATGCGGGCACCGGCGTCGCCCGCTGCGCCGAGGAGAGCGGCGTCGAGCTCGAGGCGGGGCATCACCGCGGCCATCACGGCTCGGGTGCCGCTGCGCGCCCGCAGGGGGAGGCAGGCCTTCGTGCCGTAGGGGCCCGTGAGCTCTACCCGGCGCACTTCGCAGGCCCGGGAGCGGACGTCGACGCCGAGGCGTTCGACCTCGCGCAAGGCGGCGGCGGTGAGGCCGTCACCGCAGATCTTGTCGCGGGGGAAGTGTGCACGATCGACGAGGGCGACCGTGAGCCCAGCGCGCCGCAACCAGACAGCGGCTGCGCAGCCGGCGGGCCCGCCCCCGACGACGGTCACTTCCGGGTCACGGGAGGACATCAGATGTGTCCGGTGTCCTCCCGCGGGACGGCGACGGCGTCCGAAGGGGGGTCGACGAGGACGAGCACCCGGCTGGCCTCGGGTCCGTCTTCGGTGTCGACGACGTCGAAGGCGACCCGCTGGTCGGGGCAGAGGGTGCGGAAGCCGCCCATGTCGATTTCGAGGGCGCGCACGAAGAGGTCACTGCCGTCCTGGCGGCGGATGAAGCCGATGCCGCGTGTGGCGTCGAACCAGTTGACTGTGCCCGTTTCCACGCGCAGGGAACTCCGGGTCGGGGACTGAGCCGGGAATCGTAGTCGAAGGGGGGAGTGGAGTCCCCCTCGTCCGGCGCGCGGGCGGTAGCCTGGACGGCCGATGTCGCGCGTGTCGAAGTTCCTCGAACGCTTTGCCGAGGGTCACCGGGAGGATCTCCAGGTGGCCCTGCGGGAGTGGTCCGCCGCCCAGGAGGGCGTGACGCGCGTCGCCGACCTCGTGGCGCGCGAGAACGCCGCGGTCGCCGGTCAGATCACGGCGCTGTGCCTCCGCAAGCGCGAGGGCCAGCACGCCCTCGAGGTCACTCTGGACGACGGCGGCGACGAGATCCTCCTCATCTGGACCGGCCGCCACAGCATCCCGGGCGTCGAGATCGGCGCCCGTCTCGTGGCCGAGGGAACGGTCGGCCCCGCGGATGGCGACGAGATGTCGATGATCCTCAACCCCGTCTACACGCTCCGCGAGTCCGCCCCGCGCCACTGACAGGGACGGGTCACGCCGTCGGGCCGCTCCTCAGCGTGTCACCGGGGCTCCCCGCCGGCGCCGGCCTCTCGCTGCAGGCTCCCAAGAGCCGCAGGGCCGGCTCCGCCGGCCCGCAACGGCGGTCTGGCGTCACGTGGCCCGGCTCAGGGGGGTGTCGGGAGGGGAGCTTGCTCCCCCCCCGAGTCGCAGATCAGGAGGGCACGCAGTGCCGCCTCGGAGTCGGGAGCGGCCAGGGCGAGGACCTCGTCGCCCACGCGCAGCGGCGTGTCTCCGCGGGGCACGGTGACGTGGCCGCCCCGCACGACGGCGACCACCGTGGCGTCCCGTGGGAAGTCGATCTCCCCGATCGTGCGGCCCGCCACGGGGCAGTCGGCGGCGAGGGTGACCTCCACCAGGGAGATCTGGCCCTGCTCGAGGCGGAGGAGCTGCACGAGGTCCCCGATGGAGACGGCTTCCTCGACGAGGGCGGTGAGGAGGTGCGGGGTCGACACGGACACGTCCACGCCCCAGTTGCTGTTGAACAGCCAGGCGTTCTCGGGGTGGTTGACGCGGGCCACGACCCGGGGGACCTCGAACTCCTGCTTGGCGAGCAGGGACACGACGAGGTTGTCCTCGTCGTCGCCCGTGGCGGCCACGCACACGTCGGCGTCCTTGAGCCCGGCACGCTTGAGGTTCGAGGGCTCGCAGGCGTCGGCGGTCACCCACCGCACGCCGTCGTCGATGCTGCCCCGGCCCCGTTCCACGACCGTCTCCTCCTGCTCGATGAGCGTGACGTCGTGGCCGTTCTTGTGGAGCTCCTGGGCGATGTACAGGCCCACGTTGCCGGCGCCGGCGATGACTACGCGCATTGAGGTCTCCTAGAGGCTCGGCGGGGGGTTCTCGAGGCGGCGCCGGACGAGGTCCAGGTTCGCCCTTGTCGTGGCGACCTGCAGGACGTCGCCGTCCTGGAGGAGCACGTCCGGCCTCGGCATGGTCGCCGATCCGAAGCGTGTGAGGCCGATGACGCGGGTCTCGTCGTCTTCGAGCTCCCCCGCCTTGCGCCCCACCCACTCGGGCAGGACGTTGAACTCGGCCACCACGAGCTCACCGGTCTCGTTCGTCCACACCGTGGGTTCGGCGGAGAGCAACATGCGTCGCATTATCTGGTCGGTGGCCCAGCGCACGGTGGCGACCGTCTGGATGCCGAGCCGCTGGTAGATGGCCGCCCGCAGCGGGTCGTAGATGCGGGCGACCACGTTCTCCACGCCGAAGGCCTCCCGGGCCACGCGGGCGGCGAGGATGTTGGAGTTGTCGCCGTTGGACACGGCGGCGAAGGCGCCCGCCCGCTCGATGCCGGCGGCGACGAGCACGTCCCGGTCAAAGCCGAAGCCCACGTGCTGGTCGACGCCGGTGAGGTCGGTGGGGATGCGGCGGAACGACTTCGGGTCCTTGTCGATGACCGCCGCCGTGTGGCCCATGGAGACGAGGAGTTGGGCGAGCCCGGAGCCCACCCGTCCGCACCCCATGATGACGACGTGCACGATGACCTCCAGGGGGCTCGGGGTCCGCCCGTCTCGGGGAGAGACCCGTTCGGTGTCTACGATTGGCCGGCCCGGCGACCCACGGCGGGCGGTGCCGGACCGAACCGGAAGGTAGCGCCCGGGTATGACGCAGGCGTACGCATCCCTGAAGAGGCTCATCGTCGGGAAGCCGATCCCGACGTCCCAGGCGGGCCATCAGCGACTCACGAAGACGATCGCCCTCGCGGTCTTCTCCTCCGACGCCCTCTCCTCCAACGCCTATGCCACGCAGGAGCTGCTCACCGTCCTCGCCCTGGCGGGGGTGGGCGCCTTCTACCTCACCTATCCGCTGGCGCTCGCGATCGTGGGCCTCCTGGCGATCCTCACGTTCTCGTACCGCCAGACGATCCGCGCCTACCCGAACGGCGGTGGGGCCTACATCGTCGCGCACGAGAACCTCGGCCGCACGGCGGGCCTTGTGGCGGCGTCCTCGCTGCTGATCGACTACATCCTCACGGTGTCGGTGTCGGTCGCCGCTGCGGTGCAGCAGATCACGTCGCTCCTACCGGGGGCCTACAACTACCGCCTGATCCTCGCCGTCGCCTTCGTGGCCCTCGTGGCGATCCTCAACCTGCGGGGCGTCAAGGAGTCCGGGCGCATCTTCGCCGTGCCCACGTACCTGTTCGTCTTCAGCGTCCTGCTCATGATCGTCGTGGGCATCGCCCGGGAGGTCATGGGCCAGCAGTTCCAGCACTTCTACCATTTCGAGGCGCCAGGCACGCGGGAGCTCACGCTGTTCCTCGCCCTGCGCGCCTTCGGGTCCGGCACCACGGCCCTCACCGGCGTGGAGGCGATCTCCAACGGGGTCCCGGCGTTCCGCAAACCCGAGTGGCGCAACGCCTCCGCCACGCTCACGGTGATGGCCGGCCTGCTCGCCACGATGTTCCTCGGCATCACGTACCTCGCCCACCACCTCAAGATGGTGCCTGACGAGTCGGAGAAGGTGAGCGTCCTCGCTCAGATCGCGAAGTCCGTCTTCGGGGGCGGCAACGTGCTGTGGTGGCTGCTGCTCGTCGCCACGGCCGCGATCCTCGTGCTGGCGGCGAACACGGCCTTCGCGGACTTCCCCCGCCTCGCCCAACTCCTCGCCCGCGACCGATACCTCCCCGGGCAGTTCAAGAACCGCGGCGACCGTCTCGTGTTCTCCAACGGCATCGTCGTCCTCGGCCTCGTCGCCGTCGGTCTCCTGTGGCTCTTCGACGTGAAGGTGAGCCGGCTCATCAACCTGTACGTGATCGGGGTGTTCACGAGCTTCACGCTCTCACAGGCGGGCATGGTGGTGCACTGGCGCCGGCTCCGGAACGAGCGTCACTGGCGGCGCTCCATGGTCGTGAACGGCTTCGGCGCCGTCCTCACGACGATCGTGCTGGGCATCCAGGTGGCGGTGAAGTTCCGGCTCGGCGCCTGGATGGTCGTCGTGGCCGTCCCCATCCTCATGCTCGCCATGGTGGGCATCAACCGCCACTACCGCCACGTCGGCCGCCAGCTTTCCCCCACCGACCTCCGTCTCCGGTCCCCGGCGCGGATCACGGCACTGGTGCTCGTGAGCGACCTCCACCGGGCATCGCTGCGGGCGATGCGCTTCGCGGCTTCGCTGCGCCCGTCGCGGCTGCGGGCGATCTGCGTCGACCTCGACTCCGCGGAGTCCGAGGCGCTCCGCCGCAAGTGGGCAGCGGCGGACTTCGGTTTCGACATCGACCTCGAGATCGTCGAGTCGCAGTTCCGGGAGATCACCCGGCCCATCGTGGAGTACATCCACTACCTCGAGCCCTCCGACGACCATGTTGTGGTCGTGGTCATCCCCGAGTTCGTGGTCGCTCACGCATGGGACAACCTCCTCCACAACCAGACCGCCCTCCAGCTCAAGATCGCCCTCCTCTCCGAGCCCGGCGTCGTCGTCATCTCGGTGCCCTACCACATCGGCGACGACGACGCGATGCACGTTGCCGCCGGCGAGGCGCCGGCGCTGGGTGCCGGCGACGCGAAGCGGCCCGTCTGACTCAGTCGAAGTGCGGGCGTTCCTCCGCGGGCGTCCCTGCGGCGGACTTCTCCACCCAGCGGGCCACGAACTCCTCGCGCCGGGCGACGTGGGTCGCCGCCAGGGCCGGGACAGTGGCGCCGGCGAGGACGTCGGCGCTCGTACGCTCCACCAGTTGGGCGACGATCCCGCCCGCCTCCGCGGCGAAGCCGGGATCGAGGCGGTCGGCGTGGTCGGCGAACAGGCGGCGGAGACGGTCGACGAGTTGCGTGAGGCTCTCCTGCATGCGCACAGGCTATGACGGCTCAGGCTCTCGTTTGCGGGCCGTCAGGCACGATCCGGGCGGGGCCCTTGCCGTACGGCGGCGGCGACGAGCTCCGCGGCTTCGTCGAGGTCGTCGTGCTCCCAGACCCGCACGACGGTCCAGCCCGCCTCGGCCAGACGCTGGTCGGTGTCCCGGTCGCGCCCCACGTTGCCGGCGAGCTTGGCCGCCCACCAGTCGTGGTTGGACTTCGGCACCGACCCGTGCTCCGGGCAGCGGTGCCAGAAGCACCCGTCGACGAAGACGGCGACCCGCGCCTTCCGGAACACGAGATCGGCCTTGCGCCGCACCCCGCGCACGACCGGCGTGTCCAGGCGGTAGCGCATCCCCATCGCGTGCAGGCGGCGCCGCAGGGCCATCTCGGGGGCCGTGTCCCGGCGGGCTTGTTTCTGCATCCTCCGGCGCACGAGTGGGTCGGAGGCAGCGGGATGACGGTACCGGCGAGCCACGGGATCACCCCCCCGCGGATGCGAAACGCACGAGCCTGTCGAGGTCGTGTTCGAAGACGACGAAGATCCCGTAGTCCTCCTGCGCCTCCCACAGGGTGTTCACCCAGAACACCCCGGACACTACGGCCGCCGCAACCACCTGCGTCCTTCCCAGTGACTCCACCCAGGTCTTCGCCTTGCCGCCGGTCTCCCGGAGGAGCCGTTTCACTGAGTTGATGCGCGTGTTGCTGACCTTGCACTCGACGGCCAGGAGACGGCCGTCGCGGAGACGGACACAGACGTCCGCCTTGGCGCCTGCCACGAGGGCCTCACCGCAGAACGCCCCGATGTCGAGCCTGTCGATGCGGTCCACCTTGCGCGCTGCGACCCGTTCGTAGCCCGCGCTCTCGAGAGCCCCGCAAACAGCGGCGCTTTGGGCACGACTGGCCTCGGTGCGACGGTTGGTACGCAGCCTCTCGACGGCTACTAGGCTGGCCGTCCACCTGACGGCCGCCCGGCGCTCTGCCGCTGTGGCCTGGCGTCCCTCCTGGAGCCAGGGATACCTGTAGGGGTCGAGCGCGTCGGCGATCACCCGGGCGGCGCTCGCCGCCCTCTCCTCAGCTGAAGGTGCATCCGCCCGGGTGTCGGCGAACACTAGGGTGTCCAGGTCGTCCGCCGAGATGGGCGGCCCCGCCAGGTAGCGGGCGATGTGCAGGACATCCTTGTCGATTCTGCCCTCGGTGACGAGTGACGACGCGACCAGCGAGGCCAGGTCGCCGGTCTCGCTGAAGAGGTCGGTGACCCGTGACTCGTACAGGCGGAAGAGATCTGCGTAGGGGCCCGTGCCCTCGGCCAGCCGCTCACTCACGAACAGGCGCAACGAGCGCTCTGCCTCGCGAGCGAGTTCATCGCGCGTCCACCTCGGGAACTCCACGGGCCGCGCCAAGCTCAGGCCTCCGAGAAACGCGGCGACCTGGGTCGCGCGGAACCGTTGCGGTGATCCTCGCGGCGCGTGTATTCGATCGCCGCGGTCATGTACTCGGGGAAGGGAGCCGAGGCGGATCTCCGGCGCTGACGGCCCTCTGAGAGGACGTCGAGCAGGGAGCGCCCCAGCACCTCACCGAAGACGGCAGGGACGGCGTTGCCGACTTGGCGAAAGCGGCTCGCTGTGTTGCCGCAGAGCTCCCAGGCCTGCGGGAACCCCTGCAAGCCGGCGCATTCCCTCAACGTGAGGCGCCGCAGAGTGGCATCCGGGGCCCGCACCCAGTCCTGGGTGACAGCAGCGGTCACGGTACGGGCGGGCAAGGCCGGGTCGGCGATGAACGTGCCCTGCCTGTATCCCCAGTGACCCCCGGGGCGGGTGGGTTCGGGCCGCCCGGGGCTGCGCAACCCGCGGCCGTCGGGGAGCGCGGCGAGCCCCTCGGCGAGTTGCGGGCTCGGGCGCACGATCTCGTCCAGGCAGGGGGAGGGCTGGGCGGCGAGGAACTCCCCGAGAGTCACCCAGGGCTTGCGTTGCGCGCCGAAGAGGTCCGGGGACGGGGGCTCTCTGGAGTGTGTGGCGTCGGGAAAGCCCGGCAGTTCCCCCGCAGCGGTGGCGAGCATGAAGAGACGCACCCGGCGTTGGGGCGCGCCGTAGTCGGCCGCGTTCAAGAGAGCGAACGTCGTGGAGAAGCCGATGCCCTCGAAGGCGTCCCGGACGAGAGCGAGTGCCTCGCCGGGCCGCCCTGACGGCCCCCGGGCCGTCACCAGGCCGCGCACGTTCTCGAAGAGGACGAAGCGCGGACGCAACTCGGCCGCCAGGCGCACGAAGTGCTCGAAGAGACGCCCCCGGGGGTCGGCAACCGAACGCTGCCTGCCGGCGCTCGAGAACGGCTGGCAAGGAGGACCGCCGGTGAGGAGGTCGGGACGCCACCGCGATGTTGCGCCGGCGGGGGTGAGGTCGGCGGCGACGAGTTCTTCGACCGGGGCTCTGATCAGGAGCGTCTCGGCCAGATGGGCGTGGCCGGTGCAGTCCGCGACCGGGATTCCCCGTTCCTTGTTCGCCCGGAGCGTCTCGACGCAGTCCTCGTCGACGTCGGTGGCCGTCACGACTTCGAAGCCGGCCCGCTCGATCCCGACGTCGAGACCGCCCGCGCCGGCGAAGAGCGACACGGCGGTCGGGGGGCCGCCCGGGCAGACACGAGGTCGTCCTGTCACGGGCTGGAGGGTAATCGCAGTCTGCGACACATCGGGGCCGCCGCCGAACGCCGCGGCGTGTGTCGGCGGCGCGGGATGGCACCCCGCCGGCACCAGCCCGGGGGACTGGAGTCCCGTTTGAGCACGCGTCAGCCAGCCTCGGGACATGACGCCTTGTTCCCGAGGCCGGGCTTCGCCCGGCCGGACCGGATCGAGAGTGGGACGGCGGGCGGCTCAGGGGAGGGGGGGCTCGGGTGGGGGGGGGGGACCCGCGTTTGGTACGGCGCCGGCCTCGCCGGGCCCGGGCCCGGTGCCACCCCGGCGACAGACGACGCCGGCGGCGGACCGGAGAGGCCGGGGCTACATGTCCTCGAGCAGCTGGGCCTTCTTCGCCTCGTAGTC
>CAYJLW010000032.1:40014-43727 GCA_964370965.1 uncultured Acidimicrobiia bacterium | reverse complement strand
CCACCTCGCCGCCCCGGGCCGCCGCCCCACCGGCCCCAGGCGCGGGCCCGCCGTCGAGCGGCGGCGCCGCCGCCGTCGCCGAGGCGCGCCGCCACCTCGGCAAGCCCTACCGGTGGGGTGCGGCCGGCCCCGACGCCTTCGACTGCTCGGGCCTCACGCTCACTGCGTGGCGCGCCGGGGGCAGGTCCCTGCCGCACAACTCGTCGGCTCAGATCGGCTCGATCCGCAGCGTGCCGATGTCGGAGATCCAGCCCGGTGACCTGCTCTGGCGTCCGGGGCACATCGCGATCTACGTGGGCGGGGGCACGGCGATTGCCGCCCCCCAGACCGGGGACGTCGTCCGGTACCGGCCGGCCTCCGGCTACACACGCGCCGGACGCCCCTGACCGCGGCGGGCGTCCGGCTAGTACGACAGCATGTCGTATTAGAGTGGGATTCTCGGTGATCCGTCCGACCGGAGCGGCCGGTAGGTCCCCACAGCGACCCCACGCACGCGTTCGCTTTCCCTTGAAGGAGCTCACATGCAACGAAAGGCCAGAGTCGCCGTCGTTCTCGCCCTGATGCTTGCCGTGGGGGCAGCCTGCTCGACAGAGACGCCCGCGGCGAACGGCCCGGGGAAGGCCTCGGGGGACGAGGTCGCGGTCAAGATCACGGGGCTGCGCTTCTCCCCCGACGAACTCACGGTCAGGAAGGACCAGAGGGTCACGTTCACGGTGTCGAATCCCACCGAGGTGGAACACGAGTTCGCCGTCGGGGACGCGGATGCGCAGAGGGGCCACGCTCAGACCATGGCGGGCGGGCACGGAGACATGGGCGGCATGAACATGCGTGACGGGGACGTCGAAGCCGTGAGCCTCATGCCCGGGGACACGAAGACGATGACCTACACGTTCGACAAGGCTGGCGAGGTGGTCTTCGGGTGTCACGTGGCCGGCCACTACGAGGCGGGCATGAAGGGCACCGTCCACGTCGAGGGGTAAGCCCCTGGCGCCCACGGGATCTCCGGCGGACGCCGGCGGGGTGGGTGTCGTCGGGCGCGCCCCGTGGGGTGTGGGGTCCCCACGGGCGACGCGGAGCACCGCCAGGTGCGGAGCAATGTAGCGGAGCAGTGTCACAGCACGCCGCCACGCGGAGTCCCCCGGGAGACGGCGAACCAGACCAGTGTCTTCGGCGCCCTCACGGATCTCGGGCGTGAGACCTTCAGGACGCCGGCCAGCACGAGAAGAGCCGACACCCAGACGACCCAGTCGCCGAGACGCACATGCCAGGTCCGGTCGCCCTGGAGAGGCATCGCCCACGTCATCGTCGCGCTCCTGCGCAGGCCCGTCTCCCGGAGGACGGCACCCGACGCGTCGATGAGCGCCGAACGCCCGGAGATCGCGGCCAACGCAATCGCGCGGTGCGTCTCGGCGGCGCGCATGGCGGTGTAGGCGACGTGCTGCGCAGAGGCGTCCGAGAAGCCGAAGGAGGAGTTGTTCGTCGTGAGGACTATGCCCTCGGCACCGTTCGTCACGAGCTCCCGGGTCGGGGCGGAGAAGGTGGACTCGAAGCAGATCAACGTTCCGAGGCGGGCGCGACCGACCCGGAACAGCCCCGGTCGCGTCCCGGCCTCGGCGTCGAGAGGGACGGCGTCCAGCTCGCGCACGAAGCCGAGCGCCTGACGCCACGGGACGCGCTCACCGAACGGCACGAGCTTGCGTTTCACGTACCGGGCCGTCACCTCCCCGGGGCGCTCGACGAGCAGGTTGGTGTTGCGGAAACGGTGCGCCGACGACCCGGGCAGCCTGGTGTTGGCGATCACCGCCCCGGCGCCTGTTGCGCCCAGCACGTCCCGGAGCGTATCGCGGGAGAGGTCCGTGTCGTTGAGGGAGGACTCGCCCCACACGGCGAGATCCAGCCCGTCCGGCAGGCGCCCGCTCACGGCAAGATGCTCCCGGCTCACCCGGCCGGTCGATACGCCCCGAGAGAAGCGGTTCGCCTGCACGATGCCGACGTCGAGACGCCCCGTCGGCGCGGCGGCCGGGCGTGCCCACCATCCTCCGACGAAGACCGCCAGAACTGCCCCGAGCGTGACCGTCGCCCGAGAGCGGTCCGTTCCTGATCGGAGGCCGGCGACGCCCACGTTTGCGGCGACGAGGAGCCAGGACACGAGCGCCACGCCCCCACTCGCCGCGGCAGCACGGGTGAACGCGATGGCGTACTGGCTCGCGCCGAGATCCCCCCACGGGAAGCCGCCGAGGGGCCATTGTCCCCGGGTCCACTCAAGGACCACGAACACCGACGGGAGGACGAGGAAGCACGTCCACCAGGGTGCCTCTCTGCCCCGCAGCATCCCCGCCACGAGCCCGAACAGGATGTACTGGACGCTGAGCACGGCAACGAGAGCGGCCCAGCCGAACCAGGCGAAGGGGACGACCCAGCGCAGGAGCAGACCGAAGTACACAGCGCCGCAGACAGCACCCGCGAGCAGGCCGCGCCGCCCCGTGCGGGCTGTCCAGAGCAACGGGACCAGTGCGACAGCGGCGACGGGGCCGGCTCCGCGGCCGGGCTGGGCGGCATAGAGCAGGACTCCGGAAAGAAGCCCCCCCGCAGCGACCCGGACCCGAGACGGCGACCGGGCATCTGGTCCGAGCGGCCTGACGGGGGTCGCGCCTCCTCTGGCGACGAAACCGGGTGGGGTGGACTCCCGGACGAGACCGACCGTAGCTGACCGCGTCACGGCCGAGATACTACGCTACGTCGTAGTCCCCGTTCGTCCCTCGTGGATGCGGGGGATTGTCGGGCGACGATCCCTGACTGATCGGGCGCCCGAGGACGTCAGGGAAGGAACGATCCCATGCTTGAGGCAGCCGTGCGACTCGACCCGATCGTGCGGATCCACCTCGGCCCCCTCTCGATCTCCCCGCACGGCATCGGGATCGCCGTCGGCTTCCTCCTCGGCGCCCTCCTCATGCTCCCCGCGGCCCGTAGGCGGGGCATCACAGACGAGCAGGTGTGGGCGCTCCTCGGCCGGGCCGCCGTCGGAGCCGTCGTAGGCGCCCGTCTCGCGTACGTCCTGAACCATCCCGGCTCCTATGCCTCGCGCCCCTGGGAGATCCTCCTCGTGTGGCGGGGGGGCCTCTCCCTCCTCGGGGGCATCGCGGGAGCCGTGCTCGCCGCCCTCCCCAAGATGCTCTCGGAAGGCCTGCGCTTCTGGACGGTGACGGACGCCGCCGTCCCCGGTCTCGCGCTCGGGATCCTCGTGGGGCGCCTGGGCGACCTCGTCGTCGGAGACCACCTCGGCAAGCCCACGTCGTCCGTGCTCGGGTTCGTGTGCACCCGGGCGCCCTCGGCGTCGCCTTGCGAGGCCCCCCTCGGCCAGGCCGTGCACATGCCGGCCCTCTACGACCTCGTCTCCGCGGGCCTGCTCCTGGCACTCCTGCTCTGGCTCCGCCGCAAGCCCCGCTACGACGGATTCCTCACCCTCGCCTTCGCCGCCTGGTACGGAGCGGGCCGATTCCTGATCGACTTCACCCGCGTGGACACGACGCACGGTCTGGGGCTCTCGTCCAGCCAGTGGGCGTCCCTTGTCGTCGTGGCGACCTGCCTCTACCTCCTCGTCTTCGTGCGGCGCACTCTCGGCAAAGCGTGGGGGGGAGGCAAGCTCCCCCCCCCCGGCCCACCCACCCACCCCCCCCTGGCCCCCCAGGCGGTTACCGGGGCAAACCCCCCCC
>CAYJLW010000032.1:3808-40004 GCA_964370965.1 uncultured Acidimicrobiia bacterium | reverse complement strand
CCCACTCGCGCCAACGGGGGGGGGGGACGCACCCCCCCCCCCACGGACCCTCCCTCCCTCGACCGCGTGCCGCCCTCGGCTGTTCCGGGGCAAAGCCGCCCCTCACGCGACAGGCCGCCGTCCGCCACAGCCTCTCGAGAAGCCCCGGGACAGGCGGACTAATTCACTACAGCTTGTCGTTGTCACTCTTGGACCGGCGTCGCAGACCGCACACGACGAAGGAGTCACGATGGGTCACAGGAAGAGCCTCCCGTTCTACGTGCTCATCGCGGTCGGCGTCGTGCTGCTAATGGCCGTCGCCCGTGTCCCGGTCGCGGCGTACGTCCCGTTGCTTGTCCTCGCCGCCTGCCCGATCATGATGATGTTCATGATGAAGAACATGAAGCACGGCTCCGACGACCACGGTGCCGAGACGCGCACGACCCCGGACGACGGGCGCAGGTGAGCGCCTGCTCCGCCCGCACCGCCGTCCTCGCCGCCGGCGGCCTCCTTGCCTTGCACGTAGCCGTCGTCGCCGGCGCGTCGCGGACGGCCCGCCTCCGGCTCCGTGGCCTGCCCGGACCAGTGGACGTCCGCCGGCAGATCGGGTAGGGGAAGCCCATGGCCCGCAGAGTGCCCCTCGCTCGGCGCAACCTCCTCGCCGAACCCCGGCGCCTGGCGGCGAGCGTCGCCGGCGTGGGCCTCGCCCTCATGCTCATCCTGCTGCTCGACGGGCTCTGGGCAGGCCTCCTGTCGCAGGTGACTCTCTTCGAGGACGGCGTGGGCGCGGATCTCTACGTGGCGCAACGGGGCACGGGGAACCTCCTCGGCGACTCCAGCGTGCTCCCCCTGTCCACACTGGAAAGAGTCCGCCGGGACCCGGGCGTGCGCTGGGCGGCTCCCGTGCGGGCACTCTTCACCATCCTGGCGATGCACGACCGCAAGGTCCCCGCGTACCTCGTGGGCGCCGTGCCGGGGCGGCGAGGCGAACCCTGGTCGCTGCGCGCCGGCCGACCCCCGGAGCGCGACGACGAGATCGCCGTCGACGGTGTCCTCGCCGACCGCCACGGCCTCCACCTGGGCGGCTCCCTGGAGGTGCTCGGGCAGCGCCTCAGGATCGTGGGCATCACCAAGGGGACGTCCACTTTCATGACCGGCTTCGTCTTCGTCACGCACCAGGCGAGCGACGACCTCCTCCGGCTGCCCGGAACCACGAGTTTCGTCCTCGTGGGGACACGCCGCCCGGGTGCCGTGGCCCGCCGCCTGCGCGCCGCCGGCCTCAACGTCCTCGACCGCGAGACGGTCAAACGCAACGACGTCGCCGTCATGACCCGGGTCTACGGCGTCCCCCTGCGCCTCATGCTCGCCGTCGCCCTCGCCGCCGGCGCGCTCGTGATCGCCCTCGCCGCGTACACGTCGGTGTCCGAGCGCCGGCGCGAGTACGGGATCGTGAAGGCGCTGGGCGCCACCGGCGGACGCCTCACCGGCCTCGCCCTCGGCCAGTCCCTCGGGCTCGCCGCGCTCGGCCTCCTCGCCGGAGCGCTGTTCTTCCTCGGGGGGAGAGGGCTGATCACGTGGGTGCGCCCGCAGTTCTCCGTCGTGCTCACCCAGGCGTCGGTGCTACGCGCAGTGGGCGCCGCCGCGCTCATGGGACTCGTCGCCGCCGTCGTCCCCGCGCGCCGCCTCGCCACGCTCGACCCGGCCTCCGCCTACAGGAGCACATGATGGCTGGGGCAGTCCCGGTCGCCCGGCGGAACTTCTTCCAGGAACGCCGCCGCACGGCGCTCTCGGTCGGAGGTGTCGGCGTCGCGCTCCTGCTCGTGCTCGTCCTCGACGGCATCTTCGCCGGGGCGATGCGCCAGGTGAGCGCGTACGTGGACCGCTCGCCCGCAGCGGTGATCGTGTCCCAGAGGGGTGTGCGCACGATGCACATGTCGGCCTCGGCGCTGGCCGAGGAGACCGTGGACGCCACCCGGCGGGTGCCCGGTGTGGCCTGGGCCGAGGGGATCCGCTTCTCCTCCGGTGTCGTGCGCACGTCCCGGGGTCGCCAGCTCAGCTACGTGATCGGCTACGACGTCCGCACCGGCCGGGGCGGCCCCCGCCGCCTCGTCGCGGGCGGAGCGCCGCGTCCGGGCGAGGCGGTCGTCGACCGGGCGGCGGCCGAGGAGCTCGGAATCCGCCCGGGGGGCGCCGTCGAGGTCCTGGGCCGGACGTACCGCGTGAGCGGCCTCTCCGAAGGCGGCACGAGCATCGTGAACACGACGGCGTTCGTCCCCTTCGACGACCTCGCCGGCCTCCGGGGCACGTCCGTGAACTACGTCCTCGTGGGCGCCACCAGCGGCGTGCCGCCCGGGACGCTGGCGCGGCGTCTGCGACTGGCCCTGCCCGCGGCCACGGTCCAGACCCGGGAGGAGTTCAGCGCCCAGGAGCGCTCCGTGGTCCGGGACATGAGCGCCGACGTGATGGCGATCATGACGGTCGTCGCCCTGCTGATCGCGCTCGCAGTCATCGGCCTCACGCTGTTCACGGCGACGCTGGCGAAGCTGCGGGAGTACGGCGTGCTGAAGGCGTTGGGCGCCCGACCGGGCCGCCTCGCCGGCATCGTCCTCTCCCAGGCCGCCTGGTCCGTCGCCCTCGCGCTCCTCCTCGCCCTCGCCCTCACGGTGACCGTGGCGGCGGTCGTGGCGGCGGCGACGCCGAACGTCCGCCTCGCGATCGAGCCCGGCGGCGTGCTCCGCACCGGCATGGGGGCCGCGCTCGTGGGCACGCTCGGTGCCGTCATGCCCCTCCGCCGTGTCCTCGGTGTCGACCCGGCGTCGGTGTTCAGGAGGCAGTCATGAGCGAGGCCGCGGCCGCGCCGGCGATCGCAGCGCGGGGGCTCACGAAGACCTTCGGCCAAGGGGCCGTCTCCGTCCCGGCCGTTGCCGACGTCGACCTCGAGGTCCCCGCAGGCGAGGTCGTGCTCGTCATGGGCCCCTCGGGCAGCGGCAAGACCACCCTGTTGCTCATGCTGGGGGCGATGCTGCGCCCTTCGGCGGGCAGCGTGGAGATCGCCGGCATCGACCTCGCCACGGCGCCGGAACGCAAGCTGCCGTCGCTGCGCGCCCGCCACCTCGGGTTCGTCTTCCAGGACTTCAACCTCCTCTCGGCCCTGGACGCCCTCGAGAACGTCGCGCTCGCCTCCGACCTCGCCGGCAGCCCGGGGCGGGGCGCCACCGACCGGGCCCGGGAGCTTCTGGAGCGCTTCGGGCTCGGACCCCGGCTGCACTTCCGCCCCGACCAGCTCTCCGGCGGTGAGAAGCAACGGGTCGCGATCGCCCGCGCCCTCGCGAACGACCCGCCGGTCGTCCTCGCCGACGAGCCCACGGCCAACCTCGACTCCAGGATCGGCCGCGAGATCGCCCGTCTCCTCCGGAACCTTGCCGTCGCGGACGGCCGCAGCGTCGTGATCGTGAGCCACGACACCCGCCTGAGGGAGATCGCCGACCGCCTGCTCTGGCTGGAGGACGGTCGCTTCCGGGAGCTCTCGGCGATGGCGCTCGACCCCGTGTGCGGGATGTCCGTCGAGCAGAACGAGGGGGCCCCGCACTACCAGCACGACGGGACGGTGTCGTGGTTCTGCTCCCCCGCCTGTCGCGAGGAGTTCGCCGCCGACCCCCACCACTTCGTTCGCCGCGCCGCCGGGGAGGAACGATGAGCGCGGGAACGACAGTCGTCCTCGAGGTCGCCGGACTCCAGTGGGCAACCGAGAGGTCCGTCGTGGAGTCGGTCCTCTCACGCCGCCCGGGCGTCCTGCGGGTCGAGGCGAACCCGGTGAACCAGACGGCGACGGTCACGTTCGATCCCGCGCGGACGACCGTCGCCGAGCTGCGCGGGTGGGTCACAGACTGCGGCTACCACTGCGACGGTCAGTCCGTTCCCCGCCACGTCTGTGACCCCATGGCGAGCCCGTCCGTGGACCGCGGGGACCACGACGGTCACGCCCCGGGTCTCGCCGCCGGGACACGGTCGCCGACAGCGGCGATGGGCCACGGCGGCCACGGCGCGAGGTCGATGGCGGGCATGGTCGCCGACATGCGCAACCGGTTCCTGGTCGCCGCCCTCTTCTCCGTACCCGTCCTGCTCTGGTCGTCCGTCGGCCGGGACGTCCTCAGCTTCGACGTGCCGGCGCCGTTCGGCCTCCGGGACGACGTCTGGCAACTCCTCCTCAGCCTGCCCGTGGTCCTCTACTCCGCGTCCGTGTTCTTCGAAGGCGCCCTGCGGGCGTTGCGCGCCCGCACCCTGGACATGATGGTGCTCGTCGCCGTGGCGATCGGCGCCGGCTGGCTCTACTCCGTCGCCGTCACGTTCAGCGGGGGCGGCGAGGTGTTCTACGAGGCGGCGACGGTCCTCGCCGCGTTCGTCCTCCTCGGCCACTGGCTGGAGATGCGGGCGCGCGGAGGCGCCAACGACGCCGTCCGGGCACTCCTCGACCTCGCCCCCCCGAAGGCGCTCGTCCTGCGCGACGGCGAACCCGTCGCGGTCCCCACGGCCGACGTCGCCGTCGCGGACCTCCTTCTCGTGCGCCCGGGGTCCAAGATCGCCGTCGACGGCGTCGTGGAGGACGGCGAGAGCGAGGTGGACGAGTCCGTCGTCACAGGCGAGAGCCTGCCGGTCTCCAAGAAGCCGGGCTCCGAGGTGATCGGCGCCACCGTCAACAAGAACGGCACCCTCCGCGTGCGGGCCACGAAGGTGGGGGCCGACACGGCGCTCGCCCAGATCGTGAAACTCGTCCAGGAGGCGCAGAACTCCAGGGCGCCCGGTCAGCGCCTCGCCGACAGGGCGGCGTTCTGGCTCGTGCTCGTCGCGCTGGCAGGCGGAGCCCTCACGTTCGCGGCCTGGACCGCGTTCGGCGACCGACCCGTCGGCGAGGCGATGCTCTTCGCGATCACCGTCGTCGTGATCACGTGCCCCGACGCGCTCGGGCTGGCGACGCCTACGGCGATCATGGTCGGGACCGGCCTGGGCGCCCAGCGCGGCGTCCTCTTCAAGAACGCCGCCGCCGTCGAGACCGCCGCCCGCATCGACGTCGTCGTCATGGACAAGACCGGCACCCTCACGAAGGGTGAGCCGGAGGTCACCGACGTCGTCGTGGACGGCGACAGCGAGTCGGTCTTGCTGTCGCTGGTGGCCGCTGTGGAACGGGAATCGGAGCACCCCCTCGCCGAAGCCGTGGTCGCCTACGCGACCGCGCGGGGCACGGGCGAGGTGGCGGCGGCCCGCTTCGAGAACATCCCCGGCCACGGCGCCGTCGCCGACGTCGACGGCCACCGGGTCGCCGTCGGCAACGCCCGGCTCATGGAACGCGAGGGGGTCGCCCTGGACGGCCTCGACGCCCGTCGCCGGGAACTGGCGGCGGGTGGTCGCACCGTGGTGAGCGTGGCGATCGACGGCGTGGCCGCCGGACTGATCGCGATCGCCGACGCTCCCCGCCCCACGTCGAAGCAGGCCGTGGCGGCGCTGCACGACGCCGGGCTGCAGGTCGTGATCCTCACCGGAGACAACGCAGCCACCGCGCAGCGCATTGCGGCGGAACTCGGCATCGACACCGTGGTCGCGGACGTCCTGCCCGGGGACAAGGCCGCCCGGGTCGCGGACCTCCAAGGGCGCGGGCTGAGGGTGGCAATGGTGGGGGACGGGGTGAACGACGCCCCGGCGCTCGCCCGGGCCGATCTCGGCATCGCGATCGGCACCGGCACGGACGTGGCGATCGAGACCGCGGACGTCGTCCTCATGCGCTCGGACCCTCTCGACGTCCCCGTGGCGCTGGCCATCGGCCGGGGGACGCTGCGCAAGATGCGCCAGAACCTCGCTTGGGCGATCGGCTACAACTCCGTCGCCCTCCCCATCGCCGCCGGGGTCTTCGAGCCGGCCTTCGGTCTCGTGCTCCGCCCCGAGATCGCCGCTCTCTCGATGTCGGGATCCAGCTTCCTCGTCGCCGTGAACGCCCTCCTCCTCAAGCGGCTCCGCCTCCCGCGCAGGGAGGCCCGAGTGCCGGAGGAGGGCGGGGGAGGAACGTCGAAGTAAGTCCGCGAATCGCCCGCGCTAGCGGTGGCAGAACAGTGGCAGAACAGTTGTGGCAGAGCAGCAAGCGAACGGATAGCGTTACCGAGCCATGATTCGGGGGGCCAAGGACAGGGTGGGCCTGCTTCTCTGGGCGCTGACCGCAGCGGTCATCCTCTGGAGACTGGCCAAGCTCGAAGGCAGAGTCGAGTCCGCCTTCCCGCCCGGGGAGCGGACCCCTCTCGAGCCACCGCTGATGCCGCTCGTCACCGACCCCACCGTCGCCGCCACGATCGCCCCTCCGGTGCCGACCGGGTCCCCGATCCCCGCCCGCGCCATCAGCCCGATGGCCACGGCGGTCCTCGCCCCCGTGGCCGCCGGCGCCGCCACGGGGGTGGCCATGGGCGCCTGGGGCGCCACCGCCGCCCGCCAGCCCTTTGTCCCCGGCCAGCCGCCGCCCGCCGGGGGCGTCCTCACCCCCGTCCCCCCGGGCAAGAAGCTCCGCGGCAAGCACTACGGCCTCAAGGTGGCGCTCATCAGCGTGGGGAGCTCGCTCGTCCTGGTCGTCGGCGGCTGGCTTGCGGCGAGCTCGATCCTCGGCCTGCGGATCACCGGGAAGCCCGCCAAGAAGGTGTCCCAGGGCGACGCCCTGGCCGACTTCCGCAAGAACAAGGGAGCCGAGACCGGCGGGGGCGTCGCCGGTGAGACGGTGACCACCGACACCACGACCACCACGACGACAGCACCCACCGAGACCACGCCCGGGGGGGCGGCCACGAAGCCCAAGAGCACGGCCAAGGGTTCCACGACCACCAAGCAGACCACCCCGAGCGGGCCGGCGACGCTGAAGCCCCCCCAGGGCGTCTACACGTTCGCGTCCTCCGGCTACGAGCAGGTGAGCATCTTCGGAGGCCAGCGGCGCAACGTGCCCGCCACCGTCTACGGAACCGTCACCTTCGGGGCGAACAACTGCTGGGTGTTGAAGCTGAACATCTTCGCCGAGCACACCGAGGAGAGCACGTACTGCGCCCCGCAGCCCGGGGCCCTCAACTCCCTGGCCTCCGTGACGAAGCAGTCGTTCTTCAACCAGGCCGTCACGGCGACGAGCACGTGCTCGGCCCAGGACTTCGCCTGGCCGGGCATGCAACCCGGCCAGTCCAAGCAGATGAGCTGCAAGGTGCAGAACTCCGGCGCCGACACGAACAGCCAGACGGGCACGGGACCGACGACCTACGTGGGACCGGAGAACGTCAACGTGGGCGGACAGGCCGTGTCCACCTTCCACATGCGCAACACCCAGACGATCAGCGGAGGCCAGAGCGGCACGTCGACGTACGAGTTCTGGATCAGCCAGTCCAACGGGATGTTCGTCCGTCTCGACCGCAACATCAACGTGACCGGCAAGACGCTCATCGGCGACAACAAGTACACCGAGATCGACAGCTTCGTCCTGAAGTCCATGACCCCCCAGACCTGACCGGTCCCGGTTTGCCCTCTCCGGCCCCGTCCTAGTTGACTTGCGCGTCAACTACTCTCGCCTACCACCAGGGGGACCCCATGGGCCGCAAGGTGTTCGTCGTCGGCGTCGGCATGACGAAGTTCGAGAAGCCCTTCTCCCGTGACTGGGACTACCCGGACATGGTGAAGGAGTCGGGCACGAAGGCGCTCGAGGACGCCGGCATCCCCTACGGCGAGGTGGAGCAGGTCGCGGCGGGCTACTGCTACGGCGACTCCACCGCCGGCCAGCGGGGCGTGTACGAGCTCGGCCTCACCGGCGTCCCGGTCTACAACGTGAACAACAACTGCTCCACGGGGTCCACGGCGCTGTTCATGGCCAAGCAGCTCGTCGAGGGCGGCCTCGCCGAGTGCACGATGGCGATCGGCTTCGAGAAGATGGAGAAGGGCTCCCTGGGGGTGAAGTACACCGACCGCGAGATCCCCATGAAACCGTTCATGGACGTCATGATGGAGACCCGGGGCTTCGGTGCCGCCCCCCCGGCGCCCCAGATGTTCGGCAACGCCGGTCGGGAGCACATGGAGAAGTACGGCTCGGAGCCCGAGCACTTCGCCATGATCGGCTACAAGAACCACATGCACTCGGTGAACAACCCGTACTCGCAGTTCCAGGACGAGTACACGCTGGAGCAGATCAAGGACGCCCCCATGATCTGGGAGCCGCTCACGAAGCTGCAGTGCTGCCCCACCTCCGACGGCTCCGGGGCCGCCGTGCTCGCCTCGGAGGACTTCGTCCGCAAGCACGGTCTCGAAGGCCAGGCCGTGGAGATCCTCGGCCAGGCGATGGCCACGGACTTCCCGTCCACGTTCGACTCCAAGAGCGCCATCAAGCTCGTGGGCCAAGACCTCACCCGGGCCGCCGCGCAGGCCGTGTACGAGCAGTCCGGCCTCGGCCCCGAGAACGTCGACGTCATCGAGCTCCACGACTGCTTCAGCGCGAACGAGCTCGTGACGTACGAGGGCCTCGGCCTCGCCGAGGAGGGCAAGGGCCACAAGCTCGTCGAGGAGGGCGCCACCACCTACGGGGGGCAGTGGGTCGTGAACCCCTCCGGCGGGCTCATCTCGAAGGGCCACCCCCTGGGCGCCACCGGCCTCGCCCAGTGCTCCGAGCTGAGCTGGCAGCTCCGCGGGCAGGCCGAGAAGCGCCAGGTCGACGGGGCCAAGGTCGCCCTGCAGCACAACCTCGGCCTCGGTGGCGCCGCCGTCGTCACGATGTACCGCATGGGGGACTTCTCGTAGGGGGCTCACCGCGCCAAGGTTGGAGGCTCACGCCCCACGTACGTGGGGCGTGAGCCTCCAAACCCGTTCGGGGGACACGCTTGGAGGCTCAGGGCTGACGTACGTCAGCCCTGAGCCTCCAAGCGTCTGCCGGCGGCGGCGAGATCCCGGCGCACGGTTCGCAGCACCGAGGCGGGGTGCTCCACCACGTCTGCCCAGCGGAAGCGACGCACGACCCAACCCAGCCGTCTCAGCGCGGCGTCGCGGCGGGCGTCCCACCGCCTCTGATCCTCCCGGTCGTGACCGCTGCCATCCGTCTCGACGTTGACACGCTCAGGGAGGAACGCGAAGTCCAGCTCGGCGTTGCGCCCGGCCAATGCCACCACGTGGTGGTGCATGTAGTGGCCCAGGCCGCCGGCGTGGAGAAGCCGGGCCACGAGGGACTCCAGCACGGAGTCGTGCCTGTCCTCACGGGGCGGCCGCTCTGCGAGTACCCGGCGAACGGCGGCCCCGCCGAAACGGCCGTCCGGACGCAGATCGAGGGACCGTTGCGCCAGACGTTCGACGTCCGTACGGCCGAGGCGCAGCGCCTCGTCGATCGACACGGTCAACAGGACGGCGCTCGCCTGCGTCCCACAGTCGATCAAGGTGCGTTCCGTCGTCGTCGTGGGAAGCCCATGGAGGAGCCGGACGTCCTCGGCCACCATGACCCGGCTCTGATGCACCACGACACCCGGGAGGCGGCGCCGCTGGCCGTGAGGCGCGGTGACATGGGTCAGATGGGGCCAGGACGTCAGCCCCTCCAGAGCCAGGGCGCTCATGTGCGAAACGGCCGACCCCGCCACCGACACCACGGCTGCCGCGGCGCGCTGGGACGGCCCCACAGGCTGTGACGCCACCACGAAGGCCGAATCCTGCAGCGCCAGCCACTCCCCCGAGTTCACGTTGCGGCGGATGAGGTAGTCGGAGTAGCCACAGGAGCGGGCCTCGGTCCGGGCGAACACGCCATGCCTGGAAAGAGCGATCCGGGCGAGTGCGCCAAAGCCAGGGGCGGTCATGGGCTTCCTCCGATCGCGCGAGGACTCGGCGGCGGGGGAAGTCGGAACAGGTCGGGGGAAGCAGGGAGACGGGGGCCGCCGTCTCGCCCTGGCGTGATGTCGCCTTCGGCACCGGACAGCCTACCGGCCTCGGGCCCGCTCGTCCCGGGAAGAACGACGTTGGAGGTTCACAACGCACGTCCGTGCGTTGTGAACCTCCGACGTCTCCACAAGGCGACGTCGGCGCCCTTGTCCCCGGAGCGGCCGGGCCCGTAGCCTGAAGGCTCCCCCTCAACCTCCTCGGCCCCCGAACCGATAGAGACCACGTCGTGACAAAACAGCCGCTTGGGGCGGAGAAGCCTCCCACCACATGGGCGATGCTCCGCCACGCACTCCCGAAGATCCTGGAAGGCTCCGTCGTCCCGCTCGCCGCCTTCGCCCTCGGCATCCGCCTCTGGGGCGAGACCGGCGCCGTCATCTCCGGTCTCGCCGTCGCCCTCGCCCTGTTCGGCTGGCGGCTCTCCCGGGGTCACCGGCCCACGATCTTCCTCCTGGGCAGCATCGGCCTCCTCGTGCAGCGCAGCATCGTGGCCCTCTGGACCGGCGACCTCACGGCCTACCTCATCCAGCCCAGCATCATCGACCTCCTCACGGCGGCGTTCTTCGTGGGCTCGGTCCTCCTGCGCCGCCCCTTCGTGGGCCGCCTCGCCGCCGACCTCTTCCCCATCCCCGACGACGTCCGGGCCCGGCCCCGCTTCCGGCGCACGTTCGCCCGCCTCACGATCGCGTGGGCGGGGGTTGCCCTGGCGAACGGGGCGGTGCAGCTCTGGGCCGTCCTCTTCGGGACGATCGACGTCTACCTCGCCGCCAAGGCGTTCCTGCTCCTGGGCACCGTCGTACCTGCGGTGCTCGTGACCGTGGTCGCCGGCCGGCGCCTCGTGGTCGACCTCCACCACATCGCCCGCCAGGACACGGCGGCGGACGCAGCCGCCGCCCCCGTCGGCGCCTGAGCGAACCGAACCGGGGCACCGCCCCGCGAGTCAGGGGATCAAGGGGCGACGCCGCCACCCCTGAGGTCAGTACGAGCGGGCGACGAGGAAGCGGTCGGTGCGGGCGACGCCGTGGAGGAGGAGATCCCGGACGAGACGACCGAGGAGACGGGCGTTCTCGACCGTGGAAAGCTTCTCGCCGTGGCCGCCGCCGTCGATAGCGAGGAGGCTCTTCGGGCCGTGGAGGGCGCCGTAGATCTCGAAGCCGTCCCGGAGCGAGAAATAGTTGTCGGAGCTTCCGTAGACGAGCGCCGTGGGCACGGAGATCCCCCCGGCCAGGTCCGCGGGCGCTTCGGGGTCGCCCCAGCGCGGATGCACGTGGACGCCGTGGTGGCGGAGGAGCCGGCGGCCCAGGCGCGTACGGGTGAGCAGGGCAGCGAGGACGGCGGCGGGGCGTCGGGGGAGCCGCCAGCGGGCGGGGGCACTGAGGGCGACGACCGCGTCGAGGCCGCCGTGCAGGGCGGCACTGCGGACCACGGCGGCGCCACCCATGGAAAAGCCGACCCCCACGAGGGGAGAGCCCGGGAAGCGTTCCCGGAGGACGGTCGCCGCGGCCTCGACGTCGAGCGCCTCTCGGTCGCCGAGGGTGGACGCCCCCGTGCTGGCACCGTGGCCTCGGAAGTCGAGGGCGGCGACACCGAAGTCCGATCCCAGCTCCCGGCGGAGCCGGCGCATGGCGTCGTTCGTGCCCGACCCCGTGAAACCGTGACAGAGCAGGAGGACGGGCGCCCCGGCTTCGGGTTCCGTGGCGGAGAGCCGCAGGCGGACGCCGTCGGAGGTGCGGCAGGTGAAGGACGTGGCGGGGGGCTTGTGGCGTGTGCGCATTCGGGGTACGGGCGAGCGTACCAGCCCCGCGGGGCCCCTCGGTCAGACGTCGCCGTCCCGGTCCGGGCCCCACACGGGGCCTGCGCCCCCGCCCTTGTTGGCCGTGGGGCCCGATAGGATGCGGCACCCGCCCAGAGAGCCGAGCCTCTCTCGGCGACCGACGGGCCGCCGGCCGCGACGAGCGACCGTCCGGGCGGTCGGCGCACTCCGAGGGGGAGTTCCCTGTTCAGGAGGGATGAGCACAGTGGCTGTCGATCCCACGCTCGAGAGAGCGGCACCGGGCACTGTGATCCCGCGTTTCGAGGTGGACCTCAGCGCCGAGTGGAACCGGCGGCTGCTCGAGGCGGCCGCCAGCACATGGGCGGCGAAGGGCCGGGTGGAGCCCACGGTGGCCGGCGATCTCGCTCTCGCCGTCTACACCAGGGCGGTCGCCGGGGCGATGATCCACACGGTGCAACTCTCGCGTCACCACGCCGTGGTCCCCGAGGGCTCCACCGCCGTGGTCGCCGGCAAGGTTCTCGACCGCTGCGCGAAGCGGGGCCGGGCCTACGTGGAGGTGTCCTTCGACGTCATGATCGGCGGGGTCACCGCCTGGGACGGCGTCCTCACGGCCATGCAGCCGAACACGTCCCTCGACGGCCTCCCGGAGCGCGACGCCCCGGGCTCTCTGTCCCCCGCCGTGCAGGGCCGCCCGGGCCCCCCCGTCGACCTGGGCGCAGGCGAACGCGAGATCGCCTGCCTCTCCCACACGTTCTCACTGGACGAGATGACCCTGTTCTCCGGGCCGGGCAACATACACTCCGACGCCGAACGGGCCGCCGCAGTGGGCCTCGACCAGCCGGTCACGCAAGGCCTGCACGTCGCCGCCCTCCACGCCCGCCTCCTCGGGGAGCGCTGGGGGGACCGCTGGCTCGACGACGCCGAGTGGGAGGTCCGCTTCGTGGGCATGACATGGCCGGGCGACACGGTCACGGCCGTCCTCCTCGACCCCCCTGGCGGCGACCGCGTCCGGGACGAGGTGAGTCTCCGGTCCACGAAGCAGGACGGCACGGCGGTCCTCGTGGGCCGGGCGTCGCTGCGGGGCTGACGGTCGGCGGCTCACACCTCGTCGCGTCGTCGTCCCGCCCCTGGCGGCGCTCCGCGTGCCCGGCGGGAACTCCACGGCGTCGGCGTGAGGAGCGAGGCCCGCTCATCGCACCCGCGCGACCGGAGACGCACGATCCGGCGAGGCTCCCTATAATCGCCCCTCACCGCCGGTCCGAGGGAAGGGAGCGCACACCGTGCGTAGGGGCGGACGGTGGGCAAACGACCGGGGGGCCGTTCCTGTGGGTGGCAGCAGGCGACAGACCCGGCGCCGGGGGCAGCCGCGGCGCCGTAGAGCTCGGGTTCCAGCGTGGGTCGCCTGCGCCGTCGTCCTGGTCGCCGCCGGCCCCGTCGCCTCCCCCGCCCTCGCCGCCGACGGTCGCTTCGTGTACGGGGCCGCGAACGCCTCTGCGCAGATCTTCCGCTTCGCCGCCCAGGCCGCCGGCGCCGAGATCGGCATCACGGAGGGCCAGGCCCTCGCCCGCTACCAGAACGAGGTCGGCTGGGGGCAGGCGAAGGTGTACGACCTCGGCATCCTCGAGACGCTCCTGGGCGGTTCCTGCGACGGCAGCGCCCCCACCCTGAACCCGGCCACCATCCCGCAGGAACTGCTCGTCGACTCCCGGGACCCGAACGCCGCCGCCGGGCTCACCCGGGAGGCCTACGCCCCCGGCAAGGACAAGCCCGGGGCCCTCCTCGGGACGCAGTCGGCGGCCGCAGGCACCGGCCCGACCGGCAGCGGCACGTCCGTCACCGAGCCCCTCGACTTCGGCCTTGTGTCCCTGAGCCGGGCCCGCGCCACGACCAGAGCCCGCGTGGTCGACGGCGGTACAAGGGAGTCCTCCGCCGAGGTCGACATCGACGAGGTGAAGTTCCTCGGCGGCCTCGTCGGGTTCAAAGGCCTCCGCTGGAAGGCCACCACCCGCACGGGTGCCGTGAACGCCAACGAGACGTCCTTTGCCTTCGAGTCGGCGTCCCTGCTCGGCTTCCCGCTGCCCGTGGGCCAAGCCGAGGGGCAGGTGCGCAAGCTCTTCGCAGACGTATCCAGAACGCTGGAGGGCATCGGGTTCCGCCTCGACTACCCGGCGGTCGAGGTGGAGGGCCCCGTCGTGCGCATCACACCGCTGGCCATTCGTCTCGTGGACAGCCCGGCGGGCAAGGAGTCCTTCGCCCCCGCGCTGGCGAACTTCCAGCCCTTGCGCCAGAAGCTCTTCGCCGCCCTCCTCGCCTTCGACTGCAACTTCGAGACCGTGATCACGATCCTCGACGTCGTCTTCGGGGTCCTCGCCGGCTCCGGCGGCATCCACATCGAGGCGGGCGGCCTGCAGGTTTCGACGGACGCCACGGACTTCACGAACCCCTTCGGCGCGGCGGGCCTCGGCGGCGCCACAGGTAGGAGCGGTGGCGGCGGGGCGGGTGCGGCGGGGGACACGACCGGAAGCGCGGGGGCGACTGCGACGCCTGTGCCCGCGGCGCCCACGGCCGCCCCCGACTCCGAGCCCCCGGTCGAGATCGCCGACGTCCCGGCCTCGAGCCGCACCCTGCCCGGGCGCACCGGTGGTACGGCCCTCCTCGTGGGGGCGATCGGAGTCGGAGGAGTCCTCGCCCTCGCCCTCGTGGACGTGACCACGATGCGCCGCTCCCGCAGGAGGATCCCGGACGCATGAACCCTCCGACGCCCCCCGGCGTGGGGCCGCTGACACCTCCGACGCCCCCCGGAACGGGCCCACCGCCACCTCCGGCGCCGCCCGACGTGGGGCCGCTGACACCTCCGACGCCCCCCGGAACGGGCCCACCGCCACCTCCGGCGCCGCCCGACGCGGGGCCACCCCCGATGCCCACACCCCCGACACCCCCGACCCCGCAGCCTGTGTCCCCCACGCCCCCGCCGCCCTCGCCCCCGGCCCCCTGGCCCCAGCCTCCGGCCCCTCCCCGGCCTCCGGTGTCCCAGAGCGGAGAGGGCACCGCTCAAGGGCCCCGACCCCAGTCCCCGGGCGTGAGCGGGCGCCTGCTGCGGGGCTACGGGCCCCTGCTGGGCCTCGCCGCCCTCATCCTCGCCATGGCCGTGTTCGTCCCCACGGTGGGGCGCGTCGTGGAGTACAGGGACGCCGGCGCGCTCAAGGGCACCCGGGCGGCGACGAGCGGATCCGGAGCGGACGCCGCCGCAGCGGCGGCGAGCGCCACTGGCGCCGGAGGCGGGAACAGTGCCGCGGCCACGGCAGCCGCCCAGCAGAAGACCTGCCCCGACCGCCCCAAGCAGGTGCCCGGCGACCCCTACTCGCCGCCGTGCTACGTGTGGGACGGCGGCGACAACGGCGGCGCCGCGTACCGGGGTGTGACCGCCGACAAGGTCGTAGTGGCCGCCCGGGTGAACAACAACCCGGGCTTCCAGGAGGCGATCCAGCAGGCCGCCGGGGCCGAGATCGGGGACCGCCCCGAGGACGTGCGGCGCACCGTGAGCGCTCTCGCGGAGTACTTCAACAAGCACTTCCAGTTCTACGGCCGCAAGCTCGACGTGCGCTTCTTCGAGGGCAAGGGCAAGGAGGTCGATGAGGTCCTCGGCGGCGGCCAGGAGGCCGCTGAGGCCGACGCGGTCAAGGTCGCCGAGGAGGTCAAGGCCTTCGCCGAGTTGAACGGGAACACGCCGCCGTACGCCGACGCCCTCGCCCGCCGGAAGGTCGTGAGCGTGGGCGTCCCGTACATGTCACGGGAATGGCTCACGGAGCGGCGACCGTACGCCTGGTCGCAGTTCACGGACTGTTCGATCATCGTGGAGACCGTCGCGGAGTACTTCAACAAGAAGCTCGCCAAGCGTCCCGCCGCCTTCGCCGGCCAGGGCATGGCGGGCCAGCCCCGCCTCTTCGGTGTCGTCGCCCCCGAGAACTCCTGGTACCAGGAGTGCGTCGCCGTCGGGAGGAAGATCGTCAACAACGCCGGGAACGCCGTCGCCGTGGACGAGAAGTACAAGCTCTCCCTCGGCCTCATGTCGAACCAGGCCACGAACATCGTCGCCAAGCTGAAGAGTTCCAAGGTCACCTCCGTGGTGTGCGGCTGCGACCCGGTGCTCCTCGTGTTCCTCACCCAGAAGGCCCGGGAGCAGGACTACTGGCCGGAATGGATCGTGACCGGCGTGGCCTTCGGCGACCAGGACCTTGTGGGCCAGCTCTTCGACCAGAAGCAGTGGGCGCACGCTTTTGGAGTGAGCTACGCGGGCCAGCCCCAACCCGTGAGGGCGAGCCTCGGCTACAACGCGTACAAGACGGTGCGCAAGGACGAGCCCGCCTTCGCCGTGGACGTCATCTACTACCAGATGTACCTCGTGGCCCTGGGCGTGCAAATGGCGGGCCCGAAGCTCACCCCGGAAACCTTCGAGGCGGGCATGTTCGCGTACCCGGGGGGGTCGGGGCCGGCGGGGACGTGGAAGTTCGGCGCCGGCCATTACACGCCCACGCAGGACGCCCGCGAGATCTGTTGGGACCCGAACCTCACGTCACGCCAGAACTCCAAGAAGGGCGCCTACGTGGAGGGTGAGCCCGGCAAGCGCTATCAGGCGAGCCAGTGGCCCTCGGACCCCCCGAAGGGGTGCGGCCGGTGACCGTCGCCGCTCCCGCCCGCCGGCACAGCGCCGCCAACCGCGCCGGCGACGTCCTCACATCCCGCCCGGCGAAGACGATCGGGGCCGCCGCAGCCGCCGTGGCGGCGTGGGCGCTCACGGCGGTGTTCGCCCCCTCGGGGGCCCCCATGGGCGTGGTCGTCATCGGCGCCGTGCTCGGGAGCGTGACCGCCCTCCTCGCCATGGGCCTCATCCTCATCTACCGCACGAACCGGATCGTGAACTTCGCCTACGGTGCCCTCGGGGGCATCGCCGGCATCCTCGCCGTGGAGCTCTTCCTCGCGTGGAAGTGGAACTACTTCCTCGCCCTCGCCACCGGCGTCAGCGTCGGCGTCGTGGTGGGGGGGGCCGTCGAGGTGGCGGTCATCCGGCGCTTCGCGGGTGCCACCCGCCTCGTCCTCACAGTGGCCACCATCGGCCTCGCTCAGCTCCTCGGCGGCATCGAGCTCCTCGTGCCCCGCCTGTTCGGCTCCGGGGGTCTCATCATGGGCGGTTTCTCCACGCCGCTGCAGACCCGCGTCAACGTGGCGCCGGTCATCGTCACGGGCGACCACCTCCTGATCGTGGCCGTGGTGCCGGTGGTGATCGCCGGCCTCGCCTGGTTCCTGCTCCGCACGGACGCCGGTGTGGCGGTGCGGGCGGCGGCGGAGAACGCCGACCGGGCACGCCTCCTCGGCATCCCGATCCGGCGTCTCTCCACGATGGTGTGGATGATCGCCGGGGGCCTCTCCGCCCTCACCTTCTGCCTCCGGGCCCCCTTCCAGGGCGTGGCGCCCGGGGTGCTGTCCGGCCCCCAGCTCCTCCTCCCGGCGCTGGCGGCGGCGGTGATCGCCGGGATGGAGTCCCTCCCGGTGGCCTTTGCCGCCGGGATCGGTCTCGGGGTCGTCGAGCAGGTCGTCCTCTGGAACACGTCCAAGGCGTCAGCGGCGGACGTCGCCTTCCTCGTCCTCATCCTCGTCGCGCTCCTCGCCCGACGCGACCGCCTCACCCGCGCGCACGAGTCCGGCGCCGGCACGTGGACCGACACCGCCGTCGTGCGGGCGGTCCCCCGGGAGCTGCGCCGCCTCCCGGAGGTGCGTATCGCCCGGGGCGCCGTGACGGTCGTCCTCCTCGTCGCCGCCGGCCTCCTGCCCTGGATTTTCGGTCCCAGTGTCGTGAACCTCCTCAGCGTGGCGCTCGTGTGGGGGATCGTGGCCGTGTCTCTCGTCGTCCTCACGGGCTGGGGAGGCCACATCAGCCTCGGCCAGTTCGCCATCGTGGGGACGGGGGCGATCTGTGCCGGCAACCTCATCGTGCGGGCGCACCTCGACCTCTTCCTCGCCCTCGGCGCCGCCGGTTGCGTGGGCGCCGTCACGGCTCTCCTGCTCGGCCTCCCCGCCCTGCGCATCCGGGGGGCGTTCCTCGCCGTGACCACGTTCGCGTTCGCCGTCACCCTGGACAGCTTCGTCCTGAACCCGAACAACTTCCCCTCCCTCGTTCCCCAGGACGTGCCTCGGCCCGTGCTCTGGGCTCGCTTCGACCTCGAGTCCGAGACCGTCATGTACTACTTCTGCCTGGCGTTTCTGCTCCTCGCCGTGGCCGTGGCGCTGGGGGTGCGCCGCACCCGGAGCGGCCGCATCCTCATCGCCACGCGGGACAACCGCCGGGCCGCCGAAGCGATGGGGCTGGGCACCACCTGGGTGAACCTGAGCGGCTTCGTGCTCGCCGGGGTGATCGCCGGGGTGGCGGGCGGCCTCCACGTCGTCCTCCTGCACGGCGCCCGGGCGGGCTCGTACCCGCCGTCTCAGAGCATCGACGTCTTCTCCACGGCCGTGATCGGCGGGCTCGGCTCCGTGGGCGGGGCCCTCCTGGGCGTGTTCGGGATGCGGGGCCTCGACCAGGTCGCCGACGAGTTCCGCCTCCTGCTCACGGGCACCGGCCTGCTCGTCATCCTTCTCGTCGTCCCCGGCGGCCTCGGCCAGATCGTTGTGGGGGTGCGGACGGCGTTCCTGCGTGTCGTGGCGCGCCGGCGACGTCTCCTCGTCCCGAGCCTGCTGGAGGACAGGCGCCGGCCCGACGTGGAGCTCGACCTCACCGGCCACGTCCATCCGGCGGACGAGACCACGATGCTGTCCGGCGCGCTCGCCCGCGAAGACCAGAAGGCGGGCGTGTGAACCCGCACCTGGCACCGCCGCAGCCGCCAGTGCCCCTTGTCCCGCCCCCACCCCGACCCCCGACGCCCCCGTGGCCCCCCGACGCCGGGGGCCGGCGGGGTGGGGGGTCCCCGCCGGGGCGCGGAGCGCCGCCAGGCGCGGAGCAGGCGGTAGAGGGGGGTGGGGGGTCCCCGGCGGGGCGCGGGGCGCCGCCAGGCGCGGAGCAGGCGGTAGAGGGGGGTGGGGGGTCCCCGGCGGGGCGCGGGGCGCCGCCAGGCGCGGAGCAGGCGGTAGAGCGGGACCCGTCCGGGACACACGCCGCGCACGCGGCGGAGGCCGTCCCCCCCGCACTCCTCGAGATCCGGGGCCTCGACGTGTCCTACGGGCCCGTGCAGGTGCTCTTCGGCGTCGACCTCGACGTCGCCCCAGGCGAGATTGTCGCCCTGCTGGGTACGAACGGGGCGGGCAAGTCCACCCTCCTGAAGGCGGTCTGTGGCCTGCTGCGACCGTCGTCCGGGACGGTGCGGATGGGGGGCGGGCGCGTCCCGGCGTCCCCCGACCGGGCCGCCCGGGCGGGCATCTCGCTCATGCCCGGTGGGCGGGGCGTCTTTCCCACGCTGACCGTGACCGACAACCTCCGCCTTGCCGGATGGCTCCGCCGCCACGACCGCAGGGCGCAGGCGGCTGCCCGCGAGGAGGTGCTGGAGCTCTTTCCGGCCCTGCGGCGCCGCTTGGGCACGCTCGCCGGGAACCTCTCCGGGGGCGAACAGCAGATGCTCGCCCTCGCGCAGTCCCTCATGGGTCACCCGCGCCTGCTCATGATCGACGAGCTCTCCCTCGGTCTCGCCCCATCGGTCGTGGGCCAACTTCTCGACGTCGTGCGCTCCATCCACGAGAGCGGCGTGACGATCGTCGTCGTCGAGCAGTCCGTGAACGTCGCCCTCGAGCTCGCCCAGAGGGCGGTGTTCATGGAGAAGGGCGAGGTGCGCTTCGCGGGTGCCACCGTGGACCTCCTCGAGCGCCCGGACATCCTCCGCTCCGTCTTCGTCGCCGGCGCCGCCCAGCGCGAGGTGTGGGCCACCACGAACACCCCGCCCGCGCCGTCGCCTGCGGTGCCGGTCCCACCCGCTGCCGAGGCGGCGGCGCCCCCCGCGACCGCCGCCCCGGCAGGACCGGCTGGACCGGCCCGGGCGAGGTTGGAGGCTCACAACGCGCCGTACCGCGCTGTGAGCCTCCAACCTGCCGTCCTCGAGTGTCGGGGGGTCACGAAGCGCTTCGGGGGGATCACCGCCGTCGACGGCGTCGACCTCGACGTGGCTCCGGGGCGCATCCTCGGCCTCATCGGCCAGAACGGAGCCGGCAAGACCACGCTGCTCGACTGCATCTCCGGTTTCCTGCCCCTCGAGGGCGGCCGCATCGTCTTCCGGGGCCGGGACGTCACCGACTGGGTGCCCCATGAGCGGGCTCGCGCGCGGCTGGGGCGCTCGTTCCAGGAGGCGCTCCTCTTCCCCTCCCTCACGGTCTCCGAGACGGTCGCCGTCGCCCTCGAGCGCCACGCCCAGACCCGTTCGCTGGTCGCCGATGCCCTCCGCCAGCCGGCGTCCTACGAGTCCGAGCTCCGCATCGCCGCCCGTGTGGTGGAACTCGTGGATCTCTGCGGTCTCGGCGCCTTCGCCGACAAGCTCACCGGGGAGCTCTCCACGGGCACCCGTCGCATCGTGGAGCTCGCCTGCATCCTCGGCCAGGAGCCCGTCGCCCTCCTCCTCGACGAGCCTTCCGCCGGTGTCGCCCAGCGGGAGACCGAGGCACTCGGGCCCCTCCTCAAGCGTGTGGGGGCGCACACGGGGGCGGCCATGGTGGTGATCGAGCACGACATGCCGCTGCTGGCGTCGATCTGCGACGAGATGGTCGCCCTCGAGCTCGGCCGGGTCATCGCCCGGGGACGCCCCGCCGAAGTCCTCGCGGACCCGCGAGTCGTGGAGTCCTACCTGGGCACGAACTCCGCAGCGGTCAACCGCTCCGGGCCTCTCGCCGGGGCGTAGCGGGGCACGTCAGCCGGGGGGGCGGCCATGGGCCTACCATTGGCCTATGGCCCGAACCCAGACGATGGTGCAGCTCAGCGACGAGATCGTGTCGCTTCTCGACCGGGAGGCCTCCCGGCGGGGGATCTCCCGCTCCGCCCTCATCCGGGAGGCGGTGGTCGAACACCTGGCAGACACGCGGGAAGCGAGTGTCACGGCACGCATCGTGGAGGGCTACCGGAGCGTCCCTCCGGCCACGCCCGACGAATGGGGCGACCTCGAGACCCAGCAGGACCGGTCCACGACCGAGCTCCTGGAGCGCCTCGACGCCGAGGAACGCGCCGCCGGACTGTCACCGTGGTAGCCCGCGGCGAGGTCTGGTGGTACGAGCATCCCACGGCCGGGCGCCGGCCCTTCCTCGCCCTGACCCGCACGGAGGCGATCGGCGTCCTGAACCAGATCCTCGCCGTGCCGGCGACGAGGACCGTACGTGGGATCCCGACCGAGGTGGCGCTCGACGAGAGCGACGGTATGCCGGCCGCCTGCGTGCTCTCCCTGGACAACGTCTCCCTCATCCGCCCCGCCCTGTGCACGGCTCTCGTCACGCGCCTCGCCCCCGGGCGCATGCAGGAGGTCTGCACCGCTCTCGGCCACGCCGCCGGCTGCGCGACCGTCTGACGCGACCGTTTGAGGTACAGCCTGAGCGACCCCGGGCTGCCGCAGCTTCGGCCCCCGCGGCAAAAGTCATTAGCTCACTTTGGGCTCGGTCCCGCGCCGGGCGCCGTGGCTGGGGAGTGAGCGGAGATAGGCTGGCGGGCGTGGAACGCGTTCGGATGACGTCGCTCGCCGCGGGGGTGGCCGTCGCTGCCGCCGCCCTTGGCGTCGTCGCTCTCGTGGTCGCGACAGCGTCCCCCCGGACCCCCCTGCCGCGGCGCACTTGGACCGAAGGCGCCTCGCTCTCGGTTTCCCTCGCTGCCCGCCCCGACCCCCCGCCGCGCTCGGCGACCCCACCGCAGCGGGCCGACCTCCCCCCGCCTCCTTCCCCGGTCCCCGTCGTCTTCCACGTCCCGACCACCGACCCCGTCGTGTTCGTCACGATCGACGACGGCTGGTACGCGACCCCCGGGGCCCTCGACGCCCTCCGCTCCCGCAACATCCCGGCGACCTCGTTTCTGATCGCCAGCCCCGCCGAGCGGGCGGCCGGCTACTACAGAGAGATCGTCGACCTCGGGGGCACGGTCGAGAACCATTCGCTCACCCACCCGCAGTACGCGAAGCTGCCCCGGCCGGGTCAGGTCGCGGAGATCTGCGGCAACTCCGACCGCCTCGCCGCCACCTTCGGCCGCCGGCCCCTGCTGGCGAGACCGCCCTACGGCTCCTACAACGCCACCACGAACCAGGTGTTCGCCGAGTGCGGGGTGTACGCGAACGTGATGTGGTCGGCGGAGGTCCGCCAGGGCCGCCTCTTCCTCGACGGCCCCGGCGGCCTGCAGGCCGGCGACGTCGTCCTCCTCCACTACCGGCCCGAGACCGCAGGCGACCTCGCCGTCCTCTTCGCCGCCATGGACCAGGCGGGTCTCCGGGCGGCCCGGCTCCAGGACTACCTCCTCCCGAAGGCCGCGCAGCACCAGCGCAAACGCCACGTGGCATAGCGGCGCCTCCGCGTCTCCGGGAGGCACAGGGGGGGCGGCTCAGCCGGGTGCGGGCACGGCAGCGTCGGGGTCCCGCGACGCCGGGGTCGCGTGGCGTGCGGGCCCGCTCAGGCGCCGGCGAGGCCGAGGTGGCGCTTGAGGAACTCGGTCTGGTCCGCGACGGCGTTCTCGAACGCCTCACCCACGTAGACGTCGAAGTGGCCGATCGGGTAGCGACGGAGCTCACCCTCCGGAGCGGCCTCCGCCATGGACACCGCCGCCCCGGCGGGCGCCACGGAATCCTCGTCGCAGACGCACACGAGCAGCGGGCACGTGAGGCGGGCGGCCGCCCGGCCCGGGCGGTAGAAGCCCACACGGAGGGCGATGCGGGCGGCGACTTCGTCGGACCAGGTCGACCCGGGCGGGACGAGCGCCCGGTAGCCCGACTCGGCGTCGGGGCTCGTCATCGCCGCCAGGGACCCGGGGGGGCCGACGATCTTGACGAGCCGCGGGGGACGCCCGAGGCGGCCGCGGACCTCGTCCTCCACGCCCGCGGCGAGCAGCCTCAGCGTCGTGGCCGCCGGGACCCGGCCGAGGGAGGCCATGCCGTCGGCGAACGGGCACTGCGACACCACGGCGGCGACACGTCCGTCGCGAGCCCCGGTCACGACCACATGGCCCCCGCTGAAGCTCGTCCCCCAGAGCGCCACGCGCTCCGGGTCGATGCCGTCGCTGCTGCGGGCGCAGGCGACGGCCGCCGTCCAGTCGTCGAGCTGGCGGCCGATGTCGATGAGCTGGCGGGGTTCGCCTCCGCTCGCCCCGAAGTGGCGGTAGTCGAACACGAGGGCGGCCATCCCCGCGGCAGCGAAGCGCTCGGCGTAGGCGTCCAGCCGGGCCTCCTTGACACCGCCGAAGCCGTGGGCCATCACGACGCAGGGCGCCGCGGAGTCCCCGGTTCCCTCGGGCCGGTAGAGCCACGCGGCGCAGGCCTCCCCGCCGGAGTCGAAGGTGACGTCGGTTCGTTCCACAGGACCTCCCGAGGGCAGACGGCCAGTAGAGCACAGCGACCGCCCGGGGGCCCAAGGCGGTACGTGCCGTCGCGGCCCTGGATGCGGCGGCCCGTCGGGCCCGCCGGCAGGGTGTTGCGCGCGACCCCCCGATCGGTTACCGTGACGGAACTAGAACGTGTTTCAGTTCACGACGGACTCGCTTCGCCGAATGGGGGAGAGGCGCCATGAAGCTCAAGTCCCGGGGTCTCGGCCGCAAAGAGCTCGTGATGGACTTCCGCGAGTACCGGGTGGTCCGCGAGGGCAGGGAAGTCGTCATCATGGGCACGATCCACGAACCTGTGACCTGGGACTTCTCGATCCGGGTATGCGAGGACGACCTCGCCGGCATCGTCCAGGTGGGCCGGCAGCGGGCCATGGTCGGCCTCTTGCTCCGCGCCCTGCTCAAGCCCCGCAAGGCCCACCACTGGAGCGGCGACCACGCCGAGCATGTCGCCGACGCCAAGACACGTCGCCGCGACCTCAAGGACCGCCTCGCCGCCCAGAAGGCCGAGGCGGAGGCGGCGGCGCGGGCCGAGAAGGAGGTCGCCGAGGCGCAGCGCGAGGAGCCGACCGCCGCCGGCCTCGACGTCACCGAGGACGCCCCGACCGCCCGCGACAGCACGCCCGCCCACGCCTGACGCAGGGCCGAGAGGACGGATCCTGCCCGCCTCAGCGCGGGGCGGAGACGGTGAACGCCGCTGTGGCAGCGGGGGCGCCGGGGAGCACGAGCGACACAGAGTCGGGGCCGGTTGCAGCGCCGTCGGTGCAGACGAGGCGGGCGCGCCCGACCCGCCCGAGGCCGCCGTTTCGGCGGTCGAGGCCGAGGACGGGGGCGTCCCGCGTCCGGCGGCCCCCGCGGGCGCGGGGCCGCCGGGAGCCACGACGACGACGACGCCGTCGGAGCCGCCGCCGCCCGTCGCCCGCAGCGACACCCGCCCGGCGTGGAGCAGCGGCACGCCCAGCACCCCCGACGACAAAGCGATGCCGTTGTCCCGGAATGCCGGGACAACGGCATCGCTTAGGCGTCGCCCAACACACGGGGTCCGGGGCAAGGTGATGCTGATTCCCCGGTATCCCGGAAAATCAGCATCACCTTGCCCGCCCCGGTCCCCGGACCACCACGGCCGGCCCGCCCTGCCGCGGCCCCCACCCGGACCGGGACCCGCCCCCCCGGCACGACCGGGAGGCGGAGACCACCGCGGCCTGCGTGCCGGGCACCGGGCGTGTGGGCCCCTACACGAGCGGGATGCGGGTGGCCACGGCGACCTCGGGCACCGCCGCCCCCGGGAGGTCGTAGGTGAAGGTGGCGTAGATCTCCTGCAGGCCGCTCTTTGCGGGCATGTGCTTCCACGTCGCCCGGCCGGCGGACGTGGACCCGCTGATGTTGTCCGGCTCCTTGTCGTCGAGGACGAACCCGGACTTGGGCTCGGGCTCCTCGGGCGGGCCGATGCGGTACAGGACGCTGGCGCCGGTCTTGCCGCTCCCTTCGGGCCTCGCCACGGCGTCGGTCTCGACCCGGAGCATCGGCGCCCCGCCCGCTTCGGGCTGGAGGCGCAGGGACGCCTTGATCTCGCCCTCGGCCAGGGCGGTTTCGCCCTCCCCGACAGCCGTGTACTTCACGACGAGCTCGTGGAACTCGGGATCGGGGGGAAGTGTCCAGACGGCGTCGCCTTCCTCGGGGCCGCCCGTCGCGTCGGCGGGCTCTTTGCCGTCGAGGGTGAGGCGGGTGTCCTGGTCGCCGCCGTCGGGGTTGACGAACTGGTACGTGGCCGTCAGCTTCGCCTGGCCACCGGAGTCCGTCACGGCGACCGTGAGCTTGCTCTCCAGCTGCCCGGGCCGCTCGGGGGCGGCGGTCGGGCCGGTCGTGGCCTTCTTGCCGTCGTCCTTGCCGGACGAGTCGTCCGCCTTCGTGCAGGCCGGGACGGCCAGCACCGCGACCGCCAGAAACACGAGAACCCGCCGCATCGCGCCTCACCTTCGTCGCCAACTCCTGCAAGGTAGGCCACCGCCCCCGCCGACCGGGGACACCCAGGCCCCAGGAGACTGGTGTCCAAGCAGCGGAGGCACTTGGACACCAGTCTCCCGGTGGCCGCTGCCCCGCGTTTGGTCCTGAAATGACGGCATGCCGTCATTTCAGGACCAAACGCGCGTTGCACCGCCGGGCGCGGGCGGGGGCACCCCCCTCAGCAGATCGTGCCGATGTCGACGACGAACTCGGCGCCGGTGATGCCGGAGGCGTCGTCAGAGGCGAGGAAGGTGATGACGGCGGCGACCTCCTCGGGGTCGTTGAGGCGCCGCGCCGGGGACACGGCGCCGTGGAGGAGCTCGTGGTCGCCGCCTTCGGGGAGGGTGAAGTGCGCCACGAGCGGGGTGAGGACCCCGCCCGGGCAGACGCAGTTCACGCGCACGCCGCGGCGGACGTACTCCAGCGCGAGGGACCGGCTCATCGCCACGACCCCGCCCTTGGACGCCGAGTACGCCGCCGCGTAGGCGTGGGACTTCAGTCCGGCGATGGAGGCCACGTTCACGATCACCCCGCCTCCGGCGAGGAGGTGCGGGATGGACTCCCGGCAGACGAGGAAGGTGCCCGTGAGGTTCACCCGCACGATGCGCTCGAAGTCCGCCAGCGGTACCTCGTGGGTGTGGGCGAACTGGCCGATGCCCGCCACGTTCGCCACGACCTGAAGGCCCCCGCCCCGCTCCACGGTGGCGGCCACGGCCTTGGCGATCGAGCCCTCGTCGCCCACGTCGCAGCCGACGGCGAACGCCTCGCCCCCGGCTTCGGTGATCATCGTCGCCGTCTCCTCGGCGGCGGCCTCGTTCAGGTCGAGGCAGGCCACGAGACCGCCGCCGGCGCCGAAGCGCAGCGAGGCGGCCCGGCCGATGCCCGACCCCGCCCCCGTCACGAGAACCGTCCTGCCCGCAAACTCACTCATGTCCACCATCCCGTCAGGGGTTGGAGGCTCACGCCGCACGTACGTGGGGCGGGGGCCGGCCACCGCGGGCGCACCCCCCCCCGCCGCGTGGCGCGCCCACGACCTTGGCGCCGAGGTACCCCGGGGCGCCCAGGATCATGCCGCCCGGGTACATCGAGGCGCCGGCGACGAACAGGCCCGGCACCGGGGTCGCCGAGCGGGAGCACCGGTCGTTGGGCCGGAAGTACCCCATCTGCAGCGGGTTGTACGCCCCGTGCTTGATCGAGCCCCGCTTCATCGTGGCCAGCTTCGCCTCGATGTACGTGGGCGGGTACTGCCGGCGCAGGACGACTTCGCCAAGGTCCATGTGCCGGCCCATGAGCTCCAGGGCGGAGTCCCCGAAGGCCTCGGCGTCGGCGTCCCACGCCTCGTCGTAGGCGACGACCGCCTCGGCGCGCACGACGTGGCAGCCGGGCGGGGCCATCGTGGCGTCGTGGCGGCTGGGGACGGTGACGTGCAGCCACCCGCAGTGGGAGCGCTCCCCGGCGTCGACGGCGGCGAGGTGGGCGTGGAGCTCGTCGTCGGTGTCGACGCCGAGGAACACGATCATCGCCTCGTTCACCCTGGGGTCGGCCGCCCGGTACGTGACGTCGCCCTGCACGCCGAGGTGGAGGCCGAAGAGGGTGCGCTCCTCCCACTCCCACGTCGAGACGGCGGCGGCGAGGTCCTTCGGCAACCGCTCCGCCCCCACGAGCTGCAGGAACGTCTGCTCCGGGTTCAGCGTGGACACGACGGCGCGGGCGCCGAAGCGGCGGCCGTCGGCAACCTCTACGCCCACGGCGCGCTCGCCGTCCATGAGGATGCCCACCGCCTCGCAGGCGTCCACGACCTGGCCGCCGTGGGCGACGAAGTTGCGGTAGATCGCCGAGGACAGCCGGTGCGAGCCGCCCTTGACGAGCCCGGCGTTCACCATCCGGCAGAGGTACAGCGGGTACAGGTACCCGAGGGCTTCGTCGAGGTGCAGCCCCCACATCCCGGCGAAGGAGAGCAGCGCCATGCGCACCCGGGGGTCGGTGAAGCCGTAGTGGTCCACGATGTCGACGAACGTCATCTCGGAGATCTCCCCGAGGCGCCGGCCCACGTCGTCGGCCTGGAACTCCACCATTTGGTCGACGACCGGGTTCGGGAGCTCGTAGGTCATCGGGATGAGATAGCGCTCCAGCATGGGCTGGAACTCCTCCCACATCGTGACGTAGCGCCCGGCGTCGGCGGCGCTGAGCGCCTCGATGGAGCGGGCGGTGGCGGCGACGTCCTTGGTGAAGGCGAGCGTGTTGCCGTCCCCGAGCGCGAACGCCACGGGGACCTCGGGGTAGAGGTAGCGGACGCCGTGGTCGGCCAGCGCCAGGTCCCGGTGGGCGGGCATCACGTCGGACATCATGTGGTAGACGGCGTGGAGGTTGAAGCGGAACCCGAAGTACTCGTCGGTGTTCAGCCCCCCGCCGGTCTCGTGGCGGCGCTCCACGAGCAGGACGGCGCGCCCCGCCTGTGCCAGGTAGGCGGCGCAGAGGAGGCCGTTGGGGCCGCCGCCGATGACGACGGCGTCGTAGGTCGTCTTCGTCTCGACGCTCATGACGCGAACCCCTCCGGGACGACCTTCCACTTCTCGCCCACCCCGCGGTTCAGCGGGATGGCCGTCATGTGCCCGAGGAACCAGTCGTACGGTTTCGCCTGCCACCACTCGGCGTCGAGGGTGCCGGCGTCCTCGGCGACCTCACGGGCGGCGAGGTAGCCGCTCGCCAGCCAGCTCGCCCCCACCGGGTGGATGGAGTTGGAGATGTAGAGGTTGGGGACGAACGTGCGGGAGGCGCCGCCCTCGAGCACGCCGAGGACGGGCCGGTTCGTGTAGTACTGCTCGGGGGTCACGGATCCGCCCACCATGGACGCCTTGATCGCCGAGGGGTTGTTGCGCTCCTGGTCGGGCGGGGTCATCACGAAGCGCTCCAGGACGAGGTCCTTGAACCCGGGGGCGTACTCCTCGTACTGGTCGGTGATCGCGTCGGCGAGCGGCTCGGCGAGGTCCCCCCAGGCGTCCCAGCCGTTCAGCTTCCGGCCCCGCCACTTGCGGGGGCAGGGGGGGACGTCGAGCCAGAGGAACGTGGTGTGGCACCCGGCGGGCGCCTGGGACGGGTCGGCGCGGGTGGGGATGAACCAGTTCCCCATCACCTTGTCGTTGATCACGCCGGAGATGAGGTCGACGCCGAAGTCGCGCATGTCGTCGAGCGTGTCGCCGCCCCAGTAGCCCATCATCGCCCGCTGGATCCCCGGGTCCCATTCCGCCGAGGCCCACTCCACGTCGTCCTTGAGGGAGTAGTAGACGCCGAAGAGGACCTGGTCGTCGTAGTTGAAGCCCCGGATGATCGTGGCCTTCTCCTCCCCGATGACGTCCTCGCCGAGGAGGCGGATGAACGTGGGGACGGCCGTGAGGTTCGAGACCACCCGGCGGGCGGTGATCTCCTCGCCGGGCAGCAAGGCGTCCGCGGAGAGGCGGATGCCGTGGGCCTTGCCGTCCTCGACGAGGATCTTCTCCACCGGGCAGGTGGTCCAGATCTCCCCGCCGTGGGCGACGACGCACTTCACGAGGGCGTGGGTGAGGGCATGCGAGCCGCCCCGGGCGGTGTGTACGGGCATGGGCCCGCCGATGCCGCCCAGGAGGATGGACGCCAGGGAGCCCACCTTGCGCTGGATGGGCGGCATCGCCCCGATCCAGGCGAGGGACGCCGTCGTGGTGCGGACCTCGTCGGACTCGAAGAGCGTCTCGAGGACCTCGTAGCCGTTCATGTTCATGAGGTCCTGGCCGCCGTAGGGCGCCCCGACGTGGGCGAGGAACCCGTCGACGAGGCGGATCATGCGGGCCATGACGGCGTGGCTGGGCGGCGTGAACCAGAACAGCCGGTTCACATCGAGGAGCTCCTCGAGGTGCTCGGCGAAGTACATGACGGCGGCGAGTTGCGTGGCGGCGTCGCGTTCGGAGGACTTCGCGAAGCTCCCGTTCGTGTCCGGGATCTGGATGCCGTGCAGGAGGTTCTTGCCGTTCAGGAACGGCTTCGCGTAGAGGATGTCGGTGCCGAGGGGCTCGAAGCCGAACCCCGGGAGGTCGAGGTCGTCCATCGCCGGGCTCAGCGTCGTCGCCAGCCAGGTGGCGTGCAGGTTGTGCAGGAAGCCGGGGATGCCGAGCTCCACGGTGTCGCAGTGCGCCCCGCACTGGCCGCGGGCCTCGAAGACCCCGACGGAGAGGCCGGATTTCGCCAGGTACGCCGCGCAGGTGAGGCCGTTGATGCCCCCGCCGACGACGACGACGTCGTAGTCCTTCATCTCCCCCCTCGCCTTACGCCGGGGCCTTCACGGCCATGTCTTCGGAGACCATCGCCGCCACGTTCATGCCCGAGTCCACCGCCTGGTGGGTGCCGCAGCCCCGGCCGCCGGCGTCGGTGCCGGCGAGGTAGAGCCCCGGCAGCGGGGTGCGGGCGTCGGGCTTGGACTTGCCGCACTGGCCGATCACCTGGGAGAGGCCGATGCACTCCCCGCCGGCGCCCGGCACGACGGCGTCACGGGCGACGTGGGAGACCTGGCGGGAGCCGTAGGGCTGGCGGCGGATGACGTGGTCGGTGATGCCGGGCCACTGGCGGGCGACGGCCGCCTCGACGCGGGCGACGGCCTCCTCGTTCAGGGGGTCGTCGAGGTCCGGGGAGCCCACGGTGGCGACGAGCGCCACCTGCTTGCCCTCCGGGGCGAGGCTGGGGTCGTAGAGGTTCGGGACGCAGACGAACACGAGGGGCTCGTCCCCCCACTCCCCGGCCTTGGCGGCCGCATAGCGCTCGTCGTCCCACCAGCTCCCGTCGGAGAACACCAGGGTCATGGGGGCGTCGAAGACGGGGGCGTCGAGGAAGTAGCGCACGCCCGGCAGCCCCCAGCCCGGCTCCAGGTTCCGCACCCGCTCCACGTACTCGGCGGGGAAGTGCTCCGCCCCGGCGAGCTTCAGCACGGTGGGTTGGATGCCGGCGTTGGAGACCACGACCGGCGCCCGGTGCTCGTCGCCCTCGGCGGTGCGGATGCCCACGGCGCGGCCGCCCTCGACGACGATCCCGGCGATGCGGGTCTTCGTGAGGAACGTCCCCCCGTGGGCGACGAGGTAGTCGGCGCAGGCCTCGGCGACGTGGCCGTAGCCCCCGGCGTGGTAGCGGCCCCCGCCGCCGAGGAAGAGGTCGCGCAGGGTGCGGATCGCCTCGGAGGCCTGCAGCCGGTTCATGGGGGCGACGAAGATGAGGTTCAGCATCGCCCCCATGTAGGCGATCAGGGACTCGGGGAGGCCGAAACTGCGAAGCCACTCCAGGGTGCCTGTGTCGTCGAGGGCGTCGACGTCGTCCTCGGAGAGGGTGAACACGGCGGCGTACATCGCCGCCATCGCCTGCAGCTCCTCGGGTGTGGCGCCGAAGACCTCCTGCATGCGGTCGAGGGCGAGGGGGTCCTCGACCTGCTTGGCGGGTCCGATGAAGCCCCGCCACTGCCCGTCGGCGCCCTTGTAGCGCAACTCGATGGCCTTGTCGCCCTCGGGGACGACGAGGGGCGCCTCGGCCTCGATGCCGAGGCGGGCGGTGAGCTCGTGGAAGCGGGAGTTGTCTGCCGGCATGCCGAGGACGATCCACATCTCGTAGCCGAAGCCGTCCTGGGAGTGCAGGGTCATGGCCTTGCCGCCCGCCCGGTCGTTCTTGTCCACGAGGAGGACGCGCTTGCCCTCCTGGGCCAAGAGGGCGGCGCAGGTGACCCCGCCGTAGCCCGCCCCCACCACGATCACGTCGTAGTCGTTGCTCATGCGTCGATGCCCTCCGGGAAGTAGGTGTCCACGTAACGCTGCATGTGCAGCGGGTACTCCGCCGGGAAGTCCCGGCCCTCGTCGGCGCAGACCGCCCGCGCGGCGATGTAGCCCGGGCCGCCCAGGATCATGCCGCCCGGGTAGGTGGACGCGCCGCAGACGTACAGCCCGGCCACGGGCGTACGGGTCGTCGAGCAGTCGGTGTTGGGACGCATGTTGCCCATCTGCACCGGGTTGTAGTCGCCGTGCTTGATCGAGCCCCGCACCATGCACGGGATGCGGGCCTCGATGTCGCGGGGGCTCTCCAGCACGGCGTCGACGACGCTCTCGCGGAACCCCTCGTAGTGGGCGTCGAGGAGGGACGTGACCTCGGCGATCACGTCGGCCTTGCGCTCCTCCCAGGGGAAGTCGTACGGCGCCGGCATCTGGAAGAAGGACGTGTGCTCGCCGGCGACCTGGCTCAGGGTGGAGTCGAAGGCGGTCTCGCAGGTGAAGTGGCCGGCGAACTTGGGGATCTCGCCCCGTTCCACGGCCTCCAGGAAGCCCACGACGTCGTCGAAGTCCTCGAAGCCGAGGATGGTGGAGAAGGCGTCGTTGTCGTTGCCGAAGTTGGAGCGCCGCGGCCGGGGCTTGCCCTTGGTGGCGAAGAAGACCGTGAGCAGCGACCACTTGTCCCATGCCCACTGCTCGGCGGCGCCCCGGAGGTCCTTAGGGACGGCTGTCTCGGGGAGGAGGCGCAGGAACGTGGTCTGCGGGTCGAGGCTGGACAGCACCGCCCGGCGGGCGTGGATGCGGCGGCCGTCGGCGAGGCGCACGCCCGCCGCCCGGGAGCCGTCCATGAGGATCTCCTCGACGGGGGCGTTGTCGAGGATGCGCCCGCCGTTCTCGAGGATGACCCGGGCGAAGCTGGAGGCGAGGCGGTGCGAGCCGCCGTACGTGAAGGCCTTCTGGGATCCGCGGCTCACCATGAGCGGGACCATGAAGCCCATCCCGGACTCCTGCGGGGAGATCCCCCACTGGCAGGCCGAGTACAGCAGTGTGGCCAGCACCGGATCCTGGAGCGGGTACTCCTGGAGGATCTCGACGGCGGACTGCTCCGAGAGAGCCAGCATGTCCTGGCCCACCGGGTTGCGGTCGAGCGCCTCCATGAGGTCCAGGGGGGCGCCCGGGGGCAGGTAGGTGGCGGGGCCCAGGACGTTGCTCACGATCTTGTCGAAGCGCAGCGCCATGTTCCCGAAGGTCTCGGCCTCCTTGATGGACGTGCGCGCCATCGTGTCCCGGGAGTCCTCCAGCGTGTTGCACAGGACGACGTCCGAGCCGTTGACGAACCCCCGGGTCTGGACCTGGGGCTTGTGGAAGCGCAGGCCCCGGGAGCCGAGGTCGAAGTCGGTGAGCGCCGGCATGTAGTCCACCATGAAGTGGTAGCTGGCGTGGGTGTTCACGTAGTGGCCGGGGAAGAGGATCTCCTCGGTGGCGAGGCCGCCGCCGATCTCGTAGCGCCGTTCCACGACGACGACGTCGAGGCCCGCCGCCGCCAGGTACATGGCGGCGATGAGGCCGTTGGGGCCCGCCCCGATCACGACGGCGTCGCAGTCGGTCTCGTCGGGCCACTCGATGCCGGCGAGCGGGTTCCCGCCGATCTGCGGGTGGATCGACGCCTCGTCGTTGAAGCCGTTGCCGTCGCTCATGCCGTGCCCCCCTCCTTGTCGGTGACGTGCCACTTCGACGGGTACCACCACTCCGGGGTGGACTTGGCGATCTGCTCGTAGTCCTCCCGGAGGATGTGCATGAGGTTGTAGGGGACGGCCAGCAGGCAGAGGCCGCCCGGGTAGGACGTCTGGTGGCAGAGGTACATGCCCTCGACCGGGGTGCGGTAGCGGGCGAGCTCGGGCAGGGGCTTGCGGGAGAACCACTCGTTCTCGGAGATCCGCATGCCCTCCCAGTTCCCGCCCACGAAGGCCATGTTGCGGAACTCGGACTGGTGCGGGGTGTTCACCCACACCTTGAGGAACTTGTCCCGGGTCATGTTCGGGGCGTACTGCTCGATCACGTTCAGGATGTTCTCCACGATCTCGTCCTGGGCGCGGTCGACGGCGTCGGGGCCGTCGACGTGGTCCTCCGGCGGGGGCACCTGCAGGTTCACGTCGAGGACGCCGAAGCCCTTGGGCGCCCGGGTGGAGTCGTGGGAGGCATGGGAGATCACCCACATGCAGTAGTGGTCCGGGTCGGTGGGGTGCGTGTTGAAGGAGTGCACGTCCCGCATGAGGTCGAGCATCTGGTCGGTCGTGGAGTGCAGGAGCATCCCCACTGGGTAGTCCTGGCCCTCGTAGACCTCGTCCGCGGCGGCGTACTGCGGGAGCTCGGAGACGGCGAGGTTGGCGACGAAGAGGCTGCCCCCCTTCAGGGAGAGGTCCCCGATGCGCGCCACGAAGTCCTTGCTGAGGTGGTTGCCGGAGACGAGGCGGGGGAGCTGCTTCACGTGGGTGTTCAGGATCACGCCCATGTGCGCCCGGATCGTCTTCTCCTCCAGGGCGGAGCTGTCGTCCACCCGGACGCCCACCGCGCGGCCGTCCTCCACGAGGACCTCGCTCACGGGGGCGTTCACGAACATGCGGGCGCCGTGGGCGAGACCGCAGCGGATGACGGAGTGCGCCAGGGCGTGCATGCCGCCCACCGGGGTGCAGTTGGAATAGAACATCATCTGCTGCACGGCGAAGCCCGGGATCGCCATGCCCTTGTGGAACGGGTGCGGGCCGTTGCCCCAGGAGCCCACGAGGAGGCCGGCCTTGAAGGGGTCGGGGAGGCCGAGGGCGTCCATCATCTCGACGAGGGACCACTCCAGCATGGCGTCGTCGTAGAACGGCAACGCCTCGCGCATCACCCTCGCCCACGGGAGGTCGCCGCGCCCCAGGCCCCAGCGTTCGTCGTAGGGCGGCGTCCAGTAGATGGAGCGGAAGAAGTCCTTCATCACGGGTTCGAGGGAGCTCATGAACTCCATGAAGACCTTGGCGACGTCGAGGGAGACGCCGAGAAGGCGCACGAAGGTCTCGGGGTCCCGGGCCCGGGCCTCGTGGAAGAAGTTCCCGGCGCCGAAGAACCCCCGCCCGTCGGGCGCCACGCAGCCGCCGAAGTTCGTCACCACCGAGGCCCGGAGCCCGTAGCGGCCCAGCTCGAGCTGTTCGAGGGCGGGGGCCGCGGCGCCGTAGAAATAGGAGGCGTGCGGGTCGATGGAGAACCCCGGCCAGGGCTCCACGTTCTCGGCCCCCCCGCCGAGCTCGGGGCGGGCTTCGAGGAGGCACACGGAGAAGCCCCACTTGGCGAGGTAGGCGGCGGCGGTGAGGCCGTTGGGCCCCCCGCCCACGATGACGAAGTCGTAGCTGGAGCGCTTCGGGAGGGACTCCCCCCCGACAGCGGACCGCACGCCCGTGTCGGTCGCGGTCACACTCACTGTTACCCCCCTCCGGCCCTGCCCGAGCCGTGTCGCGCCTGCGCCCCGCCCGGGTCGCGGCGCCGCCCCCAGATGCCCCTCGACCGGATGGAACTGGAACGTGTTCTATTTTCCCTGTTCCGGGCCGGTTTGCAAGCGGTTTCTCGGGAGGGCGGGGCCCGGGGCCCGGCGGCACAGTCCGAACGGTGTTCGCGTGCAGGATGGAACGTCTTCGTTACGTTCTGCACGCGAACACCGTTCGGCGAGGGCATCGCCAGGCGGCGCCATCACCGTTCCCACAGGACGGTGCCGGCGGCGACCTCGCCGCCGAAGCGCTCGCCCATGTCGGCGAGCTCGGCGGCGGTGCGGACGAAGACGTCGAGTCCGATCCCCAACGGCGGCGACGGCCGGTAGCGGGCCTCCCGGCCGAGCAGGGGGCCGGGGTCCGGCGCCGCATCGACGACGACGACGACGTCGGCGTCGCTCGACGCCGACCACGTCCCCTGGGCCAGCGAGCCGATGAGGACGACCCGGGCGACCTCCGGGCGGGCGCTCAGGTCCTCACGCGCCCACACCGCCAGCCTCTTGATGACGGCGCGGACGTCAAGGCGGCGAAAGACGGTTCCGTGCGAACCGGAGGACGTGCTCCGCATCGGCGAGGGCGGCTTCGGCATTGGCGCTCGTGTAGTGGCGGGAGGGGGCACCGGACGGCCAGGCGTCAGGGTACCGGGTGGGGATGTAGTGGTGGTCGAGTTGCGTCGCCTTCTCCCGCACGTCCGCCGGGGTGTCGCCAAGCGCGTCGAAGAGGTCCGCCGCAGAGTGCCCCCAGGCGTCCGTGCCCGACGCCTGGTGCAGCGCCTTGCCCGCCTTCTCCGCCGCCTGGTGCGCCGCGAAGCACGCCCACTCGTAGTGCCCGGACGCAGTCATGTCCCGGGCGGCGTCGAGGTCCCGGGCCGCCTGCTCCATCCAGTCCTCCGGCCGGCGCATCCGCCAAGCGTAGGAGCCGGATGCCCGGTGCCGGTGGAGGGCCCTCCAGGAGCGCAGTATGCTGCGCGCATGAGCATGTTGCGGGAGCGCCTCCAGGTTCTCGTCTCGGAGGAGCAGCGGCGTCGTCTCGAGCAGGCGGCGCGCGCCGAGGGCAAGTCCGTGGCCGCCGTCGTGCGCGACGCCATTGACAGACGCCTCGCCTCCGGGACGGACGCACGCGCCCGGCGCCTGCGTGCCGTAGACGAGCTCCGTGGCCTTTCCCGGATCGCCGACGTCTCCCCGGAGGAGATCGAGCGGGCAATCGTCCAGGGCGCGGACGAGGAGGCCGGTGGATCCCTTCTTTCTTGACACCAACGTCTTCGTGTACGCCCTCACGTCGACGGAGTACTCCCGCGGCGCCATCGCCGTCCTCGCCGCCGTAGCGGACGGAGCCCCGGGATGCACGTCGGTCACCGTCCTCGGCGAACTCCTCCACCTGGAGCTGAGCGGGCGCGTCGGACGCATCGACGGGCTCGCGGCCCGGGCCCTGGAGATCGTCTCCGACGTTCTGCGCGTCGGCCGCGAGCAGATCGCCGCCGCCCTTGCCGCACGCCCGGCCCGTCTCGGCGCCAACGACAGGATCATCCTGGCCACGTGCCGAGAACACGCCATCCCCACGATCGTGAGCGCGGATCGCGGATTCGACCGCGTGGCGGGACTCCGCCGGGTCGATCCGACCCCGCGGGCCGTGGCGTCACTTCTCGGCTGAGGTGCGTCCTGCGGCGGGGTTGGAGGCTCACGGCCCCCCGGACGCCGGGGGGGGG
>CAYJLW010000032.1:0-3798 GCA_964370965.1 uncultured Acidimicrobiia bacterium | reverse complement strand
CCCCCCCCCCCCCCCCCCCGCCCCCCCCCCCCCCCCCCCCCCCCCCCCCCCCCCGCCCGTCAGAGGCCGGCGAGGTAGCGGGTGCAGAGGCCGCAGAGGAGCTCGGCGAGATCGTCGCCGCTGTAGCGCTCCTCGTAGCCGAAGAGGCGGGTGAGGCCGGTGAGGTCCTGGGTGACCGCCACCACGACGCGGGCGAGGAAGCCGATCTCCTCTCGGGCCTGGGCGGCGGCGTCGGGGTCGGCGTACCGGCCGGCGAAGAGGTCCGCGATGGTGTCGAAGGCGATGCGATCGGAGCGCTGGCGGGCGCGGGCGAGGTCGGGGTGGCGCTCCTCGGCGAGCATCATCGTGCGGAAGCGGGCCTCGAACTCGGTGCGGGCGCCGAGATACTCCCGCACCGCCACGGCCGCGAGCCGCTCGATGTCGCTACCGGTCCAGTCGATGCGCTCCGCCCGCCGGGCGAGCTCGACATGGAACTCGTCCAGGTAGCGGGCGTGCATCGCCCGCAGGAGGTCGTCCTTGGCGGGGAAGCGCACGTAGAAGGAGCTCACGGAGATGTCCGCCTCGATGCAGATCTCCAGCACCGAGAGCTCGTCGAACTCACGGCCGGCACAGAGCCGGCTCGTGACCTCGATGATGCGGTCGACGGCGAGCTGACGCTGCTCGTCCCGCGTGAGTTTGCCCTTGGGCTGCTTCTCGACAGGGTCGGTCGGGTGCATGTTCACCGGGGAGTTGCCTCCGAGCATCCTCGCCATCGCGCCGCCACCTGTCAACGCCGTGTCGCCGGGCCCGGCCGGCGCGCGGGTGCCTACGACGCCACACCGAGCAGGCGGGTGGCCGCCCGCAAGCCCGCGGCGGAGGCCGCCGTGGGCCGGGCCGTGTGGCGCACCCAGGCGATTACGGCGGCCATGGTGTGCCGGAGGCGTCCACTCCCGCAGTGCCCGGCACGCGGCACGAGCCACACGGTGGCGCCCTCGCGCTCCCGGAAGCCGAGCGTGTCGAGCTGGGGGACGTATGGGTCGTCGGCGCCGTTCACACAGAGAAGAGCGGGCCCGGTTGCGCCTGCAGCGGCGTCCATGGGGCCGCGGAGCGAGAACTCATCCACGAGGTCGTCGAGGTCGGCAACCTCGTCGAGCGACCGGAGCCCGGCGGCGTTGCCCAGGATCCCGGCCATCCCGTTGGGCAGCTCGGCGAGCTGGGCGGGGGAGCGGGGGGCCAGGCCCGCCGGCCCGCCGAGGCCGACGGCGTAGTCCACGTCGTCGTCGAGGGCCGCCCGCGCCGCCCACAGGCCGCCGAAGCTGATGCCCAGGATGCCGAGCTTCCCATGCATCGGGCGCAGCCCGGCGGAGACCCCCCGGTAGATTTCGGCGGCGTCCGGCGCCAAGGGCACCTCGGACAGGCCGGTGCCGGGCATGTCCATGGTGACGACGTCGATGCCGACCACGCGGGCGAGGACGCCGGCGAGGCGGTGCAGTTCGATGCTCCAGGTGTCGACGCCGCCCGTGACCAGGAGCGTGCCGGGCGCCCGCCCGTCGTAGTGGTGGAGCCGGACGGTGGTGCGGCCTCCCCGGTAGGGGACTCGGACCAGCGACACCCTGACAACGGCACCCGGACCGGCGTAGAAGACGCGACGCTGGGCGTGGTAGGCCGCCTCCTTGTACGGGGTGCAACAGCACGGGAACTTCGCCGCTCCGTAGGCGAGCACGGCGCGGCAGAGATCGCCGCGCTCCTCCGCCTCGCGCCCGATCGCCATGAGCTCCGGGGCCCAACCGCCGGGCTCCAGGCTCCACATGTCCACGATGCGCGCCCGCGCCCGGCGAACGTCGCCGCGTGCCATGCCCCACGCCCGGAACTGCTCGGCGCGTTCGGCGAGGAGGGCGTGGGCATCGACGGCGAACGTGAACTTCCCGGCTTCGCGCCCCCGCCACGGCGGCGTTCCCATGGGCGGACGGAGCCCGCCACCCGCCGGTTGCCCGGTGTCGGAGAGACGGATGGTCACGGTTCCCAGGATCGCGCAACGCCGTGGAAGCGTCATTCCAGTCCGGTCCCGGGATCCTCCGACCGCCCCTTCCCGCCCCTTGCGGGAGGCAACTGAAACGTGTTCTATTCCTTTGAGGCAGTGGCAACACATGCGCAAGGGGGCGACGATGGCCGAGCCGGGGATCCGGGAACACAAGCTCTTCATCGACGGGACCTGGACCGACGGCACCGGAGCGACCGTCGTTGAGGTGCTCAACCCCGCCACCGAGGAGGTCATCGCCCGCGTGCCGCAGGCATCCACGAAGGACGTGGGCGAGGCGATCGCGGCCGCCCGGCGGGCCTTCGACGACGGCCCCTGGCCCCGCACCACGCCCCGGGAGCGGGTGGCGTTCCTGGAGCGCTTCGCGGACGCCGTCACCGCCCGCAAGGCCCCCCTCGCCGACCTCGTCGTGAAGGAGGCGGGCGCCACCCGCACGATGGCGGAGTTCTGGGTGGACACCCCCCTGGACTACGTGCGCTGGCTGATCGACTTCCTCCCCGCTTTCCGCTGGGAGGAGGCCCTTTCGCCCATGGTCGCCCGGGGGGCGGTGAGCCAGGGCGTCGTGGTCCGCGAGCCTGTCGGCGTGGTGGCGGCGATCACGCCGTTCAACGTCCCCATCCTGATGAACGTCTGGAAGCTCGCCACCGCCCTCGCCACGGGCAACACGGTCGTGCTGAAGCCGTCGCCGTTCGCCCCCCTCGAGGCGCTCGCCCTCGCCGAGATCCTCGAGAGCATCGACCTGCCCCCCGGCGTCGTGAACGTCGTCACGGGCGACGTGGCCGAAGGAGAGGAGCTCACGTCCCACCCGGGCGTCGACCTCGTGAGCTTCACGGGCTCGGACGTCATCGGCTCCAAGATCATGGGCCAGGCCGCCCCGTCCCTGAAGCGGGTCCTGCTGGAACTGGGCGGGAAGTCCCCCATGCTCGTCTTTGCCGACGCGGACGTCGACCGCCTCGTCCCCATGGCCGTGCTCGGCTTCACGGTCCACTGCGGGCAGGCCTGCGCGGCGACGACTCGGATCCTCGTGGAGGAGTCCGTCCACGACGAGCTCGTCGAGAAGGTGAGGACATTCCTCGGCTTCCTCGCCGTGGGCGACCCCGAGGACCCCGCCGTCATGGTGGGGCCCCTCATCCGGGAGTCGCAGCGGGAGCGGGTGGAGCGCTGCATCGCCCGGGGTGTGGAGGAGGGCGCCACCGTCGCCTTCGGCGGGGGCCGCCCCGCCGGCCTGGAGCGGGGCTACTTCGTGGAGCCCACGCTGTTCACCGGCGTGGAGAACTCGATGTCGATCGCCCAGGACGAGGTCTTCGGCCCGGTCGGCGTGGTGATCCCGTTCCGGGACGAGGACGAGGCCGTCCGCCTCGCCAACGACACCCGCTACGGCCTCATGGGCGGTGTGTGGAGCGCGGACACGGTGCGGGCCTACGACGTCGCCCGGCGCATCCGGGCGGGCAGCGTGGTCGTGAACGGCGGCGGCTACATGAACCCCGCCGGGCCCTTCGGCGGCTACAAGCGCTCCGGGATCGGCCGGGAGCTGGGCGAGGCCGGCCTCCACGAGTACCTGGAGGCGAAGACCATCAGCTGGGACGTCCGGTGAGGGGGGTCGGACTGTGTCATGGCTCCGCGCCTGGCGGCGCTCCGCGTGCCGGCGGGGGCCCCACCCCGCCGGCTGTCATGGCTCCGCGCCTGGCGGCGCTCCGCGTGCCGGCGGGGGCCCCACCCCGCCGGCTGTCATGGCTCCGCGCCTGGCGGCGCTCCGCGTGCCGGCGGGGGCCCCACCCCGC
>CAYJLW010000031.1:0-43777 GCA_964370965.1 uncultured Acidimicrobiia bacterium | reverse complement strand
GCCAACACCGCCGAAGCCGCCTAGAACTTCCCTCTTGACATAGGAGCTTCACTTCAGCTCCAGCCGCACCCGCCGCCCCGGCGCCGCCCCACCGCCCCGCCCCACCGGCCCCGCGGCCCGGCGCCCCCAAACTGAAGCCGTTGTCCCGGGATACCGGCAAGACAGCATCACTTCACTTCGGACGTGCGGGCCGGGGCCGGTCGTTCCGGGCGCCGGGGTCAGCGCCCCGTGTAACTGCCGGGGCGCTTCTGCATCCAGGCCGACATCGCCTCCACGAGGTCCTGCGTGCCGAAGCAGAGGGTCTGGGCGTGGGCCTCGTAGTCGAGGGCCTCCTGCATCGTCCACCCGAACGACTCGTTCAGGCCGTGCTTCATGAGCATCAGGGGCACGGGGGGGAGAGCCGTGAGACGCCCCGCCAGATCCGCCACGGCAGCGTCGAGTTCCCCGTCGGGCACGAGGCGGGCGAGGAGACCGAGTTCGTCGGCCTCTTTCGCCGAGACGATGTCACCGAAGAACGCAAGCAGGCGGGCCTTCTGGAGGCCGACGAGGCGGGGCAGCAGCCATGTGCCTCCGAAGTCCAGGTTCAGGCCGCGCTTCACGAAGATCTCCGAGAAGCGCGCCGATTCGGAGGCGACGACGAGGTCGCAGCCCAGAGCGAGGTTGCAGCCTGCGCCTGCGGCCACGCCGTTCACGGCTGCGATCGTGGGTTTCGGGCAGCGGTGCAGGGCCGTGGCCGCCCGGTTGATCATCCGCATCCACTGCGTTCCCTGTAGAGGGCCGTCGACCGTGACAGAGGTGGCGTGCGTGCCTGTGAGGTCCGCCCCGGAGCAGAACGAGTCCCCGCTCCCGGTGACGACGAGCACACGGGTCTCGACGTCGTTGGCGACCTCGCCGACGAGATCGGCGAGGCGCTGGAAATGATCGAACGTGAGAGCGTTCTTCTTCGCCACCCGGTCGATCCTGATCGTGGCCACACGATCCTCTGCAGTGAGGGTGATCTCCTCGGCCAGACCCATGTCGTTCCCCCGGTTCAGGTTGTTGCGCGTCCCGCTTTGTAGCCGAAGGACGCCCCGCCGCCAGAACCCGCCGCCGGGGCACTCCCATCGGAGCGCGCGGGTCCTGTGCGGGCGTCCCCCCCAACGTCCGCTCTGCTCCCGTCGGGACCCCCCGACGCCGTGCCACCCGCCCGGGACGCGGAGCGCCGCCAGAGGGGGCCGCAGGGCCGCCGTCGACCCGGAACGGCGATCCGGCGGTGGGCGGTCCGGGTCCTCGGGGAGGTCCCGGTGCGACGGTTAGCAGGGCGGCGCCCGATCCGGGCGGTCCGGGTCCTCGGGGGGGTCCAAGGGGGGGAGCTTGCTCCCCCTCTTGGGCTAGAACGCGTCGGGGATGTGGCGCCACTCCGCCACGCCCTCGGTGACGACGACCTCGGCCACGTCGAAGCGGCACTCGAGGGGCCCAGGCGCGAAACCGGCGGCGAGGAACTCCGCGGCCGCGGCCCGGAGACGGCGCTGCTTGCGGCCGTCGACGGCCTCGCCGGGGTCGCCGAAGGCGGTCGAGTGGCGGGCCTTCACCTCGCAGAAGACGAGGACGGGTTGGCGCCCGCTCCGGTCGAGGGCCACGATGTCGATCTCGCCGGCGGCGCCCCGCCAGTTGCGGGCCAAGACGTCGCAGCCCTGCTCACCCAGCCGCTCGGCGACGAAGGTCTCGGCGGCTCCTCCCAAGCGGACAGCACGGCGCGGGGCGGGCATCAGAAGTCCTTGCCGGCGAGCTCCTCGATGTTCACGTCACGGAACGTGACGACTTCGACCTTCGACACGAACCGGGCGGGACGGTACATGTCCCACACCCAGGCGTCCTCGAGCTCGATCTCGAAGTAGACCCGGCCGTCGGCGTTCTTGACCTCGCGGCGGACTTCGTTGGCCAGGTAGAAGCGCCGTTCGGTCTCCACGACGTACCGGAACATGGGGAGGACGTCGCGGTACTCCTTGTAGAGCTGGAGCTCGATCTCCGTCTCGTACTGTTCCAGTTCTTCTTCGGCACTCACGGGGCCTCCTCGCGACGCCTGGAGCATACAGTGGCCCCCTGTCAGTTTCGTCCCGGGCGGGCGGGGCGTGAAGGCCCAAGACGACGTCGCCGGGAGCCCCACAAACCCGTCAGGACCTCCCGAGACCACCGATCCGACTCGGGGGCCAGATGCGCACGAATGCCTTCCCGACGATGGCGTCGCGATCGATGGGGAAGTGCGCGCGCGAGTCAGAGGAGTTGTTCCGGTGGTCGCCCATGACGAAGTAGTGACCCTTAGGGACGACCAGGGGTCCGAAGTTCGCCTGCATGTCCGGCCCGTCGACCCACACGTAGGGCTCCTTCAGCTTGCGGCCGTCGACATAGGCGATGCTCCCCTTCACCTCCACGGTCTCACCAGGCAGGCCGATCACCCGCTTGATGAGGTCTTCGCCCCGGCCCCGACTGCCCAGGCCGATCCCGTCCTTGAGGGAACGGCCGACGTAGGTCAGGACCGACGGGGACGGTGTGTCGGCGCCCGTGTCGTCCCAGTTCCGGAAGACAATCACGTCTCCCCGCCGGGGCCCGTTGAAGAGGTACGACTGGCGGAAGACGAGGACCCTGTCGTTGATGAGCAGCGTCTTCTCCATCGACCCCGACGGGATGTAGAAGGCCTGGAGAAGGAAGGCCTTGACGAGGACGACGATGCCGAAACCGAGGAGGACCAGGAACGGGAGTTCCTTGAGGAACGAGCGGCGCTCTGCTCTGCGGTCACGACGCTCGGACCCCGCCGGTGTCACGGCGGCCGTGGTCGTCCCGCCCGGGGTGCCGTCCTCGACTGTCAGGCCCTGGATGCCTTCTCCCGGCGGTGGCGCCCCGCCGGCCACCGACTCGGGGGCCGGGGACTCCTGGGTCACCGCTTCTCTTTGATCTTCGCTGCCTTCCCCACCCGGTTTCGCAGGTAGTAGAGCTTCGCCCGCCGCACGTCACCCCTCGTGAGAAGCTCGATCCGCTCGATCACGGGCGAGTGGACGGGGAACGTGCGTTCCACGCCGACGCCGAAGCTCACCTTGCGCGCGGTGAACGTCTCGCGCACGCCCGAGCCCTGGCGCCGAATGACGACGCCCTGAAAGACCTGAATGCGCTCGCGCCCGCCCTCGGACACCTTGACGTGCACTTTCAGCGTGTCTCCGGGCGCGAAGGCCGGGACCTCGCGCAGATATTGACGATCGACGATGTCGGTGGGGTTCACGAAGCCACTCCTCGCAGCAAGCAGCGGGGATTGTAGCACCGGCCCCTCAGGCCTCCTCCAGCCCTGCCACCTCGGAGGGGTCGACGACGCCCCCGGCCACCGCCCCAAACAGCAAAAAACGCCCGCCCCCACCCGGTCCGGCCACCGAAACCCCCCGCCCCCCCCCCCCCCCCCCCCCGGGGGGGGGCCCCCCCCCCCCCCGCCCCGGCCCCCCCCCGGCACCGGGGCCCGGCGCTCCCGGGTGCGGGCGACGGCAGCGCTCCGCCGCCAGGCGGCTATCGCACCGTGGTTGCCGCCGAGGAGAACCGGCGGGACGTCGCGCCCTCGCCACGACGCGGGCCGCGTGTAGGCGGGCGCCTCCAGGAGGCCACCCTCGAAGGACTCCTCGGCCGCGGACTCGGCGTTGCCCATCACGCCGGGCAGGAGCCGCGTGACGCCCTCCACTACGACGAGCGCGGCGAGCTCGCCGCCGGCGATGACGTAGTCCCCGATCGAGACGGCCTCGAAACCGCACTCCTCCAGCGCCCGCTCGTCCACCCCCTCGTAGCGGCCGCAGAGGAGCACGAGGTGCGCTTCGCCGGCCAGCTCCCGGAGGAGGGCCTGGGTGAGCGGCCGGCCTGCCGGCATGAGCACGATGCGCCTCCCAGGGCCGTGGGCGCCCGCCGCCAACGACTCCACGGCATCGGCGACCACGTCCGCCCGGAGAACCATGCCTGGGCCCCCCCCGAAGACGGTGTCGTCGACCTGGCGGTGCCGGCCCCGCCCGAAGTCCCGGACGTCCGTGACCACGACGTCGACGACGCCCGCCCCCACCGCCCGCCCCAGCAGGCTCCCGCTCAGGTGGGGCGTGATGAGCTCCGGGAATATCGTGAGGACGTCGATGCGCATGCAGGGGCCAGGGTAGAGAACCCCGTCTCCCGGGTGCGGATGCAGATGCCGCGGCACATGTCGCCTTTGTGCACCCGGAAGGGCAGGACCCGCGATAGCGTGGGACTCGTTCCCGATGGCGATGAGAACCCTGCACCTGAACGTAGATCCCGCTGACCCGGATCCGGGGACGCTCGCGGACGCCGCCGCCCTCCTGAGCGCGGGCCGTCTCGTGGCGTTCCCGACGGAGACCGTCTACGGCCTCGGTGCCGACGCCACAGCACAGGAGGCCGTGGAGTCCGTCTTCCGGGTGAAGGGTCGCCCGGGCGACAACCCGCTCATCGTCCACGTCGCGGACGTAGCGTCCCTCGGGCGTCTCGTGACGGAGATCACCCCGCTCGCCCGAGCACTGGCCGGCGCCTTCTGGCCGGGTCCGCTCGCGTTGGTCCTCGACGCCGCCCCGGGCCTCGCCCCCGGAGTCACCGCCGGACTCCCCACCGTGGCTGTGCGCGTCCCGGATCACCCAGTCGCCCTCGGGCTCCTGCACGCCTTCGGCGGCCCCCTGGCGGCGCCGAGCGCCAATCTCGCCGGCCGACCGAGCCCCACCCGGGGCACCGACGTCCTCCGTGACCTGGTGGGGCGCATCGCCGCCGTGCTGGACGCCGGCCCCACGCCCGTGGGCATGGAGTCCACCGTCGTGGACGCCCGAGGCGACGCCCCCGTAGTCCTGCGCCAGGGTGGCGTGACGGCGGAAACGATCCGCGCCGTCCTCGACGTCGAGGTCACGATGGCCGGGGAGGACGGCGGGCCCGCCCCTTCTCCCGGGCTGCGTCACCGCCACTACGCCCCCACCTGCCGGGTCGAGCTCGTGCGGCGCGAAGACTGGAGTGCCGAGTTGGAGCGTTGGGTAACGAGGGACGGCGTCGCCCGGGTCGGGGTCCTGGGCCGGTTCCTCCCCCACCGCCTGCCCCCGCTGGGCTACGTCGAGAACGTCCCTGGAGACCTCGCCGCGTACGGGCGCCGGCTCTTTGCAGCCCTGCGGGACGCCGAGCGCACCGGGATCGACGTCCTCCTCGTCGAGACGGTCGATGAGGTCGGCATCGGTCGCACGATCATGGACCGGCTGCGCCGGGCGTCCGCGAGCTGAGCGTGAGGGGTCCGCCCCCCTCACCACCGCAGATCAGTCCGTGTCCGATTCCGTGTCCATGCCCGTGTCCGTGTCCTCGGGCAAGAGGCCGGGAATGGGGCGGACGACGACCTCTGTGACTCCCGGAGCGACGGGGTCCATGAGGGCCCGCACCATCGGAACGGCATACGGCCGGCCCTCGGGGTCCTCACAGAGGAGGACGTCGTGGGCGGGGTTGGACTCCACGCCCAGGACCCGGCCCCGGTCGCGACCCGCCGGGTCGCGCACCGGCAGGCCCTCCAAGTCGCGCGCCCACACGGCTCCCTCCGGGGGCGGCCCGACGTCGGCCGCCGTTATGGCGAGCTCCGCCCTCTTGTGGCTCTCTGCGGCCTCACGGTTCGGGATCTCCTCGAGGCGCACGAGGAGACGGCCCTTGTACGGGCGAGCTTCCGCGACGGTGACCGGAAGTCGCTCCGGGCCGAGCAGGAGCCGGGCCCCGGGGTCGAATCGCCGGTCCTGGTCGGTGAGGGGCATGACGACGACGCCGCCGTGGACCCCGTGGGGCCGCAGCAGCATTCCCACGACGAGGTATGCCGGGCCTTCAGCCCCCACCGGTGACTCAGTCGTCGATCTCGACGGTGGCCGCGATGCCGTCGCGCGACCCCGCCGCCTTGATGAGCGTGCGCAGGGCGTTGGCCACACGGCCGTTGCGGCCGATCACCTTGCCCATGTCCTCCTGGGCGACACGGACATGAAGGGTGAGGCGGCGGCGGTCCTCCTCGACGTCGATCTCGATGGCGTCGGGGTTGTCGACGATGTGGCGGAGGCAGACGTCGAGGACGCGTTCCGGAGCGCTCACCTCGTCGAAGTCGTCCTCGAAGTCCTCTTCCTCAGGATTGCCCGCCTCGGCGACGTCATCGGCGACGCCATCGGAGACGCCGCCGGTGTCGATCTCAGTGTCGACCTCGGCCTCGGGAAGATCCTCGTCCGCGGGGACGTCGACATCTGTGCCTTCGCTCATACGCCCTTGAACTCCGCCATAGCGCCGCTGATCTGGAGCAGCTTCGTGCAGGCATCGGAGGGCTGGGCCCCTTTGCGCAACCAGCCCACGGCCTTGTCGTTGTCGATCTGAATGGTCGAGGGATCCGTGCGCGGGTTGTAGTGCCCGATGATCTCGATGAAACGGCCGTCGCGGGGGCTGCGGCCGTCGGCGACCACGACCCGGTAGTGAGGCTGCCTCTTCTTGCCCGTGCGCATGAGGCGGATCTTCACCGCCATGGAGACTCCTTTCAAGACCGGGTCCAGCCCGGCGATCCAAGTGACAGGGTGGCAAAATCTGACCAACGGCGCGGCCACGGGGGCCGCCTCGAGGTGCGGGCAGTGTAACAGAGGTCAGTTCAGATCCGGCAGCGCGGAGAGGTCGAGGCCCCGCAACATCTTGCCCTTCTTGCCGCCGAGGAGCCCCTTCATCATCTGCTGGACCGCCTTGAACTCCTTCAGGAGGGCGTTCACGTCCTGGACGGTGGTGCCGCTGCCCCGTGCGATACGTGTCCGGCGGCTGGACTTGATGAGCGCCGGGTTGCGCCGCTCTTCTGGGGTCATGGACTGGATCACGGCCTCGATCCGGGACATGTCCCGCTCGTCCAGATCGACTCCCTTGAGCTGTTTGCCGACCCCGGGCAGCATCCCGAGGACCTGGGTGAGGGGCCCCATCTTCTTCACCTGCTGCATCTGGGACAGGAAGTCCTCGAGCGTGAAGGTCGCCTTGCGGAGCTTCTCCTCCATCTTCTGGGCCTCGGCCACGTCGAAAGCCCCCTCGGCCTTCTCGATGAGGGTGAGGACGTCGCCCATGCCGAGAATGCGGCTCGCCATGCGGTCGGGGTGGAAGGGCTCGAAGTCGGCGAGCTTCTCCCCCACGCCGACGTAGAAGATGGGCTTGCCCACGACTTCGCGAACCGACAGCGCGGCCCCGCCCCGGGCGTCGCCGTCGAGCTTGGTGAGAACGACGCCGTCCAGAGGGATCTCCTCGTTGAAGTGCGCCGCCGTGGTGACGGCGTCCTGGCCGATCATGGCGTCGATCACGAGCAACGTGGCGTGCGGCTGCACAGCTTCCCGAACGCGAGCGAGCTCGGCCATGAGCTCGGCGTCGATCGAGAGGCGACCGGCGGTGTCGACGACGACGACGTCGCGCCCCACGCGGACCGCCTCGGCGACCCCGGCGGCGGCGACGGCCACGGGGTCGCCCCCGGGCTCGGCACCCTCGGCGTAGACCGGACAGTGGGCCTTCTCCCCCAGGACGCGGAGCTGCGCGACGGCAGCGGGTCGCTGCAGGTCACAGGCCACGAGAAGGGGCTGGTGCCCGCGGCTCTTCATCTGCACGGCGAGCTTGGCGCAGGCGGTCGTCTTGCCGGAGCCCTGCAGCCCCGCCATGAGGATCACCGTGGGTGGCTGCGAAGCGAGCGTGAGCCGCACGGCCTGGCCGCCGAGCAACTCGATGAGCTCCTCGTGGACGATCTTGATCACCTGCTGCGCGGGGGTGAGGCTCCGGGAGACGTCCTCGGCCGCTGCCCGCTCCTTCACCCGGGCGACGAAGCCCTTCACGACCTTGAAGTTGACGTCGGCCTCGAGCAGGGCGAGGCGCACCTCGCGCAGCGCCTCGTCGACGTCCGCCTCGGTGAGGCGACCCCTGCCGCGCAGCTTGCCGAAGATGCCTTGGAGCCGGTCGCCGAGAGTGTCGAACATGGCCCGACTCTACCGAGAGCACCCGCCCCTCCCGCCTCCGCGTCCCCCGCGCCCGCCGGCATCTCCCGTGCCGGGTCCCGACCGGGAGCCCCCTGGACGGAACCGGGCGCGCCGCGCGTCACATGTGAGGGCTCACGCGCCCGGTTGCGAGGCTCTCGGCCTACCCGAAGCTGAGCACCTTGCCGCTGTGGTCACAGACGTAGAGGCGTCCATCTGAGTCGAGGCCGAACGAGCTGATGGAAAGCCCCTCTGCGCCGACCGCGTCGGTGATCTCCTCAGGCGTCCCCGGGGATGCGGCGTCGAGGGTCCAGATGCGCCCACTCACGAAGTCCCCGTAGACGTAGCGGCCCGAGAGGGCGTTGGCGGGTCCCCGGTACACGTAGCCTCCCACGACCGTGGCGCCCTCGTCGCGACCGTAGGTGGCGACGGGCTTCACGGCGCCGGAAACGGCCCGGCCCTTGAACTTGCGGGACCCCTCGAAGGCGGGCCAGCCGAAGTTGAGCCCCGTCTGGTCGGCTGCCTCGCGCACGACGTCGATCTCCTCCTCGTCGTCCTGGCCGACGTCGCCGATCCAGAGGTCCCCGGTGTCGGGGTCGAAGGAGTAGCGCCAGGGATTGCGGAGGCCGACCGCCCATGTCTCGGGCTTCGGTTCGGAGGCCTCGACGTCGAAGCGGAGCATCTTGCCCAGGAGCGACTTCGAGTTCTGCGCCCGGTCCTCGGGGTCGCCCCCGGCGCCGCCGTCGCCCGTGCCCACCCAGAGGCGGCCGTCGGGACCGAAGGCGACGTCACCGCCGTTGTGGTTCTCGTAAGGCTGGTCGAGGCGCAACAGATCGCGGCGGGACTTCACGGCCGCGGGCGGGCCGGCCTCCGGATCGACTGTGAGCTCGACCACGCGGGTGTCGCCTTCCCGGTTCGTGAAGTTCACGTAGAGGCGGCCGTTGGAGCGGAAGTCCGCGTGAAAAGCCAGGCCGAGGAGACCCCTCTCCCCCTCGGCCTGGGTGTCGCGTGACAGGTCGAGGTAGGGACTGTCGGCGAGGGCCCTGTCGGGGCCGGGGGCGACGAGGATCCGTCCGCCCTGCTCGACGACGAAGACCCGGGGGTCGCCGTCGGGCGACACCACGGCGAGGGGCTGATCGATGCCGTCCCAACGCACGCGCAGCCTGGGCATGCCTCCGGCACCGCCGCCCGTCCCGGTGGTCTTCACGGCCGGCGAGGCGGACTTCGGGGACCGGGCCGACCTGCCGGGCCGTTCCCCGCCGGACCCGCCGGACCCGCCGGACCCGCCGGACCCGCAAGCGGACGTGGCGACGGCCAGACCCAGAGCGAAGATCGCGCAGCACGTACGACGGAACATCGCCCGATTCTCCCAGGTCGCCGGACTTGGCGCCACGCGGCTGCCGGCACCCCGCGGGGAACGGATTGCCGCATGCGCGATTCCCGGGCGGCCACTCGGATCCCGGGAGGCCACGCGCCCGGCCTCAGGAGTCCAGGCGCTCGAGCACGAATCGGGCCAGGCGACCGAGGCCTTCACGGGCGGGGCCCGCCGGGAGCTCGCCGAGGGCCGCCTCGGCGCCTGCGAGGCGGCCGCGGGCGACGGCGAGAGCGGCGCCCACACCCCCTAGGTCGGCCACGAGATCCCGGACGGCAGTGACGTCCTCCGGCGTGGGATCCGCCCGCAGGAGGCCGCGGAGCTCCCCGCCTGCGTCGCGTTCCAGAGCGAGCAGGACGGGCAGCGTGTAGACGCCTTCGATGACGTCGCGCCCGGCCTCCTTGCCAGTCACGTTCTCCTCGGCGACGAGGTCGAGGACGTCGTCTGCGATCTGGAACGCCATCCCGAGCTCGCTCCCGAAGCGCTCGGCCGCCTCCACCGCCACGACCGGGGCCCCGGCGACGAGGGCGCCCAGCCGCCCCGCAGCCGCCATCACCGACGCTGTCTTGGCGGCGATCACCTCCTCGTAGGCGGCGACGCCGGCGTCTGGGTTGTGCGTGAGCTCGATCTCCCGCACCTCCCCCGCCACGAGCCGGGCAACGGTGGCGCCCAGGATGCGGGCGGGTTCGGCACCGAGGCCGGCGGCGATCTCCGAGGCGCGGGCGAGAAGGAAGTCCCCGGCGAGGATCGCCACCGTGTTCGACCAGACGGCGTTCACCGTGGGCACACCGCGCCGGACCTCGGCCTCGTCGATGACGTCGTCGTGGTAGAGGCTGCCGAGGTGGACGAGCTCCACGGCCACCGCGATGGCCACCACGTCCCCGGAGCCCGGGGAGAAGAGCTCCCCGGCGAGCACGGTGATCGCAGGCCGGATCCGCTTCCCGCCTGCGGTGAGAAGGTGGCGGGCGACTCCCTCTATGAGGCTGCCGCGCTCAGACGTGGCCTCCTCGAGGCCCGCATCGACGAGACGGAGGGCGTCGCCGAGGGGGGCGTAGCCGACGACATCGGTGACCGAGCGCGCTTCCATTCAGTCGAAGAGGGCGTCGACGAACTCGTCGGGATCGAAGGGCGTGAGGTCGTCGACGCCCTCGCCCACACCCACGAGCTTGATGGGGATGGCGAACTCGGCCTCCACGGCGAACGCGATGCCGCCCTTCGCTGTGCCGTCGAGCTTGGTGAGCACCACCCCGGTCACGCCCACGGCCCTGGCGAACTCCCGGGCCTGGGAGATGCCGTTCTGGCCCGTGGTGGCGTCGAGGACGAGGAGCACCTCGTCGGGCGTGCCGCCGGCGTTCTCGGCGACGCGGCGGATCTTCTTGAGCTCCTCCATGAGGTTGACCTTGGTCTGGAGACGGCCGGCGGTGTCCACGAGGAGGAGGTCGCAGTCACGGGCCCGGGCGAAGCTCACGGCGTCGAAGACCACGGCACCCGGGTCCGAACCTTCCTGGCCGGCCACGAGCTCCGCGCCCGTGCGCTCCGCCCACACCGAGAGCTGCTCTCCCGCCGCGGCACGGAACGTGTCGGCGGCGGCGAGAACGACCTTCTCGCCCCGGCCGGCGGCGTCGCTCGCGAGCTTGCCGATGGTCGTCGTCTTGCCGCTGCCGTTCACGCCGGTGACGAGCCACACCGACGTCTCCTCGCCCCGGTGCAGCGACCGGTCGCTCCCGGCCAGCGTGTCGGCCATCACGGCCTTGAGGGCGTCGACGGCGTCGGCGGCGGTGCCTGCGCCCTCGGCCTTGGCGCGTTCGCGGGCAGAGGCGACGAGATCCGAGGCGACGGTGACGCCCACGTCCGCAAGGACGAGGCTCTCCTCGAGGTCGTCCCACACCTCCTGGTCGATGCTCCGTCGCAGCCTGATCTCGGCCAGGCGGTCGGTGAAGGCCCTCCGCGTGCGCCCGAGGCGTTGGCGCAGGGACGGCCGCTTGCGGGCGGGGGCTTCCACGGCCGTCCCGGATTCGGGGACCGGGGGGACTTCCGGGGCCTCGGGGGGTGCCTCCGGTTCGGCCACGGTCGTGTCGCCGCCGGCGGCATCCTCCTGGGCCCGGGCGAGGATGGCCTCGGCCTCCGCCACGACGTCGGCCGCCGTGGGCCCGGCGGGATGGCCGGCGGGCTCGCCGCGGGGGCGGGGTCGATCTGCCGGCGGGACCGCCTCCGGGGCCTCCGGGCGCACCGAGCGGCGCACGAGGAAGACGGCGGCGCCCGCCACGAGCACGGCTATCACGGCGGCCAGGACGATCACGGTCGTCATCCGGGGGACTCTAGGAGACGGCTCCTCCAGCGGGCGAAGCCGCCCGGGCGGGCCCCGGGCGCCGCCGCCGCACCGCCCGCACGCACCCGCTCGGCGACGCCCATCTCCCCGCCCGAACGGTGTTCGCGTGCAGAACGTAACGCAGACGTTCGTTTCTGCACGCGAACGGCGGCGGGCTCGGGGCCCCTGTGGGAGCCCGGCGCTCTCGGGCCCCGGAACGTGTCAGACGAGGTCCTCGGAGAGGTCGAGGTCGGAGATCCGCTGGGCGAGAACCCGCGACGTGGCGTCCTTACCCAGGGACACGCCGTAGAGGATGTCGGCGACCTCCATGGTGCGCTTCTGGTGGGTGACGACGAGGATCTGGGAATCGCGCCGGAATTCGCGCAGGAGGCTACAAAAGCGGTGGAGGTTGATGTCGTCGAGGGCGGCCTCGACCTCGTCAAGGACGTAGAAGGGGCTGGGCCGCGCCCGGAAGACGGCGAACAGGAACGCCAGGGCCGCCAAGGAGCGTTCCCCGCCCGACAGCAGAGAGAGCCGCTTCAGGGACTTGCCGCTGGGGCGGGCCTCGATCTCGATGCCGGTCTCAAGGACGTCCTCGGGTTTCGTGAGCACGACCCGACCCTCGCCGCCGGGGAAGAGGAGAGCGAAGAGATCGGCGAAGTGGCGAGCGACGTCGGCGTAGGCGGACGTGAGGATCTCGGAGATCTTGCGGTCGACCTCGTGCACGACCTTCAAGATGTCACGCTTGGCGGCGTTCACGTCCTCCAGCTCGCGCGTCAGGAGATCGCGCCTCTCTTTGAGAACCTCGAACTCCTCCAAGGCGAGCGGGTTGACAGGGCCGATGCGCCGCAACTCCCGTTCCACGGCATCCAGGCGACCCGCCACGGCGGACGGTTCCGTGCCCTCGGGGAGGACGGCGCCGAGCGCGTCTTCGACACTGGCCCCGAGCTCCCGCCGGGGGGCCTCCTCGGATGCCTCGAGACGCAGCCGCGCCTCGGCGACGTCGAGGCGGGCGCTCTGCTCGGCCTCCAAGAGGGACTGGAGGCCGCCTTGGAGATCGCGCCGGCGGGTGCGCGCGACGCCGAGACGCCCAAGGAGGTCGTCACGTTCCCCCTGCAGCCGGGCGAGGTCACCCCGGGCGTGGTCGCGGCGGCGGGCTGCCTCGGAGCCCAAGGCCCGCGCGACGTCCGCGAGGTCTCCGAGGCGGGGCAGCGCCGCCTCCACGGCGACTCGCTGCGCGGCCGCCTCCGCCCGCAGCCCCGCTCCCTCCGATTCGGCGCGGTCGAACTCGGCGAGGCGTTCTGTGAGGACCCGGCGGCGCTCCTCGGCGCGGGCGCGTTCGGCCTCCAGCGCGAGTGCCTGGCGTCTCAAGGCCTCGCCCTCCGACTCGAGGGTGCGGCGCTGGTGCTGAAGGCGCTCCCGCTCCTCCTGGGACGCCGTCTCGCCCTCGGTGTCGCGAAGGCGCTCGAGTTCCGCGAGGCGTTCGCCGTCGGCGACGAGCGCCCGGCGGAGCTCGCCCAGCTGGGCGTCCAGGGTCGCCCGTTCCCGGCGCAGGTCGGCGTCGGACGCCTCCGAGCGCATGAGGACGTCGGCCTGGGCCGTGAGGAGAGCGTCGCTCTCCGCGAGCTCGCGCCCCAGGGCGGCCTCTTCGTCCCGGAGGCGGACAAGCTCCTCCTCTCGGCGGGCAAGCTGGGCGGCGACCTCCTTGCCCCGCCGTGCGGCCGTCTCGGCGGAGCGGCGGGCCTCCGCAGCAGCCAGTGCCGGGTCTGTGGCGGCACCACGCTGCGGCGAGCGCACGGCCAGGAGGCCGCCCTCGAAACGGTCACCCTCGGCCGTCACGAACACGAGGTCCGGGTGGGCCTTGGAGAGGGCCAGGGCCTGCTGGGGTGAGCGCGCCAGGTAGCACGGGGCGGCGTGGCGGCGCAGCAGGGCCTCGACCATCCAGCGGTACTCGCCGTGGAGGGGGCGGATGAGCTCGAGGAGGGAGAGGACGCCCAGGGCCGCCGGGTCAACGGCCGGCCCCGCCGGCGCCCTGTCGTCGGGAGCGACGCCGAGGGACAGGGAACCGTCCGTCACGCCCTTGACGACCCCGACCGCCGCCGCGGCGTCACCGCCCGGCAGAAGAACGGCACCGAGGACGTGGCCGAGGGCAGCGGCGACAGCGAGCTCGGCCCCCCGCTCCACCATGAGGACGTCGCGAACGCGGGGAAGGAAACCGAAGCGATCCGTGAGCGCCCCGCGGGCAGCCTTCGCTCCGACACCCTCGGCGAGGCTCGCCTCGAGGGACTCCGCCCGGGCCCTGTGCGACGCGGCCTCACTCGTCCAGCGACGCTGCGACTCGACCAACGAGGCCGTTTCGTCCTCTGCCCGGCGCCGGAGGGACTCGACTCGCGTGAGTCGTTCGGCCAGCGGGGCCGCGGCGGCGTCGAGACGCTCGATCTCGCTCCGGAGGTCCTCGGCGCCGTCGGCGAGCTGGGCGAGGCGCGTCTCGAGGACGCCGTGGCGTTCCTCGGCCCGGGCGGTCTCGGCGCTCGCCCGGTCACGGGCGGCGAGGAGGGCGGCGTGCTGGGCCTCGAGAGCGCCCCTGCGGTCGTCCCCGTCGAGGCCGGCGGCCCGCCAGGCGGCCTCGAGCGCCGATTCCGCGGCCCGGTGCCGGCGTTCGGCGTCGTCCTGGCTGCTGAGCCTCTCTGCCAGGGACTGCTCTCCGGTGACGACGGCGGCGAGCTCGGCTGCCAGGGCCTCCCGGTCCGCGACGCCGGCGTCGCGGGCGGCCTCCGCCTCGGCGAGGGCGTGCAGCCGACCCCGCATCGCCCGGGCCCGTTCCGACGCTATCTCCCCGAGGGCGGCGACCCTGGCCGTGGAGCGTTCGGCGCGGTCGCTCAGCGAACGGGCGACCTCGGCCCGGGTGGCGACGGCGGAGACCTCCTCCTCGCGCTCAGCGCACTCGGCAGCGGCCGCTTCCTCCTGTGCCCGCGCCTCGCCGAGAGCGGTGCGGGCAGCCGCCGCCGCCTCACCGGCTCTGCAGTCGTCGGCCCGGCGGAGACGGATCCGCTCCCCGGCCTCCCAAAGGGCCAGGAGGCGCGCCTCGGCAGCGAGGTCCTCATGGCGGCGGGCGCCCTCGACCTGGCGCTCCAAGGGGCGGATCTGGCGGTTCAGCTCCCTTGCGACGTCGAAGAGGCGCACGAGGTCGGCCTCGACGATCTCGAGGCGGCGCAACGCCCGCTCCCGGCGCTTGCGGTGCTTCAGGACGCCGGCGGCCTCCTCGATCGTGACCCGACGGTCCTCGGGCCGGGACAGGAGGACGCCGTCGATCTGGCCCTGACCCACGATTGTGTGGAGCTGCCGGCCCACGCCGGAGTCGGAGAGCAGCTCGGTGAGGTCGAGCAGGCGCACATTCTCGCCGTTGAGCGTGTAGCGGCTCTCGCCCGACCGGAACAGGCAACGACCGAGGGAGATCTCGGGCAGGTCCACCGGGATGAGGCCGGCGCTGTTGTCGATGGTCAGGGTGACTTCCGCCCGCCCGAGGGCCTGACGTGCGGGGGAACCGGAGAAGATGACGTCCTCCATGCGTTCCCCCCGCAGGGTGCGGGCGCCCTGTGCCCCCAGCACCCAGGCGAGGGCGTCGACGAGGTTCGACTTGCCCGAGCCGTTGGGCCCCACCACGACCGTGATCCCGGGCATGAGCTCGAGATCAGTGCGGTTGGCGAAGGACTTGAACCCCCGGATCTGCAGCGCCTTCAGGAACATCGGCAGGAGGCTACCGGCCGCCGTGGGAACGGACGGGTCCCGGGGGGGGTGTGGCGCGCCGGGTCCTGTCCCTGCGTTGGGTCAGGACTGGCACTGAGGGCAGTAGTAGTGCGCACGCCCGGAGACCTTGAGCCGCTCGATCCTGGAACGGCAACGGCGGCAGGACTCGCCACACCGGCGGTACACGCGGAGAAACTCGTTGAACTCGCCCGGCTTGCCGAACATGTCGACGTAGCCGTCCTCGTCAACGGACGTCCCCCGGTACTTGATTGCCTCCATGAGGGTCTCGACCAGAGCCCGGTACAGGCGACGCACCTCGTGGGGGGACAGCGACGCCGAGGCCCGGTCGTGGCGGAGACCGGCGTGAAAGAGGATCTCGTCGGCGTAGACCGGGCCGATGCCCACGACGAACTTCGGGTCCAGGAGGAGCGTGCGGAGCTTGCCCTTGCGTTCGGCGAGGAGCTGGCCGAACCGCTGCCACGGGATCGGGCTCTCCAACGGATCGAGTCCGAGCAGCTCGACGTCACGGAGCGCCTCGAACTCGTCTTTCGCCACCACGAAGGTCTCCGCCGCCTTCTTCGGGTCCGCGAGGACGAGGCCGCCGCCCTGTGTGAACGCCCAGACCACGGTGGCGTCCGCCGGCACCTGCTTCTTCGCCGACGGGATGCGCACGAGGGCGCCGGTGGCCCCCAGATCGAGCACCCAGAGCTCGTCGGTGTCGAGCTTGCCCACCAGAAAGCGGCCCCGGCGGTCGAATGAACGCACCTTGGCTCCCTCGAGCCGTTTGGCGTACGCGCTCTTGTTCGGGTGTCGGGCCACGGCCTTCATGTCCCTGACGTCGGCGGACTTGAACTTGCGTCCCGCCACCTCGCGTTCGAGGTCGCGGCGGGCGACCTCGATCTCAGGCAGATCAGCCATCGCGGTCGCCTCCCTCGGCCGCACCGGCGGCGGCCTCCTCCTCGGCGCCCGCGTCGTTCTCGGCCGGCGCCGTGAGCGCCTCCCAGGCCACGCGGGCAGCGGCCTGTTCCGCCTGCTTCTTGGATCGGCCGGTCCCGAGACCGGCGGAGGCGTCGTCGAGGTACACCGTGGCTTCGAAACGCTTCGCGTGGTCGGGCCCGAAGGCCCGCACGTCGTAGACAGGAAGCTGCCCCCAGCGTCGCGTGGCGGCTTCTTGCAGGCGCGTCTTGTAGTCCTTGCTGCCCTCCCCGGCGGCGGCGTTGTCGAGATGCTCCTCGAGCAGGCCGAGGATGAACCGTCGGGCACAGGCGGCGCCGCCGTCCAGGTAGACGGCGCCGATGACCGCCTCGAGGGCGTCGGCGAGGATCGAGGGCTTTTCCCGACCGCCGGAGGCGTCCTCGCCCTTGCCGAGGTACAGGTACTCGCCGAGGCCGATCTCGGCGGCGACGTGGGCGAGCATCTCGGCGTTCACGACCGCCGAGCGAGCCTTGGCGAGATCACCCTCGGCAAGCTCGGGGTAGCGCCGGTAGAGCACGTCCGTGACGACGATCCCGAGGACGGCGTCGCCGAGGAACTCCAGGCGTTCGTTGGATTCGCAGCCCGGGTTCTCGGCCACGTAGGAGCGGTGCCGGAGCGCCTGGGCGAGGATGTCGGAGTCGGAGAAGCGGTAGTCGAAACGGTCCTGGCAGTAGTCGAGGTTCACGGGCGCACCCCCGCCCGCACGACCTCCTCGGCGCTCCCGGCGAGCGCCTCGACGGTTCCGGAGGACACTGACGCCGCCGCCGCCAGGATCGCCCGGCAGAACTCGTCGGGACGGGACGCCCCGTGCGCGAGGACGCACACCCCGCGGACTCCGAGCAGCAGCGACCCGCCCTCGCCCTCGGGCACGGCGCCACCTTCTCCGGCGAGGGCACGAGCGCCGCCCTCGAGCACCTTGAGGGCGACGTTTCCCGTGAAGCCGTCGGTCACGACGACGTCGGCCGGCCCCCGGAACAGGTGGTAGCCCTCCACGTTGCCCGCGAACCAGGACTCGGGTTCGAGGAGACCGTGGGCCTCGCGGGCGAGGGCGTTGCCCTTGGCGTCCTCGGTGCCGATGTTGAGGAGGCCGACGACGGGCTCTGCCAGACCCCATCGGGCTGTCGCGTAGGCGCGCCCCAGACGGGCGAAGCCCGGGAGCCATTCCGGCCGGCAGTCGGCGTTCGCTCCGGCGTCGAGCAGGAGGCGTCGGCGGCCGTCGAAGGAGGGCAGCGCGGCGGCGAGAGCGGGGCGGGAGACCCCGGGGAGACGGCGGAGTCGGAGGCGGGCGGCGGCCACGCCGGCCCCCGTCGACCCGGCGGAGACGAAGGCGTCCGCCTCCCCAGCGCTCACGCACCCGGCAGCGACGAGCACGCTGGCGTCACGGTGGGCGCGGACGGCGGCGACGGGGTCGGCGTCCATCGGGATGGCGGGACCGGAGGGGACGACGGCGACGTTCGCCGGCAACGACCCGGCATCCGGCAGGGTGCCGGGCGGGCCGGCGAGGAGCACGCTCACATCCCTGCGGGCCGCCCGCAGGGCGCCCTCCACGAGCGGTTCCGGGCCGAAGTCCCCGCCGGCGGCGTCCACGGCCACGACCACGGGCCGGGTCATGGGCGTCCCTGGTGGGGGGCTTTCAGGGCCGTGGGCAACGCCCGGGTTCTTCCCCGGCGGGCCCTCACTCCACCTCGATGGCGGTCCGGCCCTTGTAGTGACCGCAGTTCTGGCAGGCGGTGTGCGGCTGGATCGGCTGGTGGCAACGGGGACAGGCCGCGTACGTGGGCAGGCTCGCTTTGTACTGCGCCCGGCGGTTCCGGGTGCGGCGCTTGGACTTCTTCTGCTTGGGGACGGCCATCAGGTCTCCTTTGCCTGGTCTGGGAACAGCTCCGCGAGGACGTCCCAGCGCGGATCGCCCGGCTCCTCGGGGCAACCACACGGGCCGTCGTTCAGGTCGGTGCCGCAGCGAACACAGAGGCCGGCGCAGTCGCTCCGGCACAGGGGGGTCTCGGGCAGTGCCAGAACGACCGTGTCGCGCACCAGCTTGTCGAGCTCGATCTCGTGGTCGGAGATCGGGTACACGTCGGCCTCGGCGAGGTCCGGGTCGTCGCTGAAGAGCTCCGTGACATCGGTCGAGACGCCCTCGGCGAGGTCGCGCAGGCAGCGCCGGCACTGCGTCGCGACCTCCGCGCTCACCCGGGCGGCCACGACCACACCCTCGAGGACGCCCTCGAGCAGCCCGTTCACGGTGGCGGGGCCCTGGGCGCGGGAGAAGGCGGCCGGGGGGTCGTCGAGGGGCACCTCGACGTCGACCTCACGCACGGCCCCGGGGACTCCGGCCACGCCTGTGACGTCGACTCGTACGGCCATCGAGGGCTCCGTCTCGGACCCGTGCGGAATGGTGAGAACGCGCATGCGGCTCGCAAGCATAGCACTAGGAAGATTCTGGAATGTGCCTGTTGCATTGCTCCGCTGACTGGCGCTGCTCCACCGAGTCCCGAAACGACGGTGACCCGGTCCCAAGGCCGGGCTCCGCCCGGCCGCAACGGCGGCGGAACCGTACGGCGGCGGGTCCTGAGGGGGAGCTAGAGGGGGGAGCTCGCTCCCCCCTCTACAGGTCGTCCTGGTCGAAGAAGTGCTCGCCGGTCTGGTCGACCATGTCGTAGTGCTGGGGAGGCGGCGTGGCGAAGCGGTCGGCCTCGGCTGAGGCCTCAGGGGCGAAATCCTCCTCGTTGACGGGTCCCTTGCGGAGGCGGGCCCGAGCCGTGTGGACGGTGTCGAGGGTCTTGTTCAGCGCCACCTCGAAACCACCGAGCTTCTTGTCCACGTAGTCCTCCGCCTGGAAGACCTTCGCGCGGGCAGCCTCCTTCGCGTCGTCGAGGAGGTCCTGGGCGGACTTGGCGGCGAGGCGGACGACCTCCTGTTGGGAGACGAGGCGGCGGGACTCGTCCCGGGCTCCCTGCAGGATCTCCTCGGATTCCCGTCGGGCCCGCTCGAGGACCTCGTCGCGCTCCTTGAGCAGCCAGCGGGCTTTGCGGAACTCCTCCGGAAGGTTCTCGAGCACCTCGTCGAGCTGTTGCAGGAGCTCCTCGCGGTTGACCATCACCGACGCCGAGAGCGGCACCGGCCGGGCTGTGTCGACGGTCTCCCGGATCTGCTCGAGGATCTCCTCGATCTCCTTGAGGTCTTCGCTCATGTCCTGAACCTCGCTTCCAGCACGGCCCGGACGTTGTCCGGGACGAGCCCCTCGATGTTGCCCCCGTAGCGGGCGATCTCCCGCACGAGAGATGCCGACAGGTAGGAGAAGTCGCTGCGTGTGGGGAGAAAGAACGTGTCGATGCCGGTGAGGCGGTGGTTCATCTGCGCCATCTGGATCTCGTAGTCGAAGTCCGACACCGCCCGGAGGCCCTTCACGACCACGTGCACGCCCCTCGTGGCGGCGAAATCGACGAGAAGGCCCTCGAAGGAGTCCACCTTGCAGTTCTCGAAACCCGCCAGCGACTCCACGAGGAACGCCTTGCGCTCCTCCAACGTGAACAGGGGATGCTTGGACGGGTTGGCGATGACAGCGACGACCACCTCGTCGAAATGCCGGGCGGCGCGCTCGATGATGTCGAGATGCCCGTTGGTCACCGGGTCGAAGGACCCGGGGCACAGCGCCAACGTCACGTGTCGTCTCCCTTGTCGCGGGCGACCCACTCCGCCGCCTGGAAACCGGCCACGAACAGGATGGTCTGCCCGAAGGCCCGCCGCAACCGCAGCTCGGCCCCCTCGGGCCAAGGAGGATCGGGCGCGCCCTGGGGCCGTTCGGAAACGATCCTGGCTCCGGGGGTGAGCCGGCCCGGCCCCGAAAGCCCTGCGGCGATGCGGTCCAAGCAGGCTAACGGCACGGCGTAGGGCGGGTCAACGAACACCAGGTCCCACGGTCGGGGTGGCCGCCGCTCGCAGAACGCCCCGGCGTCGGCACGCACGACCGTGGCGGCGTCGCCGAAGCCTGCGGCGAGGACGTTGGCGCGCACCGTGGCGACCGCACGCGGCGCGCTGTCCACGAAGGTGACGGCGGCGGCACCCCTGCTGAGGGCCTCGATGCCGATCGCTCCCGAACCAGCGAAGAGATCGAGTCCGACGAGGCCGCTGACGTCCCCGAGGTGGTTGAACAGCGCTCCCCGGACCATGTCGGTCATGGGACGCACGTCGATGCCCTTCGGCACGGCGAGCCGGCGTCCCTTGGCGAGTCCCGCTATCACCCTCACGGGGAGCCGCTCACGACGGGCCCCTCACGACTTCATCAGCCATTCGACGTCGTCGCCGAGGGCTTCACGAACCTCCCGGAGGAGGTCGTCGTGGGCACTGGAGGCGAGGCCGGGGTCGGCGGCGACGAGAGCGAAGGCGTCCCGCCGGGCGGCCTCCACGGCTTTCATGTCGCGCAGGAGGCTCGCCACCCGCAAGTCACCCCGACCGGACTGGCGGGCGTCGAAGAGGGACCCCTCCCCCCGGATGCGCAGGTCCTCCTCGGCGAGAAGGAAGCCGTCGGACGTCTCGGCCACGGCCCGCATGCGGGCAGCGGCCTCGTCGGTCTGCGGGTCGGCGAAAAGAAAGCACACCGAGGCGTGGGCGCCCCGGCCGATGCGGCCGCGGAGCTGGTGGAGTTGGGAGAGCCCGAAGCGGTCGGCGTCCTCGACGATCATGACGGTGGCGTTCGGGACGTCGACACCCACTTCGATCACGGTGGTGGCGACGAGGACGTCGGTCTCGCCGGCCCGGAACGCCTCGAAGGCCGCCGCCTTGTCGGCCGCGCGCATCTGGCCGTGGAGGAGACCGCAGCGCAGGTCGGGGAAGACCTCCGCGGAAAGCCGCTCGTGCTCGGCCGTCGCCGAGCGCGCCTCGAGTGTCTCGGACTCCTCCACGAGCGGGCAGACGACGTAGGCCTGGCGGCCGGCGGCGACCTCGCCCCGGACGTGGTCGTAGACGCGCTCGCGCCCGGCGGGATCGGGACCCACGACACGGGTCTCGATCGGCCGGCGTCCCGGGGGCAGTTCGTCCAGGACCGTGACGTCGAGATCGCCGTAGAGGGTGATCGCCAGCGTTCGCGGGATCGGCGTCGCCGTCATGATGAGGACGTCCGGGAGCGCGTCACCCTCGGCGGCCACGGCCTTGTCGCGCAGGGCGACACGCTGGTGGACGCCGAAACGGTGCTGCTCGTCGACGACGACGACGCCCAGGCGGTCGAGAGACACGCCCTCCTGGATGAGGGCGTGCGTACCCACGAGGACGTGCGTGCGCCCGGCGGCGACGTCATCCAGGATCTGGCGGCGCTCCGCGCCCGTCGTGCGGTTCGTGAGCAACCCGACACGCAGGAACCCGAAGAGGTCGTCACCCCCGGGCGTTCTGAGGCCGTCGAGCAGACTGCGCAGGCCGGCGGCGTGCTGCTCGGCGAGCACCTCCGTGGGCGCCATCATCGCCGCCTGCCGGCCGGAGTCCACGGCGGCGAGCATCGCCTCGGCGGCCACGACCGTCTTGCCCGAGCCCACCTCGCCCTGCAGGAGACGGTGCATGGGGCGGGGCGAGGCGAGGTCTGCGCCGATCTCATCGAGCGCCCGCTCCTGGGCGGCCGTGAGCCGGTAGGGGAGGCGGTCTCGCAGCGCCTTGGCGAGCGGGCCCCCCACGGTCTGCACCATGCCCTCCTGGCGCTCGGTCATCACCTGCTTGCGCAGGGCGAGGCCGGCCTCGAGGATGAGGAGCTCGTCGTAGACGAGACGGCGGCGGGCGGCCCTTCGGGAGTCGTCGTCGTCGGGGAAGTGGATCTGGCGGAATGCCGTCGCCCGGCTCACGAGATGGTGGCGGGCGACGAGGTCGGCGGGGAACGGGTCGGCCACGTCGCCGTAGTCTGCGATGACCGCCCGCGCGAGCTGGCGTATCCGCCAGGCGGGCGCGTCCCCGGAGGCCGGGTGGACGGGCACGATGCGACCTGTCTCCAGGCCGCTCTCGTCGCCGTCGCCGCCAATCTGCTCGAAGGCGGGCGAACGCATCTGGGGCCGGCCCCGGAAGCGCTCCACCTTCCCGGAGAACGCCCACTGGCTGCCGACCTTGAGCTTGCGGGCGAGCCACTCCTGGTTGAACCAGGTGGCCGTCAGCGCCCCGGAACCGTCGAAGAGGGTCGCCTCCACGATCGTGAGGTTGCGCCGCGGCCGGCGTGTGGAGACGCGCTTCACCTCGGCGACGACCGTGACCTCCTCGCCCGTGCGGACGTCGGCGATGGGCGACTGGGTGCTGAAGTCGACGTAGCGCCGGGGCACGTGCCAGAGGAGGTCGGCGACGTTGTCGAGGCCCATCTTCGCCAGGCCGGAGGCGAGCTTGGCGCCCACGCCGGAGACCTCCGAGAGCGGCACCTGGCGGAGGGACGCGAGACTGCGCGACATGACTGCCAGCGTACCGGCGAGGCGCCACGGCCCGGGGACGCTGCGGCGCCGGGCGAAGAGGGGGCCCGCCCCCCTTCGCGTTCATGGGGAATCTCAGACGAGCTGGTAGTTGCTGCGGCGTTCCACCCAACGTTCGATGACGAAGTCGCTCGTGGCGTTCGGCCAGCCGGGCGGGGCGAGGGCCTTGAGCTGCTCGTAGAAGGCGTATTCGGCGCTCGTGAACATAACCACGTCCGCCTTCTTCTTCGAGTACCAGGAGCCCAGGTAGAAAAGGCGGTCCTTGGCGCAGAGGTACGCCACGCCCATGGGGAGGGGAACGTTGTCGACGTCGGACTCGCACGTTCCCGTGTAGGTGAAGGGGGCGACGAGGATGGAGTCGTGGTACGAGCCCTCCTCGGCGAGGGCGGCCCCCCGGACATGGAGCTCGGGCGTCCCGTTCACATAGGCGGGCAGGATGATCTCGCTGTACGCGTGCAGGCCGAGGACGTAGTTGTTGAGGTCGTCGTCGGTCTCGTTCGTGTCCGAGCCGTAGTAGATGTTGCCTCCCAAGTAGATGTCTTCGTCGGAGACGACGATCCCCTGGCCCACGACGTAGCCGGACACGACGAGGGGTGCGTCGGAGTACACGTAGAACTGCTGGCTCTGCGGGAAGGTCGTGTAGGTGCCCGCCTCGCACGCCTTCGTGTCCTCTAGGTAGTTGTAGGTCGTGCCCGCCGAGGCGTCCGGCGAGGCCCCCCGGTTGCCGAACGACGTGCCGGCACCGTCGGGGTCTTCCGCCGGGGGGGTCGTCCCCGTCTTCTCCTTGCAGCGCTTCACCGTGATCTGGCCGGCCGGCGTGAGCGTGACCTCGTAGCCCCGGTAGGTGCCGAGGTTCGCGCGGTCCAGGAAGAGGCCGCCGCCGCCGAGCACCTTGGAGCGGATCGCCGCCCGCGCCTTGGGGATGTTGGAGAACTCCGGAGACTTCCCCGCCCGCTCTCGGGCGTGACACGACGTCGACGGCCACCCCGCCTCGAAGAACGCCTCCGGCGGCGAGCAGTCCGCCAGGATGCCCTTGCCCGTCCAGGTCGTCGTGGGGTACGAGACCACGTCGTTGGCGATCACCCACTCCTTCACGGTCCCCCGGTGGTACGCGTTCTGGGTCGTGTAGACGCGCCCCGAGGTCGTCGTGGACGTGTTCACGTAGATGTTGTCCTGGGAGATCATCTGGTAGTCGGCGAAGGACGAGGGGCGCACCTTCGCCTCCACGTAGCGCAGCGCGCCCTTCGTGGGCGTGGCGTCCTTGCGGCGACCGGCAGCCACGATCTGGAGCTTGCTGCCGTTCTCCCTCGGGAAGACCGCCACGGCGTACTCGTAGTCGGTGAGGCCGCCCTCGGCGTCCAGGGCGCTCCATGCGTCGAAGCCGCAGGGGTGGGTCCAGTCGTTCATGTTCGCGGGCACGGCCACCGTCTCGCCGGCGCCCGGGGCGGACACGTCGGCGGCGTCGCAGGTCGCGTCCGACGAACGCGTCGCCTCGCCGGGCGCCATGTACACCTGGTCGAAGTCGTTGCGCTGCAGGAGGCGGGCGAGGTAGGCGTTCAGACCCGCCTCGGCGGCCGCCTGCGCCCTCATCCCGTCGGTCGAGACCGCCGTCTGCTGGTACTGGGACGTGCCGATCTGCAGGAGCGTGACCACCACGATCGTGAGCACCACGACGATGCCGAGCACCGAGATGACGGCGATGCCGGAGTCGTCCCGGCGGGCCGACCGGCGCGCCGACGCCCACATCAGACGCCTCCCGGTCGGGTCGTGGTCGTGGTGGACGTCGTCGTGGTCGTCGTGGACGTGGACGAGGTCGTCGTCGACGAGCTGGACCCACCCCCGCCGCTCGTCGTGGTGGTCGTGGGGCAGTAGGAGACGTTGTAGGTCTTCGTGGACGTGCGGTCGTTCGTGTAGTCCGACTTCAGGCGGCCCTGGTTGGAGGCGCTGCACTGGGCGCCGCTCTTGAGGGTGAGGCTGAGCGAGGCGACGTCGACCGCCGAGGGGGACACCGGGAACGCCCCGATCGTGATCGTCCACTTCCTGGACGTGGAGTTGTAGCTGCACGTGACCCCGGAGCGGATCGGCGTGCACGTCCCGGGCGTGTTCCACTTCGAGTTGTCGACCGTGTCCTCGATGTAGGCGTTCGTGAGGCCCAGGGACGTGTTGGCGTTGGAGAGCGTGAACTTGAACTGCGCCGTGGCCCCGCTGCCGAGGGGGCCGCTGCCCGAGGGGCTCACCCCGACCTTCGAGAAGCCCGGGCAGGGCTTGATGTTCCACTTCACCTGTCCGGACGTCTTCGTCTGCTCGTCGGAGGTGACACCGGCGGTGTTGGTGATCTGGCTGCAGCCCTTCGCCGACGTCGAGTTCTGCTTCACCCGCACGTTGATCGTGGCGGTCACGCTCTGGCCCGCAGCGATCTCCGGAATCGACCACGACCACACCCGCGTGGAGGAGTTGTACGTCCCCTGCGTGGCGCTCAGGTAGTCGAGAGCGCTGGAGAGCGTGTCGGAGACGACGACGTTGTGGGCCGGGCCCACGCCGGCTCCCGTGTTGGACACGGTGACCGTGTACGAACCGCTCGCCCCGCGGTCGACGTTGGCGTTGTGGGCCGGGGCGCCCGTCTTGGTGATCGCGAGGTTCGGGAGCGGGATCGACACCCTGTGGCTCGTCTGGGGCGTGGACTGCACGGTCACGTTCCCCGTGAGGATGCTGCCCCCCGCCCTGTACTTCGTGACGTTGAGCGTGGCGTCGTTGTAGACGTTCGCCCCGCCGACCGCCGAGGAGCTCACGAGCACCGTGACACGGACCCGGTCGCTCGTGCCCCCGTTGAAGGTGACGTTCCACACGACCCGACGGTTGGCGGCGTCGTAGCTGCAGCTCGCGGTGCAGCTGTCGAAGTCCACCTGGGGGTCGAGCGGGTCCGTCACGGTCGCCTCCGTGACGTCTGAAGCGCCGCTGTTGCCGTATTCGATCTCGTACGTGAGGCGGTCCCCCACCCGGACGCACCCGTTGGAGTAGTAGTTGCAGCCCGAGGGCGCTGCCCAGGTCTGGGATCCGTTCGTGGCCTGGACCCCGGTCTTCTGGATGGCCAGGAACAGGTCGCCGTTCGCCCCCGGGGTCTGGCCGCCCTGGTCGTTGGTGGACGGGTTCCGCCACGAGGCCGCACTGCGCAGCACCATCGCCGCGGGTCCCGAGCTCGGGTTGCGGTCGACGGCGAGGCAGATGTCGATCGCCTGGTAGAAGATCCCGAGGCCGGGCAGCGCCGTCGAAGCGCACTCCTCGCCGGGTGCGGGTCCGTCCGGGTCCCGGAACAACGGCTTGGAGGCGCTGTTCACGACGTTGCGGGCGAGGTCCGTGTACTCGAACTGGAGGCCGCCGGCGGGCTGCTGCCACTTGTCGGTGCTGCCGGCGACGAGCTCCATCGGGGCCACGCCCCGCTTCAGGATCCCGGTGTTGGGATCGAGGGCGTACTGCACGGCCTTGAGGGTCTGGCCCGTGAGGTCCCCACGATCCAGCGCATAGAAGGTCACGGACACGGCGTCGAGCTGGACGATGGGCCAGCGGTCGCCCATGTCCGCGGCGTCCAGGTCCGGCGAGTGCGCCGCCCTCACCTCCCTCGTCATGACGTCGACGGCGTGACGAGCCTCGGTCTCGTAGGACGCCAGCTCCCGCCCGAAGCCGAAGGCCCGCATGACGTTGTCGAAGAAGCCGCCCACGACCATGACCATGACACCCAGGAGAGCCACCGTGATCATGAGCTCGTTCAGCGTGAAGCCCCGGTCCCCTCGCGGGGGGGACTCCGTCCCGCCCCAGTGACCCGTCGGCGTCCCCACAGGCCGGTGATCCTTGCCGAGCGTGTTCGCGCTGTCGCTCATGTCGGGCTCCTAGAGGTTGAAGGTGGCCGTGGTCGGGGTGCCCTGGACGACGCCGAGTGTCTGTGTCTGTGGTGTGCCGACGCCGCTGGCGGTCACCTGGTAGGTGCCTCCGGGAAGCGTCACGTTGACCTGCCCGGCGGAATCCGTGACGGCGTACTTCACGAGGTCCGTGCCCGCCTGGGACACCTGCACCCGGGCCTTCTGCACAGGGGACCCCCCGCTCATGACGGTGGCGCCGAGCGTGCCGGTGGACGCGGCCACGAGGTCGAAGGCGAGACTCGCCGACAGGGCTCCCCCCGGATAGCCCGGGGGCAGGACGACGGTCTGGGCCTGCGGGACGTATCCCGTGCCCCAGACCGTGACGTTGTAGGTCATGCCGGCCACGAAGGGGTTCGTGCCGTCGAATCCGCTCAGCGTCCAGACGGCGCCCGCGAGGGACCCCGGTGGCGGCGCCGTCCCGAAGAACGTGCGCCCGTTGCCGGACAGGACGGCGTTGCCGTCCACGCTCACGGCGAGCGCGTAGTCGTTGCCCGTGATCGCCTGGCCGGTGGCGGCGTCGCGGACCGTGATCGTGGTGGTGAGCGTGCGGTAGACGTGGAACGTCACCTCGACGGAGTCGAGGTCGTTCGGGCTCACCTGCTGGGGCCCTTCCACGCCCAGCCAGTTCGCGTCCGCGAGCTCGACCGTGTACGGAGTGCCTCCGTTCACGCCCTGGAGGCCGGCGAAGACCACGTCGCCCGTGTCCGGGGACGCGTCCGTGCGGCTGTCGAAACCGTTCTGGTGGATACGGAACGCCACACCCTCCGCCGGCGTGCCACCGCTCCCTCCGGCGTCGAGCACATGGACGACCACGGTGGCCGGGCTCGCGGACGTCTCGGGAGCGACGAACGTCTTGGCGGTCACGGTCTTGCCCAGCGCCGTCTTCGTGGGGTGCACCGACACGGTGACGAGCTTGTAGTCGGCCTGCGTGACCGGCCCGCCGGGGACGGGGTCGCTCACATACTCGACGTCCATGTCGATGGTGAACTCGATCCCGCGCACGGTCTCGGTGCGGCTGGGCTGGAACGAGCCCGGCGGGTTGCCCCCCACCGTGCCGATGTCGGTGTAGCCACCGGCGTTGCCGGCCTCCGACGTCTCCCCGCTCACGTCCCGCACCCGGCGGACCTTCTCGATCTCGGCGTTGGCGAGCGACGTGGAGATCTGGTCGACCTTGGCCTTGCGGACCAGGCTGAAGCCGAGAGAGACCGAGGTCGTGATCCCGAGGACGACGAGGGCGAGGAGCGCGAAGGCCATGACGACTTCGATCAGCGTGAAGCCGTCGTCATCCCGGCCGGGCAGGCCGGCTCTCCTGCGTCGGAACCGCAGCATCTATGACCTCGATCAGACCACCTGGCGTGTCCCTATCTGTCTCGACATCCGGCCCGCGAGGCCTTTAGGCCACTTGACCTATTGTGGATGCGTCCCCAGCACCACTCCGGGGTCGATCCCGAGTCGATCCGGGGAGCGCCGCCATGTCGAGGCCCGGGGGCCGCCTGCTAGCCTTCCCTGCCGACACAGGAGCTTTGCATGTCATCGGTCTGCGACATCTGCGCGAAGCGGCCGGGCTTCGGCAAGCGCATCAGCCACAGCCACCGCCGCACGAACCGCCGCTTCAACCCGAACATCCAGCGGGTCCGGGCGCTCGTCGACGGCGCCCCCCAGCGCGTCCACGTCTGCACGTCCTGCCTCCGGGCGGGCAAGATCACCAAAGCGTGATCCCTGGGGCCCCCGTGCCCCCCTGCACCTGCCTCGCCGCTAGTCGCACGGTGTGAGCGCCCAGGCGGGGTTCACGGGGCCGATGCCCCGGCCGACGTCGACGCCGGCACGGATGGCTTCGGTGACGAAGCGTTTGGCTCCCGCGACCGCCTCTGGCAGCGGTTCGCCCCGGGCGAGACGGGCGCAGATCGCCGCGGAGAGCGTGCAACCGGTGCCGTGGGTGTGGCGGCCGGGAATCCGGGGGGCCCTCAGATGGGTGACGGCCCCGGCGAAGTAGAAGACGTCGCAGGCCTCCGGGCCCTCGAGGTGGCCGCCCTTCACGAGCACGGCGGCCGGCCCGAGAGCGGCCAGGTCGCGGGCGGCGTCCTCCATCTCGTGCACGTCGCCGATCGCCCCCGCGCCGGCCCCGAGGAGCCCCTCGGCCTCCGGGAGGTTCGGCGTCAGGACCGTGACGAGCGGGAAGATGTCGGCCTTCAGCGACGCCACCGCCTCCGGGGCGAGCAGCGGGTGGCCGTGCTTGGACACGAACACCGGGTCGCAGACCAGCCGCGGGACCGGGTGCGCCCCCAGAGCGCGGGCGACGGCGGCGACCGTGGCCGTGTCCGCCAGCATCCCGGTCTTGGCCGCCGCGGGCGCCATGTCGTCCACAACGGCGGCGACCTGGGCTTCGATCACCTCCGGCGAGACCACCTCGACGCCATGGACACCCTGGGTGTTCTGGGCGGTGACAGCACACAGGGCCGCCGTGGCCCACACGCCGTGGACGGTGAACGTCTTGATGTCGGCCTCGATGCCGGCGCCCCCGCCGGAATCGGAGCCGGCGACCGTCAGCGCGACCGGAAGTGCTGCCATCCGGCGACTCCCTCCAGGTCGACGGTGCGCCCGGCGGTGCGGAGGCGGATCCCCGCCCCGCCCAATCGGCCGACGCTCACCGGTACGGCCAGATCCGCGGCGGCGAAGGGCCCCACGAGGTCGGTGCCCGGCGCCGCCGCGAAGCACAGCACGTAGTCGTCCCCCCCGGTGAGCGCCAGCCAGAGCGTCGGGTCGAGTCCGTCGGGGACGTCGTCGCCGCCCGCCCAGGCGGCCACACCGTCGGCGACGGGCACGGCGACGGCGTCGATCTCGACGCCCGTCCCGCTCTCCTCCGCGATGTGCCCGGCGTCGGCAGCGAGGCCGTCGCTCACGTCGATGCAGGCGGTGACGCCGGGGAGGGACGCGAGCAGGGCACCGGCGGCGAGGTGGGGCACCGGTCGGTCGAGCGCCCTGCGGAGCGCCCCGGACGCTGCCCCGGACCCCGCGGCCCGCCGGGCCGCGCGCAGGCCGGCGGCGGCGGCACCCAGCGCCCCGGTGACCCAGATGTCGTCGCCGGGGCGGCCCCCGCTGCGCAGCAGGGACCCGTGGGGGGACTCCTCCCCCAACACGGTGACGGCGACGGCAAGGGGCGCCGCCTCCACGAGGTCACCGCCCACGAGCGGCACCCCGTGGGCGCGCAGGCCCGCCGCCAGCGGCTCCACGAGGACAGGATCCGGGCAGGCGACGGCGGCGAGCGCGGCTCGCGGGGTGGCGCCCATGGCGGCGAGGTCGGAGAGGTTGACGGCCATGGCCTTCCAGCCGACGTCCTCGGGGGTCTGGAAGGCGAGGTCGACGTGGACGCCGTCGACCAACATGTCGGTGGCGACGACGATGCGCCCGGCCGGGGGCAACAGGAGCGCGGCGTCGTCACCGGCATGGACCTCCCCAGGACGTGGCGGCCCGGAGGCCGCGCGGAGACGGGAGAGGATCGCGAACTCGGAGGGGATGGTGTCGTCCAAGTAGTGTTCTCGCCGCTATGGCCCAAGGAACTGTGAAATCGTACGACCCGCTCACCAGGACGGGCGTCGTCCTCGACGACTCCGGCACGGACGTCCCCCTCGCAGACGGCGCACTGGAGGGGTCCGTCTTCTTCCTCCTGCGCCAGGGCCAGAGGGTCGTCTACGACGCTGTCGAGGTCGCCGGCCTCACCTACGCGGCGAGGGTACGCCTCGGCCACGACGGGCGCTGACACGACGGTCGGGCGCGGTGCAGGCCGCGAGCGGACGCACGCGTCGGCAACCGCACCCGCCCCTCGGCCTCGAGGCTCGCTCAGTCCAGCTTCACGACCGGGCAGGTGAGCGTGCGGGTGATGCCGTCGACCATCTGGATCTTGGCGACGACGAGCTTGCCGAGGCTGTCCATGCTGTCGGCCTCGGCCTTCACGACGACGTCGTAGGGGCCGGTGACGTCCTCTGCGGAGATGACGCCCTGGATGCCGGCGACCGCGGATGCGACAGTGGCTGCCTTGCCGACCTCGGTCTGGATGAGCACGTATGCGCTGACCACCGGGACTCCCCATCGGGTTGGAGGGACGGGACCCGACCGATCATAGAAGGCTCCCGGGGGCCCGTCTGCCGGAGGACGGCCGCGGCTCGCTCCGGTCAGAGCGGCGAGACAGGGGACTCGACGGGCGAGGGGGCCCGCCGCCGGGCGACGCGGCGGTGGCGGTCGAAGGCGAGCTCGACGAGCCGCTCGAGAAGGTCCTCGTACGGGACCCCGGTGGCAGCCCACATCTTGGCGTACATCGAGATCGCCGTGAACCCGGGGATCGTGTTGACCTCGTTCACCCAGACCCGGTCTTCGGTTTCGTCGTAGAAGAAGTCCACGCGCGCCATGCCCATGGCGCCCACCGCATCGAAAGCCCGGCAGGCGAGGGCGCGGATCTCGGCGGCGACCGGAGGCGGGACGTCGGCGGGCACCGTCGTCTCCGCGGTGTCTCCGAGGTACTTCGCCTCGTAGTCGTACCAGCCCCCGGCGACCACGACCTCACCCGGAACCGATGCCTCGGGGTGACGGTTTCCGAGCACACCGCACTCGATCTCGCGGCCCTCGACGGCGGTCTCGACGAGAACGACGTCGTCGTAGCGCAACGCCTCCTCGACAGCGGGCGGCAGATCCTCGGCGCCGTCGACCCTGGACACCCCGACCGAGGAACCCAGGTTCGCCGGCTTCACGAACAGGGGGAGACCGAGGCGGTCCACGACATGGGCGGGCGCCCGGTCGTCCTCGACCCAGTCGTCCTCGGCGTACGTGAGGTAGGGCACCACGGGGATCCCCACTGCCTCCAGCACCCGCTTCGTGGCGACCTTGTCCATCGCCACGGCCGAGCCCAGCACGCCGGAGCCCACGTACGGGACGCCGATGAGCTCCAGCATCCCCTGTACGGTGCCGTCCTCCCCGAAGGGGCCGTGCAGGACGGGCAGGACGACGTCGAGGACGGCGTCTCCGCCAGGACCCGAAACCACCGCACGGCCCCGTTCGGATGCGGCCACGAGATGGACGTCCTCGCCGGCGGCGTCGAGGCAGTCGGCGATCGCGGGCCCGGCGGCCTCCCCCGACGCCACGCCACCAGCGAGGGCGGCCACCACCGCCTCGGGTGGGGGCCGCACCCATGCGCCCTCCCGGGTGACACCAACGGGCACCGCCTCGAAATCCTCGGGATCAAGGGCTCGCAGGACAGATACGACGGAAGCGCAGGAGACGTCGTGCTCGGCGGACATCCCGCCGTAGAGGACACCCACGCGCAGCGGCTGCGAGGTGCGGTCACGGCCGGGACACATCATGGCGCCTGCAGGTAGGCACGGATACCGAGGCCCATGAGGAAGAGCTCTAGGAGGCCGAAGAACAGCCAGCGGTTCTCCTCCACCCACTCGCTCCCCTTCGCGTAGAGGTACCCGAGGGCCACGGCGATCACGGACACGGCCCCGTAGAACACATGGAAGTTCCGCACGGGGAGGCCACCGGCGCTGCGGAGGTAGATGCCGGTGACGACCTGCACCACCACGGCGGCCTGGGCGGTGATCACGAAGGTCCAGGCCGCCGGCCTGCGCAGAGGACGGAACCAGTGGGCAAGGAGGACCCAGAGGCCCACGAGGCCGTTGCCCACGATCACGACCCAGGCCCAGCCGCGGTGGACCGAGAGGACGAAGTCGGTCATCGGGGCAGCGTAGCGGCCGGAGACGAGGCCCGTGCCTGCCAGGCACGGGCCTCCCGACGATGTAATAACATCCCGGGACGACCCCATCCAGCGCAGGCAGGCACGCCCCATGACGAGCACGAGCCCGAATCTCACACCGGTCCCCGAGAGCCCGCAGGAGTTCGTCCCCAAGACCCGCGAGGATCTCGCCCGGGTGTGCATGGAACCCGGCGCGGTGAAACGGAAGAACCGCACGGTGGGCTTCCCGTCCCACGGCCCGTACAACGCCCTCTGGTACTACTTCCGGGACGTCCCGATGCTGCGGGTGATCAAGCTCCGCCTGCTGTATCTCCTCGCCGGGGTCATGCCCCGCTTCGACTGGAAGATCCGGGTGCTGCGCCTCACGGGCCTCAGGATCGGTGACCACGTGAGCGTGAGCAAGGACGTCGAGTTCGACGTCCTCTACCCGGAGAACATCGAGATCGAGGACGACGTCCTCATCGGCGGGAGCGCACTCATCACCGCCCACCAGTACTCCCACGACAACTACGAGATCGGCCGCACGAAGGTGTGCACCAGGGCCGTGATCGGCTCCCGGGCCGCCGTCTACCCGGGCGTCGTGATCGGCGAGGGTGCCGCCCTCGGGCCCCTGTCGGCTGCCACCCAGGACATCCCGCCGTATGAGTTCTGGGCGGGCGTCCCCGCCCGCAAGGTCGCCGACATCCCGCGTCCGGGGGCCTGAGCCTGGGCGGCATCTCCGCCGCCGCTGGGCGCACGGCGACCGTCGACGCCCGTGTCCTGCGGGCGGTCGAGGAGGCCTGCGTCCGCTTGGGCGCGGCACCCGGGGACCTCCGCCTCGCCGTCGTGGCCGTGGGCAGCTACGGTCGCCGGGAACTCGCCCCCCACTCCGACGTCGACCTCCTCCTGCTCCACGACGTCCGCAACGCCGGCGAGGTCGAGAAGACCGCCCGTGCCCTGCTCTACCCCCTGTGGGACGCCGGTTTCGAGCTCGGCTACGCCGTGCGGTCCCCGCCACAGTGCCTCGACCTCGCCAGAGCGGACCCCACGGTGGCCACGACCCTGCTGGACGCCCGCCTCGTCTGCGGGGATCCCCGCCCCCTCGACCGCCTCCGGGCCGACCTGGGGCGGTGGCTGCGCCGGCACCGGAGGGCACTCGAGGCGGCGCTGGCCTCGGGCCTCTCCGAGCGTCACCGGCGTTTCGGGGACGCCGGCGTCGACCTCGAACCGCACCTCAAGGAGGCCCGGGGCGGGCTCCGCGACCTGCAGACACTGCGCTGGCTGGGGACGGAACCCGAGGCAGAGCTCACCGGCCCCCTCGACCTCCTCCTGGAGGCGCGCTCGGTGCTCCACGAGCGGTACGCCAAACGCCAGGACCGCCTCCACCCTGCTGACGCCGCCCCCCTCGCGGAGGCGCTCGGATTCCCCCGGCCCGGCGACGACCTCGAGGACCCCAGGGACGCCCTCATGCGCGCCGTCTTCACGGCCTGCCGGGACGTCGGCGTCCGCCTCACCTGGGCCACCCGCCCCGCCGGGCGCCCCCCCCGAAGCGTGCCGGAGGGCTTCGCCGTCGCGGACGGCCGCCTGGCACGGACGGGAGCGGCCTCCCCCACAGCCCGGCCCGAGGCGCCCCTTGCCGCCGCCGCCGTGGCCGGGGCGCTGCCCCCGGCCCGGGAGACGTTGGCGTGGACCGCGAGCGACAGCGGGCCGATCCCGTGGAACGACGCCGCCCGCGACTCGTTTCTGGGCTTGCTGCGCGACGCCGACCCGGCGGCCTGGGAGTTCCTGGACCATTGCGGTCTCTGGCCCCGCTACCTCCCGGAACTCGCCGGTTGCCGGGCGCGCACGCAACACAACCCGGTGCATCGCCTCGCCGTCGACGCCCACGCCTGGGAGACCCTGGCCCAGGTGCGCCGGCTCCGCGACGACCCCGAGATGCCCCTGGCGGCAACGGTGTTCTCCGAGCTCACCGACCCGGACGTCTTGACACTGGCCGCTCTCCTGCACGACGCGGGGAAGGGTTCGCCCGGCCATCACTCCCGCGCCGGCGTCGTCCTCGCCCGGCGTGCATGCCAGCGAATGGGCTTCGGGGCGGATGTCGAGGAGGCCGTCGCCTACCTGGTCCAGGATCACCTGGTGCTCACCGACACGGCCACCCAACGGGACCTCAATGACGAGGAGCTCGTATACGGCCTCGCCGCCCGCATCGGCGGCCCGCAGGTTCTGCGCCACCTCTACCTGCTCACGATCGCGGACGCCCGGGCAACGGGCCCGGCGGCCTGGTCAGAGTGGAAGAGCCATCTCCTCGGGGAGCTCTACGTGAAGCTCGTGCACATCCTCGACACGGGCGACCTGGTGGGCCGGGAGATCCAGAACCGCATCGAGCGCAAGCGGGGCGAGCTGGGGCGGGTGAAGGGCGAGCCGGAGCTCTCCCAGGCCCTCGATCAGTTCCCCCGCCGCTACCTGGCCACGCAGCCCGCCGAGATGATCGCGTGCCACCTGGAATCCCTGGCCGACCCTCCCGGCGACGGCGAGTTCCGCCTCATCCTGTCTGACGACGGCACGCAGCTCAGCGTCGTCGCCCGCGACCATCCGGGCCTCCTCTCCCTCGTGACCGGCGGCCTCGCGGCCTGCGGCATCGACGTGCGCACAGCCGACGTCTACACGCGCCCGGACGGCTACGCAGTCGACGTCCTCACCGTCGCGGACAGCCACGACGCCGCGATAGCGCCGGAGAAGTGGGCCCGCGTCCACGACGTCCTGCGCGCCGACGACCTCGCCGCCCGTCTCGCCGCCCGCGCCGCCCACTACCGGCCCTCGCCCCGGGCGACGGCCGTGGAGGTGACCGTGGACAACGCCGTCTCGGACTGGTACTCGGTAGTGGACGTGGTCGCCCCGGACCGCATCGGACTCTTGCACCACGTCACGGCCGTCCTCGCCGACGCCGGCCTCGACGTGCACTTCGCCAAGGTCCTCACACAGGCCGGCCTCGCCCGGGACTCCTTCTCCGTGAGGGACCGCCTCGGCCGCAAGGTCGAATCCCCCCGAGCCCTCGCCGCCGACCTCCGCGGACAACTCACGGCGCGACTGCTGCTCCAAGGGGGGGGCGAGCCCCTCCCTTGAGACGCCCCCGCCCGGCGCCGCACCACGGCGGGCCGGGCCCCCCTCAGAGCGCGCTGTCGGACTCCGGTTCGTCCATGAAAGACCGGTGAGCAGACGGCGGGATCGGCTGCGGCATCCGTCACGGCTTCCTCTCGAATCCCCGCGGGCCCCAGGATTCTGCCAGCATTGGCGGCCATGGAACGCACCGAGTCACAACGCCCGGGTACCGGAGAAATCGACCTGCACACCGTCTCGTGGACGACGTCCTCGCCGAAGGCCGCCGTCATCCTCGCCCACGGCTACGCCGAGCACTCGGGCCGTTACGAGCATGTCGCCGAAGCCCTCACGTCAGCCGGCTACGACGTGTTCGCTCTCGACCACCGCGGTCACGGCCGCTCCGGAGGCCGCCGGGGCGAGATCGACGACTTCGGCCATCTCGTCACGGACCTCGAGGACCTCGCCGTCGACGTCGCCGGCCGCTACGACACGGTGTTCCTGCTCGGCCACAGCATGGGAGGCCTCGCCGTCCTGCTGGCGGCGGCCCGGGGCCGGGTCCGCCCCGCAGGGGTCGTCACGACGGGCGCCGCGGTCGTGCCCGCCGAGAGCATCCCGGCCTGGCTCGTGCGCGTCTCCGGGCTCATCGGGCGAGTGGCGCCGGGCCTCCCCACGATCGCGCTCGACTCCGGGGCGGTCTCCCGGGACCCCAAGGTCGTCGAGGGATACGAAACCGACCCGCTCAACTACCGGGGCAAGATCTCGGCAGGCACCGGAGCGCGCCTCCACGCCGCCATGGGCGAGCTCATGAGCTCCCTCGAGCGCATCGACGTCCCCGTGCTCCTGGTGCACGGATCCGCCGACCGTCTCACGGCGGCGAACGGAAGCCTCCGGGTCCTCGACGGGGTGGGCAGCGACGACCGGGAGCTGCGCGTGCTCCCCGGCCTCTACCACGAGGTCCTGAACGAACCGGAGAGCCCCGAGGTGCTCGGCGGAATCGTCACCTGGCTCGACGCCCGCTCGTAGCAGCGCTGCCGGGCTGAGCTCAGGGACGGACGGGAAGGCCGGTCTCGCCCAAGGACGATCTGGACCCGCCCCCTTCGGCGTCCATGTCACCCACGCGGACGACGTCGAGGAACGCCTGAACCACCCGGGGGTCGAACTGGAAGCCGCTCTGGAGCTGGATCTCGGCGAGGGCCTCCTCCATCGGCCAGGCCTTCTTGTAGGGCCGTTCGTGGGTGAGGGCGTCGAAGACGTCGGCCATGGCGGTTATCCGCCCGGCGATGGGGATGTCCTCGCCCCTCAGGCCCGCCGGGTAGCCCGTGCCGTGCCAGCGCTCGTGGTGAGTGAGGGCGATCGTCTCGGCGAGCTGCAGGAGGGGCGAGCGGCTCCCGGAGAGGATGCGGGCCCCGATGGTGGTGTGGGTCTTCATGATCTCCCACTCGCCGGGATCGAGCTTGGCGGGTTTGAGCAGGACGTGGTCCGGGATCCCGATCTTGCCGAGGTCGTGCAGGGGCGCGGCCCTCCGGATGAGCCCGGCGTACTCCTCGGGGAGGCCGAGGGACACGGCGATGAGCTCGCAGGTGCGGCCGATGCGTTCGGTGTGCTCCCCCGTGGCGTCGTCGCGGTACTCGGCGGCGACCCCGAGGCGTTCCAGGATCTCGCCGCGGGACTCCTCGAGGTCGTGGGTGCGCATGCGCACGAGGCGGCTGAGCCGGTCGCTGTGCTCGCTCAGGTCCCTGTGCAGGCGGCGGGTCTCGAGGAGGTTGCGGATCCGCAGGACGACCTCGGTGGTGTCGAAGGGCTTCGTGAGGAAGTCCTTTGCGCCCGAGCGCAGGACCCGCTGTTTGGCCTCCCGCGAGATGTCGGCGGTGAGCACCAGGACGGGGAGGAACTCGCCGGCGGGGATCTCCCCCCGGATCTGTTCCAGGACGGCAAAGCCGTCGAGGAACGGCATGGCGAGGTCGAGGAGGACGAGGTCCGGCCGCGCCTCCCGGAACATCGCCAGCGCCCGGCGCGAGTCGGTCGTGGAGCGGACTTCGGTGAAGCCGTCGTCATCGAGGAGGCGTTCCAGGAGACGGACGTTGGCCGCCTCGTCGTCGACGATCAGGATGCGACCCGGGACTTCGCCGTGGCTGGTCATGTCGCCTCCTGGGAGACGTCGTGCAGGAGGATCTCGTCCAGTATTCGCAGGAACTCCCGGAGTTGGAACGGCTTCGTGATGCAGTCGCGCGCCCCCAACTCGCGAAGGCGGTCGGTGCGCCCGGAGGCGGCGTCCGCGGTGACCACGACGACGGGGATGTGAGCGGTGCGAGGGTCGTCCTTGATGCGGGCGAGGATCTCGCCGCCGTCGACGTCGGGCAGGTTGAGGTCGAGCAGGACGAGGTCGGGAAGGATCTCCCTGGCGAGATCGAGGCCGAGGCGGCCCTGCATCGCCGCCTCGAGGTGCACCCCGGGGCGGTGGGCGAGGAGGCGCTCCACGAGGCGGTAGTTCGAGATGTTGTCCTCGACGTAGAGGACGGTGCCGGTGGCGCCGCTGTCCTCGAAGGCGCCGCCCTCGTGGGGCGCGGCCGGCACCTCGGGGGCCCGGGTGTGGGGGAGGGTGAGGGTGAAGGTGGAACCCTCCCCGAGGCGGCTGTTCACCGTGATCTCGCCCCCCATCGCCTCGACGAGTGCCTGGGAGAGCGAGAGGCCGAGGCCGGTGCCCTCCACCCCCGTGCTCTCCACCCCGAGACGGTCGAAGGGCGTGAAGACGCGTTCGAGACGATCCGGGGAGATCCCGATGCCCGTGTCGAGCACACGCAGCGTGATGGTCTCGTCGTCGTCGGCACAGGACAGTGACACGACGCCACCTGGTCGGTTGTACTTCACGGCGTTGGAGAGGATGTTGAGGAGCACCTGCTTGAGCCGCTGGCGGTCGGCGAGCATGTGGTAGGCGCACCCGGTCGCGTCGCCGCTGTCGACAGTGACGTCCTGGCGCTCGGCCATGGGCCGCACGAGGTCGACGGCCTCCGCTACGAAGTCGGACACCAGCACGGGCTCCAAGGAGAGCTCCAGGCGGCCCGCCTCGATCCGGGCGATGTCGAGCACCTCGTTCACGAGTTCGAGGAGGTGGTTCCCGGCCCGCATGATCTGCTCCACGCTCTCGCTGTCCCGGAGGTTCAGCTCGGCGACCTCGAGAAGCTGACCGAAGCCGAGGATCGAGTTCAGGGGCGTACGGAGCTCGTGGCTCATGCGCGAGAGGAACTCGTTCTTGGCGAGGTTCGCCTCCTCCGCGTTCCTCTGGGCACGCCGCACTGCCTCCTCGGCCTCGTGGCGCTCGGTGACGTCACGACCCACGGCGACGATGATGCCCCGGTCGACGAGCGGTGTCGCCGTCCACTCCAACCAGCGGTAACCGCCGGACTTCGTACGGGCACGCACCTCGAAGCCGCGGAGGTCGGCGCCGGACTCCACCGCTTGCTGGGTCACCCGACCCGCCGGGCGGTCCTCCGGATGCACGTACTCGAGCACGTTGTGGCCGACTATCTGCTCGGCGCCCCAACCCAGGGCACGCGTCCAGCTCTCGTTCACCCGCCGGAAGGTGCCCTCGAAGTCCGCTATCGCCAACAGGTCCTGCGACATCCCGAAGAAGAGGTCGAGATCCTGTTGGGCCTCCCTCTCCCCTGTGATGTCGGCGGTGTAGGCCACGAAGGTGGCTTCCTCGTTCGGCCCCGGGGCGGGCAGCCACTCCCCCAGGAGCCAGCGGGTGCGCCCGTCCGGGTGGGCGTAGCGCGCGGCGTAGGTGATGCGTTCGCCCCCGGCCGTGGCCGCCACCCGTTCCCTGCGGAACGCCCCGAGGTCGTCCGGGTGGATCGCACCGAGGAGCAGGGTGGCATCCGCACAGACGTCCTCGGGTCGCAGACCGAGGACACGCTCACTGTTCGGGCTCACGTAGTCCATCCGCGGGACACCCTCGTCGTAGTGGCCCCGGAACATGACGACGGGCCCGCTGCGCACGAGATCCTCCAGGATGGCGCGCTGGCTCACCAGCTCGCGCCCGTGTTCGGCGAGAAGGCCGGAGGTACGGGCCATGGTGGCCGCCAGACGGCCGATCTCGTCGTGGCCGGCCCCGGCCACGTCCTTGAGCCCGCCCTCGTCCTGACGGCCGGCCGCGTCCTCGAGGCGACCGATCCGCCTCACGACGTCGGTCATGAACAGCCCGGCCGCGAGGAGGCCGCCCACCACGCCGACGCCGAGACACGCGATCACTATCCAGAAGAGGCGGCGCCGGGCGTCCACGGCGTTCTGGCGCCTGCGGGCGAGGATCCGGCCCTCCTCGGCGTCCAGGGCGCCCAGCTCCCGGCGGAGGTCCTGCATGACTTCGCGGCCCCCGTCCAGGCGGGCGACGTAGGCCGCACTCGGCGGCACGGTCTCGGTCAGGGGCAGGGCCCTCACCTCGTCCAGGAGGTCGAACCGCTCCCTGACGAGGTCACGGACACGCTCTGCTCGTGTCTCCTCCCGGGAGCGACCGTTCACGAGGCGCCGGAGATCGTCCACGCTCCTCTTCGCGGACTCCGCCGCCCTGTCGTACTGGGAGAGGTACGAGGTGCCCCCGGTGAGGCGGTAGCCGCGCACGGCGGACTCGCCGTCGAGGGTGTCCGTGAGGACCGAGCGGATCGTGGCCTCGACCTCGATCGTGCGCTCGACGCGGTCCTCCGCCCGCACCGTCGCCAGGTACTCGTTGACGAAGGCGGTCGCGGTGACGACGAGCGCGGCCAACGGGATCCCCAGCACGAGGATCGTCTTCGTGCGCAGGCTACGGCGCGACCACACGGACCACCACACCCCCTCTCGTACCCTCGTGACGCCCCCGAAACGGGTGGCGCACCCTCGTCGTCTCGCCCACGACGAGGCTCGGCGCGGTTGGCCCCCGGTATCTGGGCCCAGAGTAGCCCCGAAACGAGGGGGGGGCTTCGCCCCCGCTGGGGATCCCCCTCCCAGTCCGTCAAAGGGGGGACTGCGTCCCCCCTTTGGAACCCCCCCTGGCCCTTGACCGTGGGGCGGGGTGCGGTGGGGTCCGGGGCGGCGGAGCCGCCCCTCACGCGGCCGACCGTTGTCCGTCGAGGAGAGACAGCGGGGTGGGTGGCACGGGGTCGGGGGGCCCCACGGGAGCGGAGTCTCCGGAGCGGACGTGGGGGGAGACCCCGTGACAGGACCCGCCCCGCGGGGTTGTCCGTGGGACGACGCCACGGTCGGGCCAAAGTGAAGCTGTTCTCACGGGATACCGGGATTCCGGCATCACTTTGGGAACCGTCGCCGAGGTGAGGGGTCCCTGCCGGCACGCACCCGACGGCCGTGGGCGACCGGGGCACGCGGCGGTCGCGTCCGCGGGGGGAGCAGGAGGGGACGAAGTCCCTCCGATAAATTCCGGTCGTGTACCCCGACGCCGTCCGGCCCCTGCTAGAGCGCACCGCCCTCCCCCGCGGGTTCCTCTGGGGGGTGGCGACGGCGGGCTACCAGGTCGAGGGCGGCTTCAACGACGGAAGGGGCCCCGACAACAACTGGGCGAGCTGGGAGGCATCGGGGCGCGTGCAGACCTCCCTGGCCGCCTGCGACTTCTGGGAACGGCCGGAGCTGCTCCTCGATGCCGCCGCCGCCGCCGGCGCCAACGCCTTTCGCATGAGCCTGGAATGGGCCCGGGTGCAGCCCGAGCCGGGCACGGCCGACGCCGCCGCCCTGGCCGGGTACGGGGACATCCTGGCCGCCTGCCACAGGCGCCGCCTCGCTCCCGTCGTCACGCTCTGGGACACGACGCACCCCGTCTGGCTGGGCCCCGAACCGTGGCTGCGGGAGCCCGACGACACCGTGCGCCGCTTCGCCGGCTACGCGGCGAACACGGCCCGTGACCTCGGCCGGCGCCTCGCCACCCGAGGTCTCACCCCGCCGTGGCTGTGGATCACCGTGAGCGAGCCCAACACGCTGGCGCTCGCCGCCTACGTCCGCGGGGCCTACCCACCGGGGCGGCGGGCCGCCCTCCGGGAAGCCGAGGAGGTCCTCGACGTCCTCGGCGCCTGCCACGTCGCCGCATACGACGCCCTGCACGCCGTCTACGCCGCCGAGGGCTGGCGCCGCCCCCTGGTCACGCTGGCCAACGCCGCGTCCGCCGTCTACGAACACGACTGGCTCCTCGTCGACGTCCTCATGGCCCGGCAACGCAACATCCGTCTCGCCCGCCTCGATGACGACCTCACTCAGCGCCGAGCCCTCTGGAGCGAAACCGCGCGGCGCATCCCCCGCCTCCGCCCCGGCCTCGACTGGACCGAACGCGCCGTCGCCGCCCTCGCGACCCGCACCGCCGGGGCCGGCCTGCCCCGCACGCGCGCAGCGGTCTACGCCTCGGAGTCCGACCGCCACATCGACGCGGTCGCCATCGCGTACGAGGACCCCCATCCTCAGGACTGCCTGCCCACTTTGGGGGCCGGCCTCCGCTGCACCCCCCCGTGGGAGATCCCTGTCAACCCGGTGGGCCTCCTCTGGCAGCTCCGGGCCGCTGCCGACTGCGACCTCCCCGTCTACGTCGTACGCAGCGGCCTCGCTCTGCACAGCGGTGGCGCCGTCGCCCCGCCCCGCCCCGACGGCGTCGACCGGCCGGCATTCCTGCGCGGTGACGTCCTCGCCGTGCTGCGGGCCCTGGACGAAGGCGTTCCCGTGCGGGGCTACCTGCACTGGAGCGTGGCCGACGCATACTCATGGGGCAGCTACAGGCCGGCGTACGGGCTCCACAGCGTAGAACGCGAGGCCCCCGGCGCCCCTCCCCTGGGTTTGAGCCCCCTCGACGCCGCCGGAGAGGACGCCGCCGGAGCCTACCGGCGCATCGTGGCGGCCCTCTCCTCGGGCTCTCTTGCCGACAGGATGGCGGTCCTGTGCCCGGACTGAGCGACACCGTCGCCGCCGCGGTCGCCGAGTACCGGGTCGCCGGCGGTGCCGAGGACCCCGCGGTCGTGGTGCGCTCGCCGGGGCGCGTGAACGTCCTGGGCGAACACACCGACTACAACGACGGGCTCTGCCTCCCGGCGGCGATCGACCGCGAGGTGGTCGTTGCCGCCGACGCCGGGGGCGGCGTCCTGTCCCTTGCCTCGGCGGGCCACGAGCCGGCGGCGCCCTTCCCAGTCGGAGCCCCGCCCGCTCACCCGCCCTGGGCCCGCCTCGCCGGGGCCGTGGCCGCGGAGCTCGCCGCTCTCGGGCGCCCCTTCACCGGCCTCACTGCGGGAGTCGCCGGGAACCTTCCGGAGGGCGCCGGCCTCTCGTCCTCGGCAGCGTTCGAGGTCGGCCTCGCCGTGGCGTTGGCGGCGACCGCGCACTGGGAGGTGCCACCGCTGGACGTCGCCGCCGCCTGCCGCCGGGCGGAGCTCGCCGGCCTCGGCGTCGCCTGCGGGCCCATGGACCAGGTGGCCGTCGCCTGCGGTCGCGCCGGCCACGCCTTGCTCCTCGACTGTGAAACGCTCGAGGTGGAGCCCGTGCGCCTCCCCGCGGGCGTGGCCCTCGTCGTGATCGACTCCGGTATCGCCCGCACCCTGGCCGGATCCGGATACAACGCCCGGCGCGCCGAGTGCCAGGAGGCTGCCCGCCTCCTCAGGGTCGCGTCCCTGCGCCGCCTGGGGCCCGACGACCTCCCCCGGGTCGAGGCAGCCCTGCCGGCGGTCCTCGCGGCCCGCGTCCGCCACGTCGTGACCGAGAACGCACGGGTCCGGGCGGCCGTCACCGCCGACGCCCCCGCCCTGGGCGCCCTCCTGAACGCCTCCCACCGATCCCTCGCGGTGGACTACGAGGTGTCCCTCCCCGACGTCGACCGTCTCGTCGCCGCCACTGTCGCCACCGAGGGCGTCTTCGGAGCCCGCCTCACCGGCGCCGGCTTCGGCGGCGCGATCGTCGCCGTCGCGGACGCCGGCCTGGCCCGGGCCGCCGCCGATGACGCCGCCGCCCGCTACGAGTCCGAGACCGGCCGCCGGGCCCGCCCCCTGGTCGTCACCCCCGCCGAAGGCGCTTCCCTACTCGAAGGGGGACTCCGTCCCCCCTCGAACACCCCCCTCTCCCGACGCGGCCGCCGTCCGAGTCACACGCCGTTCCGGCCGGGCGAAGCCCGGCCTTGCGAGTAGGCCACACTCACCCCCCCCAGAGCCCCGCGCCACCCTCGAAGGGGGACTCCGTCCCCCCTCGAACACCCCCCTCTCCCGACGCGGCCGCC
>CAYJLW010000030.1:0-43778 GCA_964370965.1 uncultured Acidimicrobiia bacterium | reverse complement strand
CCCCCCACCCGTCAACAACCGCCCCCGTCGCCCGTCGCCCAAACCGTCCGCCGCAGGCACCCCGGGCTACCCTGCCGGGCATGGATCTGGACGCCTACTGCGAACGCGTGGGGTACGAGGGCCCCCGGGAACCCACGGTGGACGTGCTGCGGTCCCTACACCTCGCCCACGCCACGACCATCCCGTTCGAGAACCTCGACATCCTGTTGGGCAAGGGGGTGAGCCTCGCCCTCCCCGACATCGAGGCGAAGCTCGTCACGGGCGGCCGGGGCGGCTACTGCTTCGAGCAGAACACGCTCTTCGCCGCCGCCCTCGAGGAGCTCGGCTTCGGGGTTGCCCGCCGTGCCGCCCGGGTGCGGTCCGTCCCAGGCGTGCTCACGCCCCGCGCCCACATGCTCCTGCGGGTGGAGGCGGAGGGGGAGCCCTGGCTGGCCGACGTGGGCTTCGGCGGCAACGGCCTCCTCGAAGCGATCCCCTACGACCCGGGCGCCGCCGCCGAGCACCACGGCTGGTCCTACCGCATCGTTGCCGAGGACGGCGACCGCGTCCTGCGCTTCTGCGACGCCGGGGAGTGGAAGGACGTCTACGCCTGGGGCGAGGAGGAACAGCACCCGGTCGACTTCGAGGTCGCCAACCACTTCACGTCGACCCACCCGATGGTGCCGTTCGTACACATCGTGATGGTGCAGCGCCCCGGCATCGACGTCCGCCGCCGCCTCGTGCACGGCACCCTCACCGAGACCCGTCCGGAGGCGACGACAGAGATGCCCGTCGTCGCAGAGGACCTCCTCGACGTCCTCCGGGACGTCTTCGAGATCGGCCTCCCCGCCGGCACACGCCTGCCCGGCCCGGCGCCCGGCTGACAGTGAGACCGGCCCCACCGGCCGCCGCCTCGGGCTCGGGGCGAGGTAGCCTGCCCACAGGCCCCGATCCCCGACCCGAGGAGCGCGCATGGCCAAGGTAGGTGTCATCCTCTCCGGCTGCGGCTACCTCGACGGCGCCGAGATCCGCGAAGCGGTCTTCACCCTCCTGGCGCTCGAGAAGGCCGGCATCGAATACGAGTGCCTCGCCCCGGACATCACCCAGATGCACGTCGTCGACCACCTCACGGGCGAGCCCGCCGGCGGCGAGAGCCGCAACGTCCTGCGCGAGGCCGCCCGCATCGCCCGCGGCGAGATCCGCTCCACGGCCGGCGCAGACCCGGGCGAGTTCGCCGGCCTCGTCCTCCCGGGCGGCTTCGGTGCCGCCAAGAACCTGAGCGACTTCGCCACCAAGGGCCAGGCGTGCGAGGTCGAGGAGTCCGTCGCCCGTCTCGTGCAGGGCGTCCACGACGCGGGCGGACCCGTGGGCTTCATCTGCATCGCCCCGGCGATCGCCGCCCGCCTCATCCCGGGTGCCAAGCTCACGATCGGCTCCCACCCCGAGACGGCGGCCGCCATGGAGGCCATGGGGGCCAAGCACGTCGAATGCCCGGTCGACGACTTCGTCGAGGACGAAGACCAGCGCGTCCTGTCCTGCCCCGCCTACATGTGCGCTGCCGGCATGCCCGACGTCTACGCCGGCATCGAGAAGCTCGTGACCCGCCTGGGGGCGCTCATCTGAGCCGATCCCGGGGGGACGACCGTCCGGCCCTCATCGGGCGTCCCGCCTCCGAAGCGGCGATGGTGGGCGACGACCTCGCCAACGACGTCCTCGCCGCACAGGGTCTCGGCATCACCGGGGTGCTCGTGCGCACGGGCAAGTTCCGTCCGGAGGTTCTCGACGCAGCCCCGGTCCCACCCGACGCCGTGCTGGACTCGGTGGGCGACCTCCCGGTCTGGTTGGGCCTCGACTGAAGCGGTCGGTCAGCGCCGGCGCCGGCCGCGGTGCTCGACGCTGGTGTCCGGGCCCGGAAAGAAGAGTCCCTCGCGGCCGTCGGCCGTCCAGCGCACGACATAGGGTGGTTCGCCCCGCTCCCCCCGAACCTCGAGGATCTCGCCCTCCCGTTCTGTCTGGCCGATGCGACGACCTCGGACGACGACCCTGTCACCGATTCTCGCCTCCATGGGGCACCTCCCTCGGGATGCTCGGGCACCGGCTCGTCACCGGCCGGAACGGCCCACCGGCCGGGGCCGGAACGCTGCCGCGTCGCCCCATCGTCGTCCAATCGCCCGCTGCGGGCAACCCTGACCCGAATACATGGCGTGGAGTGGTAATACCCGTCCCTCTCGGGTCCGATGGGAAGCCAATGGCTGCCCTGACCACCAGCCTGTGGAGGAGCATCGTCCCGGACCCCGGCCAGGACCCGGACGCCCGGGACGCCCCTGCCCAGCGCCTCGTCGTCTTCTCGCGGATCATCGCGCCCGTGGCACTCGTCTTTGGCGCCCTGGACCTCTTCGTGGCCCGGTCCGGCCCCCTCGCCCTCCTCGCCTTCGGCGTCGCCGTCGCCTACGGGGCGGGCGGGATCGCCGTCTCCCGCCGCCGCACGTCGGCGGCGGTCGCCGTGGTCGCGCACCTCGAGATCGGCGTGTCCCTCGCCTCGCTCACCGCCATGTGCCTCGCGGCCGGCCTGTCCCGCTCGCCGGTCGTCGCCTGGATCGCCGCCGTCCCCCTGGTCGCCGCCCACCTCCTCGGCGTGCGGGGGGCTCTCGTGTCGGGCGCCGTCGCCGTGGTCTGCACGGGTGCGCTCTTCGCCCTGGAGGGCAGCGGCCTCGGACGGCTCCCTGTGGCGCACTTCGGGCTCTGGAGCCTGATGTCGGCCACCGGCCTCGTGGTCACGATCACGGCCCTGGCGACGGGTGAACGGCGGGTGAGCGACCGCCACCTCGCCCTCGCGAAGACGGCCCACGAGGAGGACCACCGGCGCGCGGAGGAGACCGCGGCGGCGAACACCGCCCTGGCGGAGGCCACGCGGATGAAGTCCGCCTTCCTGGCGAACATGAGCCACGAGATCCGCACGCCCATGAACGGCGTCCTCGGCATGACGGACGTCCTCCTCGGCACCCGCCTGGACGCAGACCAACGGGACTGCGCCACCACGATCCGCTCCTCAGGGGTGGCCCTCCTCCGGATCATCGACGACATCCTGGACCTCTCCAAGATCGAAGCCGGGAAGCTCTCGGTGGAGCCCGTCGACTTCCGCGTCCGTCCCCTCGTCGCCGAAGTCGTGGCCCTCTTCGCGAAGGATGCGTCCCGCAAGGGCATCGGCCTCGTATGCGCGGTCGCCGCGGACGTGCCCGACGCCGTGCACGCCGACAAGACCCGCGTCCGTCAGGTCCTCTCGAACTTCGTCTCGAACGCCGTGAAGTTCACGATCCGGGGCGAGGTCTCAGTGGAGGTCCGCTCGGCGTTCCGTGGGGACGACCGGCTCCTCCGGTTGCAGGTCTCCGACACCGGGGTGGGGATCCCCGAGGAGGCCCGGGCCCGCCTCTTCGAGCCCTTCGAGCAGGCGGACGGGTCCATCACGAGGCGCTTCGGGGGCACCGGCCTCGGTCTCGCCATCTGCCGCCAACTCGCCGAGTTGATGGGCGGGCGCATCGGCGTCGAGAGCAGGGCGGGCGAGGGCGCCACGTTCTGGACCGAGATCCCGCTCGCGGAGGCTGCGATCCCCGTGACCTCTCCGGACCCCACGGCCGCGGAGGAGGCGGCGGCCTCCCTGGGAGAGGACCTCGGCGACCTCCGCGTGCTCGTGGTCGAGGACAACCCCGTGAACCGCAAGGTCGCCCTGCGGTTCCTCTCGCGTCTGGGCTGTGAGGCCGAAAGCGCGGCGGACGGCCAGGAGGCGGTCGAGCGCCTCTCCGGGGGCAACCTCCCGGACGTCGTCCTCATGGACTGCCAGATGCCCGTCCTCGACGGCTACTCCGCCACGCGCGAGATCCGGCGCCGGGAAACGGCCTCGGGCGCTCCGCGGCTGCCCGTCGTCGCTGTCACCGCGGGCGCCCTCGACGCGGACGCGTCCCGCGCCCTGGACGCGGGCATGGACGACCACCTCGCGAAGCCCTACACACGCGCTCAGCTCGCCGAGGTCCTCCGGCGCTGGGCGAAGCCGGATGCAGGCGAGGGGTCGTTGCCCCCCCTCGGAGGCCCGTCCCGGTCCCAGGCGTTCGCGGGGGAGGCGGGGTCCGGATAGAGTCGCGTTCCGATGTCCTCACGGAGCGGCTTCTCCCAATGGCGCCGGGTTGCCATGGCGACCTGGCGCCGGCCCCGCGACCCCATGATCCGTGTGCAGGTCGACCTCGACGCCGCGCCCGCCCTCGCATACCTCGAGGCTGTCCGCGAGGCGACGGGCGTGCACGTGACGTTCACGCATCTCGTGGGACGCGCCGTGGCCCTCGCCGTCGCCACCATGCCCGAGATCAACGGCCGCATCCTCGCCGGGAGCTTCCTCCCCTCGCCCACGATCGACGTCTTCTACGTGGTCTCGCTCCGGGGCGCTCTTGGGGAGACCACGGGCGCCCCGGCCACGGACCTCTCCGGGGCGGTGGTCCGCCGCGCCGACGAGAAGCCGCCCTGGGAAATCGCCACGGAGCTCGCCGCACGGTCGTCCCGCATCCGCACCGACGCAGACCCCTCGTTCCGGCGCAGCAAGTCCCTCACGAAGCTGGTGCCCCCGCCGGTGCTGGGACCCCTGCTCTCCGGCCTCGCCTTCGTCACCGAGGACCTCGCCCTGCCCGTCCCGTTCCTGGGGCTCGAGGCCCGCCAGTTCGGCTCGATCATGGTGAGCAACGTCGGGATGTTCGGCCTGCAGTCTGCGTTCGCGCCGGCGCCTTCGATAGCCCGCGGAATCGGCACGGTCGTCGTGGGCGAGACCCGCGACACCGCCGTCGTCCGCGACGGAGAGGTCACGGCGGCGCCCGTGCTCCCGGTGTCCATCAGCCTCGACCACCGTTACCTCGACGGCTATCAGGGAGCCATGCTCGCCCACGAGTTCAAGGGGTACTTCGACGACCCCGCCGCCCGCGACCCCCTCCCCTGACCCGCCGCCCCACGCCGGCCCGCGGCGCCACGGCGCCGTCCCCGTACAATTCCCCGGTGTTCGACGTCGTCGTCGTGGGGAGTTTCGTCATCGACCTGGTGTTCCGCGTCCCGGAGCGGCCGCGCCCGGGCGAGTCCGTCCTCTGCGACGACGTCACCGAGGCCCTCGGCGGCAAGGGCTTCAACCAGGCCGTGGCTGCCGCCCGGGCGGGCGCTCGCACCGCCATGGTGGGCTGCCTCGGCACCGACCCCTGGGGTGAGCGGTTCCTCGCCGCCCTCGCCTCCGAGGAGGTCGACGCCGGGGGTGTCGTCTCGGACCCCGCAGCCACCGGGATCGCCGCTCCCGTCGTGGACGCCACCGGCGAGAACGCCATAGTGGTCGCGCCCCGGGCCAACCTCATGCTCGACGCCGCCCACGTCCGCGGGGCGCTCCGGCGCCTCGGCGGGGCCGCCGTCGTGCTCCTGCAGGGCGAGGTCCCCGCCCCCGCGAACGCCGCCGCCGCGTCGTGGGGCAGCGATGCGGGGGCCCTCGTCATCCTCAACCCCAGCCCGCTCCCCGTCGCGCTCCCGGACGTGGGGGGTTTCGTCCTGAACGCCTTCGAGGCCGCCCGTCTCACGGGCGTGTCCCCTCCCGCCGCGGCAGCCGCCCACCTCGCCGGCGACGGTGGTGTGGCCGCCGTCACACTCGGGCCGGGGGGCGCCGTCGCCTTCGACACGAGGGCCGCCGCCCGGGCGGGCGAAGGAGTCGCCGTCGCCGGCCACGAGGTGACCGTCGTGGACCCCACGGGCGCCGGCGACACCTTCGCGGGCTATCTGGCCGCCGGCCTCGCCGCCGGGGGCGACCTGCGCGCCACCGTCGCCGTGGCCAACGCCGCGGGCGCTCTCGCCGTCACGGCTGTGGGGGCCGAGCCCTCCATCCCGTCCCGCGGCGCCGTCGACGCCTTCCTGAGAGAGAGGACCCGGATTGCTGCTCCTTGACTCTGCCTCCGTCGCGGACGCCCGCGAGGCCGCCAGGCTCGGATTCGTACGCGGCATCACAACGAACCCGACCCTCATGAGCGCCCACGCCGGCGACCCTGCCGAGGTGATCGCGGCCCTCGTGGACACGCTACCGCTGGGGACGGTCTTCCACCAGATCACAGAGCTCGACTCCCCCGCCGAAGCCGAGGCCGAGTGCCAGCGCTTCCGCGCGATCTCGCCCCGGGTCGGCCTCAAGATCCCCTGTCGCACCGACCTCCTCGCTCTCGCCGCTGCCATGGCCTCCGAGGGCGCCACCTGTGCGATCACGGCCATCTTCTCCCCCGCCCAGGCGCTCCTCGCCGCCGAGGCCGGCGTCGCCTACGTGATCCCCTACGTGAACCGCTCAACGCGGCTTCTCGGCGACGGCGTCGCCCTCGCCGCCCGCATGGCCGACGTCTGCATCGCCGCCGGCCGAGGCACCGAGGTGATGGCAGCGAGCCTGAAATCCGCCGAGGAGGTGGTCGCCACAGTCCTCGGCGGCGTCCCCCACCTCACCCTGCCCCTCCCCCTCCTGCGCGACCTCGGCCACCACGACCTCTCCGAGGACGCCATCGCCGCTTTCGCCAAGGACGTCGCCGCCCGCCAGCGGTAGCCCGCCCCGGATCGGGCCGGGTCCCGCCCCTCAGAGGGCGGCACGGGCGATGGCGACGGCTCCCGCCACGCCCGCCAGAGCCAGCACGGCGGGGCGCAGGGAGCGCCCGGCGAGACGGTGGCGGACCAGGCGGGCAGCCAGGAGGCCGAGGCCGAGCGCCGGGAGCATGCCGAGCGCGAACACGACCTCGCCGCTGTGTGTCTCCCCTCTGGCGGCGAGCGCGCTCAGAGAGACGACGCTCCCGATCGCGAAGCTCACGGCCAGCGTCGCCCGCACCACCTCGGCCGGGTGGCGCTGGTACAGCAGGGCGAGAGGGGGTCCGTCCAGGGACGCCGTCGTGTTCATGAACCCCGCCGCGACACCCGTGGCCGCCGCCCCCGCCCAGGTCACGACGGGGGGGTCCGCCGAGGGGCGCACGAGGAGGCTGAGCGCGACCGCCCCCACGACGAGGATCCCGGCGAGGCCCCCCAGGATCTGGTCCGAGACTGCCTCCACCACGAGGATCCCGGCCACGGTGCCCGGGAGGCGCCCCAGGGCGATGCCCGCCACACCCCGGGCGTCGACGGCGTGACGCTCCTGCCAGGCCATCGCCCCGGCGAGCGGGAGGCTGAGCAGGATCGTCCCCTCCGGGAGCATCTCCGGGGCGACCAGCGCTATGAAGGGAACGGAGACGAGGTTGACCCCGAATCCCGTGAGGCCCTGCACGAAGCTCCCCAGCAGGACGGCGACGGATGCGACTGCGAACTCGACAACGGTGAGGTGCACGGTGGCGGCGAGGGTAGTGCCGGGGAGCGCGGCCTCTCTCGTCAGGACGCCAGGCGGACGTCGTCGTCACCGCCGCCGTCACCGGAGCGACCCCGCGCCGACACGATGGCCGCCGTGCCCAACTCGAGAAGGCGCAAGTCCCCGATGGGCGTCCCGGTGCCCCGGTTGCAGACCATGGCCACGGCGAGGTCCCGTTCCGGGTCGGCCCAGCCGCCGGAGCCGCCGAAGCCGAAGTGCCCGAACCCGGAGCGGTTCAGGCCCCGGGTCGTGAAGGCGCCGTGGTAGCCCAGACGCCAGCGCATGCGGGCGACGAGGACGCGGTCTCGCTCGGTGGTCTGCACCTCCGAGATCTTCTCCACAGTGCCCGGGGACAGCAGCCTGACGCCGTCGAGCGTCCCCCGGCCCGCGAGCACGGCGTACATGCGGGCGAGGGATCGGGCCGTGAGGAACCCGTTCGCCGCCGGAATCGCGGCGTCCATCACGGACGCGTCCCAGAGGACGTCCTCGATCCCCCGGGGCGCGAGGGTGTTCACGATCCGCCGGGGGTTCACCGGGGCACGGACGAGGGACATGAGCCGGCCCACCTGGCGGCCCACGGCCTTCTCGACGCCGTGCAGCGGCCCGGGAACGAGGCGGGGCCGGCCCATGGGTACGAGGGGGGCCACGCGGTGGCGCTCCGGCGGCGGGCAGCCCACGTAGAGGCCGTCGAGGCCGAGCGGCCCGGCGATCTCCCCGGCGACGAACTCCGGCAGCGGTCGCCCGGACACGCGGCGCACGATCTCGCCCACCAGCCACCCGTACGTGAGCGCGTGGTAGCCGCTCGCCGTCCCCGGTTGGTACGCCGGCGCCGCCCGGGCGAGGGCCTCCACCATGTACTCCCAGTCGAGCATGCGCTCGGCGTGGTCGATCACGCTGCGGATGCGGTGGAGACCGGCCGAGTGCGTGAGGACGTGGCGGACCGTGACGGCCCCCTTGGCGTTCTGGGCGAACTCGGGCCAGTAGACGGCCACCGGAGCGTCGTAGTCGACCTCGCCCCGGTCGGCGAGCACGTGCAGGGCCGTGGACGCCACGCCCTTCGTGGTGCTGAAGCACATGGCGAGGGTGTCCTGCTCCCAGGGCTCCCCCGAGTCGTCGCGGCAGCCACCCCAGAGATCCACGACGAGGTCGCCTCGGTGGTAGACGGCCGCGGCGGCGCCCCCCGCCGTGCGCCTCAACTGGTGACGGAACGTGTCCGCCACGCGGGCGAAACCCGGATGCGCGTGGCCGTCCATCGCCCCCCTTGGTAGCTCCCCACAGTCTGCCCCCTCCAGAGCCGGAATCGCCGTCACGCAACGGTCCTTTCCCGCGGGACCTTCGGCCCTTGGGGCGCGCCCAGGGCGCTACGACGATGGACGGGGAGCGCAACGGAGCTGGAGGTCGAGATGGCGGCATTCGAGCGACTCACGGCACTCGACGCCTCGTTCGTCTACGCGGAACGGCCTCCTGTCCAGGTGCACGTGGGCTCCCTCCTCGTCTTCGAGGACAGCGGCCTCAGGGGCGAGGAGCTCGCGTCCCACGTGGAGTCGCGGCTGCACCGCATCCCGCGGTTCCGCCAGCGTCTCATGGACGTGCCCATGGGCCTGGGCCTCCCCGTGTGGGTGGACGACGAGCACTTCGACATCTCCTTCCACGTCCGCTCCATCGGCTTGGCCCGCCCGGGGGGCGAACGCGAGTTGCTGGAGCTGATGGGCCGCCTCCAGAGCGTGCCCCTCGACCGCACCAGGCCCCTGTGGGAGCTCTGGTGCGTGGACCTCCCGGGCGCCCGCCAAGCCCTGATCCAGAAGACCCACCACGCCATGGTCGACGGGATCTCCGGCGTCGACGTCCTGAGCGCCATCGTCGACCTCACGCCGGAGACACCCGAAGAGGCCGTACCGGAATGGCGCCCCGAGCCCGCTCCCACACCCGCCCAACTCGCCGCCGCCACCGTGGGCGAGCGCCTGACGGACCCCGCCCGCCTGGGTCGCTCGGCGTGGCGCCTCCTGTCCGACCCCCGGCGGGCCCTGCAGCGGGGGCGCACCCTCGCGGGCGCCCTGCCCACGGTCGCGGGCACGGCGACGCACCTCGCGCCTCAGACCTCGCTGAACGCCGACGTCGGGTCCCGGCGGCGATTCGACGTCGTGCGCGCCTCCCTCGACGACGTGAAGGCGGCCAAGAACCGCCACGGCGTCACCGTGAACGACGTCGTCCTCGCCGCCGTGGGCGGGGGCCTCGGCGACCTCCTCCGCAGCCGGGGCGAGCTCACGCCGGACCTCGCTCTCCGGGTCCTGGTGCCCGTCTCGATGCGCCCCGACGACCAGCGCTTCGCCCTCGGCAACCAGGTCGGCGCCCTCGTCGCCGACCTTCCCGTAGGGGAGGCCGACCCGCTGAGGCGCCTGCGTCGCATCCACGAGCAGATGGCGATGCTCAAGGGGTCCCACGAGGCCGACGTCTTCGACGTGTTCCTGCACGCCTCCGACCACGCCCCCCGAACGCTCGTCGCCCTCGCCGCCCGAGCCGCCGTCCACGGCCGCCACTTCGTGAATGCCGTGATCACGAACGTGCCCGGCCCGCCGCTCCCCCTCTACCTCCGGGGCGCGCAGATGCTCGAGGCGTTCCCCTACGTCCCTCTCTCCGAGGACACCACCGTGGGCGTCGCCATCGCCTCCTACAACGGCGCTCTCAACATGGGCCTCACGGGCGACTGGGACACGACCGCCGACCTCGACGTCCTCGCCTCCGGAATCGAAAAGGCCCTGGGCGAGTACTGAGCACCGAGGACAGCGCGCGGTCGGAGGTCGCATCCGTAGGTAGTCGCGCCCGCGTCCGTGAGCCCCCGGGTGAGCTGCAGACCCGGCGCTGGCGCCGACCCCCCCGTTCAGTGCCGGGGCAACAGGGGGTCGAGACGGGACACGTCCCGGGTGGCGCCTGTGGCCGCCGACGTGGCCATCGCTGCGTACACCCGCAGCGCCGGCGACACCGTCCGTGTGCGGGGGGCCGGCGACCAGCCCGCCGGGTCGGCGTCCGCGGCGGCCCGGCGCCGGGCGAGCTCCTCGTCCGCGACGCCGAGGTGGAGGCGGCGGGCCGGGATGTCGACCTCGACCATGTCGCCCTCGTACACGAGGCCGATCGCGCCGCCGTCCGCGGCCTCCGGGGAGACGTGCCCGATCGAGAGCCCGGACGTCCCCCCGGAGAAGCGTCCGTCGGTGATCAGGGCGCAGGCCTCCCCCAGCCCCTTCCCCTTCAGGAAGCTCGTGGGGTACAACATCTCCTGCATCCCCGGGCCCCCCTTGGGTCCCTCGTAGCGGATCACGACGACGTCCCCAGGCGTGACGCGGTCGCCCAGGATGGCCTCCACGGCGGCCTCCTGGCAGTCGAAGACCCGCGCCGGCCCCCGGAACGTCCACACGGAGGGGTCCACACCGGCGGTCTTCACGATGCAGCCGTCGGGGGCGAGGTTCCCGGCGAGAACGGCGAGGCCACCGTCGGCCGTGTAGGCGTGGGCGAGGTCGCGGATGGCCCCCGCCTCGCGGTCGAGATCGAGGGTCTCCCAGCGGGCTTCCTGGGAGAAGGCCACTTGCGAGGGCACGTGCGCCGGAGCGGCGTGGTACAGCGAGCGGGCCTCGTCGAGCACGTCGGGCGAGCGCACGTCCCAGGCCGCCAGGAACTCCTTCAGACTCGGGCTGTGCACGGTACGCGCCGTGACGTCGAGGAGCCCGGCGCGATCGAGCTCCCCGAGGATGGCGGGAACCCCGCCTGCGCGGTGGACGTCCTCGACATGGAGCTCGCTGCTGGGCGCCACCTTGCAGATGCAGGGCACCCGCCGAGAGACACGGTCGACGTCATCCATCGTGAAGTCGACGCCCGCCTCGACGGCGGCGGCGAGGAGGTGCAGGACGGTGTTCGTGGAGCCGCCCATGGCCACGTCGAGCGACATGGCGTTCTCGAAAGCGGCCTGCGTGGCGATGCCGCGGGGCAGGACGGAGTCGTCGTCGTCCCGGTAGTGCGCGAGGGCGAGGTCGACGACGAGACGGCCCGCATGCAGGAAGAGGCCCCGGCGGTCGGCGTGCGTGGCCAGGAGGGTGCCGTTGCCGGGCAGCCCGAGCCCGATCGCCTCCACGAGGCAGTTCATCGAGTTCGCCGTGAACATCCCCGAGCAGGAGCCGCACGTGGGGCAGGCGGAGCGCTCGACGTCGGCAAGCTCGGCGTCGCTCACGGAAGGGTCGGCGGAGGCGTACATCGAGTCGATGAGGTCGAGGGCGCGGCTCCGACCCCCGAGGGTGGCCCGCCCCGCCTCCATCGGCCCGCCGGAGACGAACACGGCCGGGATGTTGAGGCGCAGTGCGGCGAGGAGCATCCCGGGGGTGATCTTGTCGCAGTTCGAGATGCACACCAGGGCATCGGCCCGGTGCGCGTTCACCATGTACTCCACGGAGTCCGCGATGAGCTCCCGGCTGGGCAGGGAGTAGAGCATGCCGTCATGGCCCATGGCGATGCCGTCGTCGACGGCGATCGTGTCGAACTCCCGGCCCACGCCGCCCGCCTCAGCGACGGCCCCGCAGACGAGCCGGCCCACGTCCTTGAGGTGGACGTGGCCGGGGACGAACTCGGTGAAGCTGTTCGCCACGGCGACGATCGGCTTGCCGAAGTCCTCGTCGCGCATCCCCGTGGCGCGCAGCAGGGCGCGGGCGCCGGCCTGTGCCCGACCCTGGGTGACGGCGTCAGAGCGGAAGGGACGCATGGACTGACCTCCTCTTTCTCCGAGGCGGGACTTCGTCCCCCCTCGGGCTCCCCCCTTCGGACCCGGCCACCGTCCGACCGGTCGCCGTTCCGGGCCGGTGAAGCAGGCCCTCTGACACGGGCCAAGGTCGCCCCAGGCCAGCTGGCGCGCATGCGCTGCGCCTCCAAACGAAGGGGAACGTCGGTGCCACTCCGGCTTCGGCACCGGGCCCAAGGGGGTCCAGCGGGGAAGACCCGGCGGGAAGGGGCTCTGGCAAGCCCCCAGCATATCGGCCCTTCACACATGAGGATGCCGATCCCTCCGGGGCGGCGTGGGATAGCGTTCCCGGATGCCGGCGTCCGCAGGCCCGTCAGAGGGGCACGAGAACGGGAACGGCCGCCCCCTCGGACCCCAGGTCCTACCGGGCGTCGCCAGTCTCCGCGAATACCGGGGCGCCTGGTTGCGGGCGGACGTCGTCGCCGGGGTGACCGTGGCCGCCTACCTCGTCCCGCAGTGCATGGCGTACGCCGAGGTGGCCGGCCTCCGCCCCGTCGTCGGCCTCTGGGCCGCGATCCTGCCCATGGCCGCCTACGCCCTCCTCGGGTCTTCCCCGCAGCTCTCGGTGGGCCCGGAGTCCACGACGGCGGTCATGGTGGCGACGGCCGTCGCCCCCCTCGCCGCCGGCGACCCCGCCCGCTACGCCGCCCTGGCGGCGGCCGCCGCCGTGGCCACCGGTCTCGTCTGCCTGCTGGCGTACGCCTTCCGTCTCGGGTTCCTCGCGGACCTCCTGTCCCGACCCACCCTCGTGGGCTACATGACCGGCGTCGCCCTCATCATGATCTCCGGCCAGCTCGAGAAGCTCACGGGCGTGCCCGTCACCGGCGACACGGTGGTGGCGGAGGTGGGAGCGTTCCTCACACACCTCCACCGAATCCACACCCCCACCCTCCTCCTCGGCGCCGCCGTCCTCCTTTTCCTCCTCGCCGGCCAGATTTGGCTCCCGCGGGCCCCGTTCCAGCTTGGCGCCGTGGCCGCATCCAGCGTGGTCGTCGCAGTCCTGCACCTCCAGGACCGGGGCATCGCCGTCGTGGGCCGCATCCCGGCCGGACTCCCCCACGCCGGGATCCCGGACGTCTCGCTCCACGACCTCCTCCCCCTCCTCGTGGCCGCACTCGGTGTCGCCGTGGTGGCGTACTCGGACAACATCGTCACCGGCCGCGCCTTCGCCCTCCGCAACGGCCACGACGTGGACGCCAACCAGGAGCTCCTCGCGCTCGGCGTCGCCAACCTCGGCGCCGGCATCACGCAGGGCTTCCCGGTGAGCAGCTCCGGAACGCGCACCGCCGTCGCCGACAGAGCCGGGGGCCGCACGCAAGTCACGGGACTCGCCGCCCTCGGCGTCGTGCTCCTCGTCCTGGTGTTCTTCCGCTCCCTCCTCGCCACCTTCCCGGCCCCCGCCCTCGGGGCCGTCGTCGTGCAGGCCGCCCTCGGCCTCATCGAGATCCCCCAGCTCCGCCGCCTCGCCCGCTTCCGCCGCAGCGAGCTCGGCCTCGCACTCGCCGCCGCCGCAGGCGTGCTCCTCTTCGACGTCCTCGTGGGCATCCTCATCGCCGTGGGCCTCTCCATAGTCGACCTCCTGGCGCGCATCGCCCGACCCCACGACGCCGTCCTCGGCAAGGTGCCCGGCCTCGCCGGCCTCCACGACGTCGACGACTACCCGGCGGCGGAGACGACCCCGGGCCTCGTGGTCTACCGATACGACGCCCCCTTGTGCTTCGCCAACGCCGACGACTTCCGCCGCCGCGCCCTCGCCGCCGTGGACTCCGCCGCCGGCCCCGTGCGCTGGTTCGTCCTCAACGCCGAGGCGGTCATCGAGATCGACGTCACCGCCAGCGACGCCCTCGAGGACCTCAGCGAGGAGCTCACGCGCCGCGACGTCGTCTTCGCCATGGCCCGCGTGAAGCAGGAGCTCAGGGAGCAGCTCGCCCGGGGCGGCCTCCTGGCCCGGATCGGCGAGGACCGCATCTTCCCCACCCTCCCCACAGCCCTCGAGGGCTTCGACGTCTGGCGCCGCGAGCGGCATGACGCGTAGGGAAGCCCTCGCCGTCGCCCTCGTCGCGGCCTACAGCATCGTCCTCAACACCGTTGTGCCGCTCTGGGCCCACGTCCCCGCCGGCCTCGCCGCCGCCACCGGCCTCGCCCTGCTCGCCCGGGCCGACGGCGCCTCGACGGCCGACCTCGGCCTGAGGCGCTCCGACGCCGCCGGTGGCCTCCGTCTCGGGGCCCTCGTGGCGGTCCCCGTGGCCGTCGCCCTCGCCGCCGCGCTGGCGCTGCCCGCGACCCGGCGGCTCCTCGCCTCCAACCCCGCCGCGGACGCAGGCACGGCCCGGTTCCTCTACGAGGTCTGCGTGCGCATCCCGTTCGGGACCGCCCTTGTCGAGGAGCTCGTGTTCCGCGGCGCCCTGCTCGCCATGATCCTGCGCCGCCACGGCACCAAGACGGCAGTGGCGGCGACTTCGGCGCTCTTCGGCCTCTGGCACGTCCTGCCCACGCTCGCCTCCCTGCACCCGGACGCCGGCGGGCACCTCACCGGCGGTGGCACAGGTGGCACCGTCGTCACCGTCGCCGTCACCGTCGCCGTCACCGGCCTGGCCGGGGCGGGCTTCGCCTGGCTCCGCCTCCGCTCCGGCAGTCTTCTGGCACCCGTCCTCGTCCACACCGCCCTGAACGCCCTTGCCCTCTCTGCAGGCCGGATCGCCTCGTCGCCCCGGTGACCGGGTGCGGCGCGAACACCGCCGGTGGGACAGCCCCGGCACCGAGGATCTAAGCTTGGGGTGTTGCCGGCGAAGATTCGCCCCGACCGGACGTGCCGTCCTCGTGTGCTGGCCGGACACGCCCCGAGTCCCGAAGCACGCGAGATCGGATTGGCCGAATGCAGGGGACGAAACTCTACGTGGGCGACCTCTCCCCCACGACCACCGACGCGTCGTTGCGGGACCTCTTCAAGACGGCGGGCAAGGTCAAGACGTCCGAGGTCCGCATCAGCCCGCTCACGGGGGAGTCCCTCGAGTACGGCTTCGTGAACATGGCCAGCGAGGCGGACGCCCGCAAGGCCCGTTCCCTGCTCGACAACCAGGTCCTCGACGGGTCCACGATCCGCGTGCACCCCGCCGACCACCGCCTCCGCGAGGCCGCCGCCGAAAGGCGCTACGGGGGCCGCGCCCGGCACTGAGCGCAGGTCCGAAAGGCCCACCGCATCCGCGGAGCCGCTTGCTCACCCCGGCCCGGGGAACGCTGTCGCCGCCACGAAACGGTCGTCGAAGTCGGGGGCGGCGGCGAGGTCCACACCGCTGATCTCGGCCGCGAGACGCCGAGCTTCCTCGCGGTCCTCGGCGTGGCAGAGCATGCGCTTCGCACCCAGGCCCGCCACGTTGCCCACAGGCTGCACCTTCCCCCGGCAGGCCTCGGGGAGGATCCCGAGGTCGATCACGCTGTCGGGGCCGGCCGCGCTCCCGAAGGCCCCCGCCAGGTACACGGCCCGCAGGTCGTCGGCCCGGAGGCCGGTCGTCTCCAAGATGGCGTCCACGCCCACGCGGACGGCGGCCTTGGCGAGTTGCACACTCCGCACGTCCTCCTGTGTGACGGTGACGGGCCTCCCCTCCCCCCCCTCTCGCACCAGGAAGAAGTGCCGCCCGGTGTCGTCTTCGCCGAGGCGCTCGCCGAGGTCGGCGGGCACCGGCGCTCCCGGCGCCGCCATGCGACCCGAGGGAGCGACCACGCCGTGGCGCAACAGGAGGGCGACGGCGTCCAGGAGGCCGGAGCCGCACAGGCCCCGGGGCGGGGCACCCCCGATCGTCGACAGCTCCAGGCCCCCGCCCGTCGCGTCGAACGCGACCCGCTCGACCGCACCCGGCAGCGCCGCCATCCCGGCGCTCACCCCGCCGCCCTCCAGCGCCGGCCCCGCGGCACACGACGTCGCCACGGCCGCCGCCTCGTGCACGAGGACGATCTCCCCGTTGGTCCCCAGGTCACCCAGCAGCACCGGCCCGGGCCGCCGGCGCACCTCGAGGGCGACGAGGCCGCCCAGGACGTCGGCGCCCACATGCCCGTCGACGGCCGGACCGAGGCGGACCGTCACCCGGGTGAGGCGCCCGAAGCCGAGCTCGGCACCCGTCACGGGTCCCCTCTCCGTGAACACCGGCCGGTAGGGCGCCACGCCCAGCGGCCAGGGGTCGACGCCGGCGAGGACGTGGAGCATGGTCGGGTTCCCCACCACCATGACCTCCCCGACGGCATCCGGATCGGCGCCCCGTGACCCGCAGAGGGCGAGCACCCTGCCCTCGATCATGCCGAGGACGCCGCCACGGAGCGGCCCCAGCCCTGCGGGGGAGCTGTGGGCCGCCCTGATGCGCGAGATCACGTCGGGGCCGAAGGAGACCTGCGGGTTCCGGAAGGCGCTCACGCCGAGTTGCACGCCGGCCTCGACGTCCAGCAGGTAGACGACGACCGTCGTGGTGCCCAGGTCCACGGCCACACCGAGACGGGCGCCACCCCCGGCGCTCCCCCGGCCGCCGCTCGGCTCCCCCACCGACTCGGCGGCGACACCCGCCGTGTCGACCGCGATGGCGACGTCGTCGAGGCCCTGGGGGAGAGCGAGCGTGCAGTCCCGCTCCGGCCGGGCCCTGCAGGCGAGCCGCCAGCCCGCCGCGAGGTCGCCGGCGCCGACGTGCACCCTGTCCTCCGGGCCGGGATCGGGCGCCCCCGACAGGAACCGGACCCGGCAGCGTCCGCAGGTGCCGTTACCGACGCAGGCCACGTCCACGGCCGCCCCCACGTCCCGCAGGACTTCGAGAGCGAGACGCCCGGGGGGCTCCTCGACGTCCCCGACTCCGGTGATGCGCACGAGCACCGGCGACCTACCCGGTCGCCATGGTGCGAGCGAGGCGCACCGCCGCCGAGGCGTTCCCGGCGGTGCCGTCCGCGCCGATGTCCGCCGCGAAGGCCTCCGTGACGGGAGCCCCGCCGACAAGGATCCGGAGCCGCCCGGGGGGGAACCGCCCCCGAAGGAACTCCACGGCGTCCGCCATGGCCGGTTGCGTGGTCGTGAGGAGCGTGGAGAGGCCCACGAAGGCGGCGCCCGTCCCCTCCACCTCGTCCGCGATCGCCTCTGGGCGCACATCGACGCCCATGTCGACGACATCGAAGCCCGCGCCGCGCAGCATCATGCCCACGAGGTTCTTGCCGATGTCGTGGAGGTCGCCGTGGACCGTGGCCATCACGACGCGTCCCATCGGCTCCGCACCGGCCGCCTCGAGGCCCGGACGGAGCACCTCGAGCGCTGCCGTCACGGCCTTGGCCGACATGAGCATCTCGGGTAGGAAGTACTCCGAGCGTTCGAAGCGTCCGCCCACCTCGTCCATGGCCGGGACGAGGCAGTCCTGCAGGATCTCCTTCGCCGGGGCCCCGTCCGCGAGAGCGTCCGCGGTGAGGCGCGCCGCCCGTTCCCTGTAGCCGTCCACCACAGCCTCGCTCAGCTCCGGCAGCGTCATCGCTCCTCCTGTCGATCGGTCGTGGCGGTCGTGGCGCTCGTGCCGGCGTGCTCGCACACAGCCCTCCAGATGGCATTCACGTTCTCCAGGGGCGAGGCGGGCGGCACGTTGTTGCCGTCGCCCATCACGAAGCCGTCCATGTCCCCGAGGTCGGCGAGGATCTCGTGGCACTCCCGGCGGACGTCCTCCGCGGTCCCCAGCGCCAGGGTCAAGGGGCTCACGTTGCCGTGCATGGCGCAACGGCCCTCCATCGCTTCGCGCGCCCGGCGGCGGTCGACCTCGAAGCCCAGACCGTGCCACATGGCGATGTCGAGCTCGTCGACCACGAGGGGGACGACGTGATCGGCACGGCCGCACATGTGGTAGACGGCGAGGCCCGGGATGTGCGCCCTGATGCGCCTCAGGTACGGCAGGGAGAACTCCCGGAAGTGCCCCGGGGAGAGGTTCACGGCGAAGTCGTCGGCGAAGAACGACAGGGGCGCCGGGCCCCATGCTGCCCTGGCGTGGTCGATGCAGGCGACGATCTTGTCGGTGACGACGTCGAGGAGGCGGTGGAGGAACGCCGGGTTCTCGTACACGTCGGTGAGGATCCGGGTGAGACCACGGATCTCGGCCGCCACGGTGAAGGGCCCGTCGGTGTGGCCGTGGCTCGTGGACACGTGGCGCCCGGGGTACTGCAACTCGCCGCCCCGGTACCGGAGCGGGTGCCGGTCGGCAGCGGCCTCCATCGCCGCCTTCCACTCGATCTCCCTGCCGTGGAGGCCGTGGTGCACCGGGTCGACGTCGCGGAGCCGGGCGAGGTCGTCGTCACCGTCGATCCAGGGGCCCCGCACCCACGGGATGTTGTCGTCCGGGAAGACGACGTCCGCGCCGAGGGCGGAGGCTTCCCGGGCGTTCGCGAAGTCCGTCGCCGGCGGCTCGGCGGCCATGTCCGCCCGGACGTGTTCCTGGATCCAGGCCGCCGCGACGAGCTGCGTGCGCAGCTGCGCCTCCGGGTCTCCGAAGTACTCCGGGAAGGTGACTCCGGCGCCCGTGCGGGTGATCTTGAACGCCTGCGCGAAGCTCAGCAGGACCGGCACCCGCTCGGAGGGCCGGCGGGCCACGGCCTGCGCCACGCGCAGCGCGCCGGCGAGCGCCTCCGCCTCGTCGGCACCGACCTCGATCACCTCCGGGGGGGTCAATGGGCTCACGGCGGCGTCCCGATGATGAGGTCGCGGGCAGCGGTGACGTCGGCGAGGATCCGCTCCCCCGAGGGCAGCTCGGCGGGACGGGAGAGGTCCGCGGCGGGGAGGCCGGCGAGGACGCAGAGCCCCCGCGTGGCGCCGCCCGCGGCGTCGAGGACGTGGCCGACGTAGGCGGCGTCGTCCGCGAAGGCGACGTCCTTGTTCAGGCCGAGGTGGGGGACGACGGCGCAACGCCCGCCGAGGCGCTCCCAGACGGCCTCGAAGGGGGTCTCGCTGGCGCCGAAGTTGACGCCCCTCAGGCGGTGAACCTTCTCCAGGTTGTCGAGCTGGTGCACGAAGTTCCCGCACGAGTGGACGAACACGCCGCCGAACTCCTCCGAGAGGCGGTTCAGGTAGGGGAGGGCGAAGCGCTCGTACAGCGCCGGGGACAGGAGCGCCAGGCAGTCGTCGCTCACGCTGATCCCGGCACCCCACGGCATGTACACGGGGGGGAAGTGCACCGGGACGAGCTCGGGCACGATCGCCCGCTGCGCCTTCACGTGATCGACGATGAGGTCCGTGACGAGGCCCATGAGATGGTGCACCTCGTCGGGGTGCTCGTACATCGCAGTCATGAAGCTCGTCGAGTCCCATACGAGGTACGCGGTGTCCAGTGGTCCCTGCAGCTCGGCGATCGCCACCGGCACCTCGCCGTCGGTCCCGGCCACGAAGGCCTCCATGGCCCGCAGGTCGTCGCCGAGGTTGCCGTCGGTGATCGCGGGGGGAACGAGGTCGCGGACCTTCCCCGCCGGGTCCTCGGGGCCGATCACCGGGAACGCCCAGGGGCGGGTGTGCTCGAAGGTGCGCACCTCGCAGCCGAAGGCGGAGGCGTAGTTGGACACCCCCTGGAGGACCTGGAGGTACGGGACGAAGTCGTCACCCCAGGCAAGGTCCTCCCGGAGGCGGATGAAGTCGAGCTGTGAGCGGAGCTGCAGGGCAGGGTCGGCGAGAGAGTCCAGCATGGACACGACGCGCATCTCGACGAACGCGATGTTCGGCGGCGTGGGCACCACCCACATGGGCCTGCCCACGTCCTCCATGTCCCAGAACGCCCGCCAGAGCGCCTTCGTCTCGCTGTAGTCCTGCACCTGCTCGGCCCCCGTGGTGCTCACACCGGCGGTCCGGCGACATCCTCCCCCGGTCGCCGCCGGGCCGCCGCTTCCGGGCGCCCATGGTACGGGTCGCGCCCGGCGACGGCCGCAACCCCCGGGCCCTGCCCGCCCGGCCCGGGCTCCTACACTGCGCTCCGTGAACGCTCCTGTCGCCATGGTCACGGGCGGCGGCCGCGGCATCGGCGCCGCCGTCGCCGCCCGGCTCTCGGCTGCCGGCTTCGCCGTGGCCGTATGTGACGTCGATGCCGAGGCCGCCGCCGCGACGGCCGGCGACCTCGCCGCCGGAACGGCGACGATGCCGGTCACCCTCGACGTCTCCGACACCGCCGCCGCCGCGGTCGCCGTCGCTGAGATCGCCGCCCGCCTGGGCCCCGTCGAGGTTCTCGTGAACAACGCCGGAATCGACGTCGTCGGCCCCTTCGTGGAGAGCGAGGAGGCAGCCTGGGACCGCCTCCTCACCGTGAACCTCAAGGGGACGATCGTCTGCTGCCGGGCCGTGCTCGACACCATGATCGAGCGGGGCAAGGGCCGCATCGTGAACATCGGCTCGGACGCCGGGCGCGTGGGGTCATCGGGCGAAGCGGTCTACTCGGCCACGAAGGGCGGCGTCATCGCCTTCACCAAGACCCTGGCCCGCGAGACCGCCCGCCACGGCCTCACCGTGAACTGCGTCTGCCCCGGCCCCACCGACACCGCCCTCCTCGCCCAGGTGGGCGGGGGCAACCCGAAGCTCCTCGAAGCCCTCACGCGGGCGATCCCGATGCGACGCGTGGGTCGTCCCGAGGAGGTCGCCGCCATGGTCACCTTCCTTGCCGGCCCCGACGCCGCGTACGTCACCGGCCAGACCATCTCGGTCAACGGCGGCCTCACGATGTGCTGACGTGGGCAGGGAACACCCGCCGACGCCCCGAAACCCATATCCGGGGAGCGCCCCCGGGCGCACGAGCCGCCCGGCCGGCACGCTCTCCGCCGGGCAACGTCGGGAGCGGCAGATGGCCACGACACGTCCGGGACGCGTCCGCGTCCTGGCATGGGCAACTGCGGCCACGCTGGGATTCGCGGCGTGCGTCACACCCGCCGCACGCGCCACGACGCCGGCACCCTCGCCGCCGTCGTCACAACAGGTCAGCCTCAGTCTGGGCGGGGACTACGGCTACGCCGTGAGCGGCCGGGCACCGGCGGGGTCCTTCGCCGTCACGACCGGCCTCTTCGGCTCCGTGCAGTCGGTCCGGGGCGAGGCGGTCGTCCCGGGCGCGCGAGCGGGCTGGGCCCGCATCCGCGTCGACCTCGTCTCCCTCGCATGGTTCCCGGTCGCCTTCGGCCACGTCACCGTGCTCGACCCCGCCTCCGGTGTCGACGTCCGAACTCCGGTGGTCTTCGGCGAGATCCGTCCGCACAGCCCCGGCGGTGCCGGCGGATCCATGAACTGGATGCGCATATGGGCCTTCGTGGCCCTGCACCCCTATGCCCTGCAGTGGGAGATCACCGACTCGGCGTCGCCGCCGGACGTCGTCGACCCCTGCGCCGTGGCTCTGCCCGGGAGCCCCGGCCCGGACCTCGACGCCTGCGCCCCGGTCGCCGCCGAGGGCGACTTCGACGCCCTCACCTACAACGTGGCCGGCCTGCCCGAGGGGATCTCCTCGTCCCACCCGGCCACGCACTCGCCGCTCATCGGGCCCCTCCTGAACGGCTACGACGTCGTCCTCCTCCAAGAGGACTTCGAGTTCTACCAGGACCTCGTCGCCGCCGGCAGCGACCACCCCTACGTCTCCGTGCCCGGGACCCCGCCCCAACTCCGGGACCCGACCCGGCCCACCGCATGGGCGAACGACGGCCTCGAAGGTCTCTCCCGACTCCCCTTCTCCCACGTCACCCGGGTCCGCTGGGACGTCTGCGCCGGTGTGCTCGACGGGGCGTCGGACTGCCTGGCGAACAAGGGTTTCGCCGTCGCCACGGTGCATCTCGCGAACGGCGTCACCGTGGACGTCTACGACCTGCACGCCGATGCGGGCGGCGGGCCACCCGACGTCGCCGCCCGCCAGTCGAACATGGACCAGCTCGCCGCCTACGTCGGGGCGCACTCCGGCGGCCACGCCGTCGTCCTCGGGGGCGACACGAACCTCGACGACGGGCCCGACGACGCCCCGGTCTGGCAGTCCCTCCTCGACGCCACCGGCCTCGTCGACGTGTGCGACGTCCTCGACTGCGGCGCTGACGCCGGACGTGTCGACCGTTTCGCCTTCCGCAACAGCGCCACCCTCACCTTGGAACCCCTCACCCGCACCGTACCGGCGACCACCTTCCAGACGCCCGGCGGCGAACCCCTCTCGGACCACGATCCCGTCGCAGTCCGCTTCCACTGGTCGGCGGCGTAGCCGGGCGACGGCTGCGGCCGTACCCGCTCCGGTCAGCGGGAGACGAAGGCCGGGACGAAGTAGCGCCGCAGGAGCTCGCGGATCTCGTCCTCGCTCCGCTCCCGCGGGCCCCGGAACGTGACCAGGGAGAGCAGCACGCGCACCGTCCACTCGGCTGCCTCGGCCGGGTCGAGGTCCGCAGGCACCTCGCCCCGGTCGCGGGCCTCCTCCAACAGCGGGGTGATGAAGCCCGCCGTCGTCTCGTAGATCAAGGCGGAGGCCCCCGCGATCGTGCTCGTGTAGCCCACCGCCTCGGGGGAGAAGAGGAGACCGAGGTTGGCGTCCTCCCGGATCCGGCGCAGAGCCGCGACGACCCCCTCGACGATTCCGTCGGCGAAGACGGGCTGGGCCTCGACCACGCCGCGCAGGCGCTCGAACTGCGCCGCCGCTCCCCGGGCGAGGACGCCGAGGACGACCTCGTCCCGACCGCCGGCGAAGTAGCGGTACAGCGTCGCCCGGGAGAGGCCGGCGACGGAGGCGACGTCCTCCACGGTGGTCTTGGGGACGCCGAAACGCTCGAAGCAGGCCTCGGCGGCGTCGAGGATCCGCCGGCGAGTGTCCGCGACGGCGGGCTGCGGCGTCGTCGTACCGGGGCTCATGTCGCCGTGAGGGCGAGGACGACGGCGGCCTGACCGAGGCCGATGAGGCCCCCGAGAGCACCGCCCACGATGATGATGGTCTTCTCGTCCTCGGTGAAGATGCTCCGCAGGACCTTCTCGAACTCCTCCGGGGGCATGGCGAGGAGGGCCGCCTCCATGGTCTCGGCCACCTCGAGGCGTTTCGCCAGGTACGCCTGCGCGTCCGGGAGGACCCGGGGCAGGGCCCGTTGCAGCCGGAGGGCGAGCACCCCCAACACGCGGGCGCGGGCGGCGTCGCCGACCTCCTCCCCGAGGAGGACGGCGGCGAGGCCGAGCTGCGTCTCGAGCTCCCGCTCCAGGGTGACGAGCCCGACCCGGTAGAGGCGATGCGCGTCGGGGCTGGCGGCGAGGTGGGCGAGGATGGTCTCGGGCGTGAGGACCTCTTCGGCGAGCATCCCGGCGTACTCGTGGGAGATCTCCTCCTGGCGGACGTGGAAAAGGCCCTGGTACGGGAAGATCCCGAGGTAGCGCGTGCGTTCCCGGGGCCGGAAGATCATCTGGATCGCCAGCCAGTTGTTCACGAGGCCGTCGAGGGCGCCTACGAAGGGCATCAGCCACCAGCGCTCGAGGAGGGTGTAGCCCGCCGCTCCCACGAGCCCCATGAGAAACCCGAGCACCCCGCCGTAGGCGATCACGATGCGCAGCTCGCGTCCGGCCACGCGTTGCACGAGACGCGCGAGGCGGTTGGCGTTCTCGCCGGAAAGCTCGGCGACGATCATCCCCTTCACGTCGAGGACGCCGGCGAGCACGGGCTTCAGCTCGGTCACGAGGGTGGCGGCGAGGCGGCGACCCTCGGTGCGGAGCTGCGCGGTGACGGCGTCCCGGGCGGCAGGCGCCATCTCCTCCCAGAGCCCGGGACGGACGGCCTCGACGAGCTCGGGCACGAGGGTGGGCGCCTCCTCGTCGACGGCGGGGCCGAGGACGGCGGCGACCTCTTCGGGGTCCACTCGGTCGACGAGGGTCTCAACGCTGAGGCCGGCGTGCAGGACGGTGTCGGCGATCCCGGCCGCGAACTTCGGTGAGCGCCGCTGCACGATGCCCTGCCAGCCCACGGGGCCGATCCCGATCCAGCGTTCCGGGTGGAAGACGAGCTTGATCGCCACCCACTTCGTCGTGAGACCGATGGCTGCGGCCACCAGTGGGATGACGACGAATACGAGTCCTGTCCCCAACGCCCTCACCTCTCTCGACCGTGGAGGTGAGAAGTGTGACAGGAATCGTCTCTTGTATCAAGCCCGCCGGGCCGCCCCGGGAGGCGCCGCCACGGGCGGCCCGTCAGGCGTCGGTGTCGGGCTTCCCCCGCAGCCGCTTCGTGGCGCCCCGGCGGGCCTTGTCCCGGAGGCGGGCCACGGCCACCCGCCGGGGTGTCTTCGTGGGTACGCGGCGAGGCGTGACGACGAGGGCGGCGTCGATGCGGGCGCAGAGCCTCTCGTAGGCGAGCCTCCGGTTCCGCCACTGCGAGCGGGTCTCGGAACACACGACGGTCACGGTGTCGCCGAGACGGTGGCGCAGACGGGCCCGGACGTCCTCCGGGAGGTCGGCCGCGCTGACGTCCCACGCGAGTTCGACCTTGGTGTTCGTCGTGTTCACGTGCTGGCCGCCCGGGCCCCCCGAAGCGCTGAACCGCCACTGCAACTCGGCCTCCGGCGGACGGTACCGTCGCTCGCGGCGGGCATCCCTCGGGGAGTTCGGGTCCATGCCCGCAACGCTACCGCCCCGCGCACAAGACGATCCCGGCGGCGAGGCCCGGCCACACGGCCGTCAGGCCGGACCCCCCGGCCTCGCCAGGGGGAGCCGGATCACAAAGCGCGCGCCGCCGTTGGCGCTGGGATCGAGGGCGATGGTGCCACCGTGGCGGGTGACGACGTCCCGGGCGATCGCGAGGCCGAGGCCGGCGCCCCCGCCGTCCCGGTCCCGGGCCTCGTCCGCCCGGGCGAAGCGCTCGAAGACGAGGTCGTGGGCGCCGGCCGGGACCCCCGGACCGTCGTCGGCCACCGCGAGCTCGACGCCTCCTTCGGTCTCGATCAGGCTCAGGCTCACCCGGGACGCCGCGTGGCGGGCGGCGTTGTCGAGCACGTTGCGCACCGCCCGGCGGAGGTGCTCCGCGTCCCCTCTCACCTGTGCGCCCGACACCCCCCGTGTGTCCACGGTGAGCCCGCCGCGACTCCGTACGGCGTCCGCCTCGCCCAGGACGATCTCGTCGAGGTCGACGTCCTCGTGCGCGGCGACGTCCTCGCCGCCGGCGTCGCTGCGGGCGAGGCGGAGGAGATCCTCGACGAGGCGCTGCATGCGCACGACCTCCTCGAGGGCACTCCCGCAGGTGGCGACCGGGTCGCCCCCGGGGTGGGCGAGATCGACCTCGAGCTCCGATCGCATGGCGGTGAGGGGGCTGCGGAGCTCGTGGGCGGCGTCGGCGGCGAAGCGCTCCTGGCGCCGACGGGCGTCGGCGACACGGTCGAGCATCGCGTTCATGGTGCGAGCGAGGCGGCCGATCTCGTCGTCGGTCCCGGGGTCGGGGACCCTCCGGTCCGGTTCGGCGCCCCCGATGTCGGCCACCTCGGCCCGGATCTCCTCGACGGGACGCAGGGCCCGGCCCACGACGAGCCATACGATGACCGCCACGACGCCGAGAACGACCGGGAACACGACAGCGAGAGATGCGACGAGCGCCGAGACGCTCTCGCCCACGTCGTCGAGGTCCTCGCCCACGTGGAGCACGTAGCGCTTCCCCGCGGCATCGACGCTGCGCGACAGGAGACGGAACGGTTCCCTGTCCACGGCCAGCCCCACGACGGTACGGAGCTCCTGGCGTTCACCCCGCGGAGGCGGCCCCGCCACGGGCGGCGCCCCGTGCAGGTTGGTGCCGGCGGCCACGACGTCGCCGCCGGGCGTGACGAGCTGCACGAGCTCCCCGTCCCGTTCCCCCACGTTCAGGGCGGCCGGGACCGTTCCCCCGTCGAGGAGGGCGACGACGTCCCCGGCCCGCTGGCGGACCCGGGCGTCGACCGCGTCGGTGAGGGCGCGGCGTTGCCCGAGCACCACGGCGACGGCCGTGGCGGCGAGAACGACGGCGACCACGACGGTCGTGACGGACGTGATCCGGAACCGGGCACTGCCCAGGCTGCGACCCCAGGGCCCGAGCGGCCCCCCGAGCGGGGTACAGGGCCCGAGCGGCCCCCCGAGGTCGCCTGGCACCTTCAGCCCCCGTCCGCGGCCAGGCGGTACCCGCCACCCCTGACCGTCTCGATGGCGCGGCGCCCGAACGGCTCGTCCAGCTTCGCGCGCAGATGCCGCACGTAGACCTCGACGATGTTGGGGTCCCCCTCGAAGTCGCCGTCCCAGACACCCTCGAGGATGTCGCGCTTCGGGACGACCTCGTCCACCCGCCGGATGAGGTACTCCAGCACGGCGAACTCGCGGGCCGTGAGCCGGACTTCCGTCTCGCCTCGCCAGCAGCGTCGCCGGGCGCGGTCGACGCGGAGGTCCCCGGCGGCAACGGGGGCGGGCACCCGGCTCCGACCCCGCCGCAGGAGGGCCCGGACCCGGGCGGCGAGGACCACGAAGGAGAAGGGCTTCGTGAGGTAGTCGTCGGCGCCCGTGTCGAGCGCCTCGGCTTCGTCGAACTCGCCGTCCTTGGCCGTGAGCATCAACACCGGCGTCCAGTTCCCCTCCGCCCGCAGGGAGGCACAGACCCGGTATCCGTTCATGCCCGGCAGCATGATGTCGAGGACGACGACGTCGTAGCGGTGCTCGGTCGCCATCCAGAGGCCCTCGACGCCGTCGTGGGAGACGTCCACCGCGAAGCCCTCCGCTTCCAGGCCGCGCTTCACGGCCAGGGCGACCTTCTTCTCGTCCTCGACGACCAGCACTCTCATGTCGTCATGTCCGCCTGTCCTCGACCCATGATCGCCGATCTCCGTGCGTTGTCCCAGGGTGGCCCGCCCCGCCTGAACCTCCGCTGAACGCCGCGGGCCCGTTCAGGTGGGGCTCAGGGGGAGGCTGTCACACTGCGCCCGACGACGACACCACGGGAGGAAACATGCCACGTAGGACCCGTCACCGCCACGGCCCGGGGCTCGCGGGCGGCCTCGGGGCGCTCCTCGTCATCCTCGCGACCCTGGTGGCCTGCGGCGCCCGAGGCGGCCCGGGCGAGGGGACGGGTGTCCGGGGCGCGTCCTCGGACAGACGGGGCTTCGACCGCTCCGGATTCTCCCCCGCGGTCGACCACCCCTACGTCGCCTTCACCACGACGCGCCGCGCCGTCTTCGAGGGCGAGGAGGTGTCGGCCGACACGGGGGCGGCGACGACCCTCCGGGTGGAGTCGCGCGTCCGCGACGAGACCGCTACGGTCGCCGGCGTCACCGTGACGGTCGTGGACGTCTCCGACTACGAGAACGGCGAACTCGTCGAGAGCACCGAGGACTACTACGCGCAGCGCTCCTCCGGCGACGTCGCCTACCTGGGCGAGCGAGTGACCGACTACGAGGACGGCCGCGTCACCGGCCACGGCGGCCAGTGGCTCGCCGGCCGCGACGGCGCCCGACCCGGCCTCTTCATGCCCGCCCGCCTCACCGTGGGCGCCCGTTTCGACCAGGAACGCGCTCCCGGCGTCGCCGAGGACCACTCCACGGTGGTCGCCACGGCCGTCACCGTCACCGTCCCGGCGGGCACCTTCTCGGACTGCATCGAGACCGACGACCTCGACCCTGTGAGCGGCCACAGGGAAAGCAAGTTCTACTGCCGAGGCGTGGGACTCGTCCGCGAGACCTCGGCGACGGTCTCTCTCGACCTCGTGGAGTACTCCGCCCGTTGACTCCGGACGCTCACCGACGCGTTCAGACCACGTCGTAGCGGCGGTCCTCCCAGCGCATGAAGCCGGCGATGCCGTTCATGACGTGGTGGCGGAGGGGTTCGGGCGGGAACGGGATCACACGACGGTCGACGAAGAACGTGTTCGCGAGATCCGTGTCCCGCTCCAGGAGGAGGTCGGTCACGGTCTGGCCGTGGAGGTGGGTGACCGACACCCCGTGGCCCACGCAGCCCAGCACGTACACGTGGTCCTTGCCTCCGGCGTGGCCGATCACGGGGAACAGGTCGAGGGGTGCCGAGACGGGCCCGCCCCAGGCGTGCGTGAAACCGATGCCATCGAGGGCGGGGAAGGTGGCGACGAGGTCGGAGCGGAGCGCGGCGAAGACGTCCTCGTCGCGGTCGCGGTCCATGTCGCTGCCCCTGGTGAGGCCCACGTCGCGTCCCCCCCACACGATGCGGCCGTCGACGGTCTGGCGGTAGTAGTGCACGAGGTCCCGGAAGTCCTCGATCCCCTCGCGGCCCTGCCAGCCGACGGCGTCCCGCTGGGCGTCCGTGAGGGGCTCGGTGAGGACGATGTAGGTCCACACCGGGACCTGCTTGGACTGCATGGGGGCGAAGAGATGCGACCAGGCGTTCGTGGCGTACACGACCTTTTCGGCCCGCACCCGCCCCGCCGCGGTCGTGAGCAGGGACCGCCCGCCGCCGCGGGCGATCTCGGTCACCGGCGTGCGCTCGAAGACGTCCACACCCTGGGCGGTGACGACGTCGCGCCAGGACCAGGCGAGCTTCGCCGGGTTCAGGATCCCGCAGTTGGGCTCCCACCAGGCGCCGCCGACGTAGAGGGGACTCTGGACGCGCTTGTGGAGCTCCCCGGCGTCGATGTGGTGGACGCCCTCGATGCCGAGCCTGTGCACGAGGTGGAGCTCCTTCTCGAGGCGCCGGCGGAACTTCTCGGACGTGGCGACCCAGAGGAACCCGTTGTGCTCGTAGTCGCAGTCGAGGCCGAGGTCGCCGACCAGGGAGTGCACGAGGGACACTGCGCGGTCGGCGTACTCGTGGGCCTCCACGGCGCGGGCCTTCCCGAAGCGCAGGGCCGTGAGGCTGTGCATCATGCCGATCTTCGTCATCGAGAAGCCGCCGTTGCGGCCGCTGGCGCCGAAGCCCACGACCTCTGCCTCGAGCACGGCCACACGCAGGTGCGGGGCGGCCTCCTTGAGGAAGTGCGCCGTGGACAACCCGGTGAAGCCCCCGCCCACGATCGCCACGTCGACGTCGACCTCACCTTCGAGGGGGGAACCGGGCTCGTAGGGCCGGGTCGTGAGCCAGTAGCTCTTCTCGGCGAAGTCCTGTCCGTGCATCCGGGGCCTCCTCGTGGCGGGCGCAGTGCTGCGGGCCGGGGTCGCACCGCCCGCGAGCCCGACTGTAGATTGACCGCCCGTCGAGGGGACAGCGCCGGGATCGACTCCCGGAGCAGCGGCCGACCCGGCGGGGTCGTCAGCTGCAGCCGCCGCCCCCGTAGCCGTCCCAGCCGCCGTGGCCGCAACCGCCACCGGGACCACCCTCACCCCCGCCGGAACCGCCGTCGCCGCCGCCCGAGCCGCCGCCGTCGTCCTCGTCGCCGCCGCCCGAGCCGCCACCCTCGTCGGAACCGCCGCCACCGGCGCCACCGCCGGTCGCCGCGGGAGTAGCAGGTGCAGCCGCCGACGTGCCTTGCACCTGCTCGTAGGTCTGGCCGCAGTTCTCCGTGGCGTAGTCCACGAGCTCCGCGACCTCCTTGTTGGTCGTGGGGTTGTCCCACACCTGGCGGGCCTCGGCGGAGATCTGCGAGGCGTCGTAGCCCGATTTCCGGGCCTCGCCCTCGATGGCCGTCCACCCGGACGCGAACGCCTGGGCGGCGGCCTTCACGTCTTCGGGGGCAGCGTCGGCGACGTCCGCGCTGATCGTGACGGCCTGCTGCACGTTCGCCTCGGTGTTCTCCTCGCTCTCGAGCGCGCCGAGCACGTCGTCGAACTCCTGCATGCTCTTGCAGAACACCGACGCGGAGGCGTTCTCCGGGTGCGCTGCGGACGTCCCCGTGTCGGCATCCTCGGACTCGTTGGCACAGGCAGTCACGGCGAGCGCGAGCGCGAGCGCTGCGGATGTGAACACGGCGACCTGACGCCTCATGACTCTGTTCCCCCCGGTCGTGTGACTGCCGGCCGGGCAACCCTACCGCCCGAAGCCGGGGTCCTGGACCGGGCACTCGGGTGGTTGGGACACGGCCGGGGTCCGTCGGCAATAATCGCCGAACCGGGAAGCCGGCACACGGGAGAGACGGGAGTCGAACTTGGCCACCTCGCAGCCGGGCGTGTTCGCGCAGGGGACCCGCACGCACAGACACCTCGAGTTCGACCTCAGCGCGGACGCCGGTGACGGCGCCGTCGGCGGCGCTCTGGCGGACCTCTGGCGGGACGCCTGGGCGTCGGCGGCCTTCAACGCCGTCGTCGGCGTGGGCCCGGACCTGTGGCGCCGCCTCGGCCCGGAAACGCCCGAGGGCCTCACCGGCTTCCCGGAGATCCCGGGGGTGGCGCGCACGCCCCACGACATCTGGGTCTGGCTCCACGGTGCCGGCGAGGACGTCATGCTTGACGCTGCCCGCTCCGCGGCCGCGGCCCTCGCCCCGGTGGCGGCCCTCGCCGCCGAAACGGCCGGGTTCGTCTACCACGACAGCCGAGACCTCACCGGCTTCGTCGACGGCACCGAGAACCCGCCGGTCGCGGAGGCCCCGGGCGTGGCCCTGGTCCCCCGCGGACACCCTGGCGCCGGCGGCTCCTTCGCCATGACACAGCGCTGGGTCCACGACCTCGCCGCCTTCGATGCCCTCCCGGTCCCCGAACAGGAGGCCGCCATCGGCCGCACCAAGGACGCCAGCGTGGAGCTCGACGACGACACCAAGGCCCCCACTGCCCACATCGCCCGGGTCGTCATCGAGGAGGACGGCGAGGAGCTTGAAATCTACCGGCGCAGCATCCCCTACGGCACCGTGTCGGAGGCCGGCCTCTACTTCGTCGCCTTCAGCGCCGACCCGGGCCGTTTCGAGAAGATGCTCCGCCGCATGTTCGGCCACTCCGGCGACGGCCTCCACGACCACCTCACCGACTTCACCAGGCCGGTGAGCGGCTCTTACTACTTCGTTCCCTCCCTCGAGGACCTCGTCGCCCTGGGGTGAGGCGACCGACTCAGAACGTCCGGCCCGTCCCGCCCCGGGACGGCCTCCGGAAACCCCGGGCGGCCAACCGGGAGCCGGGCTGAACTGCTGCTGTTGTCCCGGGATGCCGGGGAATCAGCTTCATTTTCGGCGTCGCGTCCGGCGACGAGCGCCCGCGGGCCCTCAGGGCGAGAGCCGCGCGCAGGCAGCGGCGGCGGCGCTCGCGGCCGCCTCGACGGCGACCCCGGCGTCACGGGCGAGGCGGGCGAGCGTGTCGAGGCCTTCGGGGTTCCCGCGGAGGTACCGCTGCACGGCATCGACGTCGACGGAACCGTCCGGACGGGCCATCGCGAAGACCGCCTCGTCCACGAGGCCCTCCCCGGCGAAGTCGCTGATGGTACGGAACACCGACCAGGGGCATCCCGCCGCCTCGCACACCTCCGCCACGGCGGCCGTCTCCATGTCGAGAGCGACCACACCCTCGGCGGCCATCGCTGACAGCGTGTCACGGTCGGTCACAAGGTCGTCGCCACAGCTCAGGGTGCCCGCCCGGGGGGCGCCGTCGACGTCGTGGGGCCGGAACGAGAGCCCCCGCTCGCGATGCGTGACCGTCTCGGGGCGTACCACGTCGCCGATTCGCGATGCCGCCGCGTCCACACCACCGGCGACGCCCACGACCATGACCCAGTCGACGCCGCGCTCCAGCATCCGTCGCGCGGCCCGGGCACCGGCCGCCATCCCGACCCCGGCCAGCATCACGACCACCTCCACGCCACCGACCCGGCCGCCGTACACATCCCCGTCCGGCTCCAAAGCCAGGCGGCGCACGATCGGGTCCAGTTCGATCTGCATGGGCGCGAGGATCCCGACCCGGCGCACCACGGGGCCATCCGTCATCGCATCATTGTGCCCCGAACCGAACGAGGACGAGGGGCGGCATCTTGTCCCATGGGCGGGCACGCCCGGCACGTCGCGAACTCCGCCGCCGCGGTATGCCATGCGCATTCGCTAGACAAAGGGATCGGCGACGGAGAACGCGAGTGGCAGTACCGACATGTCCCTGACGAAACTCGCTCCTTCGCGCGCCCCGACATCTGTGGAGACGGGTTCATGACCGACTCCGTCGCGGCACACGACGACAGCGCCGCTCTACGCGAGCGTCTCCGCCGGGCGCTCTCGACGCTCGGTCCCGTGCAAAAGAGGGCGTCCCGCAGCCGGGTAGCGCTCCACCGGAGTCCCTGCCACCTCCGCCGGCCCGGGTGACACCGGCAGGCGCCTACGTGGCACTGCCCCCCGGACGGGCCCGGGCAACCGTCGCCGTCCTGCACGCCTGGTGGGGGCTGACCCCGGTTGTGACGGGAGTCTGCGACGACCTCGCCGCCGCGGGCTACGCCGCCGTGGCGCCGGACCTCTACGAGGGCGAGACGGCGGCGACGCCTGAGGAGGCCGCCCGTCTCCGGAGCCGCAAACGCCGCCGGCCGATGTGGCGCAAGATCCTGGTGGGGATCGAAGCTGCTTGCGCGGACTCCGGGGCCGCCGCCGTGGCCCAGATCGGCTTCTCGATGGGGGGTCACTGGGCGCTGTGGCTGGCGAAGCAGTCGCGCCCCGAAACCCCACCGATCTCGGCGACCACCGTCTTCTATGCGACCCGTGCGGGCGACTTCTCGGCGAGCCGCTCCGCCTTCCAGTTCCATCTTGCCGAGACCGACCCGTTCGTGACCCCGACCGGCGTGGTCCGCCAGGAGCAGCGCCTCCGGGCCGCCGGCCGCGATCTCGAGATCCACCGGTACCCCGGCACAGGCCACTGGTTCTTCGAATGGGACCGTCCCGACGCCTACGACCCCAACGCTGCCCGCCTCGCCTGGCGGCGCACCCTCGCCTTCCTCGATCGACACCTCCCCGCCTGAGAGCCTGGCAGCGCGGAGCCGCGGAGGCGGGGCGGGGCCGCTACCCGTTCTGGGAGCCCACGCACGGGATCCCGTGCGTGGGCTCCCCAGAACGGCCCTGAGCGGGTGCGGTGGGGCGCATCGTCCGGGGGGGGCCGGGTCCACCGGCGGCACCGGAGTAGTTTCCCGCCTCGGGGAGCCGCCCGGTCGAGCCGAGAGGGGCGCCACAGCCATGAAGGGCCCGAAGATCACGCTGGTGGGCGCCGGAGGGATGTCCTTCGGGCCCACCATGGTCAACGACGTCATCCACACCCCTGCTCTCGCCGGCAGTCGGCTCGTGCTCCACGACGTCAACGAGGACCGCCTGCTCCGGGCGTACCGCTTCGCCTGCAAGTTGAACGCCGCCAACGCAGCGCCGGTCGTCCTCGACTACAGCACCGATCCCGCCACGGCCCTCGCGGGTGCGGACTTCGTGTTGAGCAGCGCCGAGATCGGCCGGTTCCGCTTCTGGCGCCAGGACTTCGAGATCCCCAACCGCCACGGCGCCCGCCAGATCAACGGGGAGAACGGCGGCCCGGGCGCCGTGTTCCACTCGCTGCGCAGCATCAAGAACACGCTGGGCATCTGCGCCGGCATCGAGCAGCACTGCCCGGATGCGTTCCTGCTCAACCTCACCAACCCGATGAGCCGCGTGACCCTGGCGGTCAACCGCGGCACCGGTGTGCACAACGTCGGGATGTGCCACGAGATGCCGATCGGGTTGCACCGCCTCGCCCGGATGCTGCGGATGCGGGTGCGGGACGTGGAGGCGAAGGCGTCGGGCATCAACCACTTCACCTTCTTCACCGAGATCCGCCACAGGCGCACCGGCGAGGACCTCGTCCCCCGCATCCGGGACCTCTTCGCCCGGGAGTACTTCGACTTCTCGCCCCTCACCGTCCGCCTCACGAAGGCGATGATGCGTTCGGCGCCCCTCGGCGCCCTGGCCGACCAGGTGTACCTGCCCCTGGTGGCGCACATGGTCCGCACCTACGGCGTCGTCCCGTGCTCGGTCGACAGCCACATCGGCGAGTACCTCCCGTTCGCGCTCGACGTCGCCGCCTACCACCCCACCCCCGTGGACCTCTTCGAGCGCATCGACGCCTACACCGAACGCCTCGCCGGCTGGTTCGCCACCACCCGCGTGCCGCTCCCCGTGGGGTGGATCGGGCACAGCTGGGAGGAGGTCGTCCCGATCGTGTCGGCCATGTGGACCGGGGAGCCGACGTCGGTCCTCGCCGTCAACGTGCCCAACGCCGGGTACGTCCCCAACGTCGCCGAGGGCGCGGTCGTGGAGGTGCCCGCCCGTGTCGACGGCGACGGCGTGCATCCCGAGGTGATGCCCCCCGTCGTGGAGCCGATCGCCGGCCACATCGCCACCCAGGTGGCCCTGCAGGACCTCGTCGTCGAGTCCGCCCTCACCCACGACCCCGCCCTCGCCCTGCGGGCCGTCATCGAGGACCCGAACTCACCGCCGGACGAGGCGGCGTGCCGGGCGATGTTCGAGGAGTTGCTGGAACTGCAGCGGGACCACCTCCCGTTCTAGGACGGCGGGCCCCGCTCAGGCGCCGGAGGCGTCCGCAGGGTTCACCCACACCACCCCGCCGAAGCGCCCGACGTCGTGGTCGTAGGAGCACAGCTCGGCGCCGTGCTCGATCGCCAGGGCACCGAGGTGGGCGTCGGACACGAGGTTTCCGGCGGTCCCGACGGGAGCGAGCAGCTCCCCGAGGATCTCGAAGTGGCGTCGCGTCGGCGCCGGGGTGGTGACAGTGGGGCGACGCAGCCAACCCGTCACGATCGAGATGGCCGCTGCGGCGTCGAGCGGTTCGACCATGACCCGGGGGCTCGTCGTGAGCCGGACGTAGCCGACGGCGACCGCGGTCGGGATCCCGACGGTTTCCGTCGTCGCCAGCAGCCCGTCGAGCCAGGGCTTCGCCGAGGCGTGGTGGGCAGACTCCGCGTCGGTGGCGTAGACCAGGACGTTGAGGTCGAGGATCTTCACTTGCGGAGGTCGAGCTTGCGGGCGAGCTCTTCGTCCTCCAAGGCGGCCGCCAGGGACAGGGCCTTGTCGAGGTCGACCCCCGGGCGGGTGCCCGACGAGAACGTGGGCGTCTCGTACGCCTCGGGATCCTCTCTGGACCGCAGGCCCCGCCGCAACAGGTCGTTGACCGTCTCTTTGAACCCCGCCCCGCGTTCTCGCATCCGGAGGCGGATCTGCTGCGCCACGTCCTCGTCTAGCGTCACGGTGGTCCGCACCGGCGCGTCATAGCATCACACCTGCGCCTCGAAGAGGCCCCGGGTGAGGACCGGTTCGCCTCGGCCGATCAGGATCATCGCCGTGGTCTCGATCACGAACCGGCCCCACGCGTCAGCGGCGATCTGGCCGGTGAGGACTCGCCGCCTTGGTTGAGCCGGTGGCGGATCGTCTTGCCCGACGACGCCGGGATCGGACACGCCCCGCACAGCTTGGCGAACGCGGCCTCCGAGCGCATTCGCTCAGGGTTGTCGCCGGCGGCGGCGAGGAGCCCAGCGGCCACGTGAGGGCCCACGCCGGACAGTCCCATCAGCGCCGGCGATGCCTGGGCGGCGAGCTCGCCGATGCGGGCCTCCAGGCGTGCGGTCTGCTCGTCCAAGAACCCGATGCGGCGCGCCATCTCTTTGAGCGCCCAACGGGTCTCACGCTCGACGTCGTCGCCGTGACCGTCGCACCAGCGCCGGGCGAGGGCGAGCTGGTCGCTCCACGACAACACAAGCGCACGACACTGCGTGAGCTGAACGGGACCCCACTCGCGCGCGGGAAAAGACGGGACCTCGGTCGACTGTCCCGGGCAGACTTCCCAAATGGACGTCGAAACCGGGGGGCCGATCCTGCGCGCCACTGACCTGTGCAAGCGCTTCGGTGATACCCAGGCAGTGGACAGGCTGAGCGTCGAGATCACCGCCGGAGAACGGGTCGGCATCGTCGGCCCGAACGGTGCCGGGAAGACGACCACGCTGCTGATGCTCCTCGGAGCGATCGAACCGGACGCCGGAACGGTCGAGCTCGTCGGGCACCGCCTCCCGGAGGCGAGGAGCCGGGCGATGGAACGCGTCGGGTTCGCCGCAGGCTACATACCGCTGCCGAACAAGCTCACCGTGATGGAGACCCTCGAACTGTTCGGCACGCTCTACGGCGTGCCGGATCCACGTCCCCGGGCCACGGAGATCCTCGGGGAGCTCGGCATCGGACGTCTCGCCGATCAGCGGGTCGAGTCCCTGTCCTCGGGACAGGGAACGCTCGTCGGATTCGCCAAGGCCGTCATCCACCATCCGGAGCTGGTGGTGCTGGACGAGCCCACCGCCTCGCTGGATCCCGACGTCGCGATGCGCGTCAGGGACCGCCTCGAGTGGATGAACTCCGAGCATCGCGCGACGTTGCTCCTGACGAGTCACGACATGCGCGAGGTCGAGGAGCTGACCACACGCGTCGTCTTCCTGCGCGCCGGACAGATCGTCGCCGACGGGCCGGCCGAGACCATCGTCGCCGAATCCGGCCACGCCGACCTCGAGACGATGTTCCTGGCCGAGGCGGCGAGGCTGCGAGGGGAGGCCGTGTGACCTCCGCGTCGTCGCGTCGTGTCATGGCGATCGTGAGGAGGAACCTCCTCGTGCAGAGGCGCGAGCCGGGCCAGTGGTACATCCTGCTCGTGCTGCCGGTCGTCGACGGCCTGCTGTTCGGGTCCATCGGTGTCGCCTACGGGGACGGCGACGGCCCAGTGCGCCTCCTCGTCACCGGGATCCTCCTGTTCCACCTCATCTGGCAGCTCACCTTCGCCGGTTCGTTCGGCCTCCTCGAGGAGGTGTGGAGCCGGAACCTGATGAACCTCGTCGCCACCCCGCTGACCGAACGGGAGTTCCTTCGCGCGCTCGGCCTCGTGGGCCTGTTCCGCACCTTCGTCGCCATCGGCCTCATCGCGGCGGTCGGCTTCGGCTTCTACGCGGTGGCACCGGGCACCGCGGGGTGGGTCCTCGTGCCGAGCGCGGTGATCCTGGCCCTCTTCGGCACGGCGGTCACGTTCCTCGTCATGGCGTTGACGCTCCAGTACGGAAGCAGCGCCGAGGTGTTCTCGTGGGGGACGCTCGTCCTTCTCATGCCCCTGTCCGGGTTCTTCTATCCCGTCAAGTCGCTCCCACCCGTCTTCGCCGCGTTCGCGCAGGTGATCCCGCTCACGCACGTCTTCGAGGCCGTCCGCGTCGGGCTCGACGACAAGACGGTCGCCTGGGGGCAGCTCAGCGTCGCCGCTGCCGGCACCTTGGTGCTCCTCGGCCTCGCCACCTGGTTTCTCGACCGCCAGCTGCGCCGCTTCCGTGCCGAGGGCTGGATCACACGCTTCACCTGACCCACATCAGGGTGCGGAGTCGGCGAATGTGGACAGCCCTGGCGACGTTCAGCGTCGGTTCGGCAGCCCTCCCCAGCTACATTGCCCGGATGACGGCGCTTCCAGCGACGACACTGCGGCTCGATGCCGCCGACGTCGTGGCCGACGTCGACCCCCGCGTCTTCGGTGGGTTGATGGAACACATGGGCCGTTGCGTCTACGAGGGTGTCTTCGATCCCGAGTCGCGCCACGCGGACCAGTTCGGCTGCCGCAGCGACGTGCTCGACGCGCTGCGCCGGCTCGACATGACGGCGGTGCGCTATCCGGGCGGGAACTTCGTCTCCGGCTACAACTGGCGCGACGGCATCGGGGCGGTGGAACGCCGTCCCAGGCGGCGCGATCGGGCGTGGCGGTCCCTGGAGCCGAACACGTTCGGCACGGACGAGTTCCTCCGCCTCTGCGACCGCATGGGGTGGACACCGATGATGGCAGTGAACCTCGGCACCGCCTCGCCTTACGACGCACAGGATCTCGTGGCCTACACGAACGCTCCGGTGGGAACGCTCCTCGGTGACCGCCGGGCCGCGAACGGCCACGACCGCCCCTACGGAGTGAACCTGTGGTGCCTCGGCAACGAGATGGACGGCCGCTGGCAACTCGGCCACACCACGGCTCCGGAGTACACGCGCAGGGCGCGGGACGCCGCACGGCTCATGCGCGAGGTCGATCCCGGCGTAGAGGTCGTGGCCTGTGGGTGCGCCGACCCCGCCCTCCCGAACCACCCGCAGTGGTCCATGGCCGTGCTGGACGGGTTCGGCGACGGTCTCGACTACCTGAGCCTGCACAGGTACGCCCGCAACCTCCTGCGGCGTACCCCCGAGTTCCTCGGTTTCGGTGTCGCCGTGGATCGACAGATCGAAGAGGCCGCCTCGCTCTGCAGCGAGGCTCAACGGCGCCACGGCTACGCGCAACCCACACGGATCAGCTTCGACGAGTGGAACGTCTGGTACCGCACGACCCTCCAGCCCGTCCTCAGGAGTGCGATCCCGTCCCGCCTCGGCAGCCACGCGCCACACCTCATCGAGGAGATCTTCAGCCTCGAGGACGCCCTCGTGTGCGCTGGCTTCCTCAACAGCTTCATCCGCCATGCCGATGTCGTCCGTGTCGCCAACCTCGCCCAGGTGGTGAACGTCATCGCCCCCCTCCTCACCCGCGGCGACGAGCTCCTTCTGCAGTCGATCTTCCACACGTTCCGCATGTTCAGCACGCGGCGCGACGGAGACGCGCTCCGGATCGCGCCGGCCGGGCCGTCGTATCGCACCCGCCGCTTCGGCACCGTGCCCTACGTCGACACGAGTGCCGTCCTCGGGACGGATTGCCTCCACGTCTTCGCCGTGAACCGCAGCCTCGACCGCCCTGCTCCACTCCAGATCGCGCTCGACGGCCTCGGCGTGACCGGCACAGTCGACGCCGAGGTACTCTGCGGACCTCACCCGCGTGCCCGCAACACCTTCGCCGAACCCGAGGTCGTCACCGCACGACCCTTCGAGGGCGTCGGCACGAGCGTGGGGAGCTTCGAGCTGCTGCTACCGCCGCTGTCCCTGGTCGCAGCCACGCTCCGACGCGCCACGGCCTCGAGTTGAATCGCGGCTCGACCGGACACGGTCAACGCGGTCGGTGAGAGCTCAGAGGTCGACGTCTGCGGTGGCGCCGTCGGGGTCGAGAGCGAATCGACCCACGCTGATGCGGTGGCGTCCTGTCGCCGGCCTCCAGGCGTGGCGCTCGGCATCTCGGACCGCGAGACGATCGACGGGAACGGTGACACGAAACGGCATGTGGGTGCCGGCCCGGACCTCGACGCGTGCGAAGCCCACGAGTCGGGCAGGTACGTCGGCGTCGGGCACGTCGGCATAGACCTGGATCACGTCGGCGCCGTCCCGGTCACCGCTGTTGCGGACGGTGCCGTCGACGACGACTGCGCCGTCGGCTTCCGAGACTCCGACGTCGTCGAGAGAGAACGTCGTGTAGGAGAGTCCGAACCCGAACGGGAATGCCGGCTCGCGGCCCGTGCGGGCGAGGTGCCACCAGCCGTGCCAGCGGTCGTACCGGTACGACGTGGCGTCGCGGTCGAAGGACGGAAGGTCTGCCTCGTCGACGGGAATCGTGAACGGCAGCCGGGCGGACGGGTTCACCCTGCCCGACAGGACGTCGGCGAGGCCCGGCCCGGCCTGGCAGCCCCCGTACCAGGCCTGGACGACAGCCGGTACGGCGTCGATCCATTCGCTCGTGACGACGGCGCTGCCCCCTTGGATGACGACGACCGTGCGCGGGTTGGCGGCGGCCACGGCGCGGATCAGATCGACGTCCGCACCGGGGAGGCGTAGCGACGTGCGATCCCCTCCCGTCCCGAAGCCGCCTTGTGGTCGGGACGCGAGGCGATCCGGCTTGGTGGTCGCCGGAAGCTGCGCGATCCCCTCCTGGAACCCCGCGGCGAGCTCCGGGCCGTCCGGAGGCGGGAACAGCTCGGTGAGGGCCGGATCCGTCCCGCCGATGTACTCGCCCTCGTCGAGATATGTGTAGCCGACGACGACGACGGCGACGTCGGCGCCGGCGGCGACGGAGGCGGCCCGCTCGAGGTCCGTGCCGTCGGCGTACGTGGTGTTCGAAGCGGCGCCACGGATCCCGTCGAGGACCGTGACGCAGTCGAGATCCCAGACGTCGCTCGACCCGGCGTCGCCCAGGTTCACGGTGCCCGCGAGGCACCCCACGACCGCCACGCTCGTGCCGGAGTCGAACGGGAGCACGGGATCTCCGCCGACGGCCTCGTTGCGCAGCAGGACGACCGAGCGCGACGCGACCTCGCGGGCGAGCGCGCGGTGCTCGGGTGAGCCGAGCACGTCGGCAGGTGGGGCGGGCGTGGCGAGGACGTCGTCGAAGCGGAGCAGCGTTCCGATCACGTGCTCGGCGCACCTGTCCACGTCGGACCACGACACGTCACCCGCTTCGAGCTCCTCGGGAAGGTGCTGGGCCCGCACCATGCGGTAGGGCATCTCGATGTCGAGACCGGCCCCGACGGACTCGGCGGCGTCACGCAGCCCGAAGATCCAGTCGCTGATCACGAACCCGTCGAAGCCCCATTCGTCGCGCAGGACGCCGGTGAGCAGCGCCCGGTTCTGGCCGCACCACTCGCCGTTGACCGAGTTGTACGCGGACATCACCGCGGCGACACCCTCGTCCACGACGCGCCGGAAGTGCGGCAGGTACACCTCGTGCAACGCCACCTCGTCGACGTCGACGTCGACCGTGAAACGGGCGTTCTCCATCGAGTTGCAGGCGAAGTGCTTGACACACGCCATCACGTGGCCCTGCAGGCCCCGGGTGAAGGCGGCGCCGAGCTCACCGACGTGGTGGGGGTCCTCGCCGTAGGTCTCCTGCGCTCGGCCCCAGGCGGGGTGGCGCAGGACGTTCACGCAGACAGCGCCGGTGAGCGTCGCGCCGACGGCACGCAGCTCGGCGCCGATGGCGTCGCCGACGCGCTCCTCGAGCGCGGGGTCCCACGTCGCGCCCCGCGCCATCGACACGGGAAAGCACGTGGCATTGCCCACGACGGCGCCACGGGGTCCGTCGCTGAACGCGATGCCGGGCAACCCGACCCGCTCGACAGCGGCCGCGACGAACGGGGCTTTGTGATAGCCGTCCTGGGCGAGGAAGCCGAGCCCGGCCCACGTCGGCGCGTCCCCGTCGAGGCACCAGAGGCGCTCCTCCGGAGTCATCGCCGCCACCAGGGCACGGGCGGCGTCTCCGATGCTCGTTCCCGCCGCAACCGCCTTGCGCGCGTCGTCGAAACTCGTGATCTCCATGAGTGCCCGCATCTGGTCGGGGCGACTGCCGACACCTCTCGTGACGTCCGACGGGAGGCCCCCGCATGCCGCTTTTGCCGTGGGGTCCAATCTCTACCACGGTGTGAGCTCTCGGAGCAGACGCGCCGGATGCCGCGACCCACCGGCGCCAGCCCCTGCCGGTCTCGGGGTAGGGCAGCACCGGAACTGGTGCAATCGCGTGCAGGATGGAGCGCCTGTGTTACATCCTGCCCGCGATCGGCGGCGCTGAGGGGAGGTAGCCCGAGGCTTCGAGAGTGGGGGGTTTCCCGTGCGCCCGACGTTCCCCGGCGTGGACCCGATGGACAAGGTGATCCAGCACGCCGACTCCATCGCCAGCGGCGGGGTCATCCGCGAGCCGGGTGGGCACCGCCTCGCTCAGGGCGTGCCGGGGCCGAGCCGGGACGCCGCCCATCGGCCGCACGCCCGGGCCAGCCCGTTCAGGAGGTGGAAGGCGACGACGAGCAGCAGCAGACCGAGCGGCACGAGGAACCACGACCACGGCGACGTCGCCAGGTCCTCCACACTCGAGCTCAGGACCCAGTCGCCGAAGGGATGGTCTCCGATCCGGGCGCCGATCGGCACCCAGGCCACCAAGAGCGGAACCGAGATCGCGGTCACGGCGGCGGTGAACGTGGCGACGCCGGCGGGGAAACGGGCCATGAGGAAGCCGAGCTCGCGCCGGCGGTCCCGCTCGCGGCTCATGGCGCGGAGCCGCCTCCACGGGTTGCCGCGATGGGGCGAGGAGATCGGCGCGAACGGGACCCGCTCGTGCAGCAGGCGGTTGGCCACGCCGCGCCCGACGTTGGCGAACGCCCGGCTCACGTACCACACCCCCACCAGCATCGGGACACCGACGAGGGCGACGACGAGCATGCCGGCCGCCACCGACACGGCCGTGACCAGCACGGTGAACCAGAAGGTGCCGAGGAGCAGGCCCAAGAGCAAGTAGGCGATGTTGCGGTAGCTGTCCGCCCGGACGACGACGCCGAGGAAGCGTCCCACGGGTGACCCCCGGTGAACCCCGGACGGGGCCTCGCCGGCCGGTTTCAAGAGGTTCTTCCACGGCCGGATGCTGCGGACGCGATCGGCTACGGCCGCTGGGGTCATCCGGCCATCCGCGGCATGTCAACTGTCAACCGACTCCGATGCCCGGCTGTCCGGCTCAGCGAAGTCAGGTCGAGCGATCGGCTTCACCACCCGACCTGCTCCGACAGCTGATGACCACCTTGCCGCGTGCGTGGCCCTGAGCCGCGTAGGCGACGGCGTCTGGTGTCTCGGCGAGAGGATAGGTCCGGTCGATGACCGGCGTGACCGCGCCAGAGTCCAGCAGCTCACGTAGCGCGTCCAGGTCAGCGGTGCTCGACTTCGAGATGAAGATCCGCAGCGGCCGGCGACCCACCTTCCAGAGGATTCCGGCCCACAGCATGCGCGTGACGCCGCCGTTGGCGCTGTTGGGGATCAAGATGCCCGTCGGCGTGAGCAGCCGGCGCAGCCGGCGCAGGGTGTGGCTGGCCGCGTTGTCCAGGATGAGGTCGAAGCGAGCAGTGGTGGCTGTGATGTCGTCGCGCGTGTAGTCCACGACGTGATCGGCGCCGATCGAACGCACGAGCTCGACGTTGCCGGTGCTGCACACGCCGGTCACCTCTGCACCCATTGCCTTGGCGATCTGCACGGCGAACGTGCCGACCCCGCCGGAGGCCCCGATGATCAGCACGTGGTGTCCCGGTTGCACGCGGCCCACGTCGCGCACCGCATGCAGCGCGGTGAGCCCGGCGAGCGGTGCAGCCGCTGCCTGCTCGAAGGTCAGCCTGCCTGGCTTGCGAGCGACGAGATCGGGCTTGGCGCACACCTGCTCCGCGAAGGCGCCTCGTGCGAGCTCCCCGTAAACCTCATCATCGACCGCGAAGCCGGCTACGTCGCCGCCGACCGCATCCACGACGCCGGCCACGTCCATCCCGGGAATCGGGTGCTTCGGACGCCGGAGACCGCCCGTGAGGCGAAGGAAGAGCGGACCACGCATCACGAGCCAGTCCGCCGGGTTCACCGCGCTGGCGTAGACCGCGATGCGGAGCTCCCCCGCTGACGGCTCGCGCACGTCGACCTCCGCGAGCCGCAGCATCTCGGCGTCGCCGTACTCGGGCAGCACGATGGCTCTCATCCGCTTCAAGAAGCCAGGAGCCTAGTCCACCCCGATGGGGCTGGCTTCGGTCCATGCCGGCAGGTGACCGCATGTGCGCGCGGTCGGGGCGTGGCGGCGCCAGTTGAGTCCCGTGCAGTGGTGTGGGGGGCGGGTCCCCCGGACGCCATGACCACAGCGTGAGCCTCTTGAAGTTCCGCTACGGTCAGGCAGTGCATCAACCAGGTGAACGGTGATTACCGAGATGCACCGGCCCGAAGGAGCTTCGAAGCCAAACGCTGAGATCCGTGGAACCGACCATCAGCGGGCATCGACACCTGGGGACGGAGAGGTGCGCACGCGATGACCAAGAGGGGAAGGTGAACCACATGTCGACGAAGGAGACCGTCCTTCTCGAGCCAGACTTCGTCCCACCCGATGAGGATTCCAGACCTCCTGACATAGAGCGATCATCTCTGCGGAGTCACCGGTCTTCTT
>CAYJLW010000029.1:41489-45154 GCA_964370965.1 uncultured Acidimicrobiia bacterium | reverse complement strand
CCCCCCCCCCCCCCCCCCCCCCCCCCCCCCCCCCCCCCCCCCCCCCCCCCGAGAGAGAGGGAGCCAGAGTGCCCGCTGGTGAGCTGAGGGTCATTCGGCGCCGGATCCGGTCGGTGCAGTCGACCATGAAGATCACGCGCGCCATGGAGCTCATCGCCGCGTCGCGCATCATCAAGGCCGAGCAGCGCGTAGCGGCCTCCCGCCCCTACGCCGAGCGCATGGCCGCCGTCATCGGCCATCTCGCCGGGGCGGCGGGCGGCTCCGTGGCGCACCCCCTGCTCGGTCACGACAGGCGGCCCGGCGAGGCGGCAGCAGGTAGGTCGCCGGATGGCGACCGCAGCAGCAGAGACCCCTCGGCCAGTGCCGTGGTCGTCATCTCCAGCGACCGGGGACTCTGCGGGGCGTACAACGCCGGCGTCCTCAAGCTCGCCGAGGAGACGCTGGCGGACATGCCGGGGGAGACCCGATCAGTGGTCGCAGTGGGGCGCAAGGCGCAGTCCTATTTCAGGTTCCGGCGTGTCCCGGTCATGGAGGGCTTCGCCGGGATGAGCGACCAGCCCCGCTACGAAGACGCCAAGGTCGTCGCCGGCTGGGCGATGGACGCCTATCTCGAGGGGCGTCTCGACCGCATCACGCTCGTGTACACGTCCTTCCTGTCCAGCTTCCGCCAGCAACCCAAGGCCGTGCCGCTGCTGCCCATCGACCCGTCCGTGCTCGCCACCGTCGACCCGAAGATCGGCAAGGCGGCCGGCGGCGCCGAGGCCCCCGTCGAGGAAGCCCCCGCCGAGGGTCCCGCCCCTGACACGATCTTCGAGCCCGAGCCCGGGGAGATCCTCAGCGCCCTTCTGCCCCGGGGGGTGGAGTCCCGGGTGTACTCGGCCATGTTGGACTCCACGGCGTCCGAGCACGCCGCCCGCCGCCGGGCGATGAAGAGCGCCACCGACAACGCCGGCGACCTCATCAAGACCCTCACCCGCTACGCCAACCGTGCCCGCCAGGCGGCCATCACGACCGAGATCCTCGAGGTCGTGGGCGGCGCCGAAGCCCTTTCCGAAGCCGAAGGAGACTGAGCAGTGACCCAGACCACCGAGGCGCAAGTCCAGACCCTCCAGGACGGCCGTGTGATCGCCATCTACGGGCCCGTCGTCGACGTGCAGTTCCCCGAGCACGCCCTCCCGGAGATCAACTACGCCCTCCTCATCGAGCGCGAGATCGGCGAGGGCAGGACCGAGATGATCACCGCCGAGGTCGCCCAGCAGCTCGGCGGGGGCCGGGTGCGCACCGTCGCCCTGAAGCCCACCGACGGCATGCGCCGGGGCGCCAAGGCGATGAACACCGGCGGGCCCATCAGCGTGCCCGTGGGGCCCAAGACCCTCGGTCACATATTCAACGTCATCGGGGAGCCCCTCGACGAGCCCGACGCCGACGTGGGGGACGTCCGCCGGCCCATCCACGCCGAGCCCCCCGCCTTCGCCGACCTCGAGCCCAAGACGGTCATGTTCGAGACCGGCATCAAGGTCATCGACCTCATCGAGCCCTACGTGGCCGGTGGCAAGATCGGTATGTTCGGCGGCGCCGGCGTGGGCAAGACGGTCGTCATCCAGGAGATGATCTACCGGGTCGCCACCCAGCACGCCGGCGTGTCCGTCTTCGCCGGCGTGGGCGAGCGCACCCGCGAGGGCAACGACCTCTTCCTCGAGATGACCGAGTCGGGTGTGCTCGAGAAGGCCGCTCTCGTGTTCGGCCAGATGGACGAGCCCCCGGGCGTGCGCCTCCGCGTGGCGCTGTCGGCGCTCACGATGGCGGAGTACTTCCGGGACGTCGAGAAGCAGGACGTCCTCCTGTTCGTGGACAACATCTTCCGCTTCACGCAGGCCGGTTCGGAGGTCTCCACGCTGCTGGGCCGCATGCCCTCCGCCGTGGGCTACCAGCCCACCCTGGCCGGAGAGATGGGCGAGCTGCAGGAACGGATCACGTCCACGCAGGGCCGCTCGATCACGTCCCTGCAGGCGATCTACGTGCCCGCCGACGACCTCACCGACCCGGCGCCGGCGACGACGTTCAGCCACCTCGACGCCACCACGGTCCTGTCCCGGGCGATCTCGGAGATGGGCATCTACCCGGCGGTCGACCCCCTGGACTCCACGAGCCGGATCCTCGACGCCCGCTACGTGGGTGACGAGCACTACGCCGTCGCCCAGCGGGTCAAGGAGATCCTGCAGCGCTACAAGGACCTCCAGGACATCATCGCCATCCTCGGCGTAGACGAGCTCTCCGAGGAGGACAAGCTCATCGTCGCGCGGGCCCGCAAGATCCAGCGGTTCCTCTCCCAGCCGTTCTTCGTGGCCGAGCAGTTCACGGGCAACCCCGGTGTGTACGTCCCCGTGGAGGAGACGATCGCCGGGTTCAAGGCTCTCGTCGAGGGCGAGGTCGACGACCTCCCCGAGCAGGCGTTCTACATGGTGGGGAACCTCGACTCCGCCAAGGCGAAGGCCCGGGAGGTCGCCGGTGGTTGACGACGCCGTTGTCCACGGTCTCCAGCTCGAGGTCGTCACGCCCGAGGCGGTCCTGTACTCGGGCGGGGCGGACATGGTCGTCGCCAAGGGCATCGCCGGGGAGGTCGGCATCCTCCGGGGCCACGAGCCCATCGTCATCGCGCTCGCGGAGGAGGGCGAGCTCCGGGTCTACCGGGGCGACGCCGTGGCCGAACGCTTCAACGTCCACGGCGGTTTCCTCGAGATGCGCAACGACGTCGTCTCCGTCCTCTCTGACGCCGCCGAACCCGTCGAGGAGGCCGCCGACTCGGCCTGACCGAGGCCCGACCGACCTTTCTGGGCGCGCTGGACGTCGCATGTGACGCGTGGCGCGCCCAGTTCGGTGGGGGGGCCGTGGGTCGGGGGGCCGGATCAGGCCGGGAGGCGTACCGGAGGGTCCGGGGCGTGAGCGGCGACACGGTCCTCGACGGCGCGCCGGACACCGGGCATGAACCGGGAGACGGCCGACGCCCACGACCAGCCCTGGGCGAAGCCCGCCACGACATCCGTGAGGTAGTGGACCCCGAGGTGGACGCGGGTCCAGCCCACGCCCACGGCCAAGGCGGCGAGCGGCAGGCGGGGGGCGTCATAGAGATCAGCGAGCGTGCGGGCGGCGGCCGCCGCCGTAACCGTGTGGCCGGAGGGGAACGAGGAGTCCCGGGTGCCCACGAGGTGCTGCACCGCAGGCCGGCTGCGGCCCACGGCGACCTTGAGGAGACCGCTCACAGCCGACGCCCCGAGCATCTGTGTGGCGGCCGTGGCGAACGTCCACGGGTCGTCCTCGCGGCGGGCCTCGTGCGCGGCGAGGCCGAGGACGACGACGTGGGTCACCCAACTCCCGCCCCACGTCGCGACCTTCGCCCCCGTGTCCACGCCCGGGCGGCGCAACGCGACGGCCGCCTGGGTGGTCTTGCGGTCGAGAGAGCGCAACGCCCTCCTGGGGTGGCGGACCCTCTCGTACGTGGAGTCCGCCCTCTGCAGGATGCCGAGGACCCGTTGGGCGTCCTCCAGGCGCTTCGTCAGGAGCGACATGGTGGTCCCAGGCTAGAGGACTGTTACATGGCTCCGCGCCTGGCGGCGCTCCGCTGTGCCCATGGGGGCCCCACCCCATGGGCCGTGGCCTCGGCTACG
>CAYJLW010000029.1:16229-41389 GCA_964370965.1 uncultured Acidimicrobiia bacterium | reverse complement strand
CTCCGGCGCCTGGGGGCGCTCCGCTGTGCCCATGGGGGCCCCACCCCATGGGCCGTGGCCTCGGCTACGTGGCTCCGGCGCCTGGGGGCGCTCCGCTGTGCCCATGGGGGCCCCACCCCATGGGCCGCGTCCTCGGTCCCGCTGGTCCCGCTGGGGGGTCAAGAGGGATGGGCGTTGGTAGTGTCGAAGGGTCTCATGGGCGAGTGGGCCGCGGGCTGGCGCGAACCGGCCGCAGTCGACAGTGGTGGAAAGCGATGACAGACAGCTGGGATTCCTGGTACCGGCCGCAGCAGGCCGCTGTGTTGCCCCCGGGCCAACCTCCGCCCGGGCCCGGAACGGACACGATGACCGCCACGCCTCAGACGCCCCCCGACGCCGGGTGGCTGCAACCGCCCGCCGCGTCGGCGTGGCCCCAGCCCACGGCGGACCCCGCTTGGGCACAACCCGTGCCGCCGCCCCAGATCCCGGCGGGCGCCGCGCCGCGCGAGAAGAAGAGCGGGCTCCGCCGTCTGCTCGACACTCCCCGTAAGCGGATCGTTGCCGCGATCGGCGCTGTGGTCGTCCTCGCGGCTGTCGTCACCCTCGTCGTCCTCACTGCCATGGGGCCCCGCCAGGAGCGCGCCTCCCGGGTCGGCAGCCTCGAGTCCGTCGACTCCACCGCCGGCCCCGACTCGGATCTCGACCCGCTGGTCGTCCCCACGGCTCCGGCGGCGATGATGTCGCCCACGCCGGTGCCCGCGGCGGTCCCCTCTCCCACGGCCACGACCACGACCACTGGTTCCACGGCGGCAGTCCCGGCGGGCACGGCGCAGCCCCCGGCCGCCTCCTCGGCGCCGGAGCCTCCCTCCGACCCGAAGACACACCCGGTGGCCCTGAGCGTGAGTGGGGGCGTCATCGTGGCGTCTCCCTCTTCGCTCGCGGCGCGAGTGGGGGACACGATCGTCCTGAACCCCAGCGGCTTCTCGCTCTACGACACGCTCTTCCGGGTCAACGGCGGCGTCGAGCGGTCGGGACTGGACAAGTGGAAGGTGACCGGGAAGGGCACCGCGACGATCCTGGCATACATCGCCGGAGGAACGCCTGAGGCGACAATCCTCACCGTCAGCGCCAAGTAGCCGAACACGCCCATTAGAGGCGGCGATCCGTGGTGTGAGGCACGGCTCCCGAAGCCGACACGCGTGAGCCGAACCCTGCGTCGACGGTCATCGACTCCCAAGGCCGGGCTTCGCCCGGCCGGAACGGCGACAGGGCCGGACGACAGTCGGGTCCGGAGGGGAGGGAGGGAGAGCTTTCTCCCCTCCACGCGTGGACAGCCATACTTGTCCGAACCGAGAGGGGACGCAGTGTCCGGAGAGCGCATGCAGGAGCTGGTCGCCGCCTGGCGGGAACGGTTCGATTCGGCCACGCGGCGCGACTTCGAGACCACGACCTACTCCGGGGAAGGGCAAAAGCCGCTCTACACCGCCGCCGACAGGGCCGGTGCCGACGAAGGCTCCTCCCTCGGCGTCCCGGGGGAGTTCCCTTATACGCGGGGCCCGTACCCCACGATGTACCACACCAAGCTCTGGACGACCCGTCTCTTCGCCGGCTTCGGCACCGCCGAGGAGACCAACGAACGCTACCGGGCGCTCCTCGCCGCCGGTCAGGACGGCCTCTCGGTCGCAGTCGACCTCCCCACGCTCATGGGTGTCGACTCCGACGACCCGCGGGCCCTGGGCGAGGTGGGGCGTTGCGGGGTGGCGGTCGACACCCAGGAGGACATGGGGATCCTCTTCGACGGCATCCCCCTCGGGGACATCACGACCTCGATGACGATCAACTCCCCGGCGGCGGTCCTCCTCGCCATGTACGTCGCCGTCGCGGAGGACCAAGGCTTCGAGCGCCGGGTGCTGGGCGGCACGATCCAGAACGACATGTTCAAGGAGTACCACGCCCAGAAGGAGTACTTCTTCCCGCCCCGGCCCTCCCTGCGCGTGGTCGCCGACATGATCGCCTTCACGTCCGCCGAGATGCCCCGCTGGCACCCGGTGTCCGTGTCCGGGTACCACATCCGCGAGGCCGGTTCCACTGCCGCCCAGGAGCTCGCCTTCACCGTCGCCGACGGCTTCGGCTACGTCGAGCTCGGCATGGCGGCCGGCCTCGCCGTCGACGACTTCGCCCCCCGGCTGAGCTTCTTCTTCAACGCGCACGTCGACTTCTTCGAGGAGATCGCCAAGTACCGGGCGGCCCGGCGCATCTGGGCCCGCTGGCTGCGTGACCGCTACGGCGCCACCAACCCCCGGTCCCAGCAGCTCCGTTTCCACACCCAGACGGCCGGGGTCTCCCTCACGGCCCAGCAGCCCTACAACAACGTCGTCCGCACCGCCATCGAGGCCCTCGCCGGGGTCCTGGGCGGCACGCAGTCGCTGCACACGAACTCCCTGGACGAGGTACTCGGCCTCCCCACGGAGCGGGCCGCCAAGATCGCGCTCCGCACCCAGCAGATCATCGGCTACGAGACCGGCGTGGCCAACGTCATCGACCCCCTGGGCGGGAGCTACTACGTCGAGTCGCTCACGGACCAGATCGAGGAACGGGCCGAGGCGTACTTCGCCCGCATCCTCGAACTGGGCGGCGGCTCGATCCTGGAGGGGATCTACGCGGGGATCGACAACGGCTTCTTCCAGCAGGAGATCGCCGACGCGTCCTTCCGTCTCCAGCAGGAGTACGAGGCCGGGCGCCGCCTCCAGGTGGGCGTCAACGTCTTCGCGGAGGACGAGGACCGCGACGACGACCGTCTCGAGATCCTCGAGATCGGCGAGGACGCCGAGGTCCGCCAGACGAAGCGCCTCGCCGAGGTCCGTGCCGGCCGCGATTCCGCGGCTGTCGAGGGCTCCCTGGCGGAGGTGCGTTCCGCCGCCGCCGATCCCGTGCGGAACCTCATGCCTCCCGTGATCGCCGCTGTGCGGGCCCGGGCGTCGGTGGGCGAGGTCATGCTCGCGATGGCCGACGTGTTCGGCCGCTACCAGGAACGGCCGGTGTTGTGAAGCGGGAGGGGACGTGGGGTGTCCCGGCGGTGTCCGGCGGCCAGGACATGGAGGCGGGAGCCGCCCGCGGGCTGGTGATGGCGGGACTCGCCCTCAGGGGCGTGTGCATCGTCTCCGGGTGCGCCGTGCTGGTCGCTGGGGGGCGGGCGCTCCGTTCCCGGCGCCTCTACGGGCTCGCTGTCGCCCTCGCCGCCGCCGACTGGGTGTGCCTGCTTCGCGACGTCCTCTGGCGCCCGAGCCCGCGAGGGGATGTCGCCCGGTGGTCGGACACCACCGTCGGCGTCGGCTGCCTCCTACTCTCCGCCACGTCGATCACGCCTGAGCGCGTCACGACGATGACGAACTTCGCCATTCCCCACAGCTACCTGGTCGTGGCCGCCAACACGGTGGACATGGCGCCGCTGCCCGCTGCCGTGGCCACCGTCGTCCTCGCGTCCGCCTACGCCGGCGGCGTCCGCCTGAACCCGGCTCTCCGGGACGGAGGCACTCTCGTGGCGAACCTCTCCATGTACCCCTCCCTGCACCTGAGCTGGGGCCTGCTCACCACCCTGATGCGCAAGCTGGCCCGCCGGGCGGACGCCGAGCGCACCGAGATCGCCCTCCAGGCCGAGGAGCTGGCGGTCGCCAGGGAACGGAACCGGCTCCTGCGCCTCGTCCACGACCGCGCCCTGCAGGCGCTGGAGCACCTCGGCACCCACTACGCCGACGACCCCCGGATCGCCACCCGCTTCGCCCGTCGTGAGGCCCGCCGCCTCCGGCGCGCGCTGCGCACCGGTGAGCTCCGGGGGAGCGGTTTCGTGGATGCCTTGAACGACCTCGCCGAGGAGTTCGAGGAACGTGGCCTGCGGGTCGAGCTCGTGACCGGCGAGGTCGTCGAGGAGCCCGACGCGCCCGGGGCGGACGCCGCCGTCGAGGCCGTCCGGGAGGCCCTCGCGAACGTCGTCAAACACGCCGGCGTGGAGAAGGCCGTCGTGCGGGCGGCCACCGTCGACGGCGCTCTCACGGTCTCGGTGCGCGACCACGGCGCCGGCTTCGAAGCGGGCGAGGCGCCCCCGGGCTTCGGGATCACCGAGTCGATCTGCGCCCGCGTCACCGACGCGGGCGGCCGCGCCGACATCTGGTCCGCTCCCGGCCGGGGCACCCGCGTCGTCATGTACATCCCCGTCGGGGCGGGGTAGCGGAGATGGAGCCGGACCCGCTCCATCTCGCCGACGCGGGGGACTGGGACGCGTTGGCGTCGCGGCTCGTCGAGCTGTGCAGTGACCCGGAGACGCAGCATCTGGCCGAGTCGGCCGTCCTGCACCTCATGTCCCGGGGGCGGGTCAACGGCCTTCTTGCGGCCCTGCGGGCGGAGTCGGGCCCGGGCAAGCCCCTCTTCCTCCGCATCGTCGAGGCGGACGCCGCGGTGCGGGTCGGGGAGGCCACGTACCCGGATCTCGTGGCCCTGGACGGCGAGGTGTCACACGGCGACCGGACCGACTGGCACCTTTGGATGGCCGCGATCCTGGTCGAGCACTTCACGTGGCAGGCCGACGTCGGCGGTCTGCCTGTCGCCCGGGCCGCGATCGAGGGGGCGGCAGCGGGATCCGGAGGCGTGACTCGGTCCAAATGGGTCCTCATGGGCAGGGGGCGGCTGCAGCGCTGGCTGGCCGTCGAGGCCGCGGGTAGCGCCGACACCGGAGACGGGAGCGCGGAGCTCATGATGAGCGAGGCCCTCTCGGACCTGGCGGCCGCCGGCTGCGACGAGGAGGTCGCCACGTCACGGGCTCTGATGGCGTTCTTCCAGGGTCTCGTCCACCGGGAGGACCTGGCCGACTCGATCGACGCCATCGAAGACGCCCTCGCCACGATGCGGAGGCTCGGATCCGACCGTTGGCCCCTCGCCCAGATCGCCCTCGGGTGGGCGAGGGCGGTGAACTGGGAGTTCGCCGCCGCCCGGACGTGCGTCGCCGAGTTCGACCGGGGTTGGGGTCCCCTGCCCGGGGGTTTCGTGGGCGCCCGCATCCTCCTGGAGGCGGCGCTGGACCTCGTCGAGGACGACCCCGGCGCGGACCTCGTCGCGCGCCTGCAGTTCATCGCCGACGAGATGCGGAGCCGGTCCCCGTTCGTCGGCGGAGCTCTCATCTTCGTCGGGGGTCTCCTGGCCGACGCCGGCCTGGGGGACCTCGCCCGCCGTTTCGCCCTGCCGGCCGACGGCATCGCTCCGCTGCCACTTGTCACCTACATGGATGCTCTCACCTTGCAGGCCCGCTGCGAGGTCCTGGAGAACCCGGGTCCCGACACCGTGCAGGCCCTCGAGGACGTCCTCGCCCGGTGTGAGTCCGTGGGGCCGGCCCGGCGCGCCGCCGGAGCGGCCCTCCGGGCGGCGTGGGACTGCGAACGCGTGGGGCTGGCGGACGAGGCGCAGCGGCTGAGGTCTCGGGGTTTGCGCGGGCTCCCGCCCCAGGGGGAGTGGACGCAGCGCGAGGTGTACTACGCCGCCCGTCTCAGCGGGATCGGGACGAACGTGAATCACAACGGTGCCCTGGGCGTCCGACCCGGCGAGATCCTCGTCCTGGGCCCCGACGTGGTCATGAGGCGCTACGGCCGCGAGGTTCACACGGGTGGCATGGCTGCCCGCATGGTGGTCCTCCTGGTGGCGCACCGCCGGGCCGTCACGACCGACTGGCTGTTGGAGCAGCTCTGGCCCGGGGAGGACCCAGAGGTGGGCAGGAACCGCCTGAAGGGCCTGCTGTTCCGTTCGCGGCGCCTTCTGGACCTGGGCCGTGGTGAGCTCTTCGTGCGGGACGAGCACGGCATCAGCCTCGTGCCCGGGCCGGCTTGGCGGATCGACGCCTGGGACTTCTGGGACCTCTCGCGCGGCTCGACCCCGGAGCGGCGGCAGGCGTTCGAGCTCTATCGGGGGGACCTCTGCTTCCGGCAGTTCGCCTACGACGACGAGCTGGCTGCAGAGCGCGGCCGTCTCCGTGACCGTTGGCTCGAGCTCACGCTCGGACTGCTCGCCGAGGGGGAGATGGACGCCGGAGACGTCGCCGACCGGGCGTTGCGCCTCGGGATCGAAGAACCGCTGCTGCAGGTGGCGCTGGGCCACATCGGCCCCGGCGAGTGAGGGCGGCAGCGGTCCGCTAACCGCCGACGAACCTGCCCTCCCTATCGTGAACAGACCTGTTCCCTCGGGGGCTCCGAAGCAGGCTCAAGGGAGGTTGGCCATGGCGGGTCGAGTGCGGTCGTGGCGGGCATCGATTCTGGCGCTCGTCTGGGTCGTGGGCGCGGGCTTGCTCGCGGGGGCGCCACCGGCGGGCGCGGCGGTCGGCGTCGAGCGCGTGAGCGTGAGTGACGAGGTGGTCGAGACGGGCTCGGGCGGCGACCAGGCGTCGATCGGCGCCGGCGGTCGTTTCGTGGCCTTCAGGTCCTCCTCGTCCGGCCTCGTCGCCGGCGACACGAACGGTGCCGACGACGTCTTCGTGCTCGACCGGCAGGAGGGCACGACGGAGCGGGTGAGCGTCGCGAGCGACGGCACCGAGGCCGACGGTCCCAGCGCGTGGCCCCTGGTCTCCGCGGACGGCCGCTACGTGGTGTTCATGTCGGCGGCGGCAAACCTGGTCCCCGGCGACACGAACGGCATCGACGACGTCTTTGTCCACGACCGGCAGACGGGGGCCACCGAGCGGGCAGATGTCGCCTCCGACGGTTCGGAGGCCAACGGCGCGCCCGACGGCTTCCCGCAGATCAGCGGTGACGGCCGCTACGTGGTGTTCATGTCGGCGGCGGACAACCTCGTGGCGGGTGACACGAACGGCGAGCCTGACGTGTTCGCGCGCGACCGGCAGGCGGGTACCACGGAGCGGGTGAGCGTCGCCGACGACGGCTCGCAGGCGCTGGGTTTCAGCGGGTACCCGGCGACGAGTGGTGACGGCCGCTACATGTCGTTCATGTCGGCGGCGGACAATCTCGTGGCCGGTGACACGAACGGCGCGCCGGACGTGTTCGTGCGTGACCGCCAGGCGGGGACGACGGAGCGGGTCAGCGTCACAGGCGGCGGCGGCGAGGCCGACGGCCCGTCCTGGTACCAGTCGGTCAGCGACGACGGCGACGTGGCGTTCGTGTCGGGTGCCGGCAACCTCGTGGCGGGTGACGCGAACGGCGCGGACGACGTGTTCGTGCGTGACCGCCAGGCGGGTACGACGGAGCGGGTGAGCGTCGCCACCGACGGCACCGAGAGTGACGGGCTGAGCGCGGTCTACCCGCCCAGGATCAGTGCCGACGGTGATGCCGTCGCGTTCGACTCCGTCGCGTCGAACCTGGTGGCGGGTGACACGAACGCGGTGGCTGACGTGTTCGTGCGCGACCGCCAGGCTGGTACGACCGAACGTGCGAGTGTCGCCGGGGACGGCAGCGAGGCCGACGGGGCGTCCTGGAACCCGTCGATCACCGGTGACGGCGAGGTGGCGGGGTTCTGGTCCGGAGCGTCGAATCTCGTGGCGGGCGACACGAACGGCGCGGACGACGTGTTCGTGCGCGACCGCCAGGCGGGTACGACGGAGCGGGTGAGCGTCGTCTCCGGGCCTGTCGAATCCGATGGCGCGAGCTCCGAGCATGCGGTGAACGCCGATGGCCGCTACGTGGCGTTCATGTCGACGGCGGACAACCTCGTGGCGGGTGACACGAACGGCGCGCCGGACGTGTTCGTGCGTGACCGCCAGGCGGGTACGACGGAGCGGGTGAGCGTCGCCACCGACGGCACCGAGGGCGACGGGTCGGTCTGGTCGCCCGCGATCTCCGCCGACGGCCGCTACGTGGCGTTCACGTCGACGTCGGACAACCTCGTGGCGGGTGACACGAACGGCGCGCCGGACGTGTTCGTGCGTGACCGCCAGGCGGGTACGACGGAGCGGGTGAGTGTCGCCGGTGACAGCACCGAGGGCAATGCCGACAGCGAGGCTCCGTCCCTGAGCAGCGACGGCCGCTACGTGATGTTCATGTCGGCGGCGGACAACCTCGTGGCGGGTGACACGAACGGCGCGCCTGACGTGTTCGTTCGCGACCGGCAGGCTGGTACGACAGAGCGGGTGAGCGTCGCCGGCGACGGCTCGCAGGCGCTGGGGTTCAGCGGGTACCCGGCGACGAGCGCCGACGGCCGCTATGTGGCGTTCGTGTCGGCGGCGGACAACCTCGTGGCGGGTGACGCGAACGGTGTGCCGGACGTGTTCGTGCGCGACCGTCAGGCGGGTACGACGGAGCGGGTGAGTGTCGCGAGCGGCGGCGGCGAGGCCGACGCCTTCTCTTGGTACCCGGCGACGAGCGGCGACGGCCGCTATGTGGTGTTCCTGTCGGCGGCGGACGATCTCGTGGCGGGTGACACGAACGGCGCGCCTGACGTGTTCGTGCGCGACCGCCAGGCTGGTACGACCGAACGTGCGAGTGTCGCCACCGACGGCAGCGAGGGCAACGCCGACAGCGGCACCGCGGCACCCTCGATCTCCGCCGACGGCAGCCGTGTCGCGTTCGTCTCAGGGGCGTCGAATCTCGTGGCCGGCGACACGAACGGCGTAGGCGACGTGTTCCTGCGTGATCGGCAGGCGGGTACGACCGAACGTGTGAGCGTCGCCGGCGACGGCACCCAGGCCGACGCCGCCAGCACGAGCACCGCCATCAGCGCTGACGCGCGCTACGTGGCCTTCTCGTCGCTGGCGACGAACCTCGTGTCGGGGGACCTCAACGGTAGCTCCGACGTCTTCGTCAGCGGTCCGCGGGATCCGGCGCCGCCGGCAACCGACTCCGTGGGTGTCGCGGTCACGGGCGGGATCACCTACTCGAACTCCGGGTCGATCTCAAGCGGCAACTTCACAGTCACCCGCGACCAGCGGGGGGTGATCCGCGTGGACGGGTACGGCACCCTGCCCGGTGCCGCCGGCGGGAGCGCGACCGTGGTCGCGAACGTGAACCGCTTCTGGATCTTCCCGCTCTACTTCGGCATCGTCCGGGTCCTCGATCCGCAGGCAGGCATCAACCTGAACACACCCGTCTTGTTCGCCGGAGTCGTTTCCGCCGGTACGAACGGGGCGACCTCGAGTTCGGGATGGATCGACTTCTCGTCGTGGCCGTGGAGGGGCTACCGAGTCACCTGGACGGTCGACGACCTCGCCTGAGCACGGTCCGGCCGCACACGATCAGGGCGCCCGCTGCCGCCGAGAGCGGGTGGTTCCCCGAGGGGCCCGGTGGCGGTGGCGCGACCTGCGGCCGGGACGTGACCATGACCCCGGCCGGCGCGGCGAGGCGGGGCCGGCTAGCCGAGCTAACCGCCAACGAACCTCCGCTCCGTATCGTGGGCGCGCCCGTCCCCCTGCGGGGGTCGGGGGGATCACGGGAGGTTGGCTGTGGCGGACAGGGCGCAGCGTCTGGCCGAGGACGAGGGCCGTCCACAGCCAGGGGGAACCGACGGCGGGCTCGTCGGTCGGGAAGAGCACGCGTGGGCTCGGCGACCGGTTGCCCGTTGGGTCATCCGTGGGCTGATCGTCGCGATCCTCGCTGTGGGCGCCACCGTGGCCATGGCCCTGCTGCCCGCGAACCGGGGGCCCGGCGGCCACAACGTCCTGCGTGCCCTGGGGCCGCGGCCCGCGGCGGCGGACTGGGACTGCGTCGACTGGCCGTTGATCGGGTCCGTCTGCGAGTGGATCGACGACAACCTGGGCGACCTGACGCTCGTGCCGCCCGTGCCGGTGCTGAGGGGCTGGAAGCCCTGCAAGGGCCTCGACTCGTACGCGTGCCCGCCCGGGTTCAAGCCCGACGGACAGACGGGCCAGACGTTCAAGTTCGAGGTGGCGTGGTTCGACGCCGACGGCAGCGGCGCCGACTACATCGAGTTCGACTTCGGTGACGGCTCCTACGTGGAGCTGAACGCCACCGGGTCCTGGTCGGGGACTGTCACCGCGACCCACACGTACAACACGTGGGGCGACTTCAAGCCCAGGGTGCGGGCGGTGGACAACCAGAGCGAGGGGTGGAACCGGAGCGAATGGATGTACAGCCTGCAGTGCGGGTACGCCAACTGCTGGTTGCGGGTGAAGCCGCCGCTGGTCCGGGTGGTGATGGACTGCTGGAGCCCGGGCCAGGACAACTGCTACGACGTGCCGTGGCCGTGGCCGATCACCGAGTTCCCGCCTTTCGGCGGCATCGAGAACCGCGACGTCCGTGTGGGCCGTCCGGTGACGCTGAAAGCCGAGGTGCAGGAGTGCCCGGCCGAGTTGTACGACTTCACGGGCGCGCTGTGCTATCTGTGGGGGTACCGGTGGCGGATCGACCTGCGTGACGCGCGGCTGGAGTTCCGCCTCGACGGCGGCCGTTTCGACGAGGAGAACAGCAGCGACTGCCATTCCCAGCCCGCCTGCGCCGCTTTGGGCCCGGTGCACGACTGGCCTAATGGGGTGGCGAAGTCCCAGACGAAGAGCGCCGACGGCGACGGCGACTACGCCGTGACTTTCCCCGACGGCTACGGCAGCGTGGGCAACTACGTGCCCGACGTGCGCGTCTGCGGCCAGGGCGAGCCGTACTCCGACCAGTGGGGCGGCGGCACGGGTTTCCGCGACATCTGCACGCAGCGCCGCCCGTTCACGTTGCTCAAGGACGATCCCATCCCCGACTACGCCCACATCCTCGTGCAGGTGCTGAACGTGTTCGGGCCCGAAGGGGAGATGCAGTGGTGGGACCCGTGCCAGGTCACGGCGTTCCGCACCTGCATCGACTCGCCCTGGCTGCCCAACGGCGCCGACGTCGGGCCCGGCCAGGAGATCACCTTCCACGCCGACTTCCACGACATCGGCATCGAGGACGGCGACGGCGAGGCCGAGTTCGACGTGGTCAAGGCACACTGGGACTTCGACGGCGACGGTGAGGAGGAGGTGGTCACCGACGCCCACCCTGGCCACCCCACCGACAAGGGCAGCACCTCGTTCACCACGAAGTACGAGGCGGAGGGGCGGTTCGCCCCCTTGGTGTGGTTCGAGTCCAGCGACGGCGCGCTCGGGTTCCCGTTCGCCAAGCGCAACACCCTCCAGTGCGGGCTCTTCGGCTCGTACTCGGCATGGCCGTGGCAGGGGTTCAGCGACTGCCGGGTGGACGTGGAGAACGAGGGGCCGAACGCCGAGATGGACTGGTGGTCGCCGCGGGTGTCGCACCCGGGCTGGCCCGTGGAGCTGCGCGCGGCCGCCCGCGACCCCAACGGCGACAAGATCGTGGCGGTGCAGTGGGACTACGACGGCAACTGCGACGACTGGGGGGCGAACCCCGACACCTGTGGCGACGTCACGGACCCCGTCGACCCGGCGCTCGGCGAGCCGTGCTTCGAGGCGAACATGGCGCAGGCGACGTGCCTGCCGGCGGTCACGCGGGAGAACGTCGTCTACAACGACCTGAACGACTCCGTGACCGACCCGATCAGGCCCATGGTGCGTTTCCAGGACTCCCGGGGCAAGTGGGGTGGCTGGGAGACCCACGGTGAGCCGTCCTGTTCGCCGTTGGGGATCGGGACGGTGGTGCCCGACGAGTGGATACCGCCCTGGCTCGTGGGCGACGACTTCCGGATCGTCCCCGAGAAGTGCCAGCTCAGGGTGATCGAGGACCTGGAGCTCTGCGCCGGCTACGGCGGCGTGTCGAACGTGGTGCCGGCGATCGGGGAGCCCGTGCTCTTCACGATCTGGCTCGAGGAGCAGTGGACTCACTTCAACCCGTTCGCGTGCGCGGACGTCGCCAAGGCGGACCTCGGCTCGCGGGGCCCGGCGCCGCCGGGCAAGGTCCACAGCTACCGATTGCAGATGCAGGTGAGGTCAACGAAACTGCCGTTCGGCCTCGGTGGGGGTGAGTGGTCCGGGGAGTGGACCGTGGGGCGGTGGCCGTGCAACGACACGGTCCAGCTGGCGGGCTGCCCCGATCCGGGCGATCCCGAGGACGGGCGGGACGAGCCGCACCGGCCGTGGGACCCGACCGTCACCGACGTGGCCACCTTTGACTCCACGGGGTACCCGACGCGCCAGTTCCGGGTCTGCATCGACTACGGCCTCGCCGACGTCGACCCCGAGTCGGGCCCGCGGGAGCCGGGCACCTGGTTGAGGACCGGGGGCTCGTGCATAGGGAACCCCTTGGAGCATTCCTTCCGGGGCACGATGGAAATGGCCTACGGGTGGCGGATGTTCCACGTCCTCCAGGCGCCCGCGATGCAGTGGGACAGCACGCGACCCGGTCTCGTCTCCACGGTGAAGGAGGGCTTCCTGGGCTCCGGGCTGAGCTGGCTCGCCGGCCTGATGGGGAAGGTGGGATCGAAGGCCGGTGACGTCGCCAACCTTGACATGAGCGTGTGGGCGGGTGACGACCCCGACAAGCGGGAGGTGTTGGAGTTCCCCACACCCCGCGAGATCCTCGCCAAGGTTGTCGACGGCGTCGCGGGCCTGTCCCAGCCGGTGCTCCAGACCGTGGTCGACTACTTCGACCCGGCACGCTGCGACACCGGCTACGTGCGCCCGAACGGCGAGGCCCCCCCGGGCCACTGGGCCTGCCCCGTGCCCGGTGACCTCACGATGCAGGCGATCGTGGACGTCCTCGCCGACGTCGTGTTGGACCCCGACGTGATCAGGGCGGTCGCGCCCGAGTGGCAGGATCAGTTCGACGCCTGGGTGAAGGACGGCGTCTGCCCGGCGCTGCCGGTCATCGACTTCCTGGGGGAGGCCTACCACTACTGGGTGATCCTCGGCGGCTTCTCCGGGCTCAAGCTGCTCGCGAAGGCGCTCTACGCCTCGGTCAAGGCGGTCTACAAGACCCTCAAGGGCGGGCTGTCGGTGGGGAAGTCCCTGATCAGCCTGATGAGACTGAAGAAGCCGGGGCTGAAGCTGCCGAATCTGCTCACATCGGCAAAGAAGCTCGCCGTGAACGCCAAGAAACAAGCTGGCAAGTTCATCACCTCCGACTGGCTGAGTAAGCCCAAGTACGGCAGCGCGTGGGGCGGCTACCTCAAGGGCAAGTACCCGTTCATTCCCGAGTCCGTCCAGTACCTGGTCGACCTGGAGGGTTTCGGGAAGATCTCGATGTACGACGAGTTCCTCGCCGGGGCCCGTTCCGCCTGCCGGGACCTGCGGACCAAAGGCGTGCAGGAGTGGGCGGTGGAGCTCTACGCCCCCACGATCCTGCAGGCCGCGAACAACTCTCTCCTGAGCGAGGAGGAGATGGCGGCACCGATCGCCCCGGCGCCGTCGGGCGCGGTGCTCGACGTGATGCGCGAGGCCGCCTACGGGTCGGCCCAGGGGGCGGTGCCGGCGGCGCTGAAGTTGTTCTTCGACCACGTCGACTCGGTCCTCTACGACGTGGTGGGCATCGTCCGCGACGAGATCCCGCCCCTGGTCGAGGACCTGAAGGACCTCGCGGACGACGACCCCGTCCCCGTGGAGCTGCGCGACCGGGTGCGGGACCTCCTGACCCTCTACGGCGAGCGCCTCAGTGAGTACCCGGCGGCGGCGGACTTCCTCGAGCTCGTGCACAAGGTGGCGCCGGCGGACCCGGCGAAGCTGTTCGCGGACCTCGCCGCGAAGATCGACGAGATCGGTCTCGTCGACCTGCAGGCCCTCGTCCGGGACACGGTGATCCCCGTGCTGGAGCGGATGGCAGAGCGGGCCGACCAGATCGACGCGTACACGCAGATGCTCGAGGTCGGGGTGGAGGGCGACGGCACGTCGGGCCATCAGTTCCGTTTCCACGCCTACGGGGAGGACCCGGCCCTCAAGTACCAGTGGGACTTCGACAACGACTGTCCCTTCGAGATCATGTTCTCTCCTGAGCACTCCTGCATCGACGCCGAGAGCGACACGCCCGGCTCGGGCCGGTTGCTCGAGCACCGCTTCGACAAGGCCGGCTCCGTCGGCGAGCCCGAGGTCCGCTACATCAGCTTCCTGCCCCTCGGCGGGCTGTTCGCCGACGGCAGGGCCATCCAGGAGGCCGGCACCTGCCTCAACGACCTCACGGGTCTCGGGGTGAAGCGCGACACGTTGGCCTTCCCGTATTTCAAGTTCAACTTCCTCCCGTTCTTCGGAGCGGGTCAGGCGTTCTGCGGTTTCGCCGCGCTGAAGACGGTGCAGCCGGCGCCCCAGGCGGAGATGCGCTGGTGGTCGCCGTGCGCGGAGGCGGCGGGGATCCTGTGCTGGGGCGGCACCCCGGACGCCACGACGGAGACGGACGTGACACTCACGGCGCGCTACCGCGACCCCGACGGCCCCCACGGCGGTGTGGTGGCCAAGGTCGAGTGGGACACGAACGGCGACTGCCCGGCGGACGCCCCCCGAGACGACCACTGTGTCGAGGTGGTCGGGGCCGTCCCGGCGGATGCGAATGACGCCGCCGAGGTGTCGACGTCGTGGCGGTACGCGGCGGCGGGTGCCTACGTGCCCCAGGTGCGTTTCGTCACCGTGGGCGAGAAGGTCGAGGGGGGCGAGGCGGTCACAGTGGGGACCTGGGACACGCTCCTGGACGCCGCCTGCCTGCCGGGCCTCACGTGCAAGCTCGACGTCGTGGGGCCGGGGCCGCAGGCCACGATGCGGTGGTGGTCGCCCTGCCACGAGACGGCGGGGGTGTGTACGCCGGGGTCGCCCGACGCCGTGGCGGTGGAGGAGGTCACGCTGTCCGCGGACGCCTGGGTCGACGACGGTGTGGTCGACCGGATGGAGTGGGACTTCGACGGCGACGGCACCCTCGACGCCACCACCGACGTCGATCCCGACGCCGCGCGGGTGGAGGGCGTCACCGTCACCCACACATACGGGGCGGCGGGCGCGTTCGTGCCGCGGGTGCGGGCTGTGGCGGCCGGCGGAGCGGTGGGCGAGTGGCGGGGCCTGCACTGGGTCGGTTCGGAGGAGGAGGTCGACCTCGACCTCGAGTGGGGCGAGCCCACGGCGACGATGGGCTGGTGGTCGCCGTGCCGCGAGACGGGCGGGCACTGCGTGGAGGGCCTCCGCGACGGCGCCCCCACGACCGCCTTCACGTTCACCGCGGACGCCGTGGCCTCGGATGTGGTGGCGGCGCTGGAGTGGGACTTCGACGGTGACGGCACCGCCGACGACACGACCGACGTCGTCGACGCCTTCGTCGTGGAGGGCGTCACGACGACGCACGCCTACGGGGTGGCGGGTTCCTGGAAGCCGCAGGTGCGGGTTGTGCCCGTGACGGGTGCCCCGGGGCCGTGGGACCGCCTCGACGTCGGGGGCGCCGAGCCCGCGCTGGACGTGGGCACGACGGAGGCGACGATGGGGGCGTGGTCGCCGTGTGTCTCCGACAACCTGGGGTGCCTGGGGGGCAGTCCCGACGGCCGGGCGAGTGACGTGTTCACCTTCACCGCTGACGCCGTGGCCTCCGACGGCGTGGCCCGGCTGGAGTGGGACTTCGACGGCGACGGCGCCACGGACGACACGACCGACGTGGCCGGCGCGCCCGCCGAGGTCGGCGGCGTCATGGCCTTCCACGTCTACGGCGCCGGCGGGTCGTGGGTGCCCCAGGTCAGGGTGCTGGACACGGCCGGCGAGCGCAGCCCGTGGGCATCCTACCGGGTGGCTGGCGTGGCCCTGGACCTCGACACCGAGTTCCGGGCGCCGACGGTCGAGATGGGCTGGTGGTCACCCTGCTACGAGGTGCCGCTCCTGGGCTGCGTGGCCGGCGCGCCCGACGGCTCCACCGACGACACGTTCACGTTCAGCGCCGACGCCGACGCGGACGCGGGCGTGGACCGCCTCGAGTGGGACTTCGACGGTGACGGCGCCGTCGATGCCACGACGCCGGTGGTGGGGGCGCCGGTGTCGGCGGACGACGTGACCGCGACCTACGTCTTCGGCGTCGGCGGCGCCTACTACCCCCAGGTGCGGGCGGTCGCGGCCGACGCCACGGTGGGCGCCTGGGACTCGATCGACTTCGACGGCGAGGGCCTCATCCGGGTGGCCCTCGACGTCGAGACGGCGCTGCCGACGGCCGCGCTCGTCGACGTCGACCCGTGCCACTCGGAGCCGGGGACGGGCTGTCTCAACGGCGGGCGCGACGGCGCACCCGACACCACCTTCACGTTCACGGCGGACGCCGCGGCCGAGGGCGGCCTTGACCGTCTGGAGTGGGACTTCGACGGGAACGAGAGCATCGACGCCACGACGGCGGCCCCCGGGGCGCCCACGACCGTCACCGACGTGACCGCCCCCCACGTCTACGGCGAGGTGGGCATCTGGGTCCCGCGCGTGCGCGCCGTCGACGTCGCCGGCCTGGAGGGTGAGTGGGCGGAGATGGAGCTCGCCGACGGCATGCCCAAGACCGTGCAGGTGGGCCACATGGGGGCGGTGATGCGTTGGTGGTTGCCGTGCTACACCGACGCCGGCGCCTGCGCGGAGGGGGCGCCCGACGGCCGGGTCGACGACACCTTCAGCTTCACCGCCGACGTGGTCGACGACCGCGGTCTCGGCGCCGTGGAGTGGGACTTCAACGGCGACGACGAGGCGGACGGCGAGGTCGGCGACCCGGTCCTGGAGCGGGCGAGCGTGGCCTCCGACGGGACGCAGGGGAACGGCACGAGTGGGGCCGTGGGGATGTACAGCCCGATGGCGATCGGCGGTGCCGGCCGCTACGTGGCGCTCGCCTCGGAGGCCTCGAATCTGGTCCCGGGCGACACGAACGGCGCACGGGACGTGTTCGTGCACGACCGGCAGGCGGGGACGACGGAGCGGATGAGCGTCGCTTCCGACGGCACGCAGGGGAACTACGGGGGCGGTGGCACCCGGCTCGCCATCAGCTCGGACGGCCGCTACGTGGCGTTCGACTCGGCGTCGTCGAACCTGGTCCCCGGTGACACCAACGGCGCACAGGACGTGTTCGTGCGCGACCGCACCACGGGGACGACGGAGCGGGTCAGCGTGTCCTCCACCGGCGGCGAGGGCACGCTGTACATGTCCAACAGCGCCCCTGCGATGAGCGGCGACGGCCGCTACGTGGCGTTCACCTCGTTGGCGTCGAACCTCGTCTCCGGCGACACGAACGGCAAGGATGACGTGTTCGTGCGCGACCGGACCACGGAGACGACCGAGCGTGTGAGCGTCGCCTCCGATGAGACGCAGGGAGACGGCCGCAGCGACGCGCCGGCCGTGAGCGGCGACGGCCGCTACGTGGCGCTCGTGTCGGTGGCGTCGAACCTGGTGGCGGGCGACACCAATGGCGACAGGGACGTGTTCGTGCGGGACCGGACCACGGGGACGACGGAGCGGGCGAGCGTGTCCTCCAGCGGCGCCCAGCAGGACGACCCCGCCATGTGGCAGTTCCAGCTCCCGGAGCCGTCGATGAGCGGCGACGGCCGCTACGTGGCGTTCGTGTCGGGCGCCTCCGGCCTGGTCTCCGGCGACACGAACGGCAAGACCGACGTGTTCGTGCGCGACCGCACCTCGGGTACGACGAAGCGGGTGAGCGTCGCCTCCGACGGGACGCAGGGCAACGCGTACCTGGACGGGGTGGCCGCCATCAGCGCCGACGGCCGCTACGTGGCGTTCGCGTCGGAGGCCTCGAACCTGGTGGCGGGCGACACGAACGGCAAGACCGACGTCTTCCTGCACAACGCGGGTTCGAGGACGACGGAACGGGTGAGCGTCGCCGCCGACGGCACGCAGGCGGACGGCGCCGGCACCTGGGCGCCGGCGATCGGCGTCCAGGGCGAGCAGGTCGCGTTCGCCTCCGAGGCCTCGAACCTGGTGGCGGGTGACACGAACGGCAAGACCGACGTGTTCCTACGCGAGCAGGTGATGCGGACCCTGGTGCTGGTTCCGGGGAGCCCGACGTCGGCGACGGTGACGGCGACCTTCACGTATCCCCGCGACGACGTGTACCGGCCGCGGGTGCGGGTCGTGCATCCCGGCGACGACGGCCTCTTCGACACGGGCGACGACGAGTTCGGGACCTGGGACGGCCTCGACGACGCCGGCGACCCGGTCGACCTCGACGTCGTCGACGGCACGGCGACGATGCGCTGGTGGACGCCGTGCTTCGAGGCGTCCGGCAGCGGCTGCGGCGTCGGCGGTCCCGACGGCAGCGTCGCCGACACGTTCACGTTCATCGCCGATGCCGAGGCGGCCAATGGGGTGGCGGCGTTGGAGTGGGACTTCGACGGCAACGGTGAGGTCGACGAGACGGCACCCGTGGCGAACCTGCCCGGGTCGGTGGCGGGCGCGGCCGCCACGCACCGCTTCGAGGCGGCCGGCACGTATCGGCCGCAGGTCCGCACGGTGACGGGCGCCGGGGGCCGCAGCGGCTGGGATCCCCTCGACGTCGGCGGCGTGCCCGTCGACCTCGACGTGTCGCCGGGTGTGGCGACGATGCGCTGGTGGGCGCCGTGCGCGACGCTGTTCCTGGTGTGCGTTGACCGCTCGCCCGACGGCGGCGCCTTCGACGAGTTCGGCTTCACCGCCGACGTCTCGATGGGGACCGTCGTGGACCGGGTGGACTGGGACATCGACGGCGACGGCACCGTCGACCTCGTCGATGACGTCGCGGACGCCGTGGACGTGACCGCTGTGGCCACGTGGACGTACGGCGTCGAGGGGTCGTTCCTGCCCGCGGTGCGGGGCCGGGACGCCGCCGGTGAGGCGACGGCGTGGGACCGCTTGACGCTGGGTGCGGTGCCGGTCACGCTCGACACTGAGGCGATTCGGCTCAACGCCGACCTTGCCTGGTGGTCGCCCTGCCACGAGGTCGCGGGGGAGTGCGCGCCGGGGAGCCCGGACGGGTTGACGGGGACCGATTTCACGTTCACCGCGGGCGCCGACACCCTGGACGTGCCGGAGGCGGGCGCGGAGGGTGTGGCGGCGGGCGACGCCCACACGTGCACCGCCTTGGGCGACGGCAGCGGCGTGCTCTGCTGGGGCGCGGGCGCCAACGGCCGCCTCGGCAACGGCGCCACGGCGTCGCGGAGCGAACCCGGCCGGGTCTCGGACCTCACCCAGGCGGTGACGGTCGCGGCCGGGGCGGCGCACACGTGCGCGCTGCGCGAGGACGGCACGGTGTGGTGCTGGGGCGCGGGCGGCAACGGCCGCCTGGGGAACGGCGGCACCGGCGACTCCGCGGTGCCGGTGCCGGTCTCGGGCCTCGCGGATGCCCGCTCGCTCGACATGGGCGCGGCGCATTCGTGTGCGGTGTTGGCCGGCGGCACGGTGCGGTGCTGGGGCGCCGGCGCCAACGGCCGCCTGGGCAACGGCGGCACCGGCGACTCCGCGGTGCCGGTGCCGGTCTCGGGCCTCGCGGATGCCCGCTCGCTCGACATGGGCGCGGCGCATTCGTGTGCGGTGTTGGCCGGCGGCACGGTGCGGTGCTGGGGCGCGGGCGGCGACGGCCGCCTGGGCAACGGCAGTGACACCGACCGCACGACCCCGGTGCAGGTCACGACCGGCGGCAGTGCGCTCGACCTGGTGGAGACGATCGGTGTCGGCGCTGCGCATGCGTGCGCGGTCCGCGCCGACGACAGTGTCTGGTGCTGGGGGAAGGGGGCGTCGGGCCGCTTGGGTAACGGCGGTGTCGCGAATGCCTACAACCCGGTCGAGGTCCCCGACGTCTCGGCGTCCGACGTGGCGGCGGGCGGGTCCCACACGTGCGCGGCGCTCACCGACGGGACGGTGTCGTGTTGGGGCGCGGGTCTCGACGGTCAGTTGGGCACGGGCGGGCGAAGCTCCGAACGCAGCCCTGTCGGGGTGCCGGGTCTCACCGGCGTCGAGTCGGTCGCGGCGGGTGACGCGCATTCGTGCGCGGCCGCCTTCGACGGCGCCCTGCACTGCTGGGGCGAGGGCGCCGGCGGCCGCCTCGGCACGGGCGGCACTGCCGACGCGCTCACCCCGGCGGCAGTGGGCGTCTCCGCGTTCGGGATCCCGCTCGTGGAGCGCCTGGAGTGGGACTTCGACGGCGACGGCGCCGTGGACGCGGTGAGCGACGTCACCGACGCCAGAGAGGTGGCCGACGTTTCTGTCACCCACACCTACGGGTCTGCGGGTGTTTGGGCGCCGCAGGTGCGCGCTGTGGGTGCCGGCGGCCGCACCGGTGCCTGGGACCGTGTCGAGGTCGGCGGCGTTCCGGTGGATCTCGAGGCGGTGACGGCGCGCGCCACGATGGGCTGGTGGTCGCCCTGCCGTGACGTGCCGCTCGTGGGCTGCGTGGCGGGCGCCCCCGACGGCTTCTCCGCCCAGCCGTTCACGTTCACCGCGTATGTCGCGGCCGAGGCCGGCGTCGCGGAGGCGGAGTGGGACTTCGACGGGAACGGCGTCACCGACACCACCACGCCGGTCGCGGGGCTGCCGCAGGCTGCGACCGTGTCCGCGTCCCACACGTTCGGGACAGTGGGGTCCTTCCTGCCCCGGGTGCGGGTCGTCGATGGCACCGGGGCGCCGAGCGCCTGGGACCGCCTCCAGGTCGTCGCCGGTGTCGACGAGCCGCTCGAGACCGTGGCGGTGACCGCCACGATGGGCTGGTGGATGCCGTGCCACGAGGAGGGCGGGGCGTGCCTGCCGGGCGCTCCCGACGGCAGCGACCTCACGAGCTTCATCTTCGCGGCGGACGCGGCGGCGGGCACGGCCGTGGACCGCCTGGAGTGGGACTTCGACGCCGACGGCACCGTCGACGCCACAACGGACGTGGAGGACGCCCCGGCGGTCGTCGACGTGACGGCCACCCACACCTACCTGGTGGAGGGCACGTTCTACCCGCAGGTCCGGGGAGTGGACACCGAGGGCAACGTGGGCGCCTGGGACCGCCTCGACGACGGCGGTGTCGAGGTGGGCCTCGACACCGAGCTGTTCCGCCCGACCGCGCAGATGGGTTGGTGGTCGCCGTGCCACACCCTCGACGGCGCCCAGTGCCTGCCCGGTGCGCCCGACGGCGAGCCCTGGACCGAGTTCACGTTCAGCGCGGACGTGGGCGCCGAGCCCGAGGTCGACCTCGTGGAGTGGGACTTCGACGGGGACGGGAGCGTCGACGAGACGGCCGACGTCCCCGACGCCCCGTCCCTGAGCGGTGTGACGGCCCGCCACGCGTACGGGCGCGAAGCGACGGTGCGGCCCCGCGTGCGTGCCGTCGACTCCCGCGGCAACGTCGGCGCCTGGGACACCCTCGGCGTCGGCGGCCTCGAGATCGCCCTTGACGTCGTCCTGCCCGGCCCCGAAGCCACGATGGCCTGGTGGGATCCCTGCTTCGAGGTCGCGGGCGCGTGCGCCTCGGGCAGCCCCGATGGCTTCACGTCCGACACGTTCACCTTCACCGCGTCCGCGCAGGCGGTGGAGTCCAAGGCCGTGCGCACCGTGGCGGCGGGCGCGGAGACGTCCTGCGCCGTTCTCTGGGACGGCACCGTGCGCTGCTGGGGCGAGGGCTCCTCCGGCCAGGTCGGCGACGGCGGCGCCGCGGACCGCTTGACCCCGGTGGGTGTGGAGGACCTCGCCGACGCCGTGGACGTGGCGGTGGGCGGCGGCCACGCCTGCGCGGCCCTGGCCGACGGCACCGTGCGCTGCTGGGGCGAGGGCGGCTCGGGCCAGCTCGGCTCCGGCCTGCCCCTCTCCAGCTCCACGCCGGTGGAGGTCGTCGGGCTCTCGGATGCCGTGGCGGTGACCGCCGGAGACGGGCACTCCTGCGCGCTCCTCGCCGACGGAACGGCCCGCTGCTGGGGCGCGGGGGCCAATGGCCGCCTGGGCAACGGCTCCGCCCAGTCCAGCACCGTCCCCGTGGCCGTCGAAGGCCTCGAAGGGATTGGCGCGCTGTCGGCAGGAGGCGCCCACACCTGTGCCCTCCTGGATGACGGCACCGCCCGCTGTTGGGGCAACAACTCCCACGGCCAGCTCGGCAACGGCTCGACGGCCGATCGCCCCAACCCGGTGGCGGTCTCGGGCCTCACCGGCGTGGCGGCCCTCGCCGCCGGCGGGTCCCACACCTGCGCGGCGATGGACGACGGCACGGCAAGGTGCTGGGGCGCCGGCGCCAACGGTCGTCTCGGGAACGGGGCGACGGTGTCGAGCCCGACCCCGGTCGCGGTCACGGGCCTCTCCGGTGCCCAGGACGTCACCGCGGGAGCGGCTCACACCTGCGCGGCGCTCGGGGACGGCACGGTGTCGTGCTGGGGCGCCGGCGGCAACGGCCGGCTCGGGAGCGGCGCGAGCTCCGACAGCGCCACCCCCGTCCCCGTGGCCGGGCTCCCCGGCGTCGCCGAGGTCGCCGCGGGCGGCGCTCACGCGTGCGCGCTCCTCACCGACACGACGCCGCGGTGCTGGGGTGCCGGGGGATCGGGCCGGCTCGGCGACGGCACCGGCGCCGACAGCGCCGACCCCGTCACACCCGAGACGCTGGGCGGCGCGGGCGTCGCGCTCATCGACGCCTTGGAGTGGGACTTCGACAACGACGGCACCGTCGATGCCACCACCGATGTCGATCCCGACGCCGAGACGGTTACCGACGCCACCGCCACGTTCGCCTACCGCTTCGCCGGCTCCTACCGGCCGGACGTGCGGGCCGTCGACGTCGACGGCCGCGCGGGCGCCTGGGCCCGCGTGAGCGCCGACGGCGAGCAAGTCAGCCTCGACGTCCTCGACGTGCGGGCCCAGATGCGCTGGTGGACGCCGTGCTACGAGGCGCCAGGTGCCGGCTGTGCCCCCGGCGAGCCCGACGGCGGGGCCGACACCGAGTTCGGCTTCCAGGCCGACGTCGACGCCGTGGCCGGCCTCGCGGGGGTGGAGTGGGACTTCGACGGCGACGGCACGGTCGACACGACAACCACGGTCCCCGGGCACCCGACCAGCGCGCATGTGACCGCCACCCACACCTACGGGCGGGCGGGGTCGTTCCGGCCCCGGGTGCGGGCGCTCTCGGCCACCGGCTCGCGCAGCCCCTGGGACCGCCTGAAGGCCGGGCCCCTCGCCGTCGACCTCGACACCGTGGCGACCCAGGCGGCGATGGACTGGTGGTCTCCGTGCTACCAGGTGGCGGGGCTCTGCCTGCCCGGCGCGCCCGACGGCCGTCCCGAGCAGGCCTTCACCCTCAACGCCGACCTGGCAGCTCCCGACGGCCTGGCAGGCGTGGAGTGGGACGTCGACGGCGACGGCACCATCGACGAGACCGCCCAGATCCCCGGCGCGCCCACGACGGCCCGGGTGTCGGCCACCCACACCTACGGCACGGTCGGCGCCTTCCAGCCCCGGGTGCGCCCCGTCGACGCCAACGGCCTCCAGGGCGCGTGGGACAAGCTCCGCGTCGGGCCCCTCACCGTCGACCTCGACGCCGGCTACCGGCCTCCGACCGCGACCATGGGCTGGTGGAGCCCCTGCTTCGAGCTGCCCCTCCTCGGGTGCGTGCCGGGCTCGCCCGACGGGGCCCCCGACACCGCCTTCACCCTCACCGCGGACGGCACCGGCGACCTCCTCGACCGCCTCGAATGGGACTTCGACGGCGACGGCACCGTGGACGGGACCACCGACGTCCCCGACGCCGAGTCCGCCGCCGGGGTGACCACCACGCACACCTACGGGACGCTTGGGTACTGGTACCCCCAGGTGCGCAGCGTCGATGATCACGGCACCGTGAGCGAGTGGGACCGTCTCGAGGTCGATGGCGCCGCCGTGGACCTCGACACCGGCCGGGCGGCGCCGAGTGCCACCATGGACTGGTGGTCGCCCTGCCCCGGCGGCGGGACCGGCTGCGAGCCGGGCTCGCCCGACGGGAGCATCTCGACCGAGTTCACGTTCACCGCCGACGCATCGGCGGCCGGTGCCACCCTCCGGGCGACGGACGTGGACGGCGGGCAGTACCACTCGTGCGCGGTCGGCATCGACAAGGCGGTCTGGTGCTGGGGCTACAACGCCAACGGCCAGCTCGGCGACGGCACCACAACGAACCGGTCCACGCCGGTGCAGGTGAGCGGGCTCACCGACGTCCGCTCGGTGGCCGGAGGCACCGGTCACACCTGCGCGGCGCGCTCCGACGGCACGGTCTGGTGCTGGGGCTACAACGCCAACGGCCAGCTCGGCGACGGCACCACGACGAATCGCCTGACCCCCGTGCAGGTGAGCGGCCTCACCGACGCCGTGGCGATCAGCGCCGGGGGGGTGCACACCTGCGCCCTGCTTGGCGACGGCACGGCGCGCTGCTGGGGCGGGAACAGCGTCGGCCAGCTCGGCGACGGTACCACCACGCAGCGGCTGACCCCCGTGCAGGTGAGCGGGCTCGCCGGCGTGGAGGCCGTCGCCGCTGGCTACGGTCACACCTGCGCGGCGCGCACCGACGGCACAGCCCGGTGCTGGGGCGACAACACCTTCGGCCAGCTCGGCGACGGCACCACGACGAACCGGTCCACGCCGGTGCAGGTGAGCGGGCTCACCGACATCCGCTCGGTGACCGCTGGCTACGGTCACACCTGCGCCGCGCGCACCGACGGCACAGCCCGGTGCTGGGGCCGGAACTTCGACGGCCAGCTCGGCGACGGCACCACCACGAGCCGGTCCACGCCGGTGCAGGTGAGCGGGCTCAGTGGGGCGAATGCCGTCGCCGGCGGCGACAGGTACTCGTGCGCGGCGCGCACCGACGGCACGCTCTGGTGCTGGGGCGACAACGGCGCCGGCCAGCTCGGCGACGGCACCGCCACAGACAGGCTGATCCCTGTGCGAGTCGGAATGGGGCCGGTTGCCGCCGTCGGCACCGGGGACAGCCACGCCTGCGCGCTGCGTTCCGACAGCGGGGTGTGGTGCTGGGGGTACAACGGCTCCGGCCAGGTCGGCGACGGCACCACCACGACACGCCTGACCCCGGTCCCGGTGAGCGGCCTCGTGGCCTCTCCGTCCGTGACCGCGGCCTACGGCCACTCGTGCGCCGCGCGGGCCGACGGGGCGGTGTGGTGCTGGGGGTGGAACGACCGGGGCCAGATCGGCGACGGCACGACGACGACGAGGCTGTCGCCGGTCCCGGTCGGTGGCCTCACCGGCGCGGAGGCTGTCGCCGGGGGCCAGTACCACAGCTGTGCCGTGCGCACCGACGGCACGGTCTGGTGCTGGGGTTGGAACGCGAACGGCCAGCTCGGCGACGGCACCACCACCCAGAGGCTGACCCCCGTGCAGGTGAGCGGGCTCA
>CAYJLW010000029.1:0-16129 GCA_964370965.1 uncultured Acidimicrobiia bacterium | reverse complement strand
CTCGGCGACGGCACCACCACCCAGAGGCTGACCCCCGTGCAGGTGAGCGGGCTCACCGGCACCCGTTCCGTGGCCGCAGGCATTGAGCACTCCTGTGCGGTGCGTTCCGACAGCACGGTCTGGTGCTGGGGGCTGAACGGCTCCGGCCAGCTCGGCGACGGCACCACCACGAACCGCCTGACCCCCGTGCAGGTGAGCGGGCTCAGCGCTGCGGACGCCCTCGCGGCCGGGGACGGTCACACCTGTGCGGTGCGCAGCGACGACACGGTCCGGTGCTGGGGCGGGAACTGGGCCGGACAGCTCGGCGACGGCACCACCACCGACCGGTACACGCCGGTGCAGGTGAGCGGGCTCTCCGGTGCCCGGTCGGTGGGTGCCGGCGGGGCGCACTCCTGCGCCGCGCTGCCCACCGGCACGTTCTGGTGCTGGGGAGAGAACTGGGCCGGCCAGGTCGGCGACGGCACGACCACCGACCGGTACACGCCGGTCGCCGCCGGCGTCACGTCCCCGGCAACGCGCCGGGTCGACCTCCTCCAGTGGGACTTCGACGGGAACGGCAGCGTCGACGCCACCACCGACGTCCCCGACGCGTTCTCGGTCTCTGGTGTCACCGCCACCCACACCTACCCCTCGACCGGCACGTACCAGCCCCGCGTCCGGGCGGTGGACGACGGAGGCTTGCCCGGGCAGTGGGCGCGCCTCGAGGTCGGCGGCGCGCCCGTCGACCTCGACGTGGTCGACGTCGACGCCTCGATGCAGGACTGGTCGCCGTGCTTCGACGTGGCGGGCATCTGTGTGCCGGGATCTCCCGACGGCACCACCTCGACGGAGTTCACTCTCGCTGCAGAGGTGGCTGCCGACGCAAGCGTGGACAGGGTCGAGTGGGACTTCGACGGCGACGGCACCGCAGACCAGAGCGACGACGTCGCCGACGCGCCGGCGGCGACGGTGACCGCCACCCACACCTACGCTACGGCCGGGAGCTTCGTCCCCAGGGTGCGAGCGATCGACACGGGCGGGACGGCGAGCGCGTGGGACCGCCTCCGGGTCGACGGCACCCCCGACACGATCGACGTCGAGTGGGCGGCGGCGACCGCCACGATGGGCTGGTGGTCCCCCTGCTTCCGTGAGGACGGCGCCTGCTCGGTGGGCGGAGGGTCCGACGGCACGGAGGAGACCGAGTTCACGTTGACTGCCGACGCCACCGGCGCCCCGGCTGTGGACCGGCTGGAGTGGGACTTCGACGGCGACGGTGCCGTCGACGCCACCACGGACGTCCCCGACGCCCCCTCGGTCACCGGGGCCACCGCCACGCACACCTACGGGGTCCAGGGCTCGTGGCAGCCACAGGTGCGCTCGGTGGACACCCGGGGGACCCAGAGCGCCTGGGCTGTCCTCGAGGTCGACGTGGCCGGGATCCCCGTCCGGCCCTGGCTGGACATCGGGACGCTCCCGCCCGCGGCCACGATGGGCTGGTGGTCGCCGTGCTTCCCCGGGGACGGCCCCTGTGAGCCGGGGAGCGCCGACGGCGGAGCCGACCAGGAGTTCACCCTCACCGCCGACGCCACCGGAGAGCGCTGGCCGCATCAGTTCACCGGCATCGACGCCAATGGAGGCTTCACGTGTGCTGCTCGCCAGGACGGCACCGCTCGTTGCTGGGGCGCCAACAACAACGGCCAGCTCGGCGACGGCACCACCACGGAGCGCCACTCCCCCGTCATGGTGAGCGGCCTCTCCAACGTGACCCAGGTGAGCACATTCCGCAGCCATGCCTGCGCGTTGCGCTCCGACGGCACCGTCTGGTGCTGGGGCGCCAACAACAACGGCAATCTCGGCGACGGCACCACCACCGACCGGTCCACGCCGGTCCAGGTGAGCGGCCTCTCGGGCGCGACCGGGATCAGCGCGGGCTACTACTACACGTGCGCGGTCCTCTCGGACGGCACCGCCCGCTGCTGGGGGAGCAACCTCCGCGGCCAGCTCGGGGACGGCACGACCACGCAGCGGCTCACCCCCGTCCCCGTGAGCGGCCTCACCAACGCAGTGTCCATCAGCACGGGCGGCAACATGGGACACACGTGCGCTCTGCTCACCGACGGCACCGGCCGCTGCTGGGGCTACAACCACTTCGGTGCGCTCGGCGACGGCACGACGACGGAGTGGCATACCCCCGTCCCCGTGAGCGGGCTCACCAACGCAGTGGCCATCAGCGCCGGCCGTGGCAGTGACACGCACAGCTGCGCGGTCCTCTCTGACGGCACGGCCCGCTGCTGGGGTACGAACTCGAGCGGCCAGCTCGGCGACGGCACGCAGACAACGAGGCTGACCCCCGTCCCCGTCACCGGCCTCTCGGGCGCGATCGGGATCAGCGCCGGCGGCTGGGACACGTGCGCCGTTCTCACCGACGGCACCGGCCGCTGCTGGGGCTACAACACCTACGGCAATCTCGGCGACGGCACCACCACGCAGCGGCTCACCCCCGTTCCCGTGAGCGGTCTCACCAACGCAGTGGCCATCAGCGCGGGCGACGCTGGCACGTGCTCTCTGCTCGCCGACGGCACCGCTCGCTGCTGGGGCCGAAATCAGTGGGGCCAAGTCGGGGACGGCACGACGACGGAGCGGTGGACTCCGGTCGCGGTCGTCTGGGCCGGTCTCCTCTCCCGCCTGGAGTGGGACTTCGACGGCGACGGGAGCCCGGACGCGTCGCAGCCGGCGTCCGGTCTGTCGGTCACTGGTGCCACGACGACCCACACCTACAACGAGGAGGGCTCCTGGCAGCCCGGGGTCCGTGCGGTGGGTAACGGCGAGACGGTCGGGCCGTGGGACCGCCTCCGGGTCTCAGACGTGCCCGTGGACCTCGACACCGTGGACGCCTCGGTGACGATGCGCTGGTGGTCTCCCTGCTACGAGGTGCCCGTGATCGGCTGTGCGAACGGGGACCCGGACGGCACGGCCCTCGAGGAATTCACCCTCACCGCCGACGCCACCGCCGACGTCGCAGACAACGGCGGGGTCGATGCCCTTGAGTGGGACTTCGACGGCGACGGCACCGTGGACGGGACCACCGACGTCTCCGACGGTGCGTCGGTGAGCGGCACGGCGACCCACACCTACGGCACGCCGGGGTCCTGGCGGCCCCGGGTGCGCGCGGTGACCGTGAACGGCAGGCGAACCCTGTGGGATCGCCTCGACGTCGACGGGTTGGAGCCCGAGCTGACAACCGAGTGGGCGACCCCCGCGGCGACGATGCACGCTCCGGACCCGGCGCCGGGCTTGGCGTCCAACGCGGTGAGGATCGCCGACGGCCTGGACCACACCTGCGCGATCGCCGCCGACCGGTCGGTGCTCTGCTGGGGCCGCAACCAATACGGTCAGCTCGGGGACGGCACGACCACCCAGAGGGTGACCCCCGTGCACGTGAGCGGTCTCACCGACGCGGAGGCCGTCGCGGGGGGCCAGGACCACACGTGCACGCTGCGCGCCGACGGCATCATCCTGTGCTGGGGCCGCAACAGCGACGGCCAGCTCGGCGACGGAACCACGACGCAGCGACTGACCCCGGGGCAGGTCAGCGGTATCACCGACGCGGAGGCGATCAGCGCCGGGTATCTCCACACCTGCGCCGTTCGCACCGGCGGCACCGTCTGGTGCTGGGGCCGCAACCAATACGGCGCGCTCGGCGACGGCACGACCACGACCCGGCTGACCCCGGTGCAGGTCAGCGGTATCACCAACGCCGTGGCCGTCGATGCGGGCTTCGCCTACTCCTGTGCCCTGCGGACCGACGCCACGATGTGGTGCTGGGGTGCCAACCAAGCGGGCCAGCTCGGCGACGGCACGACCACGACCCGGCTGACTCCGGTGCAGGTCAGTGGCATCACGAACGCCGTGGCGATCAGCGCCGGCGGTTTCCAGGCCTGTGCGGTGCTCTCGGACCGCACCGCCCGCTGCTGGGGCAGGAACGCGGAAGGGCAGGTCGGTGACGGCACGACCACGAACCGGTCCACGCCGGTCCAAGTGAGCGGGCTCACCGACGCGGAGGTCGTCGCGGCCGGCGACTACCACACCTGTGCGGTACGCGCCGACGGCACCGCCCAGTGCTGGGGTGGCAACGGCACCGGCCAGCTCGGCGACGGCACCACCACGTACCGGTCCACGCCCGTGCAGGTGAGCGGGCTCACCGGCGCCCTCTCGGTGACCGCAGGGGAGTTCCACACGTGCGCCGCGCGCAACGGCGGGAGCGCGCAGTGCTGGGGGAACAACTTCTGGGGCCAGCTCGGCGACGGCACGACGACGGAGCGGCATACCCCGGTCCAGGTGAGCGGGCTGCAGGGCGGCGTGGCCGGTACGCCCTTCACCACGTTCACCTTCACCGCGGACGCCACTGCCGAGCTGGTCGATCGCCTGGAGTGGGACTTCGACGGCAACGACACCGTGGATGAGACCACCGACGTCGCCGATGCCCGGACCGTGGCGGGCGTGACCGCAACCCACGTCTACGGCGTCGAGGGGGAGTGGGTCCCGCAGGTGCGGGTCATCGACACGCGGGGTGTGGTGGGCCAATGGAGCGCCTACGAGGTGCTGGGTGTGCCCATCGGCTTCAGGACCCGGTTCCCGACGCCTGCGGCCACGATGCAGGCCTGGTCTCCGCTCGTAGCAGCGGGTGATCCCCGCGACGGCCGGCCCGACACCACCTTCACGTTCGGGGCGGACGCCACCGCAGAGCTGGTCGACCGCCTCCAGTGGGACTTCGACGGCGACGGGGCGGTGGACGAGACCACTGACGTTCCCAATGCGCTGTCGGTCGCCGGGGTCACCACCACCCACGCCTACGGGGCGGCGGGCACCTGGCATCCCCAGGTGCGCGTCGTCGACACCCAGGGTGTGGCCGGTGCCTGGGACCGGTACGACCCCGCAGGGGTGCCCCGGGACCTGGTGACCGATTGGGACCTGCCCACCGCCACCATGGGGGCTTTCTCGCCCTGCTTCTCACTGCCGCTCCTGGGCTGCGTGCCGGGGTCGCCCGACGGCCGTCCCTGGACGGTCTTCACCCTCAGGGCGGACGCGTCGGCGGACGCGTCGGGAGGCGTGTTGGTCGACCGCCTGGAGTGGGACTTCGACGGCGACGGGGCGGTCGACGCCACCACGGACGTCCCCGACGCGGCCTCGGTCACCGGCGTCACGGCCACTGACGTCTACGGCGAGGCCGGCACGTGGCAGCCCCGGGTCCGGGCCGTGGACTCGGCCGGCCGGGCGAGCGCCTGGGACGTCTTCGAGGTCGCTGGCGTCGCCCTCGACCTGGACACCCATGCGGTACCCGAGGCCGAGATGGGTTGGTGGTCGCCGTGCCTGGAGGTGCCGCTGGTGGGCTGCGTGGCGGGGTCGCCCGACGGGCTCTCGGGTGCGGAGTTCACGCTGTCGGCGGACGCGGCGGCGGGCGTCGACGGGCCGGTGCGGGACGTGACCGTGGGCGACGGGCATGCGTGCGCGGTCCTCTCCGACGGCACGCTGCGGTGTTGGGGCCGGGGCGGTTCCGGCCAGTTGGGCACGGGCGCCACGGCCTCGAGCGCGGTCCCGGTCACGGTTGTGGGTGTGGCCGACGCGGCGGGGGTGTCCGCGGGCGCCGATCACACGTGTGCGCGGGCGACCGACGGGTCGGTGCGCTGCTGGGGCGCCAACGGCTCGGGCCGGCTCGGCGACGGCACGACTACCGACGCGGCGACGCCGGTGGCGGTGGCCGGCCTCGCGGGCGTCGTCGACGTGGACGCGGGCGGGGAGCACTCCTGCGCCGTGCTCGCCGCCGGGTCGGTGTGGTGCTGGGGCGCGAACGATTCCGGTCAGCTCGGTAACGGCTCCACGACCGATTCGGCGACGCCCGTGGCCGTGAGCGGCGTCGGCGACGCGGTGGCGGTGGCGACGGGCCGGGAGCATTCCTGTGCGGTGCGTGCCGACGGGTCGGTGTCTTGCTGGGGCGCCGGGGGCCGCGGGCGTCTGGGCAACGGCGGCTTCGGGAACCGGACCACCCCGACGGCGGTGAGCGGCCTCACCGGTGTCACAGGCGTCACGGCGGGCGCCCTGCACACCTGCGCGCGCGGCGGCGACGGGTCTGTGTCGTGTTGGGGCGCGGGGAGCAACGGCCGGCTGGGCACGGGCACGACGGCGGACGCCCGCACACCGGTCGCGGTCCCCGGCGTTTCCGACGTGGCCGCGATCGACGCGGGCACGCTGCACACGTGTGCCGCCGACGGTGACGGGTCCGTGTGGTGTTGGGGTGGCAACGCCGACGGCCAGGTCGGCGACGGCACGACCACGGACACGTCGACGCCGGTGGTGGCCGCCGGGATCGAGGGCGCGGGGTCCGTGGCGGCGGGTGGCGGGTCTTCGTGCGCGGTGGCGCTCGACGGTGCGGCGCGGTGTTGGGGTTCGGGCGACGACGGGCTCTTGGGCGACGGCAACTCGGCGCCGAGCGTGAGTCCGGTGGTCGTGAACGGCCCGGAGCTGCCCCTGCCGTTGGTGGACTACTTGGAGTGGGACTTCGACGGCGACGGCACCGTGGACGCCACGACCGACGTCGACCCGGACGCGGCCGAAGTCGAGGGCGCCACGACGACCCACACGTACGCCGCCGGGGTGTGGCAGCCCCAGGTGCGCGCCGTCGACACGCGCGATGTGACGGGTGCGTGGGCGACCGTCGACGCGGGCGCCGGCCCCGAGCCGCTCGACGTGGTCGACCTCGAGGCGACAATGGGCTGGTGGTCGCCGTGCTCCGAGTCCGACGGCGAGTGCGCGGCGGGCTCTCCCGACGGGCGACCCGAGACCACCTACACGTTCAGCGCCGACGCCAGGGGGAGCGTCCCCGTCGACGCCCTCGAGTGGGACTTCGACGGCGACGGCACCGTGGACGCGACCAGCGACGTGGACCCGGACGCGCTCGAGGTCACCGACGTGTCCGTGACCCACGTCTACGACGAGGAGGGGTCGTGGGCACCGGCGGTGCGCGCGGTCGCTGCGGGCGGCGGGACGAGCGCCTGGGACGTCCTCGACGTCGACGGCGCCGAGGTCGCTCTGGACACGGTGCAGGTCCCCCCGACGGCGACGATGGGCTGGTGGGGCCCGTGCTTCGAGGTCGGCGACGCCTGCACTCCGGGGTCGCCCGACGGCCGGCCCGAGACCGTGTTCGTCCTGTCTGCGGACGTGACGGGCAACCCGGTCGATCATGTGGAGTGGGACGTCGACGGCGACGGGGCGGTGGACGCCGTCACCGATGTCACCGATGCCGAGGCGACGGTCGCCACGTACGCCCACGCATACGGCGAGACGGGGTCCTGGCAGCCGGCCGTGCGAGCCGTGGACGCCTACGGGCTGACGAGTGACTGGGACCGCCTCGACGTCCTGGGCTTCCCGGTCGACCTCGACACCGCACCCTTCGAGGCCGACGTGACCCTCACCTGGACGCCGTGTCGGACCCTGCCGCTGCTGGGCTGCACGTACGGGGCGCCCGACGGCACGCCGGGGACAACCTTCACGTTCGCCGCCACCGCCTCGTCGTCCAGCGAGATCACGTCCCTGGAGTGGGACTTCGACGGCGACGGCAACCGCGACCTGCTCAGTGACCTCACAGACGCCCCGTCTGTGTCGGCGTCGGTCGAGCACGTCTACGGGGCGGTGGGCTCCTACCTGCCGCAGGTGCGGGCGAAGGAGAAGACCACGCTGGACGTGACCGCCTGGCAGCCCGCGGTGGTGGGCGGGATCCCCCTCGAGCTCGACGTCGCCTGGGGCGCCCCCACGGTGACGATGCGGGCCTGGTCGCCGATGGGCTCGCCCGACGGCACCGCCTCCACGGTCTTCACCTTCACCGCGGACGCCACCGGTGGTCCCGCCGTGGACCGCATCGAGTGGGACTTCGACGACGACGGCACCCCCGACGCTGCCACCGACACCGACGCCCCCTCCGTGACCGGCGCGACGGTCACCCACGTCTACGGGGCGGCCGGCCGGCGCCGGCCGCGGGTGCGCGCCGTGGACACCCGGGGCAACGTGACCGCCTGGGACCGCTACGACGTGCTCGGGGTGCAGCCCCGCCTGGTCACCACCGAGGACCCGCCGGTGGCCACCATGGGTTGGTGGTCGCCGTGCTTCCAGGTGGTCGCCGTGTGCGCGCCGGGGGCTCCCGACGGTGAGGCCGCCACCACCTTCACCCTCTCGGCCTCGGCCACGGGGCTGCCCGCGGTCGACGAGATCGAGTGGGACTTCGACGGTGACGGCGACGTGGACGCCACCACCGACGTCCCCGACGCGCCGTCAGTCACCGGGGTCACCACCACCCACGCGTACGGCGAGGCGGGGTCCTGGCAGCCCCAGGTCCGGGCGGTCTCCTCTGGGGGCCTCACCGGCGGCTGGGACGCCCTGGATGCCGGCGGTGTCCCCGAGGAGCTCGACACCGTCCAGGTGAAGGCCACCATGGGCTGGTGGTCGCCGTGCTACCGGTTGGCGGGGTCCTGTGCCCCCGGGTCTCCCGACGGCAGCCCGTCGACCACCTTCACGTTCTCGGCGTCGGCTTCGGGGCTGCCCGCCGTCGCCGAGATCGAGTGGGACTTCGACGGCGACGGCACCGTGGACGGGACCACCGACGTCGACCCGGACTCGCCGTCGGTGCCGGCGGTCACGACCACCCACGTCTACGGCGAGGTGGGGTCGTGGCAGCCCCGGGTGCGGGCGGTGAACACGACCGGCCTCAGGAGCGCCTGGGACCGCCTTGACGTCTTCGGCTTCCCCGTCGACCTCGACACCACCCGTGCTGCGGCCACCGCCACGATGGGGGCGTGGTCGCCGATGGGCTCGCCGGACGGGGCCACGACGACCAGCTTCACCTTCACCGCAGATGCGACCGGTGACCCGGCCGTGGACCGCCTTGAGTGGGACTTCAACGGCGACGGCACCGCCGATGAGGTCACCGACGTCGATCCCGACGCGCCCGCGGTGAGCGGGGTCACGGTCACCCACGCCTACGGGTCCGCCGGCACCTGGCGTCCCCAGGTCCGCGCGGTGGACACCGCCGGGGTCGTGGGCGCCTGGGACCGCTACGACGTCGTGGGGATCGAGGTCGACCTCGACACCGGCTTGGTGCCCACGGTCCAGATGGGTGAGTGGTCTCCGTCGGGATCGCCCGACGGCCGCCCCGAGACGGTCTTCACCTTCACGGCCGACGGCACCGGGGACCCGGCGGTGGACCGCCTGGAGTGGGACTTCGACGGGGACGGCACCGCAGATCAGGTGACCGACGTCGATCCCGACGCCCCCTCGGTGAGCGGGGTGACCGCAACCCATGTCTACGGGCGGGCGGGCTCCTGGACCCCCCAGGTCCGCTCACGCGACACCAGGGGCACCACGAGCGCCTGGGACCGCTACGACGTCTTGGGCGTCCCGGTGCGCCTGGACGTGGAGTTCGTCGAGGCCTCCGCCACCGTGGGCTGGTGGACGCCTTGTCACGAGATGGCCGGGACCTGCGTGCCGGGCAGCCCCGACGGCACCCCCGACACCACGTTCACCTTCACCGCAGATGCCACCGCAGACCCGGCCGTGGACCGCCTCGAGTGGGACTTCGACGGCGACGGCACCACAGACGGGACCACCGACGTTCCCGACGCCCCCTCGGTCACCGGCGTGACCGCGACGCACGTCTACGGGCTCGAGGGCGCCTGGACCCCCCGGGTCCGGGCGGTGGACAGCAACGGGCTGGGAGGGTCCTGGGACGCCTTCGACATCCTGGGTGTCCCCGTCGAGCTGGATGCCGGCTGGCCGCCGCTCGAGGCCCGCCTGACGTTCTCACCGAGGGCAACCCTCGACATCGGACCCGACGGCACGACGGAGACGGCGTTCAGCTTCGACGCCTCGGGGAGCACCGGCGGGGTGGGGGGCCTGGTCGAGTACCGCTGGGACTTCGACGGCGACGCCACCGTCGACCAGACCACGACGGGGCCCGGCACCACTCACACCTACCCCGCCCCCGGCGCCTATCCCGCCTCGGTCACGGTCGCGGACTCGGAGGGCACGGAGGCCACCGCCACCGCCCTCGACGTCCTCGGTTTCCCCGAGACGGTGGACGTGCGGGCGTCGAACCCGCCCGTGGCCACCATGGGCGCGTGGTCGCCGTTCGAGGTGCTCGGGCCCGACGGCACGCCTGACACCGTCTTCACCCTCACCGCCGACGCCTCCGGCGACCGTCTCCTCGACCGCCTGGAGTGGGACTTCGACGGCGACGGCGCCGCCGATGCCACCACGGACGTCGACCCCGACGCCCCCACCGTCACCGGCGTGACCACCACCCACGTCTACGGCGCCACCGGTGTCTGGACGCCTCAGGTCCGGGCCGTGGACACAGCGGGCGTCGCCTCCGCCTGGGACGCCTACGACGTCGTGGGCGTCACTCCTGAGCTCGACACCGCCTGGCCCGCCCTGGAGGCCCGGGTGACCTTCGCGCCCAAGAACGACCTGGGCACGGACGGCACGACCGTCACCGTCTTCGGCTTCGACGCCTCGGCGGCAACCGGCGGCACGGGCGCGTACGTCTCCTATGCCTGGGACTTCGACGGCGACGGCACGCCGGACGAGACCACCACCACCCCGACCACCACCCACACCTATCCGGCGGCGGGCTCCTATCCCGCCCAGGTGACCGTCACCGACAGCTCTGGTGCGCAGGACACGGCCCGGCCCAAGGACTCTGCCACCGGCCTCGTCGACGTGGACGTGGACGTGGCCGAGCCCGAGGCCCCTGAGGCCACCATGGGCTGGTGGACGCCTTGTCACGAGGTGGCCGGGGTGTGCGTACCGGGCAGCCCGGACGGCGGGCCCGCCACCACGTTCACGTTCACCGCGGATGCCCAGGCCGACCTCGGCGAGTTGGTGGACCGCCTGGAGTGGGACTTCGACGGCGACGGCACCGCCGATGGGACCACCGACGTTCCCGACGCCCCCTCGGTCACCGGCGTGACCGCGACGCACGCCTACGGCACGCCGGGCACCTGGACGCCCAAGGTGCGGGCCGTCGATGCCGCCGGGCGCACCGGGCCCTGGGACGCCCTCGATGTCCTGGGTGTGCCCGTCGATCTCGAAGTCGTCGCTCCGTGTGCCCCCGGGATCGACGCGGATGGCGACGGCGTTCCCTGCGACTTCGACCCCGACGACACCGCCTACTTCCACAAGCAGGTCGACTTCGTCCGCCTCCAGAACCCGCCGGGCACCGCCGCCGTCCTCGCCAGCCTCGCCGGGGACACGGCGACGGTGACGTCCCTGGACGTCCGCAAGCGCACGTTCTTCGGCTTCCCGTTCGTCCAGGGCGGCTTCGTGTTCGTGAACGAGGACCTCCTGCCCCAGCCCCAGCTCCAGTCCGTGGTGGCGAACCTCTGGGTGAACCGTGCGATCGGCTCGGGCACCGACACCGTCTACCTGGAGGGCTTCGGGCTCTGCCTGAAGCGCAACGAAGCCTCGTTCTTCAAGTACGACCTCGCCCTGTGCAGCTACCAGGCCTCCTTCGACGACGACCAGGGACCCCTCGAGACCGAAGACGAGCTCAAGGTCAAGACCGCCCAGCTCGGCATCACCTACACCGGCTCCACGACACCGGGCGTCTCCAACGAGATCGAGGTCTCCGTTGCGCCCTAGTAACGGAAGGGGGGCTTCGCCCCCCCTCCGGCACCCCCCCTCTGAGCGCGTGGCGCCCTCGGCTGTTCCGGGCGGGCGGAGCCCACCCTCACGCGACCGGTCGCCGTCCGCGGCGAGCCGCCCGGAGAACCCGCCTGACGTCGCAAGATCACGGACACCGAGGAGCCCTAGGGAGACCCGGGCTCTGGTGCTCGTCGCCCTCGCTTTGGCAGCCGTCGTCGTGTCCTGCACCGGGGCCAAGGACCCGGCGGGGGACAACGGCCGCTCCGGGGCCGGCCGGGCGACGCCCGCTCCCTCCGGCTCCGAGTCGGTGTCGGGGCCCGAGACGTCGGGGTCCCGGGAGCGCTCCGTGCTACCCGACCGCCTGGCGGGCTACAAGGTGGAGAACCCCGCAGGGAAGACGGGAGGCGCGCCGGCCGAGCTTCCCGACCAGGTCGGGGGGACCGCCGAGGTCCGTTGGGTCACCTCCGAGAAGGACCCGGCGGTGCGGGTGGTCCTCACCGCCGTCGAGCTCCGGGCAGGATCCGGGTCCGGCACCGCCCTGGAGGAGAGCTTCGGGGGCTCCAAGAAGACCGTCGCCGGTCAGGAAGTCATCGGGACGTCCGACGGCGACCAGACCTACCTCCTGTGGCGCAGGGACGCCACCAGCTACGTCGTCGCCAGTGCCCCCGGCGACGGCAAGGGCATCGAGGACGTGCTCGCCGCCACCATCAAGGCCGCGACGGGCTAGACGCCGGGGAGAGCTGGGATGGATCGACGAGGATTTCTCCGCGGAGCGGCTCTGTTGGGTGCCGGTGCGGCATTGGGCCCGTCCGGAGAGGCCGGTGCGGCGGCCCGGGCCGGGGCGCCCGCAGTTGGCGGAGGGGGGGCGCCGACGCCTTTCGGAGGTGTCTTCCCCCAGGGTGTGATGTCGGGCGACCCGCGTCCCCACCGGGTCGTGCTCTGGACGCGGGTCGACCCCTACGCGGCGGCGGGCCTCCCGGTGGCGGTCACGTGGGAGGTCGCCACCTCGCCGGACTTCGCGGATGTCGTCGGCTCCGGGTCGTCCGTGGCGGACCCCGCCGGCGACCACTGCGTGAAGGTCGTGGCGACAGGTCTCCCGTCGGACCGCTGGCTCTGGTACCGCTTCGCGGCGTTCGGCGCGCAGAGCCCGATCGGACGTGCCCGCACGGCGCCGGCGAGCGACGCGTCGCCCGACAGGGTGCGCTTCGCCGTGGCGAACTGCCAGAGCTTCGTGAACGGGTTCTGGGGGGCGTACCGGGCGATGGCCCGGGAGGACGTCGACTTCGTCCTCCACCTCGGGGACTACATCTACGAGCACGGCGGCAAGGAGCCCAAGTACGGCCACAACGGGGTCCGCCACGACCCCACCGTGAACCCGAGGTCGCGGGCCGAGTTCCGGGCGAAGTACCGGCTCTACCGCGGCGACGGGAACCTCCAGGCCTGCCACCAGAACCTGCCCCTGGTGGTCACGTGGGACGACCACGAGATCATCGACAACTACGACGGGGACTACGACCCGGCCATCCTGGAGGCGGGCTACGGGGCCTGGTTCGAGTACATGCCCCACGAGGCGCCCCCGGAGGCGCCTCGGCGCGTGCATCGGCGCCTGCGCTGGGGGGACCTCCTCGACCTCTTCGTCCTCGACTCCCGCCAGTTCCGTGACGGCGAGATCGGCTCCCCCTTCCTGTTCCTGCGTCCCGACGACGTCGCCCTCGACCCCGGCCGTAGCCTGCTGGGGAGCGAGCAGAAGGCGTGGCTCCTGAACGGCCTCGCCCGCTCGCGGAGCGCCTGGCGCTTCCTGGGAAACCCCGTCATGCTGTCCCCGCTGCGGGTCCTCGACCTCGACGAGCCCGTTCTGAGGGCGCTCGTGCCCGGTCTCGTCCGCAACGCCGGCGTCTACCTCAACGGCGACCAGTGGGACGCCTTCCAGCACGAGCGCAACGAGATCCTCGAGCATCTCGCGAGGCGAGGCATCGGGGACAACGTGGTGCTCACCGGCGACATCCACTCCTATTGGGCGGGTGTCGTGCCCACCGACGTCGACGACGCGGCCTCGCCTCGGGTGGCGACGGAGTTCGTCACCGGGTCGGTGACGGCGCCGGGCATCGAGGAGACGGTCGGCTATCAGCCCGGCCTGGAGTCCTGGCTCGCCCGGGCGAACCCGCACTTCTCCTACGTGAACCTCTTCGCGAAGGGATACACGGTGGTCGAGGTCACACAGGAGGCCGTCACCGTGGAGTTCCGCTTCGTCGACGTCATGGCGCCCGAGGCCCTGCCCGAGACCGGTGCCGTGTTCCGTGTCCGGGCCGGCACCACGGCCGTGGAACGCCTCGCCTGATGTGATACCGGCGCGGAGGCGTCGTCACATGGTGCGCCGCTCAGGCTCGCGCCCGTTCGCGCCGGGCAGGGCGACAGGCACGGATCTCGGCGTCAACGCAGTCCCGCGCGGCAGGGGTCGGGCTAAGCCTCCGCAGCCGGCCGTTTCGCCGGCATGCCGAGGTCACGGAGCATTGCCATGTCGTCGGCCGGGGTGCGGCCCAGGGTGGTGAGGTAGTTGCCGATGATGAGCGCGTTCACGCCGGAGAGCATCCCCGTGGCCTGCATCGAGCGCAGCGTGGCCTCGCGGCCTCCGGCGACGCGGAGGGTGACGTCGGGCAGGACGAGGCGGAAGAGCGCCAGGAACCGCAGTGCCTCGCTGGGGTCGAGATGGGCGAGGCCCTCCATGGGCGTGCCGTCGCGGGCGTCCAGGAAGTTGACGGGGACCTCTTCGGGTCCCAGGCTGCGGAGCTCGAAGGCGAGGTCCAGACGCTGCTCCCAGGTCTCGCCGAGGCCGAGGATCCCGCCCGAGCAGAGACTCATGCCGGCCGCCTTGGCGACCTCGCAGGTGGCGTAGCGGTCCTCCCACGTGTGGGTGGTGACGACCTTGGGGAAGAACTCCCGGCACGACTCCAGGTTGTGGTTGTAGCGGGTGACGCCGGCGGCGGCGAGGGCGCCGGCCTGCTCGGGGGTGAGAAGACCGAGGCTGGCATGGGGCTCCATCCCGATGTCGAGCAGCCCCTGCACGGCGTCGAGGGCCTTGGCCAGCATCCGCTCCGACGGGCCCTTCACGGCGGCGACGATGCAGAAGGCGGTGGCCCCGGCCTCCTTGGCGTCGGCGGCGGCGGCGACGACCTGGCCGGGCTCGAGCATGGCGTGGGTCTGGACGTCCGTGGCGTAGTGGGCGGACTGGCTGCAGAAGCTGCAGTCCTCCAGGCAGCCCCCCGTCTTGGCCGAGAGGATGGACTCGACGTCGACCTCGGGGCCGCAGTAGGCGAGGCGGACCTCGTGGGCGAGGTCGGTGAGGGAGGTGAGGTCGTTGTCGGGGACGGCCATGAGACGTTCGGCGAGGTCGCGGTCGACGAGGTCGCGCTCGTCGAGCAGGGTGCGGCGGGCGGTGGCGACGGCGTCGTTCAAGTCGGTCCCCCGGGTCGGCGTGGGGTTCGTTCCCCGATTCCCGTCACTCAGGTTGGCCGGGCGGCAGCGCCGACCGCAAGCCGGAGAGGTCGAGGCCCGGGAGGTCGGCGGCGGGGTCGCCCATGTACTCCAGGACGGCGAGGACGGGCGCCATCTCGGCGAGAAGGGGGAGGTTCGTCTCCTCGGCGGTGCCGCCGCGGAACCCGGACACGACGAGGCCGGCGACTTCGATGCCCCGGCGAGCAGCGGCCTCCAGCGTGAGGGCGGTGTGGTTCAGGGTGCCGAGGGCAGGGCGCACGGCGAGGACGGCGGGCCAGTCGAGGGCGGCGGCGAGGTCGGCCATCGTGGTGCGTCCGGCCAGGGGGGCGAGGAGGCCGCCGGCGGACTCGCAGAGGCGGTGCGTCCCGGGGGCGGCGAGGGTGCGCTCGGCGAGGTCGTCGAGGTCGAGGGGGTGCCCCTTCCTCTCGGCGCAGACCGCGGGGGCGAGGGGCTCGGCGAAGCGCTCGAGGACGACGGCGTCACAGCCGGTCACGGCGGCCACCCACGCGGCGTCGTCGTCCGGCGGGCACCCGGTCTGGGCGGGCTTCACGACGGTGACGCCGGGGGCAAGGGCGAGGGCAAGGGCGGCCGTCACCACCGTCTTGCCGCAACCCGTGTCGGTCCCGGCCACGAAGAGGTCCACGGCGGGGGATGGTAGGGGCAGGCGCACCCGTGCGACGTCCGCCGGGCGGGACTCGTCGCCGTCCAAAGTGATGCCGCGGGATCAAAGTGAAGCTATTGTCCCGGTATCCGGGGAGAATGGCATCAGTTTGACCGGGTCCGGGGCGGGCCAGCGGCTCCTACGGTGCGCGTGAGCCAGGTGGGGGGCGTGGGCGCCTTGGGGGCGGAGGGGCGGCTTTGCCGGCCCGGAACGGCGCTCTGGCGGCACGTCGTCCGCTTGGGAGGGGGGGCCCGGGGGGGGGGGGGGGGGCCCCCCCCCGCCCGGGGGGATTGGGGGGGGGGGCGGGGG
>CAYJLW010000028.1:38904-46663 GCA_964370965.1 uncultured Acidimicrobiia bacterium | reverse complement strand
CAACTCGACCTCGGTCGGCATAACCAGGCGGTCGGCATAGTGCGCCCGCCACCACGCCCTCCACCACGAAGGCCGCTACACCATCACCGGCAACGCCGAAGAAACCCTCACCTTCCGCCGCCCCGACGGCCGCCCCCTCCCCAACGGCCCCCCCGGCCTCCACCCCCGCCTCCGGCACCTCACCAACCCCGGCCCCTGACCTCGCCCGACCCTGACAGCGGCTTGACCACGCCGGCAGGATCAGCCAGCTTTGCGGACCACGGCGTGGCCGTCGCTGATGAGCTTCGCGATCGAGCGATTCTCGCTGAGGCGCTCCCCCACGCCGACCACGAGTTCCCGTCCGACAGCCACAGCCAGCCGCTCCAGCGTCTCGAGGCTCCGACGAACGCCCCCGCCCTCCATCTGAGCGACAGCAGACTGGGTGGTACCCATCCGGGCAGCTAGCTCGGTGAGCCGGGTGATGCCCTGGTCTCGCCGGTACCCCGGACGAGCCGGCGGTCGCGGAGGCGTCAACTCGACGGCAGGGGGAAGCACGTGCCGGAGTTCTCCGTGATCTCGTGTACCCCCGCTGCCTTCAGAGCGCAGATCTCCGTGGCCCCCTGCGGTCTGTCCTCCACGGTGAACTCGGCGAACGGGGAGCCGCCCCCGTAGGCGACGTAGAAGCCGCGCCGGCTCTTGGGCACGTTCGCCCCGGATTGCGCCTCGCTCTGCGGCTCACCGGTGGCGGGGTTCACGTTCCAGTAGAAGTGCACGTGGTCCCCGGTCTCCACGTCCGGCGACTCGGTGAAGCCGCTGGTCTCGTAGTCCACCTCGTAGCGACCCGACTTCACCGTGACGTCCTCGATCTGCACGCAGAGTTTCCGCGACCCACAGCTCGTCCCGAGGTCGCCGCCGTGACCCTCGTGCCCCGACGGAACGCTCGTCGCCTTCGACACAGCCGCGCTCGCAGCCCGGGTCGACTCGTCTCCCTTCCCGGTGGCAAGGATCCCGTAGGTGGCGACGGCAGCGGCCGCGGCAAGAACGACCGCGACCGCCCCGACGGCGAAGGCCTTGTGCCACCGACGACGCGACCCGTGCGAGCGGTGCCGTGACACCGCCCGATGTGCCCCCCGGTGAGGAGGCTCGGGTTGGGGCGACGACGCTCGAAAGGGCGGGAGTGCCGTCGGGGCCGACGGTCCGCCCGAGGCGGCGACTGCATCGGGTGCGGTCGGCCCCCCCGCCGACGCTCCGACGAGCGGACGGCCGGGCAGGACGCCCGCCGCCGAGCCGTCTCCGGCCGTTGCCAGAACACGGGTCTCGGCTGCGGCACCTGCGGCCACGACCCCAGCGGGGGCCAGGACCGCCTCGACAGGACCGGATTCCGCAACCGGAGCGCCCGGCGTCGCCGCGTCTGCGGCGACCAGCGCGGCACCGAGTGCGACCGCGTGCTTCGGGTGCGCGTCGACGCTCACCGGGCGGTCGAGGTCGGCGGACACGAGATGCGCGACGAGGGGCATGCGCGACGAACCCCCGACGAGCAGGACGCTGGAAAGGTGGCTGCCCTCGACGGCGGCGGAACGCAGCGCACGGCGCATCGCGTCGATCGTCTCGACGAGCCTGGGCGCCACCATGGCCTCGAACTCGACCCGAGTGATGCGCACTTCGGTGTGCATGCCGGGCAGTGTCACCGAGACGACCGCGTCGGTGTCGCCCGAGAGCGCCTCCTTCGCATCGACGCAGCCCTGGCGCAGCCGGGCGACCGCAGAGACCGCGTTCGGATCCGCCGGGTCGAGCTGGGACACCGCGTCCCCTGCGACAGCCCTCACGTGCTGGAAGACGGCCTCGTCGAAGTCGATGCCGCCCAGGCGCTCGATGCCCTCCGGGCGTCCGAGGATCTCGAAGCCGTCGGCGGCCTTGCGCAAGACGGTGGCGTCGAAGGTCCCGCCCCCGAGGTCGTAGACGGCGACGACCGCTCCGAGCTCGACGCGCTCGTGCGACGCGTAGTACGCCGCTGCCGCCTCGGGCTCGCTGAGATACGTCACGTTCTCGACGTCTGCGATGCGAACCGCCTGGTGGAGGAGGTCCTTCTTGTAAGGGCCCCAGTTCGCCGGGTGGGTGACGGCGACACGCTCCGGTGGGCCGCCCTCGAGCTCGGCGACCTCGTCGACAGCGTGTCGCAGGAGCTTCGCCATGAGCGCCTCCGCGGAGTAGGGCGCCCCGCCCACGATGATCGGCGTGGTGTCTCCGACACGGCGCTTGAACTCGCGCGCCACCCTGGCCGGCTCGATGGCAGCACGGCGTTCGGCGGCCTCGCCGACGAGCACCGTGGCGTCCTCGCGGAGGCAGACGACCGACGGGATCGACATCGCCCGGTTCCCCAGGGGGACCATCTCGACGCGCCCGTCCCGGGCGATCGCGGCCGCCAGGTACGTGGTTCCGAGATCGATGCCGAGGCAGTAGCTCACGTCGGGTCTCGTCCTCTCTCAGCGCTGTGTGCGGCCCTGTTGCGGTCATCCGGAGTGAGACCCGCCACCCGGTGGCCGGCCCGGGCGAAGCCCCGGCTGGGATCCCCGGTGTCCCGTTGCGCCATCGTGATCAGAACCCGCTCACCGGGTCGGGCTCCGGTTCCGGCTCCGGCTCGTGCACAGGCTCCGGATGCTCCGCCATGTGAGCGGGCTCCGGCCCCGGCCCCGGCTCGTGCACAGCCTCCGGATGCGTGTCAGGCATCGGGGCCCCGTGGTCGTGCCCGGGGGCCCCGTGGTCCTCGCGCCCACTTGCGCTGTCGTGGCCGTCGTGGCCGTCCTCGTAGTGCATGGCGTGGTCGGCTTCGGCCGAGGCGTGCGCAGGGAGACCGGAATCCGGTCCTTCTGCCCCCTGGGAACCGTCGCCGAAGTCCCCCTCGACATCGGACTCCGCAGCAGCGGCACCACCCCCGAAGTCTCCCTCGACATCGGACTCGGCATCAGCCTCGGCCTCGGGCTCGGCAGCGGCGCCGCCCCCGAAGTCCCCGTCCGCACCGGGCTCCTCGTCGAGCGCCTCACCGGAGTCCGCCTCGGCGGGGTCCGCCTCGGCGGCGGCGTCCATCTCCTCCTCCGCTTCGTCCGCCCGGGCGTTCATCCGGGCTGCCTCCCTCTCGTGATGAGCAGCCGCGGCCTCCGTCTCCTCGGCCCGCTCACGAGCGGTCTCCGCGACCCTGGCTTGATCGGCCGCCTTCAGACGCAGCGTCTTGGCCTCCTCCATCAAGGCCATGTAGTGCTCCGCGTGGTCGGGGCCGTCCAAGGCCTTGGCTTCGGCCACCTTGGCGTCGGCCTCGGCTTTCAGGCTCTCGGCCCGGGCTGCGTAGCGCTCCGCATCGGCACGCCTCGTCTCCGACTCCTGCCGGTAGCCCTCGGCGGCCTCGGTGTGCTCGGCAGCCTCGGCCCGCAGCCGCTCAACCGCGTCCCGAAGTCCTTCGTCGTCGACGTCGCCGGCGACCCCGCCACCGTCGCCGGGCGCCTCCTCGTCCTCGTCCTCGTCGCCGACGAGGTCGAGGCGGTCGTCGACGTCTTCGTGCCCGTCGGCGGCTTCGCCGCCGGGCTCCTGGTCCGCCCCGCCCCCGTCGACGGGAGGGGCGGCGTCGACGGAATTGCCGTCCTCGTCGAAGACGTCCGGGCAGCCGTCCCCGCGAACGTCCACAGGGGAGCCGTCGGGGTTGCACAAGGCACCCCGGTCGTCCGTCGAGCAGGCCTGGCCGGCGGCGTTGTACACGACCTGGTTGACGACAACCGAGGCCCCGGGCGGGGCAACGACCGCCGCATGCACGGAAGCACCGGGACTCGAGTAGGAGCTCTGCGCCATGACCTGTCCTGCATAGCTCGCTGCCGCGCCGTCTCCCTGGACCACGGCGTACTCCTGTGCCTCGGCCAGAGTCGTGGCCGAGCATTCGGGAAAGGCGGCAGCGAACGCGTCCGCGGCCTCGGCGGGGTCGCCGCCGTCCTCGAACCAGTTCTGCAGCCAGTTGACGATCCGCTGCACGACGTTGTCGGCCATTGCGTCTCCTCTGTCTCGGGTGACAGCAGTGCCACCTGCCCGCAAGGACCGGCAACCGGGCTCTCCGCTTGCACGCTCGTCAACCGGTGCTTGCGGGCTGGCGGGCGACCGCGTGGATCGTGGTCGATCCCGCACCCCCGCGAACCATCGTCACGAAGGGAGGAGACTTGAGCCCTGGTTGCCCCCCTGCCGCTGCCGCGACAGCCGTCCTACGTGCCCGCGAGGATCCCCTCGCAGGTGCGGACCAGGACACGGGCGGCGTCGACGGCGTCCCGCGTGCTCATCGGGCTCTCGGCACGCTGCTGCCAGCGTCCGAGCTCCGAGAGAGCCCTGTGGCGGATCTCCTCGGGCGGAGCGGAGGCGGGCAGGTCGAGACGCCGGGTGGCCGCCCCGCCCTCGAGGCCGAGAAGGCGCTCGACGCCGGCGACTTCGCTCTCGGCGAAGCCCGCGGTCCCGAGGCGGACGGCGTTGAGAAGGCGGATCTCCACGAGCTCGTGCGCGGACGCGAATATGCGCTCGAGGTCTTGGGCGAGCCGGGCGAACGCAGGCGACGGCCACGCCCGGAACACGCTGTCGAGGACATTGAGAGCGGATCGGGCCTTCAGCACGTCGGCGCGGGCGGAGAACTGGGACTCGAGGGCGGCGCGCAGATCGACCAGTCCGCTCCGCCGCACGAGCTCCGCTGCCATCTCCGGCGACGTGGAGACCGCTCCGCCTCTCAGCAGGGCGACGGCCAGGCGAACTCCGAAAAGGCCGAGACGCTCGATCAGGTGGCGGCGCTCCTCTGCCGGCAAAGGGTCGCTGGGATCGCTGCGGCCGAAGCGGTCGGCAGAGAGGAGCAGGGCATCGGCCTCGGCGCGGGGCATGCCGGCGAAGACCTGCAGCGCCCGGAACTCCCTCTCCGTGAGCGTGGTCCCTGCTTCGGCCAGCAGACCGGCCACGGGAATGACCGTCTGGCACAGCCTCCGCAAGCTCGCGTCCCCGCGGTAGCGCTCGGCGACACGCCGGGCGGACTCCATCGAGTCGAGCCGGCCGCCGCCGACCTCGTCCGCGCGTGAGAGCACGCCGATGGCGTTCACCGGCGTCGCCCGCGCCATGCCGTCGTCGTGAAAGGCTTCCAGGATGCGCATGTCTCGCGAGTGGACATGGCGCATGAGGAAGACGACGGCGTCGGCCGGGGTCACCGCCTCGTCCGGGACCAAGAAGGCCCGGGTGCGCTCGCCGAGGTCGACGGAGAGGGAGTCGAGACCGGGTGTGTCGACGAGAGTCAGTGTCGCGAGAGCCGCCGACGGCCAAGAGACGCTGAGGTGGTCGACTTCGGCCGCGGCCAGCGAAGCGAAGTCGACCACCTCGATGGCCCCACCGTCGCGGCGGAAGGGCACATCGACGACCTCTCCGCCGATCGAATGGGCCCGCACCGAGTAGGTGGTCCCCTGCCGGTACCAGGTCACGATCCGGGTGCATTCACCGGCGTCCGTGGGCGCCAGCTTCTCCCCCACGAGAGCGTTCACCAAGGTCGACTTGCCGCCCTTGACCTTGCCGGCGATCGCGACACGCAGGGGTGCTTCCAGCCGTTCGAGAGCGGCCTCGACGGCGGCGCCGGCCGCAGGATCCGCGGACGCGGCCAGGGCCTCTCGGAGGAGACCCCGAGCGCTCTGGATGAGAGTCGATCCCCTCACGCCGGCGCCTCATCCCCGTGCCGCGCGTAGGCCTCGACCTTCTCGCGCAGCGCCCCCAAGCGCTCGAGCTCGGCTTCGAGGTCACGGAGCCGGCTGCCGCGTTCTGCCGCATCCTTGCCCCTGGCCTCCTGGATCCCGGCGAGGGTCTCTCGAGACGAGCGCTGGTCCTCCTCTGCCCGCGCGCTGTACCAGTCGCGGATCCGGCGATGGAGCACACGCAGCGCGCCGCGCACGTCCGCCGACACCTGGAACTGGAGATCGTCGAGGTAGCGCCGCACAGACGTCTTCGCCTGCGCCTGGCTCTGCGCGAGACGCCGCTTCCGCTCGTCCTTCAAGGCCTTGCGTCCCAGGAGGAGGCCGACGACAACGCTGGCCGGGTTTATTGCCGACAGACCCGCAAGCCCGCTCGCCATGCCGAACATCAGGACGCCGCCGTAGGAAGAGCGCACGGCGACCAGTCCCTTGTCCATCCGGCTCCAGGCCTTGTCCGCCCCGCTGCGCTCGACGCCGACCGCGTCGAAGGAGCCCCGCGGCGTATGCCCTGACACGAGGTCGTCGAGCTCGTCCTGAGCGGACTGGAAGTGCTCGGCGACCCGCGCCGAGAGGGCCACCGACTCCCTGTGGAACCGGGTGTAGACGCCGGTCACGAACTGCGCCGCCCGCGTCCTGAGCCAGGGCTCGAACTCGGCCCAGACCTCAGCGGGGTCGACGTCGTCGATCGCGCTCTCTATCTCCCGCGCGAGCTCTCGGAGGCCGCCACGTAGGCCGGTGTCGACGTCGGCGTTCAGGTCGGCAACGCCGTCCTGGAGCGTGAACTGCCATCCTGACGCGTCCGAGCGCAGCCGATCGGCCTCGTCCTTCGCCCGCTCGAATCGCTCGGCGAGCTGCCGGCCGGCCTCGGGATCGACAAGCACCTCCCGCTCGGCCCGGAAACGACCCTCGAGCTGGGCCGTGACCGAGATGAGGTCGGCGGCCACGGCACGGGTCGTGCGGCGCCGAGCCCGCGAAACGAGTTCGTCGACGATGTGACGCTCCATCGCCTCGATGCCCGACTCGGCGAGAAGCTCGGCGTCCCCGGACTCGAGAGCCTGCGCATGCAGTGGAGCCGAGACGCCCATGACCGGGGCCTCGATCCCGAAGGCCCGGAGGATCTCACGATTCTCCTCGGCGATCTCACGCCAGCGCGGGTGGAGGTCGCGCTTGGTGAGGGCCACGACGACGTTCGGGCACATCTCGCGGGCCATCTGCAGGAAGTCGGCCTCCGGCGCCGTGAACGCCTGCGATGCGTCGGTGACGAACACGAGAGCGTCGGCAAGGGGCAGGGCGGCAACCGTCACCGCCGCATGCGGAGAGCCGAGGCCGCCGACGCCGGGCGTGTCGACGAGGACGATGCCGCTTTCGAGCGTCGGGCTGGGAAGCGTCACCTCGACCCGCTCCGGCACCGGGGCGCCGGCGCCTCCCTCGGTGACATAGCGGCGGATGTCGGCAACATCTATCGGTTGGCTGCGCACCTCCGCGTCCATGGCGGCGTCCTCAGGCGCCAGGACGAGGCTCGCCGAGGCCTCCGCGCCGTAGCGCACCAGAGTGGGGACCGCCGTAGCGACGTCGTCGTCGACCGGGCAGACACGGGACCTGACGAGGCTGTTGACGAGCGAGCTCTTGCCCTGCTTGAACTCACCGACGACGAGCACGAAGACCGCCGGGTCGGCGGCGCGTTCACGCGTGAGACGAAGTCGCCTCACGAGGTCGTCACGGCCGTAGGCGGTGGCGGCCTTCGCCGCGGTCTCTATCAAGGCCAGACCCTGGTCTCGGGTCCGCGGCTGCTGCTCGACAGGCACGGTCGTTCCTCACGCTCCGGTGCGCGGAGGATACCGACCCGCGGTCGGCATCAGGTCCACCTCGCCCTCGGCCGGGACCCTCGACCGGCACAACGGAGCAGCGCCCCCACCGCACAACAAGGCCGGCGGGGCCGGGACCCCCGACCGGCACAACGGAGCAGCGCCCCCACCGCACAACAAGGCCGGCGGGGCCGGGACCCCCGACCGGCACAACGGAGCAGCGCCCCCACCGCA
>CAYJLW010000028.1:0-38804 GCA_964370965.1 uncultured Acidimicrobiia bacterium | reverse complement strand
CCCCCACCGCAAGCCACGTCCGGCGGGGCTGGGGCCCCCGCCGGCACAGCGGAGCAGCGCCAGCTGCGGAGCCATAAGCACAGCAGAACCCCAGCACCCCCACCGCAAGCCACGTCCGGCGGGGCTGGGGCCCCCGCCGGCACAGCGGAGCAGCGCCAGCTGCGGAGCCATAAGCACAGCAGGGATTCCGGCGCATTCGCCGAATGAAGATTCAGCGCTCCTATGGAGGTGGGTGTTGCGGAGGACGATCCTCACCCTGGCGTGCGCCGCCCTGCTGGGGGGCCTCGCCGCATGCGAACGGCACACTGGCATCGTGACCGAGGCGGGCTCCGGCCATCCGGTCGCCGGAGCGCGGGTCGTCTTCGCCGACCGGGCGGGCCGCACGCAGGAGGTGACGACCGGCGGGGACGGGCGCTTCGACGTCGGCGGCCTCGGCGCCGGGCTCCACGCCCTCACCGTGTCCAAGGCGGGCTTCGTGTCCGTGACACGCCCCGGCGTGCTCGACAACGGCTTCGACGTCACGATCGCGCTGGCACAGGACCCGGACACGTCCGACACCGACGGTGACGGCCTCACCGGCGGCGAGGAGGCGGCGTTCGGCACCGACGCGTCGGCACGCGACACGGACGGCGACGGCCTGGGCGACGGAGCGGAGGCCCGGGTCATCCCACCGCTGGGGCTGCCCGGCTTCGGTGTCTCGCCCCGGCACAAGGACCTTCTCTTGGAGCTCGACTGGGTGGGCGCCGCCCCGGCATCGAGGGTGTCGCCGCTCGCCACGGAGGTCCTCCGCCAGAACTTCGCCCGGGCCCCGGTGCCGAACCCCGACGGTTCCCCGGGCGTCCACCTCGTGATCGACGACGGCGGCCTCGGCGGCGGCAGCGGCCTCGGCGTCGACCCCGTGTGGGGATGCGACTGGAGCCTGCAGAACCCGCCGGCCGAGGTGGTCGCCGGCCTCGCCCCCGAACGCCGCGGCGTCTTCTACCACTCCCTCTCCGTGGGCTCCTTCGACTGCCCCCAGTTCGGCCTCGCCCTCATCGACGGCCCCTTCCTGGTGTTCGCCGGCGACCAGTCTGCCTTCGGGATCGCCGAACCACTCGTGGAGGCGGGCATCTGGCAGCACGAGTTCGGGCACAACCTCGGGCTCCTCCACGGAGGAGACGTGAACACGAACTGCAAGCCGAACTACCCGAGCGTGATGAACTACAACGTGCTCGTCGCCATGACGACCCTCGACTTCTCCCGGGGAGGCGGAGCGGACCTCGACGAGGCTGCGCTGGACGAGGCGGCCGGTCTCGGCGCCGGCCCGATGGACTGGAACCGCAACGGCACGATCGACCCCGCACCCGTCGCCGCCGACGTGAACAACTTCCGCTCTCTGGGGCCGATCGGCGACCTCCTGGAACAGCTCTGGCCCACCCGCTGTACCCCCGACGGCACCCTCGAGGTGCTGCGCGACCACGACGACTGGACGGGTGTCACGTTCCCGGGCGCCCCGGGCATCCCGGGCATCACAGGGGGCGCCGGGGTCGTGGCCGAGCCCGGGCCCTTCGTGCTCACGGCCGGGACACGCTCACGGCTGGCCAGGATCGCCAGCTCCGTACGTCACCTTCCGCCCGGGGACGCCGCCACCCGCGTCCTGCAGGACGCCAACGGGTAGCGCCGCGTCAACGGCCCCGGCGCCACCAGCGGGCGTCGGGGTCCTCCGGCGCCTCCTCACCGGCAGCGTGACCCGCAAGCTCCGCGGCCGGGGCCTCCGACTGCTCTAGCGGGTCCGGGGCCGGGGTCTCCGGGGCGGGGCCCCCCACTTCCGGGGCTGACGTCGGTGCCGGCGCCGGGACCGGACCTGTCGGGCCCGACGCCGCCACGAGCGGCGCGACCGGCGGGGCGGCGGAGACGTCGGCGTCGTCATCGGAGGCGAGCTCGGGACCCAACTCCGGCGCCGCCTCTCCGAGGTCGAGCGCCCCGAGAAGGGTGTTCAGCGCCGCGGCGGCCTCCCGCGCCCGGCGCGACACGCGCAGCTCGAGTCGGCGGCCCGCCAGATTGGGCCGCTCGCTCTCGGTCACGGCTGCAGTGACCTCACGCTCGCAGCGGTCGAGGCAGGCCTCCACGAGAGGGGCCCGCTCCCGAAGATCCCTCGCCGGGGCGATCAGGAGCGCCACGACCGGGTCGTCGGGCACGGGCCCGGGGGCAGGCCCCACCCGCACCGCGTCTCCCGCCAGTGACACCCGGCGCCCCGCGCTGGAGGCGAGGAACGTGACGACGTCCTCTTCACCGGCGGGGTACTCGGCTTCGAGGGACGCGAGGGGCGCCAGTTGCAGGCGGAGCTCCCCCAGCCCCTTGCGCACGAGACCGGCGGTCTCCGTGAAGAGAGCGGCATCCTTGATCGTGGACCCCTTGGCGAGCTGCTGTACGTCCGAGCGCAGGGCTGCGACGGAGACGGCGAGCCGCCGCGTGACCCGGGTCGTCCACGCCTCAAGGAGGCCCCGGACCTCTCCGGCCACGGCTGCGGCGTCCCTGCCCACGCTCTCGGCGTCACCGCCTGCCCGCCCGGCAAGGTCGTCGAGGCGGCCCGCCGCCGCCAGCGCCAGCCAGATGCGCCCCACGGCTCCCGCGTCGTGCGGGGCCACCAGGGCGAGCCGCTCTGCCTGCTCGAGGGCGTCCTCGACGTCGCCTTCGCCGAACATGACGTCGAAGCGGACCGCGAGCAGGTCGGGATCCCCGATCTCGGCCGCCGGGACGTCGGGCAGGCCGAGAACCTCGTCGGCCTCGGAGTCGTTGCCGGCTTCGAGGAGCGCGGCGGCGAGGCCGGCGCGCAGGGCGCCGGGGAGCTCCCCCGCCCGCCAGGCGGCGAGGCCGGTCTCGGTGTCTCCTGCGGCCATGGCCATCACGTCCGCCAAGGGCGCGAGATCGGCGGTGTAGGCGGGAGTGTCGCCTTCGAGACGCTCCAGGGCGAGGCGGGCCCCGCGCGCGTCTCCGATGTCGAGCTGGCGCCGCGCCGCCCAGGCGACGACCGCGGGATGGGCGCGAAGATGCTTGATGAGCTTGGCGTAGGCAGGGCCGGGAGCCTCGACCTCCCCGAGGCTGAGCGCCACGAACAGCGCGGTGTCGGCTGCCCGCTCGGGCGCGGCAGGTGGTTCGCCGCCGCCGATGCGTGCCGTCGCCCAGGCAAGGGGATCCTCGGTCGCCGAGGAACCCCGGCCGCTCCACAGGTTCCCGAGAGCGAGATGGACGACGGCGAGACGGTCGGCGCGCACGGGATCCCCCTCGAGCGCGGGCACGAGCGACGCCAGCCCGGTGGGGCGGGGGCCCTTCGGCTTCTTCTTGCCCCGGGAGTCCTTGGCCTCCGGGCTCCGCTCCGGGCGGCCTTTCGTGCGCGGCGGCCTCGGCCTCGCCGGAGGCGGCGGGATCCCGACGGAGGCGGCGGCGTCCCTGACAGCGGCGATGTCGGGGTAGGTGCGCACGAGGGCCTCGAGCGTGTTCTCCCGGGTGTCGCCTCCGGTGGCAACCAGGGCGGCGTCGAGGGCGGCGAGCGCCTCGGTGTTGTGAGGATCGAGGTGGGCGGCGGCGTACGCCTGAATGCGGGCCTCAGCCGGGTCGGAGTCCACGAGGGCGCGGGCCAGCCACGTCCGGACCTCGGATTCGTAGCGGGGCGGGATCCGCCGGCGGGGCTTCACGCGCAGGAGCGCAGCCGCCTCGTCCATCCGCTCGGCACGACGACCTTCGACCACCGCAGCAGCGAGGTCGGCGGGGGCGAGTACCGCGCCACCCTGCAGGCTGGCGAGAAGGGCTTCGAAGCGATCGTCCATGCGGATCGAAAGGGTACTCCGTGACGCTCAGCCGTCCACCGGCGGGACGAGGCGGGCACCTCCCCCGGCCTCGGCGGCTCGAAGAGACGGTCGGCGGGCGCTCCCGTCGCGGCATGCTCCGCGGGTACGCGACTAGAAGCTCTCGACGGAGACGACCTCGACCGTGAAACTGCCCGCCGGCGCTTCGTAGGTGACGACGTCCCCGGGTCGCTTGCCGCGCAGGGCCGCTCCCAGCGGGGACTCCGGGGAGATCATCGCCATGCCCTCGATACGGTTCTCGGCGGCGGCGTATGCGTACGTCTCGACGTCGCCGTCGTCGTCGCGCAGCGTGACCTTGGCACCGTGGTCGACATGGGTGTCACCCGCCGGCCTCTCCCCGACCTTCGCGTTGTCGAGGATCTGGCGGATCTGGCGGATGCGCGCCTCCGCGAAGCCCTGGTCCTCTTTCGCCTGGTGATACTCGGCGTTCTCCCGGAGGTCGCCCTCCTCGCGGGCCGCGAGGATGCGTTTGCGGAGCTCTTCGCGCCCCTCGGTCTCGAGGTCGGCCAACTCCGCCACGAGCCGGTCGTGTGCCTCTTGTGTGAGCCAGGTCCCGGTTGTGTCGTTCATGGCGCCCGAGACTAACGCAGGCCCGACCCCGCCTGATCACCGCGCTAGAAAGCGCAGGGATCAGGCCCCCGAGACGCGAAGTAGAAGACGTGACATCCGTAGTCGGACGAGACGCCGAGCTCGCGATCCTCGACGCGCACATGCAGCGTGCCGCCGCCGGAAACGGCGGCTGCGTCCTCCTGGTCGGAGATCCGGGCATCGGCAAGACGCGCGTCATGGACGCCGCGGCGGAGCGGGCGGACGCCTCGGGCTGGCTCACGCTCCGTTTCCGTCCGGGAGCGGGACCGCCCGCGAACCCGCTGCAGGCCGTCCTCGACCCCATCCCCGACGACGACGCCGAGCTCGACGCCCTCGGTGTCACAGCGCAGATCCGTCGCCTCGAGGCCGCCGTCGGCCAGAGGGCGGACGCACGCACGGTGCGCCGCGTGGCGGACCAGATCATCGCCAGGGTCTCCCAGCACCAGCCGGTGCTCGTCGCCGTGGACGACCTCCACACGGCCGACTCCGCGTTCGTGGATCTCGTCGCCCACGTCGCGCGCCGCAGCCGCCACCGGCGCGTGCTCGTGGTCGCCGCCGCCCGTCCCGTGGGCGCCGGCGCCGAACGGCTCGGCGACCTCGCGGACGTGTTCCTGCTGCCGATCGAGCCCCTGGACCGTGAGGCCGGCCTCGAGTTCCTGGCCACCGTGGCCGGGATCACGGACGACACCGCCGGCGACCTCGCCGAACGCGCCGGCGGGAACCCCCTCTACCTCACGGAGCTCGCCGTCGTCGCCTCCGGCGTGGACGGCACCGCGGAGGCCGCCACGCTGCCGCTGCTCGTCACGGCCCGTCTGGACCGTCTCGGCGGGGCCCCCCGCCGGGTCGTCGAGGCGGCCGCCGTCGCCACCCACCCCTGGCCCGCCCGGCTCTGTGCCCTCGTCGCCGGCCTCGACACGGACGACACGAGGCCGGTGGACGAGGCCGTCGCCGCCGGCTTCCTCACCCGGGACACCAAGGGCCGCCTCGACTTCACGCAGCGGTTCGTGCGCGAGCTCATCGTCACGGCCATTCCGTCGGAACGGCGACGGTCCCTGCACGCCCGCGCCGCCGGGCTCCTCTCGCTCCTCGATGCCGGACCCGAGGAGGTCGCACACCATGCCCTCGGTGCCGGCCTCCACGGCGACACCCGCACGGTCGAGCTCGCCCTGGACGCCGCCCGTGCCGCCCAGCAGACCGGCTCTCCGTCCTCGGCCCTGCAGTGGGCCGACCGGGCCCTCGCCCTAGGACCGGACCCCGCCACAGAGTCGGATCTCCTCGTCGTCCGGGGCGAAGCGCTCCTCTTCCTGGGACGCAACAGCGAAGCCGTGGCGGAGTTCGAACGGGCCCTCGCCGTCAACGTCACGGAACGGGCCCGCCTCGGCCTCGCCCGGTCTCTGCAGCGCGACGGCCGCCTCGACGCCGCCCTCGACCTCTTCGGGCGCTGCGCCGGTGCCGGCGCCGACCGGGGACGAGCGGAGGTGCTCCTCGCCCTGGGCCGCTGCGCCGAGGCGCAGGACGCCTCGGCGGCGGCGGTGATCGCCGCCCGGACCCAGGGCGACACGCCCCTCGTCGCCTCCACGCTCGCGGATCGCGCTCTCGTCCTTGCCGTCACGAACCAGCCCGACGCCGTGGCCACGGCACAGGACGCCGTGACGCTCTGGCGTGAGGTCGACGAGGACACCGTCGACTGGCCGCCGCTGTACGCCCTCGGTGTCGCCCTGGAGTCCGCGGACCGCTTCGGCGAGTCGCTCGCCTCCCTGGGGGAGCTCCGGGCGTGGCTCGACGCTGTCGGCATGGTGGAGTCCGTCCCGCGGGCGGCGCGCACGGAGACGATCGCCGCCTTCCTTTCCTGTTCGTGGGGGCGAATGCGGGAGGCGATCGCCGCCGCATGCGACGTCCGCACGCACCAGCCGATCCACGAGATGGGTCCCGTCTGGGCGGCCTCGGCGACCCTCGCCGCCGCCCTGGGCGACGGCAACGGCTGGCGCCGGGGCCTCGAGCGCGCCCGGGAGACCCTCGCCGCCCGCTCCACCCCCTTCGACGAGGCTCTGGCGTCTTGGTGGACGGGAATCGGCCGCATTCTGCGCCTCGACTTCGCCGACGCGCACCGCGACCTCGCCGCGGCCGCCGCCGGGTTCCGCCGCCTCGGCGCCCTCGACTTCCTCGCCCGCACCCTCCCCACCCTGTGTCTCTCCGCTCTCGACGCCGGCGCCGGCGCCTCGATCCCCTCTCTCGCGGAAGAGTTCGAGCGCGTCACCGCCGGCATCGAGCGTCCGTCCGTGCACGCGGGTCGCCAAACGATCGCCTCGGCTCTCACCACCGACCCCGAGGAGAAGGCGGCCCGGCTCGTGGCGGCGGCAGAGGCCACGGTCGACTCGGAGCACAGGGCGGGCTTCATCGCCGCCGCCGCCCGGGCCCTGCAGCTCAGTCCCGAATCAGTACCGCCCCGCCAGCTCACGCGTCTCGGGGAGATCGTCGCCGCCACGGGTTGGGTGCTCCCGGCGGCCTGAGCCGTGGCGGCGTCGCCGCGTCGGGCCCGGCGCGCGCCAGACTGTGCCCGTGCGTGTCACCTGCAGCTTCGCCTTCGTCGATCTCTGCGGCTTCACGAGCTACACGGAACAGGAGGGTGACGCCGCCGCGGTGGGCGTCCTCACCGCGTTCCGCGCCATCGTGCGCGAGGCCGCCACGACATGGGGGATCCGCATCGACAAGTGGCTGGGCGACGGCGTCATGCTCGTGGGCCTCGACCCCGAAGCACTCGCCTCCGCCGTCATCGAGGTGGGGCGGCGCACCGAGGAGACAGGCGCACATCTCGACATCCGGGCCGGCATCACGAGCGGGCCGGTCATGCTCTTCGAGGGCGAGGACTACGTGGGGGCGGCCGTGAACCTCGCCGCCATCCTCTGCGACGCCGCCCGGGCCCACGAGGTCCTCGCCACACGAGAGGTGGCCGGGGCCGTCCCCTCCGTGGCCTGGTCGGACGTCGGGCGTCGCCCCCTCCGGGGCGTCCGCCGCGAAGTCCCGCTCGTGGCCACGTCCGTGAACTCGTGACCACGCTCGGCGGCGCCGCCCGCGTTCCCCCCGGGCGCCGCGGCATGCCCGCCGGGCGAGCTCAGACCCCGCCGAACTGCAGGAACACCCCCCACACCATCGCGCCGACGCCGGCGAGGGCCCCGAGACCGGCGAGGGCGCCCGACAGGGCGCGCAGCGTCCGGAGTTGGGACGGCGACAGGTCGGCTGCGCGGCGGCGGACCTGGGGCCCGATCCAGAGCGTGTGGGCGGCGGCCGACCCGGCAGAGAGGGAGACCCAGGCGAGCTTCACGGCCAGCGTGATCGGGTCTATCTGGCCCCGGGGGACGAGGAAGAGGTTCCAGATACCTGACGCGATCGCCACCCCCAGGGCAGGCCAGGCGACGGTCTGGAAGCGCTGCGCCGCGCCCGAGACGAGGCGCCGGCCGTCGTCGTCGTCTCTCCCCGCCCGGCGGAGCGCCGGCAACAGGAACGGGAGGACGAGCTGGCCGCCCACCCAGACGGCGACCGCCACAAGGTGGATCGACAGCGAAAACTTCAGCATCCCGCGATGCTCCCATGGGCGCAGGGACACGGCCAAACGACCCGTGCCCCGGGCGTCGCCAGGCCGTAGGCTGGGCCCGTGACAGAGTTCATGCAGGCCATGGCCATCATCGCCGTGGCGATCGTGGTCGTGATCGCCTTGGGGTGCTATGGCCTTTACGTGGGCGTACGCATGGCCCGCCGCCAGGCCCGGCGCACGGCCGGACGCGTGGCGCGCTCGATGCCGGTGCGGGCCTTCGGGGCCGAGATCTGGCGTCTCAGCGGGCTCGTCGACAACGCCGTCGTGCGGGCGGGGCGCGCGGCGGACTTCGCCGGAGACACCCCCTTCGCCCCGGACGCCAAGCGCCTGAGCGGGGAGCTCGCCGCGGCCGCCGCACCGGTGCGGGAACGCCTCCGCATGGCAGGCCGACTCACCGAGCCCGCCCGGTCCCGCGCCCTCGACGCCCTCCGCCCCGACGTCGAGAACCTCGTGGCCACCGCCGACTCCCTGGAGGCCCTCGCCGCCCGCGCCGTCGAAGCCGCCGTCGAGGTGGGCGCCACGAGCCCCGCCGCCGACGTCCGGCGCCGGGCCGCAGCCCTGCACGCCGCCATCGAAGAGCTCACCCGCCCGGCCCCCGAGCCGGCGGCGTCGCTGCCGCCGGCCGCCCTCCCCGCCCCCGAGCCCCCACGCCCCGTCCTGCCCACGACGAGCCCACAGGCGCACCGGACACGAATCCGTCCCGCACCCTGACTGTCGGCCAGAACCACGTCGCGCGTCAGCCACTCGTGCAGCGACTGCGAACGACTCCCGAGGCCGGGCTTCGCCCGGCCGGAACGGCGGCCGATCCGGGCGGCGGCCGGGTCAGCAGGGGGGGTCTCAGGGGGGGAGCTTGCTCCCCCTCTGAAGGGGGATGCCCTGGATGCGGATGCCCGTGCGGGCCTTGTAGCGGCTGTTGAGTCCGATGAGCAGCGGTGTGAGCGATTCGATGGCGGAAGCGTTCACGAGCGCTCCGGCGTCGATCGGGCGCAGTCCGGGAACGGAGCCCACGAGATCCATGACCCGGCCGAGGGAGTCGGCGTGGTCACCTGCGCAGAGGACGTCGAAGTCGAGCGTGCATTCGATCTCGCAGAGGGAGCGGGCGGGCACATGGTGGAGGGCGGCCACCACCTGCACCCCGGGCATACGGGCCTGGATGCCGAGCGCCAGCGACCCCGACGACGGCACCACCGACTCGGGCTTGCCCTGGATGAACGCCACGGCGTTCGCCATCGACAGCAGGATCTTGCCGTGGAGCTCGGCGGCGACCTCGGCCGCCGTGGGCAGGGCCGCCTCCCAGGGCACGGCCAGGACCGTGACCTCACCGAAGGCGGCGGCGTGGTAGTTGTCGCCCCAGCGGACGTCAGGGTGGCCGAGGGACTCCGCCGAGGCCTGCGCCTTGGACGGGTCGCGTGATCCGAGGAGGACGTCGTGGCCGGCGAGAGCGAGACGGAGCCCGACGCCGCGTCCAGCGGGACCGGTGCCTCCGAGAACTCCGACTCGCATGGGGGGCAAGGTACTCTGCACGGGAGATGCCCTCCGACCCGCCCCCGCTGCCGCCGTACGGCTCGGGGACGATCGCCGAGGTGCTCCCCGCCCTCCTCGGCTGCCTCACCGGTGCCCCCGGGGATCCGCTGTCCCTCGCCGGTCGCCTCTCCGGCGCCCGACGACTCTGCCTCCTGCTCGTCGACGGCCTCGGCCTCGACATGGTGAGGGACCGCGCCGACGCCGCTCCCACCCTGGCCCGCCTCGCCGGTCCCGACCACGCCGGGATCCGCACGTGTTTCCCGTCCACGACGGCGGCGAGCGTGGTGTCCATCGGCACCGGCCTCACGCCCGGCGAGCACGGCTTCGTGGGTTACACCGTGTGGTCTGCCGAGATCGACGGGGTTCTCAACCTCATCCAGTTCACCCGCTACGGCGACACGAAGAGCGGCAGCGTCGTCGACCTCGCCGTCCCCGAGGCGCTGCAGCCGCACCGCACGGTCTTCGAGCAGGCGTCCGCCGCCCGGGTGCGCGCCCTCGTCGTCGCCGACGAGTCGTACCGCACCAGTGGCCTCACGCGGGCGGCGTGGCGGGGCGCCGACTACCACGGCGTCTCCCGGCCGGGAGACCTCCCCGCCGCCACGGCGGCGGCGCTCGCGGGCAACGACGTGTGTCTCGCGCACACCTACTACCCGACACTCGACCGTGTCGGCCACGTCCGAGGGCCGGACTCCGACGAGTTCGCCGTCGAGCTCGCCGCCGTCGACGCCCTCGTCGCCGAGACCGTCGACAGGCTCCCCCCCGACAGCGCCCTGCTCGTGACAGGAGACCACGGCATGCTCGCCGTCCCCCCGGAGGCCCGTATCGATCTCGACACCGACACCGAGCTCTCCGACGGGGTCGTCGCCCTGGGCGGGGAGGCGCGCATGCGCCACGTGCACGCGGCGCCGGGGCGGGAAGCCGACGTGGTCGCAGCATGGCGGGAACGCCTCTCCCACCTCGCCTGGGTGGCGACGCGGGACGAAGCCGTGACGGCGGGCTGGTTCGGTTCCCGGCCGGACCCCGCCACGGAGGCGCGCATCGGCGACGTCGTCGTCGCCTTCGACTCCCCTTGGGGCGTGTTCCAGCCTTCGGTCGACCCCCTCGCCGCCCGTCTCGTCGGTCACCACGGCAGCTTCACGGCAACGGAGTCGGCCGTGCCCCTGATCGTGCACTGCACCTGAGGGCTGGCAGTGGGACACCTCGTGAGCATCGACCTCACGTCCCGGGACCCGTTGGCGACGGCCACCATGTGGGAGCACCACGGCTTCACCGTTCGCGGGGGCGTGGTGCTCCTCGGGGGCGTGGCCCTGCGTCTCACCGCCGGCGACGGCCCCCGCCTCGCCGCCTGGGTCTTCACCGCCGAGCCCGCCGGGCCAGCCGAGCCCGCCGGGCCAGCCGGGCCCGCCGGGGCGTTCGGGGCGCCTCCCGAGGTGCTCCCGCCCACCGGGCTCGTGACCGCCGCCGACACCCGGGCCCCGACGCCTCCCCCGCACGCCAACGGCGTCACGGGCCTGGACCACGTCGTCGTCATGACCCCGGGACTCGACGCCACGGTCGCCGCTCTCGAGGCGGCGGGCCTCGGCCTCCGTCGCCGGGCGTCCCCCCGGGGCACGCCGATGGCGTTCTTGCGCGCCGGGCCCGTCGTCGTGGAGGTCGTGGCGGCCCCGGGAAGCCCGGCGGCGATGCTGTGGGGACTGTCGCTGCGCGTGGACGACGTCGATGCCGCCGTAGTCGCCGTCGGGAAGGCGGGCGGGCAGGCGAGCGACCCGCGCCCGGCGGTCCAGGGCGGCCGCATCGCCACCGTCAGGGACGGCGGCTGCGGCGTCCCGGTGGCGTTTCAGGAGCCCGGCCCCCGCCCCTGACGCATCCCCGCGCACCCGGGAGCGGAGGCCCACGCGCCCGGAGGGCTCGCCCCTGAGGGGAGGGAACCACGTGCGGCGGCCGCCGGCTCCCGTAGCCTGGAGCGACTGCGACGACGACCGGTCCCGGGAGGTGACGGTGTGAAAGGCGCCAGCGCTGAGGTGACGGCGGGCCTCGTCCTGATCGGGAACGAGATCCTCACAGGCAAGATCCGGGACGAGAACGGCCCCCACCTCGTCGACGGCCTCCGCCGTCGGGGCGTCGACCTCTGTGAGATCCACGTCGTCGCGGACGACGTCCCGGCGATCGTCGAGGCCGTGAACCTCACCCGCGCGCGACGGACCTACTGCTTCACGTCCGGGGGCATCGGCCCCACCCACGACGACGTCACGATGGCGGCGGTCGCCGCCGCTTTCGACGTCCCCTTGGAGGAGAGGGCCGACCTCGTGCGCACGGTCGAGGCCGTCTTCGGCGGCGAGGGCGAGCGGACCCGGGCGTGGCGCAAGATGGCGTCCGTGCCGGTGGGCTGCGAGATGCACACCCTGCCCGGGCACTGGCCGATCTACAGGGTCGAGAACGTCTTCATACTCCCGGGCATCCCCCAGATCTTCCGCCAGCAGGTCGACGCGCTCCTCGAGACGCTGGGTGCCTCCCGGGTGGCGACGAACGTGGCGTACTTCCGTCTCGGCGAGGGCGACCTCGCCCGGCCCCTCACCGAGCTCGCCGAGGCTTACGCCGGGGTCGTCGACATCGGCTCCTATCCGGTGTTGGGCATCGCCGAGTACCAGGTGAAGGTCACCCTCGACAGCCGGGACGAGGGCGCCCTCGCCGAGGCCACCGCCCGTCTCATGGAGGTCTTCCCGGCGGAGGCCCTGCACGAGCTCGCGGAGCGCGTCGAGCACGGCGAGGGCTGAGGTCAGCCCCCCGCCCCCTCGCCTTCCGCGAGGGCACCGGCGAGGGTCTGGAAGATCACGGGGTCGCCGAAGACCGCGTAGTCGGGGGCGAGGAGCTTCGCGTACCGCTCGAAGTAGAGGAACTGCTTGGCGATGAGCACGAGCTCGCGGGGCAGGACGGCGCCGGTGCCCGCCGCCGCCCGGGCCGTGGCCCGGAAGATGCGGCCGTAGGACAACTCCCAGAGCGGTGTGCGCAGGACCTCGCCCACGATCCGTTCCATGTCGGCGGCGACGGCGTCGGGATCGACTTCCGGGGCGTGCGCCGGCGCCAGGGCGAGGACGAGGCGGGCGGCTCGGGGCCAGTCCTGCGCGATCGTGACGGCCGGCACGAGCTCGCGCAGGACGCGCATCTTGGCGGCGTCGAAGCTGCCCATGATCCCGAAGTCGAGGAACACGACCGTGCCGTCGGCCTGCACGAGGAGATTGCCCGCGTGCAGGTCGCCGTGGAAGAAGCCGTGCACGAACGCAGCCTCAACCCAGGAACGGATCGCCCGCCGGAACAGCGGGACGACGTCGACGCCCCACTCGTCCCGGATCACGTCATCGCGGTCGGCGGGGACGCCGTCCTCCCGCGACATCGTGAGCACCCGCTCAGACGTGTGCTCACGGAAGACCTCCGGCACCCTGATCCCGTCGTTGTCGCCGTAGGCACGGAGGTTGGCGGTGTAGCGCTCCATGGCCGCCGCCTCCCGGCGGAAGTCCATCTCCTCGAACAGCGTCGCGGCGAAGTCCTCCACCACGGCCACGGGATTCAGAACACCGGCGACGCCCCCGAGGCGGTCCAGGCCCGTCGCCATCCGGTGCAGTATCCGCACGTCGTGGCGGAAGCGGCGCACGAGCCCCGGCCGGCGCACCTTCACGACGACCTCCCGGCCGTCCACGGCGGCGGTGTGCACCTGCGCGATGGACGCCGACGCCAACGGGGCGTCGTCGAAGCGGTCGAAGAGATCCCGCACGGGCAGGCCGAAGTCGGCCTGGATGCGCCGACGCACCGACCACGACGGCGCCGGCGGCACACGGTCGAGGCAACGGCGGAACTCGTAGGCGAGCACGTCGGGGAAGAGGCCGGGCGAGGACGCGATCACCTGGCCGAGCTTCAGGTAGGCCGGCCCGAGGTCCTCGAAGGCCCGCCGCAGGGCCGCCGCCACAGCCCGGGGCGGCTGGCGGCCCGGCTCCAGAGCGAGTGCCGGACCCCGACGCGCCACCTCCAGCACCCCGGCCTTGGCAAGGGCGTAGCCGGTGCCGGCGAGCCGGCGGAGCTCGCCGGGGCCGAACCTGTCGATGCGCGGCGCCCCTCGTGCCGGCTCGGCCGTTGACGCTGCCCCGCTGCTCATCGCGTCCCCCGTGACACTGTCAAGCACGGTACCTCTTCGGCAGGCGGGGCCGGGGGATGTAGCCCCGGCCCCAGACTCGCCCCCCCGGATCAGTACCCGGGGGCAAGGAGCGGCCAGGGGCGGGCCTCCTCGAGGATGCGCGAGAGCTCCATCACCCGGACGTCCTCGTGGCGGCGGCAGACCACCTGGAGGCCGATGGGGAGGCCGTCGGGGTCCCGCCCCGCTGGGATCGACGCGGCGGGGCTCCCCGTGAGGTTGAACGGGTACGTGAAGGGCACCGCCTCGATCGGGCTGGGAAGCTCCTGGCCGGCGATGTGGGTGGGCATGGGCCCCTCGGCGGCGAAGGCCACCGACGCCGTCGCCGGCGTGACGAGGACGTCCACCTGGTCGAAGAGCGCCCCCACCTTCTTCACGAGGTCGTAGCGGCGGGTGAGGGCCCGGCCCACGTGGCGGAGGTGGCCCTTCTCCATCCCCCAGGTGAGGCCGTAGGCGATGAGGGGGTCGAGGTCGGCGATGCGATCCGGGTAGTGGGGGTGGAGCTCCCGCACGGCGTCGACCGCACCGAGTGCCAGCCACGCCCGCCCCGGGTCCTCGAACTCGACGGGCACGTCCACGAGCTCCAGGCCGGCGGCGTCCACGAGGGCCATGGCGGCGGCCTCGGTCGCCTCCCGCACGGCGGGCTCCACGATCGCCCGACCGAAGTCCGGCGACCACGCCGCCCGCAGGCCCCGCACCTCGGTGCGCCCGAGACGCTCCTCGAAGGAGAAACCGGGGTGGGCGAGGGACGTGATGTCGCGACCGTCCGGCCCCACGGTGGTGTCGAGCCAGCGGGCCACGTCCCGGACGGTGCGGGCCAGGCACCCCAACACGGCGGTCTGGGAGATACCCGGCACGCCGGGGCCGTTCGGGATGAGGCCGAACGTCACCTTCATGCCGAAGAGACCGGTGTAGGCGGCCGGGATCCGGATGGAGCCGCCGCCGTCGGAGCCCGTGGCGACGGGCACGAGGCCTGCCGCCACCGCCGCCGCGGAGCCGCCGCTGGAACCGCCCGGCGTGCGCTCGGTGTCGTAGGGGTTGCGGGTGGTGCCGTGCAGGCGGGTGGAGGTGTAGGCGACGGCGCCGAACTCCGGCGAGGTGGTCTTGCCCACGGCGACGGCCCCGGCCGCCTGCAGGCGGGCGAAGTGCGTGGAGTCCTCCTCGGCGACATGGCCCTCGAAGAGCAGGCAACCCTGCTCGGACGGCCATCCGGCGACATCCTCGAGCTCCTTGACACCGATCGGGACGCCCGCCCACGGACCGGGGTCCTCGCCCCGGGCGACGGCGGCGTCGACGCCGACGGCCCGCTTCCGGGCGGCACCCGGGTCGAGGAAGTAGAACGAGTTCAGCGGCCCGTCGAGACGCTCGATACGGTCCAGGTAGTGGTCGAGAAGCTCGACGGCGGAGAGCTTCCCCGCCCGGACGTCGTCCGCCAGCTCCCATGCCGGCTCGTCATGCAGCGCCATGGTTCGTCCCCTCTCCTCAGGGGGCCATGTTGGCCTCCGGCGAGTCTGCGTGCCACTCCGGTCTTGCACAGAACGTGGCGCATGGCCCAAGGTTTGCCTACCTGAGATGGACACACACGACCCGCGCACGACATCAGGCGGTCCTCCCGAGGGCCGGTCCCTGGGCCGTCGCGCGGAGATCAGGGCCGCTGTCGACGCCCGACTGGAGGCGGCGTTCGACACCCTCGAGGACGGCGCCCCCGCGCACGAGGATCTCACGCCCCTCTTCGACGAGCTCCGCCGCCTCACCCGGGCCGGCGGCAAGCGACTCCGGCCCGCGTTCCTCTACTGGGGCTACGCCGCCGGCGACGGTTCGGACCCGGAGGCCGCCGTGGACGCCGGGGCCGCCCTGGAGATGCTCCACCTCTTCGCCATCGTCCACGACGACATCATGGATGCCTCCCCGATCCGCCGGGGCGAGGCCGCCTCGCACGTGGCGATGGCGGAGCTGCACGAGAAGCAGGATTGGCCCGGCGATCCCGCCCGGTTCGGCGCGTCGGCGGCGATGCTGGTCGGCGACTTCGCCTTCGTTCTCGCAGACCGTCTCCTCGCCGGGGCCCGCTTTCCGGCGGCGGCACGGGACGACGCCTTCCGTGAGTACACGGAGATGCGCTTCGAGGTCCTCTACGGCCAGCAGCTCGACCTGCTGGAGGGCCAGCGACGGGAGGCCGACGAGGACACCGCCCGGCGAATCGCCACGCTGAAGACCGCCAAGTACACCGTGGAGCGCCCCCTGCGCATCGGGGCCGCCCTGGCCGGGGCGGGCGAGGACGTCCGTGGGGCCTTGTCGGCCTACGGGGTCCCGGTGGGAACCGCGTTCCAGCTCCGTGACGACCTCCTGGGGGCGTTCGGCGACAGCGACGTCACCGGCAAGCCCGTGGGCGACGACTTCCGCGAGGCGAAGCAGACCTACCTTCTCGCCCGTGCCCGGGCCCGCGGCGACGCCGCCCACGTCGCCGTCGTGGACTCCCTCCTGGGCCGTGACGACCTCTCCACCTACGACGTCGCCGAACTGCGGGCCGCCGTGCGGGCGACCGGCGCGGTCACCGACACCGAGGCCCTCATCGCCGACCTCCTCGTCCAGGGTCTCGCGGCCCTGGAGGAAGCCGGCGACGTCCTCCCCGGCGACGTCCGCGCCGCCCTCGCCGAGCTCGCCGGCGATGCTGCCTACCGCGGCGCGTAGATCCGCTGGTCAGGGGCGGGAGCGGCTCCGGGATGCACGGACGCGACTCAAGGGCTTCCGGGTCCGCGTCGATGACACGATGGGCGGCCCACGACCATCCCCGGAGGGGCACATGAATGTCGACTCGTACCGTCGCCAGCACGCCGAGGCCGCAGACGTGCTCGGCCGGCTCGAGACAGAGCTCGACGAGCGTGCCCTGAGTGCCGACGCCTCGACGGCCTGCTCGCTGGTGGCCCGGCTCTCGGGCAAGCTGCGCGTACACCTCAGCGCGGAGGACGGTTCGTTGTACCCGGCCCTGCTCGCCTCCGGAGACGCCGGCGTGGCCCAGATGGCGAGGCGCTTCCAGGACGACATGGGTCGCCTCGCCACCGCATTTGGCGACTACGCGAAGTCCTGGACGACGCCACACAAGATCCAGGACGACGCCGGCGAGTTCACCGTCCGGACACGGGAGGTCGTCAAGGCCCTCCGGGAACGCATCGCCAGGGAGGAGAACGACCTCTACCCCCTCGCCGAGACGGTCTAGAGCCCCCCCAGGGACCGCCCGGGGTGCGCTTCTCGCAGATGGGGTGAGAAAACCCTCTGGTGACGTGCGCGTCACGGCGGGCATCATGGTGGATGCCCGCCTTCTCTTCCCGGCGCCCGCGGCACCGCTACCTCGTGCTGGGCGTCGTCCTCCTGGCGGCCTTCGCCACGAACCTCACGCTCACGATCCTCACCATCGCCCTCCCGTTCATCGCGCTCGACTTCGACGCCGACCCGCAGACGGCGGCCTGGGTCACGGTGGCGCCCATGCTCATGGCGGCACTGCTCGTGCCCGCCGCGGGCCGGGCGTCTGACGTCTACGGCCGGAAACGGGTCTGGCTCCTCGGCTTCGCCGTGTCGATCCTGGGGATGGCAGTGTCGGGTTGGGCGACGTCCCTGCCCATGCTCGTCGTCGCCCGCGTCGTCACCGGTGCGGGCACCGCCGTCGTGATGCCGTCGGGCCTCGCCATCGCCGCGGCCGCCTTCGAGCCCGCGGAACGCGGCACGCCAGTGGGTTGGTGGACGGGAACCGTCGCCATCTCACCCATGCTCGGTGTCCTCGTGGGCGGCTTCGTCGTCCAGGAGCTCTCCTGGCGCTGGCTGTTCTACGCCCAGCTCCCCGTCGCCGCCCTGGCCTGGATCGCGGCCGTGTTCATCTTCACGGAACGGCGCTCTCCGGCCGAAGGCCGCTTCGACTTCGCGGGATCCCTCCTCCTCGCCGCCGCGATCTTCGGACTCCTGCTCGGCGTCAACGAGGGCCCGCAATGGGGGTGGTCGTCACCGGCCGTCTTGGGCTGCTTCGGGGCCGCCGCCGTGTGCTTCCCCGCCTTCCTCGCCGTGGAACGCCGCGTGACGAGTCCCGTCGTCCCCCTCGATCTCTTCTCCGACGGCGTCCTGCGGGGTGCCCTGCTGAGCCGCTTCGCCCTCAACTTCGCCTACATGGGCGGCTTCATCGTCCTCCCGTTCTTCCTGCGCGAGATCCAGGGGATGCGCCCCGCCGCCGTGTCCCTCGCCCTGTTCCCCCGGCCGCTGGCCATGGGGATCATGGGCCCGATCGCCGGGACCCTCGCCAAGCGCGTCGCCCCGGAGAAGATGGGCGTGGGCGGGGCGGTGCTCATCGCCGCCGCCACGACCCTGTTCGTCACCGTCGGCGGGGACACCGCCTACCCGGTCATCCTCGCCGGCCTCGTCACCGCCGGCATCGGCCTCGGCATGGCGAGCGCCTCCCAGGGGACGATCATCACCGCACGCGCCGGCGAGGACATGCTCGGGACCGTGTCCGCCCTCCTCGCCATCACCCTCTCCGTGGCGAGCTCGGCGGGCATGGCCGTGCTCCTCGCCGTCGTCAGCGCCACAGGGGGCATCGAGCGTGACTCCGCCTACCGGTGGTCGTTCCTGGCCGGTGCGGGCGTCACGCTCGTGGGGATCTGGGGTGCGGTGGCCGTCTTGCGTCGCCTGCGGAGCGAGCGTGCCCGGCTCCGGGCGGGCCCGGCTGAAAGCTCCGCGCCCGGCGACACTCCGCAGGCCGGCGACCGTCGGGCTGGCAGACCCTCGAGCGGCCCCGTAGCCTGGGCCCCCCTCTCGCCCACGCCCCAAGGTGAACGACGTGGCCCCTGAGCGACAGCAGTGGAAGCTCCACTGGAAGCACCTCCACGACGAGGTCGTGACGCCGAACATGTGCACGGGCTGCGCGGGCTGCATCGTGGTCTGCCCCCACGACGTCCTCGGCTACGACGACCACTGGCATCCGCACCTCCGCGACGAGGGCCGGGTGGACGGCGCCCCGGACCGCTGCGTGCACGGGGAGAAGGCCTGCACGATGTGCACCCGGGCGTGTCCCCGCCTCCGCTCCTGGGAGCCCGAGATCGACGCCCACCTCTTCGAACGCACCCGCGACCCGGCGAGTTGGCAGGAGGTCGTCGGCGTCCACCGCGACGTCGTCCTCGCCCGCACGACGAACGCCGAGTGGCTGGCCCGCTGCCAGGACGGCGGCCTCGCCTCGGCGACGCTCCTCTGGTGCCTGCGCCAGGGTGAGATCGACGCTGCTCTCGTGAGCTACGTCGACGACCAATGGCGCACCCGTCCCGGCGTCGCCACCACCGAGGAGGACGTCCTCGCCGCCGCCGGCTCCCGCTACACGTACAGCGCGAACACCCTAGCGTACTTCGACGCCGTCGAGGCGGGCCACGAACGACTCGCCCTCGTGGGCATGGGCTGCCAGTCCTCGACCCCGCCGATGATGGCCGCCCGTGGCGCCCGCAAGCCCGCCCGGCGCTTCGTGCTCAACATCGGTCTCCTCTGCTCGAAGACCTTCACGGACGACATCTTCGAGGGTCTCCTTGAGGCGAAGTACGGCCTCGCCCGCACGGACATCGTGAAGATGAACATCAAGGGCAAGCTCCAGCTCTGGCTGCGGGATGACGGCCCGAACGGCCCGGAGCGGGATGACGGCCCGAGCGGCCCGGAGCGGGAGGGGGGCGGGTTCGCGGAGGTGCCGCTGAAGGAGTGCCACGAGTACACCCGCCCGGGGTGCGACACCTGCCCGGACTTCGCCGCCGAGCACGCAGACATCTCGCTGGGTGGTCTCGGCCAGAGCGGCTGGACGCTCACGATCGTCCGCACCGGCACGGGCCGGCGGATCCTCGACGCCATGGTCGCCGAAGGCTGGGTCGAGACCCAGGACGCCGTCGACGCGGACCCGGCGGCCGTGGAACTCATGCGCAAGCTCGCCGTGAGGTCCCGCAAGCGCTGGCCCGTGGCAGCGGGGGATGCCCGCCCGGGCGAGTTCCCCGCCCCGGCGGCTGCCCCGTAGAGAGTGGTCGCGGGGTAGTGTTCCGGGCGAATCTGCCCCGGAGCCGGAGGAACCGTATGCCCGCCGTGTCCACGTTGATGTCCTCGCCCCCTGTCACGGCGGCGGCGGACGAGAGCCTGGCCATCGCCGCGGGGCGGATGGCCGAGCTCAACAAGGGCGCCGTCGTGGTCGTGGACGACACAGGCGGGGTCGTAGGGGTCCTCACCGAACGCGACGTCACCAAGGCCAGCGCTGCGGGCGTCGATCCGCGGGCCACGAAGGTCTCGGAATGGATGACCGCCGACCCGGTCACGATGCCGCCCGACACCGACGCCGCCGTCGCCCTCGACGAGCTCATCAAGAGGGGCTTCCGCCACCTCCCCATCGTGGAGGCCGGCAAGCTCGTGGGGGTCACGTCCATGCGCGGGCTCGTCCCGGTCGTGCGCCTCGCCACGATCCGTCCCGAGGCCATGGGCGGCACGGACCTCCTCACCGAGGAGCAGCAGAAGACCCGGGCCGCCGAGGCCGCCGCCAGCGGGCTCGAGAAGGTAGTGGCCGCCGAGACGGAGCTCTCCGACATCGACGGCCAGCGGGGCCGGCTCTCCTACCGGGGATACAACGCCGTCGACCTTGCCTTCAACTGCTCCTTCGAGGCCGTCTGGCACACGTTCCTGCGAGGGGAGCTCCCCTCACCCGAGGAGCTCGCTGCGTTCCAGGCCGAGACCGTTCCCTACCGGGAGATACCCGAGAGCATGCACCAAGTGCTCCGCGACGTCGCCCACGCCGACTCGCCCCCGATGGACGCCCTCCGCACGGCCACCTCTGCGCTCGCCACGCAGTGGGGCGTGCGACCCTGGCTCGACCTCGACGACGCCGAGATCGTGCAACAAGCCACGAGGTTCGTCGCCGTCCTCCCCTCGTTGGTGGCGGCCATCTATCGCATCGAGCAGGGCCTGGAGCCGGTGGCGCCCGACCCTGAGCTCGGCCACGCCGCCAACTACCTGTGGATGCTCTTCGGCGAACGCCCCACCGACGCGCAGGTGACAGGCGTGGAGCGCTACCTCATCCTCACCGCCGACCACGGCATGAACGCCTCGACCTTCACCGCCCGCGTCGTGACGTCCACGGGCTCCGACCTGGGCTCGGCCGTGACGGCCGCGATCGGCGCCCTCGCCGGCCCCCTCCACGGCGGCGCCCCCTCCCGCGTCCTCGACACGCTCGACGACATCGGCACCCCCGAGAACGCGGAAGCGTGGATGAGGGCGTACGTGCAGAAGGGCGAGCGCCTCATGGGCTTCGGCCACCGGGTCTACAAGACGGAAGACCCGCGGGCGGCGGCCCTGCGCGAGACGGGCGCCGAGATCGGCGGGCCCCGTTTCGTCCTCGCCAAGGCCGCCGAGGACGCCGCCCTCAAGATCCTGCACGAGCTGAAGCCCGGCCGGGCCCTCTACACCAACGTCGAGTACTACTCGGCGATCGTGCTCGAGGAGGCCGGTCTCCCCCGCCAGCTCTTCACACCCACGTTCGCGTCGAGCCGAATCGTGGGCTGGACGGCGCAGATCCTCGAGCAGACCCGCAACAACCGGCTGATCCGGCCGGGGGCGCACTACCACGGTCCCGAGAACCGGGAGCTGCCCGACTGGGCGAAAGGGCTCCGGTAGGGACCCTTCCGATGGCGCCGGAAGCCGTGCCCACACGGCGCCTCACGGCGGGCCTCGTCGTGGCCATCGTGGCGATCGCCTTCGAGGCGCTCGGGGCCACGACGGTGATGCCCGCCGCCGCCCGCGAGCTGCGCGGCACGGCGCTCTACGGTTGGGCGACGGCCGCCTTCATGCTCGCCTCGCTCGTGGGCATCGCCGTCGCAGGCAGGGACGCGGACCGCCACGGACCCGGGCGGCCCTTCGCCGCCGGGCTCGCCGTCTTCGGGGCCGGCCTCGTCGTGACCGGCCTCGCCCCGCACATGCCCATGCTCGTGGCCGGGCGGGCCCTCCAGGGGCTCGGCAACGGGGGAATCGGCGCGATGGCGTACGCCACGATCGCCCTCGCCTACCCGGAGGAGCGCCGGCCCCGCCTCATCGCCATCCTCTCCACAGCCTGGGTGTTCCCAGGGCTCGTGGGGCCGGGTCTCAGCAGCGTCGTGGCGCAGGCGGCGTCGTGGCGCCTCGTGTTCCTGGGCATCCTGCCCTTCCTCGTGCTCACGGCCGTCTTCGTCGTTCCTGCGCAGCGTCACCTGCGACCTGCCGGCAACGGACCGCAGCGTGCCGGGACGATCCGCGACTCGCTCCTCCTCACCGCCGGGGTCGCCGCCTTGATCTCAGGGCTGCAGAGCCGTTCGTGGCTCGCCGGCGCCCTCCTCGCCCCCCTCGGCCTCGCGGTCGCCGTCCCTCCTCTCACGCGGCTTCTCCCACCCGGTTCGCTGCGGTCCCGACCCGGCGTCCCCGCTGCGATCGCCACCATGGCCCTCGTGAGCGTGGCCATGTTCACCGCCGAGGTGTTCCTGCCCCTCACCCTGACCGCTGTCCGCGGCACGTCCCTCACCATCGCCGGCCTTGCCCTCACCACGTCGTCCGTGACGTGGGCGACGGGCTCCTGGGTACAGGAACGCTGGGCGAAGGCGGGCAGCCGCCGTGCGATGACGCTCTCCGGAACGGCCGTCCTCACGTTCGGCGTGGGCGCGGTGGCGACGATCATGTGGGAAGGCGTGCCCGTGTGGGTGGCACCGGCGGCGTGGGCCGTCACCGGCCTCGGCATGGGGCTCGCGTACACGACGGTGTCCCTGACCGTCCTCGAACGCGCCCCCGCCGGGGAGGAAGGGTCCCTGTCGGCGGCGATCTTCCTCGCCAACACTCTCGGCATCGGCGTGGGCACGGGCCTGGGCGGAGCGGCGGTTGCCGCCGCGGAGTCCGGTCCGGGCCCTCCCACCGCCGGCCTCGCCACCGTCTACGGAATCGCACTCGCCGCCGGGTTGCTCGCCCTCTTCACCGCCTCCCGAATGCCGGGAAGGCGCGAATCGACGTCCTCGCCCGGCACGGAGGAGGCGGAAGGGCACTCCGCGGGGCGCCGGGACTCCCCGGAACCGACGTCCTAGGAGCCCCAACCACCCGAACTGGGCGCGTCACGCGTCATATGTGACGCGCAGCGCGCCCAGTTCGGTGAGAGGACCCGGTCCCGTGAGAGGACCCGGTCCCGTCGGAGGACCCGGTCCTGACCGACGTCCTAGCCGGGACGCTGCTGCTCCGGACCGGTCTCCCTCAGGTCCCGTCGTAACCGGAGTTCCACCACGCCGGGGACGGGGCGAAGGACGGCGCGCCGCTGTGGAGAGCCATGCCCAGGTAGCGACCCTGGTAGCGGCGCGAGAGCTCGTCGTGGACCGTCCGGAGGTACCCGGCCTCGGTGGGAGTGATCTGGCGCGCGGAGTAGCCGTCGATGCCGGTCTCGCCCACCAAGAAGGGGAGCCCGGGGCGCAGCGCCTGCCACGCGAGGAGCTGTGCCTCGACGTTGGCCAGGACCGCACCGGCGTCGGCGCCGCTCCCGATGAGGTAGGCGTGGATCTCGAGCAGTTCGGTGCGGGACGCTGTCGCCGCGCGCCAGCCGTCGTGCACGATGCCCCCGCTCGCCACCCGCGCCCGACCGCCGGTCCGGGCGGCGAGCACGGATGCCACCGTGTCGTAGAGGGGAGTGAGGTGGCGGTACCCGCCGGTCCAGCGGGAGTTGTCCAGACCGTAGGTCGTGAAGTTCACCCAGGGATCCGCGTAGTTGGCCCGGTTGCCCCAGAGCGTGAAACGCTGGTCGGGCTCGTTCCAGGGACTCACAGTGAGGCGTTCCGGGGGCACGAAGGCGAGCGCCTTGTCCACGAGGCCCTCGACGAAGGGCCGGTACGAGACTGCCGGGTCCTTGAACCAGAGCCGGAGGTTGTCCGCCGCCCAGCCGTTCATGATCAACCCGGCGTTCGGGCACCAACCGAAGAAGGGGTTGGCCCCGACCCCGGACCAGCAGAGGTCGCGGGCGGACAGGGAGATCTGCAGGTGGGCACCGAGGTCGCGCACCCGTTGCAGGAAGGCGTCGTAGGCCGACCAGTCGACCACCCGGGGGCCGGACACGAGGTAGCGGTCGATCTCGACCAGCCAGCGGATCATCGTGGGGCGTTCCCTGTCCATGGCGGGCACGACAGACGGGCTCGCCGTCGCCTCACCGTGGTGGGAGTAGATGCCCCATCCGACGCCCGGAAGGGGAGACCCGGTTCCCGCCGTAACGGCGATGATCGTGAAAGCGGCGGCGGACGCCCCCTTGTCGTCGGTGACGGTGACGCCGGCGAGACGCAGACCGGCCCTGTCGTAGGCGTGCCACACGACGGGGCCGCTCCCGGTCGTGCCGTCGCCGAAGTTCCACGCCCACGTCGTCACGCTCCCGTCGGGGTCCCAGGAACCCGAGGCGTCGAAACGCACCCAGAGGGGCGCAGGCCCGCTCCGGGGCGCTGCCGTCAACACGGCACGCGGGAACTCGTTCATCGCGGCCACGTCGGCGACGGCGGGCGAATGCCCCGGCGCCACGGCGAGAAGGACGGCGGCGGCGAGCGCCGCCCCGAGAGTGGCGCGGACTCGCTGTCTTGGCATCAGGACTCCCGGAGCAACAGTGTTACCCCTGAGGCCGCCCTGGGCGGGAGGATAGCCAGATCGACGCCGTCGCTCGCCGTCGCGAGGGCGACGTCGAAACCATCGCCCCGGAGCCGGTCGATTCCGGGGCGCAGTGACTCCACCGTGAGGCAGAGCGCGGCCGCGCCCTCCCCCTTGGCGGTGAGGCGCCGGGCGAGCCAGCCGCCCGCCACGACCTCGGCGGTGAGGTCGATCCCGCAGTTGGCCAGCACCACACGCACTGCCTTCGCGCCGAACTCGGGGACCGGGAACGGGTTCGTGCGTTCCGTGAGGCCGAAGTTGGCCGCGAACGTGGCGAGGCCGGCGTCGACGTCGAGCACGGCGACGGTGCAATGGTGGAACCCGGTCGCCCGGAACGGCGTGTCCTCCGGAGGGTGGGGGCGGGCGTAGGGGGAGAGCTCCACGCCGCCGCCGGGGGTGGCGAGCTCGCAGAGCACGCCGTGGGTGGCCTTCGGGTGCAGGAAGCCGATACGCCCGGCGACTCCGCGACGGGCGACCTTGTCGACGAGCCTCACGCCGTCGCCGTCGAGGCGGGAGAGCTCGGCATCGGTGTCGTCGCACTGGAAGCAGACGTGGTGGATGCCGCCCCCGTCTTCGAGGAACCTCCCGATGGGGCTGTCGGCGTCGAGCGCTTCGAGAAGCTCGATCTCGCCGTCGCCGCAGGGCAGGAGGGCAGCGCGGACGTTCTGTTCCGGCACGGTCGCCTCGGTCTCGACCTCCAGGCCGAATCGGTCCCGCCAGATCTCGACCCCGGCCTCGATCGAAGGGACGACGGTGGCGAAGTGGTGCACCCGGGTGATCATGGCCCCGAGGATGCATCACCGGTCCGGGACCGGCAAAACGCCCGGGACCCCAAGACCCCGTTGACGTTCCCCCGTGCGGCTCCGTAGCCTTCCCCGAGGAGGGGACGTAGGGGACGTCCGCGGCAGGCAAACGGCTGGAGGCACGCCATGCGCAGGCGACTCGTCGCACTCGTCATCGTCGCGGCAGCGCTGGGAGGCGCCTGCAAGTCGGCGCCGAACATGAAGGCCGGGGGCGGCTTCTTCGACCTGCCCTGGCCCAACGACGTCCGCAAGGCGGCCGACGGCAGCATCGACCTCACCGGGGCGCCCGGTTCCTGGAACGGCCTCGTGAGCGCGATCTTCTCGAAGGGCGCCGTCGCCACCAAGGGCTTCGGAGCCAACGCCGCTTCGTACTTCACGTTCTCCGCACCCCTGGCCGCCTGGTCGCTGCCCACGCCCCAGTCCTCCACCGGCACGGGGTCTCCCCTGCAGATCGTCAACATCGACCCGGGCTCCCCCCGCTACGGCGAGCGCGTCCCCGTGTCGGCGAACTTCAAGCCCACCGGGTCGATGCTGCGGCCCTTCAACCTCCTCACGGTCCTGCCGTACCCGGGCTTCGTCCTCGAGGAGGACACCACCTACGCCGTCGTGCTCTTCACCGGTCTGCGCGACAGCTCCGGCGGCCAGATCCAGCGCGCCCCCCTGGTCGACCGCCTCGCCTCCCCGTGGACCGCCGACACGGGCTTCACCCAGGAGCGCTTCGACGCCCTCGCCGCGCAGCGCAGCGCCGTGATGTCCTACGTGGCGGCCGAGACGTCCTGGGCGACCAACCAGGTGGCGGCGTTCACCGTGTACACCACCCAGCAGGTGACCCCCGAGATGGACGCCGTCGCCGCCGCCGTCGAGGCCCTCCCGGCGCCGGGGGTGACCTCCGCGAACGTCATGACGGCGTGCGGGCCCAGCCCCGTGGCACGCATCCAGGGCAAGGTCGCCCTGCCCCGCTGGCAGCAGGGCGCCTCCCCCTACATCTCCGCCGGCGGCGAGATCGCCGTCGGCCCCGGCGGCCAGGCGCTCCTGGGCGGCTGGGAGGAAGCCGACTACGAGATCGTCTTCCCGTGCACCACGGCGCCCGCGGCGGGCTGGCCCGTGATCGTCGAGGGTGACGGCACCGGGGCCTGGTTCACGAGCGCCTCGTCCTTCGTGAACCGCTACTTCCCTCCCCCCTACCAGCTCCGCTACGCCGTGATCTCGGTGTCGCCGTACATGACCGGCGCCCGGCGGGACCCGGCGATCGACGACCTCGCCGACGAGCTCGCGCGCCTCGGCATCCCGATCTCGCCCGACGACCTCGAGTCGATGGCCTACTTCAACTTCCTGAACCCGGTCGCCGGCCGCAACAACCAACGCCAAGGGGCGGCCGACCACATGTGGCTGAAGCGGGTTGCCCGCGGGTTCTCGCTCCCCGGCGGCCCCGCCGGGGCCCCCTCGGACCTCACCACCGACGACTCCCTCGTAACCTTCTACGGCCACAGCCAGGGGTCGGTGTCGGGCCCGCTGCTGCTGGCCGAGGACCCCGAGTTCGCCGGGGCCTTCCTCTCGGCACCGGGCGCCGGGCTGTACCACGCGCTCGTGCACCGGGGCGACGTCCGCCCGCTCATCGACGCCGTCCTGCTCGCCCCCAGCGGGGAGCTCGACGAGTTCCACCCCGTCGTCCAGATCATGCAGACCCTCGCCGAGGCGGGTGACGCGGCCAACTACGCCGGGGCGATCCAGACCCCCCACGTGGTCATGACGGAAGGCGTCGACGACGGGTGCTCGGTCCGGGAAACCGCCGAGCACGGCGCCGCGGCGGCCGGCTTCCCCGTCGCCGACCCGCCCCTGCTGGCCGTGTTCGCCATCCAGACCCTCCAAGGGCGGGCACCGGTGGCGCTCCCGGCCGCCGGCAACGACGCCGGTCGCACGCGCGTACTCCTGCAGCTCGACGCGGGCCACTTCGGCGTGCAGGCCAACCCGCAACTCGTGCGCGAGTTCTTCGACGACCTCCTCGACACGGGCACACCCACGGTGCCGGCCGGACCTTTCACGGCCACGTCCGACGCGCAGTGCATACGCTACGACCCGTGAGGCGAACTCGAACGGCTACCCGGGCCCCTGGGCCCCCGGCCCGCAAGGGCCACCGTCTTCTCGCCTGGTACTACAACCGCATGGCCCCACGGGCCGAGGCCGCCGGTCTCGCATGGCGCCGCGAGCAGCTCTTGTCCGGCGCCGCCGGTGACGTCGTCGAGATCGGCGCCGGGACGGGGCTGAACCTCGAGCACTACCCGTCCACGGTGGACCGTCTCCACCTCTTCGAGCCCGACCCGGCCATGGCGTCGTACCTCCGGCCCCGGATGCCCGCCCACGCCACGCTCGGAGACGCCCCGGCCGCCGCCCTGCCCCTGGCAGACGCGTCCGTCGGCGCCGTGGTCGCCACGTTCGTCCTGTGTACGGTGCCCGACGCGGATGCCGCCCTCGTCGAGGCGAGGAGGGTGCTGCGCCCCGGAGGCAAGCTCTTCTTCCTCGAGCACGTGCGGGCGCAGGACCCCGAGCTCGCCCGCCGCCAGGACCGTTGGGACGGCCTCTGGGGTCGCTGCACCGGGGGCTGCCACCTCAACCGGGACACCGTGGCGGCCGTCGAGGCGGCGGGCTTCAGCGTCCGGCGCCTCGACCGCTTCGAGGTCCCCATCCCGATCAAGGTCACCCGTCCGGGCGTGAGCGGCGTCGCGATCCGCTAGGTCCTCGCCCGCGTCACACCTCGGGGGGGCTGACGTCGTCCAGTGCACGGCCGCGGGCCTCGGGAAGGAAGCGCATGAAGACGGCGGCGGCCAACAGGGGGCCGGCATCGGTGAGCGCCGACGCCACACCCACAGAGCCCAGCGCGTCGGCCATGTAGCCGGTGAAGACGAGACCGGAGACGGCACCCAGGACACCGACGAGGATGAGGCCCCCGTGGGCGGTGCCCCGCACCTCGGTGGGGAAGAGCTCGCTGCCGAAGGACGACATCGACGGCGCCGAGACGGCTCCCGCCACGGAGGAGAGGAGCATCCCCGCCCAGAGGAACACGCCCGTGCCGAGGAAGAACACGGCGTCGGCGACCGTGGCGACGACGACGGTCCAGCGGGCCGTGTGGCGCCGCCCCCGGCGCTCCGCGAGCACGCCGCCCACCCAGAGGGCCACGACCACGAGGACGCTGCTCGTCGCCGCCCGCATGAAGGAGATCCCGAGACCCGACATCCCGCGCTCGTCCATGAGGTACCGGTTCGTGAACTGTGACGTGGGGGCGGCGGCGAACTGGAGGAGGAACACGACGGTGCACATGGCTGCGAAACGGCCGCCGTAGCGGGCGTCGACGACCTCGGTCGCCCGGCCTGTGCGGGCCCCCCGCGCCCGGAGGTCGGAGAAGCGGCGGGTCTCACGGAGGCGGCGAGCGAGGCCGGGCAGGAGGAAGAGACCCAGGCCTCCCAGGGCGAAAGACACCCGCCAGAACCCCGCGTCGACGTCGAGGAGAGGCAGGAGGGCGGCGCCGAGGCCGTACCCGCCGCCCCCGGCGAGGAGGGCGAAGCCGAGGAGGTACGCCCGGGCCTTCTCGGGAGCCTCCTCGACCACGACCATGAAGCCCACGGTGCCCGCCAGCGTGGCGAAGCCCCGCACGGCGAGCTGGAGACCGGTCAGGACGGCGAAGCCGGGCGCCGCCGCGCACGCCAGCGTCGTGACGCAGAGCCCGCCCACACCCACGAGGACGATGCGGCGCCGCCCGACGCGGTCGGCGAGCACGGCGCCCACGATGGCGACGAGGCTGCCCACGCGGGTGACGGCGAGGGACACTCCGAGCGCGGCGTCCGTGGTGTGAAACGTCCTCACGACGGCGTCCGCCGTCTGGGTGAACACGGAGGAGCAGTAGCCCACCACTAGAAGCACCATGCAGAGCGTCGCCAGAGTGGCCGCCTCTGCCGGCGTCACCGGCCCCGGGACCGCGTACCAGGGTTGCGGCGCGGCCGGGAGGTCTTCGCGTCGCGCGACCGCCCCCGTGGCCAGGAGCGCCGCCCCGGCGCCGAGCATGCGGAGGCCGTGGCGGAGCCCCCCGGCGAGCAGGGGTCGCACAAACCAGCCGAAGTAGGGGACGTGGACCACCGCCCGCACGGAGAGCTCCCACACGGTTCCCCCCTCGGCGTCCGGCGCCACCCTGGCGTGGAGACGGATGCGGCCGTAGAGGTCGGCGTCCTCCTCCCAGTCCAGATCGACGGCGCCGTCGCGGACACTGCGCGAAGGAGCGACCACCGCCCCACCCCCCTCGGCGCTCCAGGCGCCGGCCAGAGACGCCAGGGCGGCAGCGACCGCTTCGACGGGGGCGGCGACGCTCGCCTGGTGGCGCCCGGAGAGCCGCACTCAGCCCGCGTGCGCCTCGGCCCAGGTCTTGCCCGCCTCCACGTCGGGTTCCTTCGGGAGGCGCAGGACCTTCTCGCCGATGATGTTCTTCTGCACCTCGGTGGTGCCGCCCCCGATCGTGAGCGCCCGGGCGAAGAGGTACCCGTGGTACCAGACGAAGTCGTTGAACGGTCCCTGGCAGTCGAGCATGCCCCACGTCCCGGCGAGATCCTTCGCCGCCTCGAAGACGTGCTGACCGTGCTCGTCGGCGACGGCCTTCTGCACCGAAGCCTCCGGGCCGGGCTCGCGTCCGGCGATGCGGGCACTCACGGCGCGCAGGCGCAGGAGCCGGAGCGTCTCGTGCTCCACGTAAAGGCGGGCGAGGCGCTGGCGCATGAGGGGCTCCGGGCAGCCGCCGTGCGCGCGCACGACGTCGAGGAGGTCGAGCGCCGTGGGGCCCATCCCCCACAGGGCGCCGCCCGTGGACAGGGACACGCGCTCGTTGCCGAGCGTGACCTTGGCGAGCGTCCAGCCCCGGTTCTCCTCCCCCACGAGGTTCTCCGCCGGGATGCGCACGTCGTCGAAGAAGACCTCGTTGAAGGTGTGGGTGCCGGTCATCTCGATGATCGGACGAACCGTGATACCGGGGGTGTCCATGGGGCAGACGAAGTAGCTGATGCCCTCGTGCTTCGTGGCGTTCGGGTCGGTGCGGGCGATGAGGATCCCGAAGCGGGCGAACTGGGCGTACGACGTCCAGATCTTCTGACCGTTGACGACGTACTCGTCGCCGTCGCGCACGGCCTTCGTGGACAGGCTCGCGAGGTCCGAACCGGCGCCGGGTTCGCTGAAGAGCTGGCACCAGATCTCCTCGCCGGAGAGGATCTTGGGCAGGTAGCGCTTCTGCTGCTCCTCGGTGCCGGCGAAGAGGATCGTGGGGCCCGCCCAGCCGATCCCGATCGTGTTCATGGGCCGGCTCACGTTCGCCCGCTTCAGCTCCTCGTCTATCACGAGCTGGCGGACGGGATCGGCTCCCAGGCCGTAGGGCTCCGGCCAGTGCGGAGCGACGAGGCCCGCCCCGGCGAGCTCGTTCGGGGACGGGCACGGATGCTCCTCGAGCCAGGCCCTGATGTCGGCGCGGCAGGCCTCGGCTTCGGGCGGCCAGTCGAAGTCCACTGCGGTCCCCTTTGTCCCGGGCGAAGTTGTGCGCCAAAGGATAAATAGAAAGGGGTTGCCGCCGATAGGTGGGCCATGACGACATCCGGCGTCCGCATCCGTCCCGTCCTGTGGCGACCCGCCCGCGAAGGCGTCGACATCCATGCCGAGGCCCGCACCCCGAGAGCCCGAGCGGGGATGGAACGGGTCGTCTCCCCCGCTGCGCGCGCCGCCCTCCTGGGCGAGCTCTGCGCCCTCGTCACCGCCTACGACCGCCGTTTCGTGCACCCGTGCCTGGGCGGTCGAGCGCACGTCCTCGCCCCCGACCCGCTCACCGAGGACACCTGGCGGGAGCTCTGGATCGACGCCGGTCTCGGCCTCGCCGCGTGGGAGGGCGAGGGTGAGGTCGTGGTCACGGCGGAGGACCCCACGGCGGAGCTCGTGAAGGCCTACATGCCCGCCTGGGCACGGCGGGTGGAGAGCGCCCTCGCCCGCCGTCTCCTGCCCCGGCCGACGGAGACGGACGTCGAGCTCCTCCTCGCCCACTTCCTCGAACAGGCCCGGGCCGCCACGCCGGCAGCGCGGGCGAGCTGACCCGCGAGGGGGTCGTCGGGGTCGCGCCGACGGCGAGGGCAGCGAGGCCGGGACACTCCACAGCGCCCGATTCCGACCGGCTCGGTACCCTGCGTACATGAGCAGGCGCGAAGCCCTCGCCCCGCACGCCTCGAAACGGGTGACGATCCGCGCACACCCGGAGGCGGTCACGAGCCGGGGCCCCGCCGAACATTGGGGGTTCTCCTGAGCGACACCGCCCTTGCGCCCGACGTCGCCGCCGCCGTCGACGGCCTCTTCGAGGAGGCCGTCCGCCGCCAGGGCCTGCCCGGTCTCGCCGTCGCCGTCGTGCAGGGCGGGACCACGGCCTACGGACGCTGCCACGGCCTAGCCGACGCCAACTCCCGGACGCTGGTGACGTCCGGCACGGTGTTCCGGGTGGCATCGATCTCCAAGACGTTCACCGCCCTGGCGGTGATGCAGCTCTGGGAGCAGGGACGCGTCGGCCTCGACGACGCCGCCAACGATCACCTCCGTTCCTTGCGGATCGAGACCCCCGTCGGATCCCCCCCGGCGACGGTGCGCCACCTCCTCACCCACACCGCCGGCATCGGGGAGGTCCCGCGGCCCGCCGACCTGTTGCGGCCCGTCGCGTGGGGGCTGGCCGTTCGGGGCCGGCCGGCCCCCGCTCCCGCGGACGTCTACGGCGACAGGCTGGCCGCCGAGGTGGCCCCGGGCACGAAGTGGGCGTACGCGAACCACGGCTTCGCCGCCCTCGGCCAGCTCGTGACGGACGTGTCCGACCAGCCCTTCGCCGAGGTCGTCCGCACCCGGGTCTTCAACCCGCTCGGCATGCGCCACAGCGACTTCTCCCGCAGCGATCGTGTGGCCGACAACCTCGCCACGGGCTACGCGCGCCGCGGCGGCCTGCCCCGGAGCGTGCCATACCGCGACTTCCTCGAGGGGAGCGGCAACGCCCTCGCCTCGGTCACCGACATGACCCGCTTCCTGTCCGCCCTGCTCGGCGGGGGCACTAACACGTGGGGTGGCGCCGTGCGCCCCGACACGCTGGCGCTGATGTTCACGCCTCAGTACCAGCAGGCGCCGGGGTTCCCTGCTCTCGGCCTCGGCTTCTGGCTGCACACCGTGGGCAGCCACCGCGCGGTCGCCCACAGCGGCAGCCTGCCCGGCTTCGTGTCCCGTTTCGTCGTCGCTCCCGACGACGGGTGGGGCGTGGTCGTACTGGCCAACCAGAGCTCACTCCTGGACATGGGCCCGTACTACGCGGTCGAAACCCTCGCCGAAGGCGTCCTGCGGACCGTCCTGGGGGCGCCCGACCCGCTCGGAGACCTCCCCCCCAAGGGTGTCTTGGCCCAGCCCCACGGTTGGCATGAGCTCGTGGGCGTCTACCGCCCCGAGAGGGGCGCCCTCACGAACGCTCGCGTCTGGATGATGCTCGGCGGCGAGGTGAAGGTGCGCGCCCGGGGCGGCCGTCTCGAGGCCCGTTCCCCCTGGGGCACGGCCCGCAGGGGCGCGGTGCTGCACGCCGTCGACCAGGTGAACCCCTACCGGTTCCGGGCCGACCTCGACGGCCGGCCGCTGGAGATGGCCTTCGAGCGCAACACCTTCGACGAAGTCGAGACGCTGCACACGGCGAGCACGACAGGCCTGTACACACTGCGCAAGCGCCCCGGGGCCCGGGGGGTCCGCTGGTGGAGCAGCGCCGCCGCCGTGGCCCTGGCGGCGGCGGTCCTGCTGCGCCGCCGCCGCATGCGCGCCTGAACGACGCCCCGGCTAGCAGGACGCGAGGCCCTCGTCGAGGCGATCGAGGTCGTCCTCGTTGCACCAGGCGTGCGGGCTCACGCGGACCCCGCCGCCCCTGGGGCCGGTGACCACGACGCCGCGGCCCCGCAACGCCTCCACGACACCGCCCGGCTCGCGCGCCGGATGGCGGAAGACGACGATGCCCGAAGCGTGTTCCGGGCTGCGGTCCGAGAGGACGTCCATTCCCCGGGCCTCCAGGATCGAGACGGTGGTGGCCGCGAGCGCGCTGATCCGCTCCCAGACGGCCCGGCTGCCGACCGCGGCCAGGAGGCCGAGGGAGGCCCCCAGGGCGAGGACACCGAGGACGTTCGGGCTCCCGCCCTCGAAGCGGCGAGCGCTGGAGTCCGGGACGTACGCGAGGTTGTCCCACTCCATGCGGTGGGCGACGGAGTTCCAGCCCGGCTCCAGGGGCCGGAGGCGCTCCATGTGCGCGGCGGCGACGTACATGACGCCGACGCCCTCGGGCCCGCAGAGCCACTTGTGGCCGTCGGCCATCGCGAAATCCACGGGGAGGGCGTCGAGGTCGAGGGGGACGGCGCCGAGACCCTGGATGACGTCGGCGCAGAGGAGGGTGCCCGCCTCCGCGCAGAGGCTGCCCAAGGCGGCGAGGTCGGTACGCCACCCGTTGGAGAACTGCACCCAGGACGTCGCCAGCACCCGGGCGGGCGGGCCGGCGGCGAGGGCGGCGGCGAACCGCTCGAGCGGCCAACGCCCCCCCACAGGCTCGACGACGTCCACCCGCACGCCGACCTCGCGCAGGGCCACCCAAGGGAAGTAGGTGGAGGGGAACTCGCCGCCCGACACGACCACGCGGTCGCCGGGGCCGAGGCCGAGGCCGTTCGCCACCCAGCCGAGTCCCTCGGTCGTGTTGCGGACGAAGCAGATCTCCTCCGGGCGGGCGCCACACAGGGAGGCGGCCCGGCCCCGCACGTCCTCGATCTCCTCGGCCGCCGCATCGGCGTCGAGGACCCCGCGGGCAGCGACGCGGCGGGCGGCGTGGGTGACCACGTCGACCGCGACCGTGGGCAGGGGCGCGATCCCGGCGAAGTCCAGGTAGGCGAGGTCCCGGAAGACCGGGAAGAGGGCGCGGGTGTCCTCCGGGCGCATGCGCGGGAGGGTACCGGAGCGCTCGGCGCCGATTTGCTCTTGCCGGATCGGGATCCTGCCGAGAATGTGGGGGTGAAGCGCAAAGGTGACCAGGGGCGGGAACCTTTCCGACGGCTCCGCGCCGTCTCGATCTCGTCGTTCGGCGTGCTCGCCGTCCTCCTCGTCCTCTCCCACCTGGTCGTCGCATCCGTCCTCGACGACTTCAGCGAGCGCACGGTGAACGAGGCAGGTAGAGAGAGGTTCCGCAGCCAACAGATCGCCCTCGCCGCCCGGGAGATGCAGGTGGCCCGTGACGAGACGGGTTTCGGCCGGGGTCGCCGCCAGATGGCCGCTGTCTTCCCCCTTTGGGAGAAGGCATATGGGACCCTGCGCCGCTCCGACGGCGCTCAGGACACACCCGCGGGCCTGCGCCGAGCGTGGGCCCTTACCGACCCTGCTTTTCGGTCCCTCCGCGACGCCGCGTCCTCCCTCACGGACCTCGTCGAGAGCGCCTCCCTCCGCACGATCGACCGGGACGCCCTGGACCGCCAGACCGACGACGTCGCTGCCGCCGCCAGGGACTTCCTGCCGCGAATGGACGCAGTCGTGGACCAGTTCCAGATGTCGGCGGGGGAACGGCGCCTCGGATACGGCATGCAGATCGACAGGCTCACGCTGGTCGTCCTCTTGGCCGTGCTCGCCGCCATGCTGTTCCTGCTCCTCCTTCCCGCGGGTCGCCTCATCCGTCGCCAGTTCGCATCCCTCAGCGATTCGCGGGAACGCCTCCGGGCCGCCCTCGAGGAGGCGCAATCAGCCCGAGAGGCCGCCCTGCGGGCGTCCCGCCTGAAGTCGGAGTTCGTGGCGACGATCAGCCACGAGATCCGCACCCCCATGAACGGTGTCATCGGCACGACCGACCTCCTTCTCGACACCGACCTCGACTCCCACCAACGGGAGTACGCCGAGATCGCGGGCTCGTCCGCGCGCAGCCTGCTGGCGATCATCAACGACGTCCTGGACTTCTCCAAGATCGAGGCGGGCAAGCTCGTCCTGGAGCAGGTCGACTTCGACCTCCGAAGGGAGGTCGAAGGGACACTGTGCCTGCTCACGTCCCAGGCCCGTGAGAAGGGCATCGGGCTGGAAGCGCGTGTCGCCGAAGAGGTGCCCACGCTCGTGACGGGCGACCCGGCCCGTGTCCGCCAGGTCCTCCTCAACCTCGCGGGCAACGCCGTGAAGTTCACGGAGGCGGGCGAGGTGGCGGTGTCCGTGTCTCTCCTGCAGGCCCCAACGGAAGACGCGTGCGCCCTCCGCGTGGCGGTGGCGGACACCGGCATCGGGATCCCGGCGGACGCCGTGCCCCGCCTCTTCGACGCCTTCACGCAGGCCGACGGCTCCACGACCCGCCGCTACGGGGGCACAGGCCTCGGCCTCGCCATCTCCCGCCGCCTCGCCGAGGCGATGGGGGGGGAGATCGGCGTCGACAGCACACCCGGGGAGGGCTCCACGTTCTGGTTCACGATCCTGGTGGGGGTGCCGGCCTCCGAGCCACCTGTCCGGCGCATCGGCGGCGCCGCCCGGAGCGTGCTCGTGGTCGAGAGCGACACCGTGGGGAGCCGAGTCGCCGCGCACCTGCTTCGCAAGCTGGGCTACAGGGCCGATGTCGTGGCGTCAGGGGACGACGCTCTCGACGCCGTTCGCCGGATGCCGTATTGCGCCGTGTTGGTGGACTGTGGGCTGCCCGACATGGACGGCCCGGCGGTGGCGGGGGCGCTCCGGAAGGTCGGGGGCGCCGCCGGGCGCGTACCCGTGGTGGCGCTCGCCGTGGACGAAAGCGAGGAGGACCGCCGCCGCTGCCTGACGGCGGGCATGGACGCATACCTCGTGAAGCCCCTGGGCCTCGAGAACCTCAGGGCCACGCTCGACTCACACTCCGCTTGCCCCGAGGCCGCGACGAGCGGAGTCCCCGCCGTCCGTCACGCGTCCGGCGCGACATCTGGAGCTGACTGAACCCCGTCGCCCGGATTCCCGTTCCTGTGAGCACACAGCCGGATACGCGGGTCCCGACCCGCCGGGAACGGTCAGGAACGGCGGAAGACCACCTGGAACGCCCCGTCGTCGAGCTGGCCGGTCTCGCTCGTGAACCCCTTCTCGGCAAGGACGCCCTTGAGGGGCTCGGGGTCGAAGGGGGCGAGGATGACGAGGGGCTCGCCCTCCTCGAGAGCGGCGACGGCCGCCATGATCGTGTCGAAGGGCTCCTCGCCGCGGGCCTTGATGGGGCGCACGTCCACGATGCGGGCGCGGCACGTGATGTTGGCGGTGAACCGCTCGGGGCCCGTCTCGCCGTCCTCCCACTCGAAGAGACCCGGGCGGGTCGCCTCGAGCTCGTAGCGCAGCGGCGTGGGCTTGTGGTCGTTCACGAGCTCCAGCGTCTCACCGGAACCGAGGGCGTTGAGCTGCTCGTGTACGAGCACGTGGCGGCGGGGCGGCGGGACCTCGCGGAGGTCGAGCGTGGGCATCGGGCTCTCCAGTTGTTGCGGGCAGCCTGGAGTATTTCTAGCCGCGCTTAGAAATACTGTCCAGCGGGGGCGGCGCCGGCTTCCTCCCCCGTGGCGGGCACCGCTTACACTCGGTGGCCGCCGCAGCCGCCGACAGGAGGGAGCCACCGTGGGCGGACTCACGATCGCCACGCCACCCAAGGGCGAGGCGAGCCTCCTCGTCCTCCTCCTCGAGGAGATGGTCGCCGACCGTCTCACCAACCCCGCCCTCACCGCCGCTCTCGACGCCGTCGCCCCGGTCGTCGCCGTCCAGGGCGGAACGAGCACCGCCACACTCCGCTTCGGCGGTGGCCGCGTCTCACTCGAGAACGGCATCGCCCGCGACGCCTGGCTCGAGGTGCAGGGTGACGTCGACGCCTTCCTGAAGATGGCGACGCTGGTGGATCCCGTGCGCCCGCTCGTGACCCGCCGGGTCCGCCTCGTGCCCCGGGGCGGCATCCTCGGGGGGATCGCCGGCCTCCCCCTCCGTGTCGCCCGCCGCGGCGCCGCCCGCCTCGGGCGCAACGGAGGGCGACGATGACCGAGACAGCGGGGCCCGTCCCTCCCCTCGGGTCCGAGGCCCACGCCACCCTCGTCCGCATCGTGGGCGACGCCCACGTCCGCATCGACCGGGACTCCCTCGCCGTGGCCTCCCGCGACGTCACGGAGAACCCGGAGGGCGCCGCCGAAGCCGTCGTCTCGCCGGGCTCCGTCGAGGAGGTCGCCCACGTCGTCGCCTGGGCCAACGACCACGGCGTGGCCGTCACCCCGGTCGTCGCCAACCAGAACCTGGGCGGCCTGGCGATCCCCACGTACGGCGGTGTCGTCCTCGACCTCCGCCGCCTCGACCGCATCCTCTCCTCCGACGAGGAGGCCGGGGTCGTCGTCGTGGAGCCGGGCGTCACCTTCGCCGCCCTCGCCGAACACTTCCGCACCAGCCTCCCCCACCACACGTACTCGTGGTCGTTCTCGCCCCCCGAGACCTCCGTCATGGCCAACGCCCTCCTCGACGGCCTCGGCACCCTCTCGAACCGCTACGGCGCGCAGGGCCTCTGGATCAACGGCCTCGAAGTCGTCCTCGCCGACGGCACCGTCGCCCGCACCGGCGCCTGGGCGGTCTCCGACGTCCCGTTCGGGCGGGCCCCGCTCCCGGACCTCACAGGCATGTTCGTGAACATGCAGGGCACCACGGGCATAGTCGTGAAAGCGGCCCTGCAGGTGGCCCCCAAGCCCGACCTCGCCACGCGACGGGTGATCCTCGCCCACGACCTCGAATCCGCCTTCGCCGTCATGCGCACCCTCGGACGCTCCAACACCTTCGACGACGTCGCCGCCATGACGTGGCCGGTTGCCAAGCTCCTCTTCGACGCCGAGGGCCCCCTCGTGCGCCACCCCGACGAACCCGAAGCCATGGTCGTCGTGGACATGTCGGCCAACACCGACAAGGAGATGGTGGGCAAGCTCGACGTCCTCGAGACATTCCACGCCGACGCGGTGCGGGCCGGCCACGACCTCGACGCCCCCTTCGACATGTCCTACCTCGTGCGCCTCGTCCCCAGATACGCCCCCCTGGCGGAGATGCCCACCACGCTGGAGTTCATGCTCGGGCATCCCGGCGGCGGCCTCACCTGGGTGGGGACCTACGGACCCACCGCCCGTTGGGAGGCGGGCGCCCGCGAGGGATGCCGCATCCTGGAGGAGAACGGCTTCCCGCCCATCGTGGTCACCCGTCCCATGGCGTCGGGGCACTTCGGCGTGCTCCGCTTCATCTGCCTCTTCGACCGCCAGGACCCCGCCGACGTGGAACGCACCCGCGAGACGATGACGGCCGTCGCGGCGAAGATGCTCGACTTCGGCTACATCCCCTACAAGACGCCCCGGTACGCCGTCGACCTCATGCTCGAGCGCGCCGACCCCGGCTTCGTGCAGCTCCTCCGCACCGTCAAGCGCACCCTCGACCCGAACGGCATCCTCAACCCCGGCCGCTGGGGGTTCGGGCCTCCAGGGGGGACTGGCACTCGAGGGGGGCGCACGGTCCTCCCCGCGCCGAGCCCCCCGGTCCTGGCGGAGGCCCGGGCCGCG
>CAYJLW010000027.1:0-46828 GCA_964370965.1 uncultured Acidimicrobiia bacterium | reverse complement strand
GGGGGGGGGGGGGGGGGGGGGGGGGGGGGGGGGGGGGGGGGGGGGGGGGGGGGCCAGCCCCGGGCGGGGCGGCGGTGGGCCCCGGAACCGCCGCGGCGGGCGCCTCCATGACGTCGATCACGACGGCCGTGATGTTGTCCTCGCCACCGCCGTCGTTCGCGGCCCCGACGAGGCGGTCGGCGGCGACCTGCGGGTTCCCTTCGCCGGCGAGGATGTCGCGAATCGCGTCGTCGGTCGTGGGCCCGGTGAGGCCGTCGGAGCAGAGCAGGATCCGGTCGCCCTCGTTGGGGACGATACGGCGCATCTCGACGGCGACGGTAGGTTCGATGCCGAGCGCCCGGGTGATCACGGAGCGCTGCGGGTGCACTGCCGCCTCCGCGGCGCTCAGCCTCCCGTCGCGCACGAGCTCGGCCACGAGGGAGTGGTCGTCGGTGATCTGCAGGAGCCTCCCCTCGCGCAGGAGGTACGCCCGGCTGTCGCCTACGTGGCCGACGTAGACCGCATCGGGCGCCGCATAGGCGACGGTGAGCGTGGTGCCCATGCGCAAGGGGCTGGCGGAGCGCGACCCCCTGTCGAAGACCGCCCTGTTGGCGGCGGCGACGCGTTCGGTGAGCCAGGCGTCAGGCGGAGCGTCGGGCGGGGGCGGGTTTCCCTCCGCGAGGACGGCGACGGCGATGCCGGACGCCACCTCGCCCGCCTCGTGACCGCCCATGCCGTCGGCGACGGCGAAGAGCGGCGCCGCGTTCAGGTGGGAGTCCTCGTTGGCCTTGCGGACGCGGCCGACGTCTGTCTTCGCCCCGGCCCGGACTCTCACTTCACCACCTCCATCACAGTGCGCCCGATCTGGACGGTGTCGCCCCGCCGGATCAGCGTCGGCGCGGCGATCTGGCGACGGTTCACGAAAGTACCGTTGCGCGAGCCGGCGTCCTCGATGAAGAAGTCGTCGCCCCTGGCCACGACCCGGGCGTGCATCGACGAAGCGTACGTGTCGGCGAGCGTGACGCCGCAGGTGTCGGAGCGCCCGAAGGTGAGGTCGGGCGCGAGGGGGATGAGCGTCCCCTGCATCTCCCGGGGCTCCACGACGCGCATCTGGGGCGGCCGGTGCAGGGCGACGTCGGGGGAGGCGCCCGCCGGTTCGGCGCTTCCGCGGATCTCCCGCACGACGGTGCGCAGCGCCCAGAGTAGGAAGAGGTACAGCAGGACGAGGAAGACGATCTTGGCGAGCGTGAGGACGAAGACGGACACGTCAGGACCGGAACACCATCGTCGAATGCCCGACAGCGATGACGTCGCCGTCGCGCAGCGGCATGTCGCCGGCGATACGGCGGCCGTTCACGAGTGTCCCGTTCGTGGAACCGAGGTCCCGCACGGCATAGCCGCCGTTGGCGCCCAGCACCTCGGCGTGGCGGCGGGACATGTTGGGGTCGTCGATGCGGACCTGGCACTCGGGGAGGCGGCCGATGAGCACGGGGTCGGCGCCCAGGGCGACGACGAGGCCGCCGGCAACCTCGAGGCGGGCCCCACCTGCCCCCCCGGAGCCGCCGGGCGCCTCCGCGATGCGGGTCTCGATGACGAAGCGGCCCAGCTTGAGGGAGGCGTCCGTGACGAACTCGACCTGCAGGGGGCCGAGCGTTCGCCAACCCTCCCGCCGGCTCTCCTCGTGGAGGCCGTGCACGAGCTCGCCGACGAGGGAGTCCTCGAAATGGCGGAAGCGCTCACGGTCCTGGGACGACAGCAGCACCCGGTAATGGTTGGCGACCACGACGCCGCTGGGCGTGACGGTCTTGCCGTTCACCATCTCGCGCGCGAGCCGCCGGCCCAGCTCGACGGGCTGGAGGCCGGATCGGAAGGTACGAGCGAAGAAGCCCTCGACGAACTGCTCGAGGCGCTTCTCGAAGGACTCGGCGATGCCCACAGGTGGTGCCTCCGGAATCGGTCGCCGCCGGGCGGGATTGTAGTTGGTCGCCGCGCGAGGCCCCCGGAACCCCGCCGGGTGGATGTGGGGCTGTCCGTGTGGGCACTGGGCCGGGGGGGTGGGGGGCCCCGCCGGCACGCGGAGCACCGCCGGGTGGATGTGGGGGCATCCCCGTGGGTGCTCGGCCGGGGGGGTGGGGGGCCCCGCCGGCACGCGGAGCACCGCCAGGTGCGGAGCAATGTCACCGCCAGGTGCGGAGCAGTGTGACAGCTACACTGCGACTCCGCGCCCGGCGCGAGTGGCGGAATTTGGCAGACGCGCAGGATTCAGGTTCCTGTGTCCGCAAGGACGTGGGGGTTCAAGTCCCCCCTCGCGCACCAGTCAGCGGCGTGCCCCGGATGTGAACTTGCGGCTCGCGACGAGGGCGAAGGCGACGGTGATGCCGACGGCCCAGGCGAGCGAGATCCAGAGGTCGGACCCGGCGGGCATCCCGTTGTAGAGCGCCCGGCAGGCGTTCGTGACCCGGGTGAAGGGGTTGGCGTCGGCGATCGCCGCCAGCCAGCCCGGCATCGTGTTCGTCGCCACGAACGCCGACGAGACGAACGTGAGCGGGAACATCCACACGAAGCCGGCGGAGTTCGCGGCCTCTGCGGACTTCACGGACATGCCGATGTAGGCCTGCACCCAGCTGAAGGCGTAGCTGAAGGCGAGCAGGAGCAGGGTGCCCACGGCGGCGCCGGCGAGGGAACCCTTGAAGCGGAAGCCGACCAGGAAGGCCACGACGAGCATCACCGCGAAGGTGAAGATGTTGCGGCACAGGTCCGAGAGTGTGCGGCCGATGAGCACGGCGGGCTGGGACATGGGCAGGGACCGGAGGCGCTCGACGAAGCCCTTGGAGAGGTCCTCGGCGATGCCGATGCCCGTGAAGGCGGAGCCGAAGAGCACTGTCTGGGCGAAGATGCCGGGGAGCAGGTACTGCTGGTAGTTCGCGAAGCCCGGCACCTTGATCGAACCGCCGAAGACGTAGACAAAGAGCAGGACGAACATGATCGGCTGCACGGTGGCGAAGACCACCATCTCCGGGCTGCGCGGGATGGCCCTGAGATGCCGCAGCGCTTCCGTCCAACTGTCGCGCAGCAGCCAGAGTGGTCCGGTGGGGGTCTCCCCGGGGGGGACGGCGGTCGTCGCCACGGTGTTCATTTCCGGATCCTCGCCCCGGTCCCCCCGGCGGGGTCGCCGTCGGTGCCCGCCTCCTCGGCGGGGTGCCCCGTGAGGTCGAGGAAGACGTCGTCGAGGGTGGGACGCCGCACGACGACGTCGTCGACCTCGACGCCGGCGTCGTCGAGGTCGCGGACGATGCGGGGCACTATCCGGTGGGTGTCGTGCACCGCCAGGGTGACCGTGTTCGTCGCGCGGTCGATGATCTCGTCGCAGTCCGGGGCGCACACGCCGGCGAGCAGCACGGCGACACGCTCGAGGTCGGCGGTGTCGCCCACGGTGACCTGGATCCGGTCGCTGCCGAGGCGGTTCTTGAGCTCGTCGGCGGTGCCCTCGGCGATGACGCTGCCGTGGTCGATCACGACGATCGAGTCCGCGAGACGTTCGGCCTCCTCCAGGTGCTGGGTCGTGAGCAGTGTCGTCGTGCCGCCTCGGACGAGCTCGTCGATCAGGTCCCACATCGCGAGGCGGCTGCGGGGGTCGAGGCCGGTGGTGGGCTCGTCGAGGAACAGCACGGACGGCCGCGAGATGAGGCTCATCGCGATGTCGAGGCGGCGGCGCATCCCGCCGGAGTAGCCCGAGACGACCCGGTTGGCGGCATCCACGAGGTCGAAGCGTGCGAGCAGCTCGCCGGTTCGCCGGCGGGCCTCGGGCACGCCGAGGTGGAAGAGGCGGCCGACGTGCTCGAGGTTCTCTCGGCCGGTGAGGCGTTCGTCGACCGCCGCGTACTGGCCGGTGAGGCCGATGCGGGCCCGGGCCCGACGAGGCTCGCGCAGGACGTCGATGCCGTCGACGCTCGCCCGGCCGCCGTCGGGCTTGATCAGGGTTGCGAGGATGCGCACGGCGGTGGTCTTGCCGGCGCCGTTCGGGCCGAGCAGGCCCAGGACGGTGGCGCGCTCCACGGCGAAGGTCACGCCACGGAGAGCCTCCGTCGCGCCGAACCTCTTCGTCAGCCCCTCGGCCTGCAGTGCGGGCATCGCCGGACTCTAGGGCTCCACCGGCCTGCGATCGGCGGGAATGGGGAGATCGCGGCGCAACTCGTCGCCTCCGCCGGGCCCCGGGGGCCCTCCAGGGCGGGGACATCGATCACCGTGGCGGCCCCCGACCGGACGCCCCGGCACCCGCCCGCCGGCCTCCGCGCCCTCGCTCTCGGGGGCCGGCCTGCGATAATCGCGTCACCCAGGGCAACGGAGGCGAGCACCCTGACGACCACGAGACGAGCGCATCTCCGGTCGGCGCCGATCCACCCGGCCCGCCGGAAGCCGAACTGGCCGGCGATCGGCCTCGTCCTCGTCGTGCTCGCTGGCGCCCTCTACCTCTTCGTCCGCCTCGTCGGGGGCCTCTTCGGCGGTGGGGCGCCGGGGCCCGAGGAGTACCTCGCGAAGAAGGTCGCCCCGATCGTGAAGCGCTCCACGGCTCTCGGCGACGAGCTCCGCCAGCTTCTCGCCCAGCCCGGCCAGGTGGAGCGGGCCACGCTCCAGAAGAACCTCGTGGACTGGCGCAAGCGGGCGGACGCCGTCTCCAAGGAGGCCGACAGGCTCGTCCCGCCCGAGGACATGGTCCTCGCCAACGGGTTCTTCGTCACGGCCATGCACGCCCGGGCGGCGGGATTCGGGGGCCTCGCAGACGTCCTCCTGCCCGCCATCGGCGACCAGGGCCAGACGCAGGTCGCTGTCGCCCAGATAGTGGGCGTGAACCGTGACTTCCTCGCTGGCGACCGCGCCTACGCCTACTTCGTAACCGAGGCGGAGAACGCCCTGAAGAAGGCAGAGGTGAAGGCGGACGTCCCCGCCTCGGTGTACTTCCCCGACCCGGCGGGAGCCGAGGCCCCCGCCGTGGAGGCGTTCCTCAAGGCACTCCAGCTCGCCCCGGGCGCGGCGCCCAACCGGGACGTCGCCGTCCTCACCGTCGCCCTCCAGCCCAAGCCCACCGGCAGCCAGGCGGGGGTGCCCACGGTCATCGCCGGGGGTGAGTTCGCCGTCGTGGTCACCGTCAAGAACGCGGGCAACCAGGCCGAGCCGAACGTCGTGGTCACCGGGAAGCTCCGCGGCGAGACCTCCACGAAGGAGCAGTCCCAGCCCGTCAAGATCAAGAGCCTCGAACCGGGCAAGTCCGTGACGGTCACGATCAAGGGCCTCACGCCCACGCCGAACGCCAAGAACATCCTCACCGTCACCGCCGGCCCGCTCCCCGGGGAGAAGAAGGCCGAGGACAACACGAAGCGGATGACGTTCCTCTACAAGACGGCGTGAGGAGGGGGCTCCGCCCCCTCGAAAACCCCAGGAGCGGGATCCGGGGTTCTCCTGACGCGGAGACGGTCGTCACTATGATCGGCCCCGATCAGACGCCAGCACCGGGTTCCACTGTGGAGAGATCCGCCCTCATCGCCGTCGTAGCGCTGGCCGGCGTGTGCGTCCTGCTCGCCGTCGGCCTCCTCCTCGTCGCGCTCAACCAGCGCCGCCTCCGCCAGCGTCTCGTCCTCCTGCAGGGCGACGCCTCCGGTCAGGACTTCGTCACTGTGGTGAGCAAGCACGTGGCGGCGACGCAGCTCCTGGAAGCCCGGGCCGCCCAGCTCGAGGCCCATGTGCGCGACCTCCGCCACGTGCTCTCGGGCGCCATGCAACGGGTGGGCGTCGTCCGCTACGACGCCTTCGCGGAGATGGGCGGCCACCTCTCGTTCTCCGCCGCCCTCCTCGACGAGTCCGGCAACGGCGTCGTCCTGAGCTGCATCAACGGTCGCACCGACGCCCGCATGTACGCCAAGGGGATCGTGCGGGCCCAGGCGGCGCAGGTCGAGCTGTCCCCCGAGGAGCGCCAGGCCGTCGAGCTCGCCATGGCCAGCGGCGAGCCCCTGCCGGCGGGGGTGTGACCTTGGGCGGCCCCTTGCGCACCGGATACCTCGGGCCCGCCGGCACCCACACGGAGGACGCCGTGCGGGCCCAGCCGGATCTCGCCGCGGGCGAGATCGTCCCCTACAGCACGGTGCCCGAGGTCGTGGGCGCGGTCGAGTCCGGGGAGGCCGACCTCGGCGTCGTGCCGATCGAGAACTCCGTCGAGGGCGCCGTCAACGTCACCGTCGACCTCCTCGCCTTCGAGACCGACCTCCTGATCCGCCGGGAGGTCGTCACCCGGGTGGACCTCAACCTGGTGGGCCCCGCCGGCCTCCCCCTCGCGGACGTCGAGGAGGTCGTGAGCTTCCCGCACGCCACCGCCCAGTGCCGTCGCACGTTGGGCAGGATCGTCCCGCAGGCGAAGTTCGTGGCGGGCAACTCCACGGCGGAGTCCGTCCAGACCGTGGCCGCGAGCGCCGGCGGGGGCAGGCGCCGCGCCGCGGTGGGCACCCGCCTCGCCGCGGAGATCTACGGTCTCGCCGTCCTGGTCGAGAACGTGTCGGACTTCCCGGGTGCCGAGACCCGCTTCGTCCTCCTCGGCAGGGGCATCCCTCCCCGCACGGGCGACGACAAGTCGTCCGTCGTGTGCTTCCAGGAGCAGGACCGCCCCGGCTCCCTCCTCGGCATCCTGCAGGAGTTCGCCGTGCGCGGCCTCAACCTCACGAAGCTCGAGTCCCGCCCCACGAAGGAGGGCCTGGGCGACTACTGCTTCCTCGTCGACGTCGAAGGCCACATCGCCGACGCCCTCGTCGTCGATGCCCTCCGGGGCCTGAAGTTCCGCTGCGGCGGCGTGAAGTTCCTCGGCTCGTACCCGCAGGCCCGCCCAGTGCACCACTGGGAGGAGGCCGAAGGCGAAGCGGCCTGGGCGGAGGCCGGCGCGTGGGTCGCGGGACTCGCGGATCTCGTCGAGGGGGGCGGCGGGGCGTGATCGACCTCAAGGCCGCCCGGGCGGATCCCGTCGCGCTCCGGGCAGCCCTGGCGAAGAAGGGCGTCGCCGGCGACTTGGTGGACCAACTCCTCGCCGCCGACGCGGACCGCCGTCGCCTCCAGACCGATCTCGACGGGCTCCGCGCCGCACAGAAGACCGCCGGGAAGCGGATTGCCGGCGCCTCCCCCGGGGAGAAGGCCGCCCTCGTGTCCGAGATGGGCGCGCTCAAGGCCCGGCTCGAGGAGTTGGAGGCCGGGTTCGCCGACGCCGGAGGAGTCGTCGACGGCCTCCTCGCCCGCATCCCGAACCCGCCGCACGAGAGCGTCCCGGCGGGCGACACCGACGAGGACAACGCCGTCGTCGAGGTCGTGGGCGACCCCGTGGCGCCGGACCCCCTGCGGGACCACGCCGACCTCGGGTCCGCCCTCGGCATCGTCGACATGGAAAGGGGGGCGCGCACGTCGGGGAGCCGCTTCGCCTACCTCCTCGGCGACGCCGTCCGCCTCCAGCTCGCCCTGGAACGTCTCGCCCTCGACATCCTCACGCCGAAGGGGTTCGTGCCCGTCGTCCCGCCCGTGCTCGTGCGGGAGTCCGCGATGTACGGCACCGGCTTCTTCCCCACAGACCGGGCCCAGGTCTACGGCACTGCCGAGGACGACCTCTTCCTCGTGGGCACGTCAGAGGTCCCCCTCGCCACCCTCCATGCGGACGAGATCCTCGCCGCCGAACGCCTCCCCCTGCGTTACCTCGGGATGTCCACCTGCTTCCGGCGGGAAGCGGGCACCTACGGCAAGGACACCCGCGGGATCTTCCGTGTGCACCAGTTCGACAAGATCGAGATGTTCAGCTTCTGCCACCCGGACGTGTCCTGGGACGAGCACGAGTTCCTCCTCGCCTGCGAGCGGGAGGTCTTCGACGCCATCGGCCTCGCCTACCGGGTCGTGAACGTCTGCGGGGGAGACCTCGGGGCGCCGGCGGCGAAGAAGTACGACATCGAGGCCTGGCTGCCGTCCGAGGGGCGCTATCGTGAGATCACCTCCGCCTCGAACACGACGGACTACCAGGCCCGCCGCCTCCGGGTGCGGGTGCGCGACGGCGACGGCGTGCGACCCCTGCACACCCTCAACGGCACCGCCGTGGCGATCAGCCGGACGCTCGTGTTCCTGCTGGAGCAGTTCCAGCGCCCCGACGGTTCCGTGGAGGTGCCCGACGCCCTCGTCGACCGGGGCGCTCCCGAGGTGCTGCGACGTCCGGAGTGACGGAAGCGAGACGGCGTCCCTCTGGCGACCGCCGGCGTTGACGACCGGGGGCTGAAGGCGTCAGGGCCGGCTCCGCCCACCCGGAACAGCCTCGGGGGGCACCCTGTCGAGTCGGGGGGGCTCGCGGGTGGGAGCCTGCTTCCCCCCACGCACGATGTGCGCCGCGAGGCGCTTGCCGAGAGCCAGGAGGGTGAGGGTGGGCGGGCGGCCCCAGGGCTCCGGCATGACCGAGCAGTCGCAGACGTAGAGGTTCTCGTACTCGGTCTGCAGGTCGGCGTCCACGACCTCGCCGACCTTCGCCGTGCCCCCGGGGTGGGAGGCGATGTAACCGCTGCGGTAGACGTGACGGGCACCGGCGTGGGTGAGGATCTCCCGGGCGCGCCCGAAGCCGTGTCGGAACCGGGCCCGGTCGGCGTCGGTGAGGGCCTTGCGAACGCCGCCCCGGTCGGTGAGGCGGCCGCCGAGGTCGTCCCGGACCTTCACCATGATCTGCAACGTGCGGGAGTGGGCGCCGAGACGGTCGATGCGCCCCACCTGAGCGGAGAGCGCCCCGTACAACGGTGCCGGGACGGTCATGTCGGTGATCATGTAGCCGTCTTCCTCGAGGAGCATCCCGGTCGCCATGGGGATCTCGGGGGTGGACTCGCCCTCGCCGATCTCGCCCATGACGGCGATCATGGGGTCGAAGAAGAAGTCTCGCCCCGCGGCCGCCACGCCGCTCGCCCGCAGCACGACGGGTGTGCCGAGACCGCCGGCGGCGAGGACCACCGTGTCGGCGTGGGCCCGCCGGCGGCCGGCCCGCGTGGCGTACTCGACGCCTGTGGCGGAGCCGCCCTCGACGAGGACGCGCTCCACGCGGGCTCCCGTGACGAGCTCGGCGCCGAGGGCGACGGCCTCGTGTACCCACATGCGGGCGTTCCACTTGGACTCGTACGTGGGGGCCTCGTAGAAGCCCAGCCATTCGCCCGCAGGGCAGCGGTCCTGGAAGATGAACTTCGGCAGCGGCCGCCAGTCCATCCCGAGATCCCGGGCGCTCGCCATGATCCGGGTCGCCTTGGGGCCCACGAGGTCGTCCCGCAGCGGGGCCGTGGGGAGCTCGTCGCGCACCCGGTCGACGTGGGGGTGGAGGTCGATGCCGCGGCGAGCGAAGGCTTCGTACGGCGGGTCGGTGGCGGTGGCGTAGTAGTAGACGGAACAGCCGCCTACACGGGTGGCCCGCACGATGCCCACGAAGCCGTTGGTGACGAGGAGGTTTCGCCCCGGCATTCCCAGCTCCCGCACCGCCTGCAGGAGGCTGCCCGTGACGGCGGCGTCGCCCCCACGTTCGAGGATCATGACCCGGCGCCCTTCCCGGGCGAGTTCCCGGGCGACTGTCGCCCCCCCCGGGCCGCTCCCCACGACGACGGTGTCGAAGCGTCTCTCTTCGGTCGGCATCTCGGGCCCCCTGTCTGTGCCGCGGCGCGCCCCGCATCGTACCGGTCACCGCGAGGGCCGGGCCCGGGAGGGGGATCAGCCGGAGCGCGAGACGGTGTCGCCGGAGCGGATAGCGCCGCCGGCGAGGACCTCGGCGTTGAGGCCGCCCCGGTGCACGAGGGCGTCCCGGACGCCGGGCCGTTCCAGGAGCCCCTCGAGGTAGGTGCAGGGTTCGCAGAGGCGGATCCCGCGGAGGCGGGCTTCACCCACGCGGAACTCGACGCCCACGAGGTGGTTGAGGGCCACGCCTCGGGTGACGATGTTGCGGCGGGTGTCGGCGGCGTCCAGCGTCACGTCGCAGTCCCGGGCGACCGCCTCCACCGCCTCGGTCTCGACGAGAGTGACCTGGCGTCGGGGGCCGGGCCGCCCCGAGTAGTGGCCGGTGCCGGCGGCGTAGCGGTCGCCGTCGAGGCCGCGGCCGGGAACGGCCGTGACCTGGGCCCGGGCCTCCATGGGCGCACCCTTCTCCGGGGCGACGAAGAGAGCGGCGACGGTCCCGAGATCCATGCCCGACGAGGGTACCCGGGCAGGCGGGGGCGATCGCGACGACAATGGGCGGTCGGCACCGAGCCCGCCCGCGTGGGAGGCGCCTTCACCGCCTCGGTGGGCCGGGTGCCCCCTGGGGGGTGCCGGGGGGCGGCGCGGCGGGGCCGCCACCGGCGGTCGACCGCCGGGATCCCGTTTGGTTCGGCGCCCGGCGAGCTGCGGTTCCACATGGTGCGAGCCGTAGAGTCAGACGCCCATGGGTGCTCGTCGGCTGCTGTTCGAGGCCGGCGCCGCCGCCGCCGGGGTGCTGGCGGGGGCGACGGTCTACACGGAGGCCACGGCGCGCCGGGCCGGATCCACCCACCCCCCGCGGGGGCGCTTCGTGGATGTGAGCGGGGGTCGGATCCACTACGTGCGGCGCCCCGGCGAGCGCCCCGTCGTCCTCGTCCACGGCGCCAACGGCTCCTGTCTGGACTTCGACCCCGTGACGGCCCGCGCCCCTGAGTCCTGGGACGTGATCGCCGTCGACCGTCCCGGTTTCGGCCACAGCGACCGGGTCCCTGGGGCAGTCGGTATGGCGGCGCAGGCGGCGCTGCTCGACGAGGTGCTCGGTCGCCTGGGCGTAGAACAGCCCGTCGTGGCCGGGCATTCCTGGGGTGGCGGCCTCGCCCTGGCGTACGCCCTCGCCTTCCCCGACGACGTCACCGGCGTCGTCCTCCTCGCCGGGGTCACACACCCTGACACCCGGGCGGACCACCCCCGCTTCGTGCTCCCGACCCTCCCCGGCGTCGGCCCCCTCGCCACCGCCGCGCTCGCCGGTCCCCTCGCCGACCTCGCTGCCCGGCCCCTCCTGGAGCGCTCGTGTGCCCCCGATCCGGTACCGGCGGACTTCGTCCGCATGCGTGTCGCCTTCGGCCGCCGGCCCGCCCAGGTGCGGGCGAACGCGGCGGACGTCCGGGCGGCCGGGGCGGACCTTGCCCGCCAGGTTCCCCGCTACCCCGACCTCGCCGCCCCCGTCGTGGCCCTCACGGGCGACGCCGACTCCGTCGTCCTCCCCGAGCGCCACAGCCGTCCCTTCGCCGCCGCCTCACCCGCGGCGCGTCTCGTCGTCGTCCCCGGCGCGGGACACGAGCTCCCCCAGACCCGTCCCGACGACGTCGTGGGGGCGATCCGGCTCCTCAGGGACGCCCCGTAGACTCGCCGCCGGAGGGATGGCCGAGCGGACGAAGGCGGTGGTCTTGAAAACCACTGAGGTGCAAGCCTCCGGGGGTTCGAATCCCCCTCCCTCCGCTCGGGGCCCCGGGAGCGCCACTCGCCGGATCCGGCATGTGCCCGGACAGCGCGCCCTACCCGCGGTCCCTGGTCGCAATCATCTCCCGGTAGAGGGGCCGGTAGACCGGGGCATCGCGGGGGACGCAGCCGGCGGGGAACTGGCCGGCGGCATTGTGCTTCGCCCGCATGAGCGCGGTGCACTGGCTGGTCGTGAGGCAGGTGCGGTCGGCCCGGAGGCCGCCGGCGGCGAGGTCGGCGGCGAAGTCGGGGTAGGCGATCGCTCCCCGGCCCAGGAACAGGGTCCCCGAGCGCGTGGCGGCCGCGAAGGGGGGGGCGAGGTGGCGCAGCCAGGACCACCCGGCGCCCACGACCGTGACGTCCGGGACAGCGGCCGCGATCACATCGGCGGCGGCCACCTGGCGGGCGACGCCGGCGAGGGGGTGCTCGGGGGCGGGGCCGGCGTCCACGGGAGGCTTCTCGAAGGGGCGCCCCAGGTGTGGGTTCAGGTAAGGGCTGCCCATGGTCACCGACATGAGCGAGACGCCGGCGGCGCCGAGGGAGCGGACGACGGCCACGGGCACGGCCAGGGCGTCAGGACCGCCGAGGAGGACGTCACCGCCGAAGCCCCCGGGGAAGCCGTCGTAGACGCCCACACGGGACGCCAGGACCAGGCCGGGGCAGGTGTCCCGGATGCGGGCGACGACGTCGAGCACCCACGCGAGGCGTTCCTGCAGAGGCCCGGACGCGCCCAGGAGCTCGGCGGCGAGGTAGGTGTGGCACTGCTTCACGTCCACGAAGTCGAAGCCGGCGCGCTGCACGAGGCCGGCCGCGGCGACAAAGGCGTCGGCGGCGCGGGCGAGGTCGTCCGCGCCGAGGAGAGGAGCGCCCCCGCCGCGGACGCCGTCGAGGGCGGGCACGCGCCGCGCCGGGAGTGACTCCGGCCACGAGAAGCGCCCCGAGTGCGTGAGCTGCAGGCCGAGGACGAGACTCCCGTCCGGGTCGGCAGCCCGGGTGGCGGCCACGAGGCGGGCGAAGGCGTCGTAGGTCGACTCGGAGAGGAGGAGCTGGGCCGGGTTCGCCCGGGCCTCGGGGAGCACGGCCGTCGCCTCCCCCCAGAGGGTTCCGGAGCCCCCGGCGGCGAAGCGCGTCCAACGCCGCACGGTGAGGTCGGCGGGCGCGCCGCCCGCTGTGGCGTCGCAGCCCTCCATGGGGTGGACGCCGAGTCGGTTGCGTGCCCTCAGGGGACCGACCGCCAGGGGTTCGAGGAGGCGGCGGGGATCGGCCGGGTCGGGGAGGGCCAGGCCGAGGCCGGCGGCGGCGGCGAGGACACCGTCGACGTCGCGGAAGGCGAACGTCCGGGTCATCAACCACCCCGATGGACGCGCACAGCCGGGGGCGTCGGGGCGGCGAACTCGTTCCACCAGGCGTCGAGGACGGCGGCGTCGGCCTCTCCGGCGAAGACGACCACGCGGTGGCGGTAGCGCACACCCGCCGCCGGGATCACCCGCTCGGCGAACTGCGTGCCCGTGCACGTGAGCCATCCGAAGGGTCGCACGAACCAGCGGTTCGGGTGCCCGGGGTTGTCGGGGTGGTCGAGGAGGGCGATCCCGCACACGGCGTGGGCGGCGGGCGGGCTGGGGTCGAGCGTCCCCCACGCGGCGCACCAGCGGGCGGCGTTCCCGGCGACGTCGTGGTCGGTGCGCCCCTCGCTGTCTAGGACGTGGCCGCCGTCGAGGAGGTCGATCATGTCTGCAACTCGCAACGCCGGGAAGCCGGCATCGACCGCCTGGCCCGCAAGGAGATCGCTGTCATCGGCGCCGGCCAGCGTGCAGTCGAGGTCGAGGCAGAACCCGGGAGAGCCGTCGGCGGGCAGGGAGACGGTGGCGGCGAGGCCCTGTGTGGCGAGGAGGCGCCCGCCCGCGGATTCCCAGTCGGCGGCGGCCCGGAACGACGCCCGCAGCGGGCCCGCCGACACGGCCCCCGGAGGTTCTGGCACGACGCGGCCTGCGCCCGGGTGCTCCAGCCAGAGGTCGTGGATCTCCCCGGCCGCGTCCACGAGGTGGCCGTGGGCGTACCAGAGGCTGCGGTGGTGGGGATGGTCGGCGGGGGCGTCCTGTGTCACCGACTTCGCCAGGAACGGGCCCACCGCGTTCGGGGCCACGAGGGGGTGGAAGTACGGGTGGGGTTCGACGGGCGAGTAGCGGTACGCGACCAGGGGGCCGGCGGGTGTCCCGACGGTGAGGCGACACGCTTCGTCCCACTGGTGGGCCCAGAAAGCCCCGGAGGGGGGGGCGCCGGGGACGACGACGCCCGCCGTCTCTCCCGGCGGGACCCTCAGGAGGAGCCGGCCCTCGTCGGCCTGGGCGGGGGTTTCGGCCCCGGAGCCCCAGCGGACCACGGGGTGCTCGATGCCGACGGCGTCCAGGGGCACCGAGACGAGGCCGTTCACGGGTGCCGTCCCTCCTCTGGGGCGGCTGCTTCGTACACGGCCCAGGCGATCTCGTGTGCGGGAACGACGTCGGCGAGACCGAGAGAGGGCCCCCCGAGCTGCGCCGCCACGAAGGGCACGAGGAGCGGCGGAGGCGCCGGAGGCCCCTGCTCCTGCTCCAGGGCCTCGAGGCGGCGGGCGAGGCCCGGGTCGGCGGCCGCCCAGCGCACGGCGGCGGTGGGGTCGCCGTCGCCGCCCTCCAGCACCGCCGTGACGCCCCCGCCCGTGAAGGCGAGGCGGGTGGTGCTCGGCGCCGCCCCGAACGTCGCCGTGAGGGCCAGGACGGCACCACCCTGGAAACCGACGGAGACGGCGGCGGCATCCTCGACCTCCATGCCCCGGGCGTGGGCGAGGGCACCCGCCACGCGGACATGCGGGCGGTCGAGCGACCAGCAGACCGCGTCGAGGGCGTGGATTCCCACAGAGAGGAGAACCCCGCAGCCCCACGCCGCCCGCGTGGCCCGGGCGGAGAAGTAGTCGTCGGGCCGGCCCCAGGCCATCTCCACGGACACCGCCGGGGCCGGCCCCAGGAGACCCTCGGCGACGGCGGCCCGCACGGCCCGCAGCCCGCGGCCCGCCCGCCACTGCACCACGGGGACGATGCCGGCCAGGGCCGCGAGGGCGGCGAAGTCCGGGGACGACAGCGCCACGGGCTTCTCCACGAAGACGGTGCGCCCGGGGCGGGCGGCGGCCGTCGCCTGCGCCACGTGGTGCGGCGGGGGGCTGGCGACGCTCACGAAACCCGCGTCGCCGCCCAGGAGATCCCCCAGTGAGGCGGCCGCCTCGGTGCCGTGGGCGGCGGCGAAGCCGGCTGCCCGAGCCGGGTCGGGGTCGAACACCCCGGCGATCTCCACACCGGCGGCCCTGTAGGCGAGGGCGTGCATGTGTCCGGCGGGACCCGCGCCCACGACCACCGCGCGCTCGCTCATCGGAGCGCCTCGATGCAGGCGCGCACGGCGGCCGCCTCGGTTGCGTCGAGGGGGAGCAGGGGGGGCCGCATGCGGGCGGCGGGGATCTCTCCGAGGTGGGCGAGCGCCTCCTTCACCCGGGCGCGGTATCGGCCCACGGGGGGGCCGAACAGCAGGCGGGCGAGGGGGGCCACCACCGCGGTGTCCCGCGCCCTCGCGGCCACGACGTCGCCTGCAGCGGCGAGAGCGTGCATCTCCGCCTGCGGGCCGGGCAGCACGGAACCGAGGCCGACCAGCGACCCGGCAGCCCCGCCCAGGAGCGAGTCGAGCACGAAGTCGTCGTTGCCCGTGAGGAGCGTGACCCCGGACCCGCGCAGGGCCCTGGCGGCGGCGGCGAACACGGCGGGGTCGAAGGAGGCCTCTTTGAGGGCGGTGACGCCGTCGAGGGCGATGAGGCGATCGAGCGTTTCCCGGTCGAAGATCACGCCGCCCAACGCCGGCTGCAACTGGAAGCAGACGACGGGCTTCCCGCCGGCGTCGAGGATGGACTCGTGGTAGGGGACGATCGTGGCCGGGTCGCCGGCGAAGGCGGGATGCGGGAACACGACGACGACGTCTGCCCGCACCCCGGCGTCGCGGGCTGACGCGCACGCCGCCGCCGTGGACGAAGCGCCCACCCCGGCGAGCACCGGCAGGCGACCGCCCGCGGCTTCGGCGGCGACGTCGAGGACGAGGCGCCGCTCGCCGGGGTCGAGGGCGGGGCCCTCTCCCGTGTCCATGTTCACTGCGATTCCGCCCAGGCCGGCGACGCCGCAGAGGCGGCGCAGGTGGGCGGCGAGGGCGTCAGCATCGACGGCGCCCCCGGCGCCGAAGGGCGTCACCGTGGCCGGGATCAGTCCGCAGAGTCGCACCCGGGGGAACCTAGCGCCGGGCCGCCCGCGGGGGGCACGCCGGGGGCACGCCGCAGTGCCGGGAGGACGCGCCCCGGCCGGCGTCGAAGTCGTCCCCATGGGTGGAAGGCTCGTTCGCCGTTGCCGGTTCCTCGCGGCCGTTCTCATGACGCTGCTCCTCGGGTCCGTCCTCCCTGAGCCCGCCCGGGCGGCAACGGGTGAGCCCGCCGGCTGGGCGCACCTCCCGGATCTCGGCGTCCCCGTCGACCCCGGCCCCCACCCCTACCTCCTGTTCGGCCCCGGCGACGTCGCCGGCCTCCAGGCCCGGACGGCCGGCGGCGGCCCCCCGCAGGTCGCATGGGAGCGCGAGCTCGACTGGGCGAACCGCCTCACGACGCCGGGGCCCGAGGAGTTCCGGGCCGAAGACGTGCGCGCGTACCGCATCACCGGGAGCCCGCTGGGCAACAGGGTGCGCAACCTCGCGCTCGTCTGGACGTTCACCCGCGACCACCGCTACCTCGACAGGCTCGCCGAGGTCTGGCCCGCGATCCGGGACGCTCCCTTCAACGGGATGCCGTGGTTCTTCGACTTCCTGGAGTGGTACAACCGCCGGGCGGATGCCCTCACGAGCCTCGCGGTCGCCTACGACCTCACGGCAGCGGACCTCCCCGAGTCGGCCCGGGCGGCCGCCGCCGCCGCCGTGGAGTCCGTCGCCCAGAGCCACATGGACGCGTCCGGCTGGGCCTGGTGGTGGGTGTTCCAGAGCGGGTCGAATTTCAGCGGCAACAACGGGGCCGCCATCGGCATCGCGGCCCTCGCCTTGCGCGCCGAGCTGGGCGCGGAACGCACCGACACCTGGCTGCGCCGGGCGCTGGGGTCGGTCGACAACTATCTCGCCCGCGGCTTCGGGGGCGACGGCGAGGGCTTCGAGGGACCGCTGTACGGCAACTTCGGGATGTCCAACCCCACGTGGTTCGGCGCCGGCCTCGACAGCGTCGGTGGCCCCGACGTCCTCGGGGACGGCCGCCTCGCGCACCATCGCCGCTGGGCGCTCTCGCAGCTCCTGCCCGGCGGTGCCCGCGTGAATCCGTACAACGACGCCCGCTACACCGAGCAGAACGGCGACTTCGCCACCTGGCGCACGTCCCACGGCCCCGACCAGCCCCTCGCCGCCTGGTTCTGGGAGGACTACTGGTGGCCCCGCACGGCGAGCACCGGCGACGGCCTTGCCACGATCCTGTGGTGGGCGCCCCCGCCGGCCGGCTACCACCCGGACGCGGAGGTGGCGCACACGCAGTGGTTCCGTGACGACGGCCTCGTGGTCGCCCGCACCGGCTACGGCGACGGCGACCTCTTCTCGTCGTTCCAGGCGCGGCGATCCGTCTACATGGAGACCGGTGTCCACCACAACCAGGACGTGAACAACTTCACGCTCTACGCCCACGGCGCCGATCTCGCCGTCGACGGGGGCTACGCCAACGGCCTTCTCATGAACATCACTCCCTACGCCGCCGTGTCCTCCTCCACGCAGGGTCACAACGGCGTCGTGATCGACGGCGTCAGCCAGGACGGTTTCGTCAGGGGGATCTTCCGCCGCCATGCCTCCACGGCGGTGGTGGGCGACCCGGGGACCCTCGACCTCTCCGTCGGGGACTCGAAGTCCGCCTACTACCCGTGGCACGCCGTCGAACGCGGCCAGCGCCGGCACCTCGTCGTGCGCCCCGAGTTCGGCCTGCCCGGCTACCTGGTCGTCGCCGACGACGTCCGCCAGGACGCCAACGCGCGCACGTACGACTGGTTCCTGCACACCTCGAAGGACAACACGGTCTCGGCGCCGGTGACGGCGCCCGTGGGAACGATCCGCTGGGACGTCACCGCGCCCCGCGGCGCCGGGATGTCTGTCGTGTCCGGTTCGCAGTCGCCGCTCGCCGCTTTCGTGGAGTCCTTCACGGCCGACTACGAGGGGATCGGGACCCACCCCCGCCTCACCGTGCGGGCGGCAGGGGCGACCGGCCTCCGTCTCGTCACGGTGCTCGTGCCGTGGGCCCCCGGGGGGATGCGCCCCGCGGCGATCCGGGTGCTGGGCGACCGCACGGGTGTGAGGGTGCGCTGGCCGGACGGGACCGTGGACGTTTCCCGCCAAGAGGGCGCCGGGTTCACCTTCGTGCGCCGTCGCCCCGACGGCACCCGCCGCCTCGCTGCCGACGCCGTCACGTATGCCCCCGGCCTCGTGTCCCTCGACGCCCCAGGGGCCGTCGTGACATCCGGGGCCGGCGTGTCGGTCGCCGGGGCGCGCCACGGCCGCGTGCATGCCCCGGGGGCGGCCCGGGTCCTCGTCGACGGCGCCCCCGTGCCCTTCACGAGTCACGGGGCCTGGATCGAGTTCTAGTCCTCGTACTTGAAGGAGACCTTCACCCTGGCGCGGTAGGCGCGGACCTGGCCCTCGTCGTCCAGCTGGAGGTCGAGCTCCGAGATCTCGGCGATGCGCAGGCCCCGGAGCGTCTGGCTCGCCTTCGCCACGGCGGCGCTCGCCGCCTTCTCCCACGACTCCTCGCTCGTGCCCACGAGCTCGATGATCTTGTAGACGCTCTCGGCCATTGCGGTCTCCTTGCTCAGACGCTGGAGCGCCACCGTATCGCGCCCGGCGGCGGCGTGCTCGCCCTCCACTACCTTGGCGGCGACGATGAAGGTCTCGCACCGCCAGCTCGACGTCGGAGACGCCCGCATCCACTACCTCGACTGCAATCCCGAGGGCGGGTCCCGACACCCGCCCGCGGTGATGCTCCCGGGGGGGCCGGGGGAGAGCGCCGCCCTGATGCGCCGGCTGACCCGTCGGCTCCGCCTCGACCGGCTGGGCCTGCGCCAGGTCTTCGTCGACCACCGCTGCGTGGGGCGCTCCACCGGTGATCTCTCCACGTTTCGCCTCGCCCGCCTGGCGGCGGACGTGGATGCCGTCCGGGAGGACCTCGGGGTGGACCGGGTCGGCGTGACGGGAGCGTCCTTCGGCGGTTTCGCCGCCCTCACGTACGCCGCCACATATCCCGAGAGGGTGGCGTTCCTCGTCGCCGTGGACACGGCGGCGGCCGGGGCGACGGCCCGGGTGTCGGCGGCCGACTACCTGGCCGGGCACGGAAGTGCCTCCCAGCAAGCGGCGTGGCGACGCCGGGTGGACGTCGTCGAGGGGCGCCGGCCGCCGGACTCCCTGGAGGACTGGGTCGACTGGGCGACCCTGCAGCCCCTGTACGCCGTGCGCCATCCGGCCCGGGCCGCTCTCGTGCTCGGGGGGATCGCCTGCCGCCTCCCCGGCCGGTGGCCACGGCTGTACCCCGCCTTCCGGAGGATCGGCCGCCTCGTCGGTCTCCGCCAGGACGTCGAGGAGGAGTGGATGCAGGCGGAGGACCGGGACTACGACGTGCGTGACGACCTCGGTCGTGTGGCGGCGCCCACACTCGTCCTCTGTGGGGCCGAGGACTGGATCTGCCCCGTTCCCGAGTCGCGTGTCATCACCGACCGCATTCCCGGCGCCGAGCTCGTGATCGTCCCCAGGGCGGGGCACGCGGTGATGACGGAGGCGCCGGGCGAAGTGGCCGCGGCGATCGCCGACTTCCTGGACCGGCGTGTGCCTCCGGTGTGAGTGGGGTCGGTTCGGCGCCACGTCACGGATTCGACGGGGTACCCGGCGGAGACGGCCCCGGCACCGACGTCGTAGCCCGGACCGGGGGTCAGCGCGGCGTGATCGCGACCGTGACCGCCTGTGCTCCCGGTGAGGCCGTGACGAGCAACCGGCGGCCCCCACGGGTCCGCGTCGCCGTGGCGCCGGTGATCCGGACGCGGTAGCCCGCCGGGTAGTGCATGTCCCGGGGGACCGCGATCTCTGTGGGGAGAGTCACCGACGGGTCGGGCCGGTACCGCAGCGAGTAGGCGGCGGTCGCGGGGTCGAAGGACTGCGCCTCCGGGACGCCGGCCACGGCGACGGCGTGAGTGCGCGCCAGTACCGGGAGCTTCGGTTCCGGGCTGAGGTCCGGGCCGCGGATGGCGGTGGCCCGCCCTACTCCCGGAGTCCGGCGCCGACCGACGGTGTGGGCGGGGCGGTCCAGGCCACGCCCTCGTTGCCGAAGAGGAGGTCCGGGGCGGCGCCGGCGAGGGGGCCGGCGTCGGGGAAGCGGCTGCGGCGGAAGACCTCGCCGGCGCCGAAGCCGGCCGCCTCGCCCGCGAGGGCCGCCCAGGCGCGCACCACCGGTTCCACGACCGCCATGGGATCCGCGAGATCGGCCAGATCCATGCCGGCCGCCTGGAGGGCGAGGCGGGCGACGCCCACGCTCATCTCCATCTGGCTCCCGTGTGCGCGCAGGGCGGCGATCTTGCGGTCGATCGTGGGTGCGACGTCGACGGTGAAGTTGTGGTCTCGGGGGGACTTCGCGAAGTGGAGGTGCTCCCCCACGTACCAGGGCTCCAGGCCCTCCTTGGCGTGTTCGGGGTGGAAGCGCGGGAAGTGGGCGAAGCCGGCGGCGTCGCTCGCCGCGGACGCCACGGCCCGGTGGTCGGGGTGGTCCTCGTAGGGCGCCCACGGATCCCACGTCATGAGGGCGTGGGGGCGAACCCGGCGCACCACGCGCATGATCTCCTCACGCAGCGCCGAGTAGGGGACGTCGCATACGAAGCCGTCGGGGTGGTGGAGGCGCAGGACCTTGTGCATGCCGAGCACCTCGGCGGCGGCGTCCACCTCGACGTCCTCGCGTTGGCGCCAGCGGCCGTCGTCGCCGGTCTCCAGTGTCCCCCGGTACCCGTCCGAGACGACGAGGAGCGTCACCTCGTGGCCGGCGTCCGCGAGGCGGGCCAGGGTGCCCCCGGCGGCGAACTCGGCGTCGTCGGGGTGGGCCTCGACGACCAGGACGCGTTGCGCTTCGCTCATGTCAGCGCCGTCGTCTGCCCGGCGCGCATCCAGAGGAGGGGCGCTCGAGACCCGGACCCGGGCCGGAGGTCGCCGGGACCATGGGCGGGGACTGGGGTTCGTGCTCGGTCATCGTGTAGCTGGACCTCCCGAAGGCGCAAGCGTATCCCGGCGGTACGATCGAGACGCGCCTCTGGGGGAGCTGCCCAGTCGGGGAGGGGAGGGGGCTGCTCTCAGCCCTTCCGGGCACGAGATCCGGATCGGCGGCCACCGCTCTTCCGGGCGCCTTTGGCCTTCCCCTTCCCCTTGGCCTGGGCCGGTCGCTTAGCCCGCCGGCACACGCGGCGGCGGATCGTCCTGCCCTTGCGACGCTTCAGGACGGTGCGGCAGCGGGGGGCGGTCCCGGCACCAGGCTTCGCCGGTAGCGGCGCGGGGGCGGCCCCCGGGGGCGGGTCGGGGGCGACGACCCGGACGGTGCGTGCGGGGCCGTCACGCTGGACGTGGCCGACGCCGTCGCGGGCGACGGTCGTGAAGCCGTACAGGTGCCCGGCGCGGGCCGGGTAGTCGGCCTCCGTCGCCCGCGTGCCCGCCAGCCACGTCCGCCACGCTCCGCCGTCCTCGGACACGAGCACGTCGTACGTGTCGATGCCGCTGCCGGGGTCGCTGCCGCCCCAGTTCACGCGTACGCCCGGACCGACAACCCGTTCGGGCAGGGCGCCGGGAGCCGACGTCGGCCCGTCGGCGTCGATGCTGTTGGACCACTCCGGCGTGTCGACGGGAGCGTTGGCGTCGAAGACGATCCTCGCCTGCTCGGCTACGACCGTGCCCGTGGGGAGGCTCTCTCTGGGCCGCACCCGGAAGGCGACAGTGCCGTTGCCCCGCCCGGTGCCGTCCTCGGGGGGCAGGAACCCGGCGGTCGGGTCGGTGGGCATGTCGCCCGTGGCGGGGTCGAGCGTCGTGAGGGTCCAGGTCACCACTCGGGTGTCGGGGTCGAGCGCGCCCTGCACCCTGACCAGCCAGGGCATCGCCGGGCGGAGGTCGACGGTGGTCTCGTAGGCCTGGCGGCCCTGCGGGACGGCGACGCGCACGGCGCCGAAACCGACGTCGCCCAGCTCGAAGGTGTTCGGGTCGAGGTCGTCGTCGAGACCCAGGGTGACCACCACGACGAGGGCGGGGGCGGTGGCGTCCTCCTTGTTCTCGAACATCACGGTGTAGGCCATGTCCGCGCCCGCCGGGATCCAGCGCCGGTCGCCCACGCCCGCCGGGCCGGCGACGTCGTTCGGGTCGCCCGAGGCCATGTTCATGATCGTGGCCCGGTGGCCCGGGGGCGGAAGTGGGGGCGGCGGGGGTGGTGGGGGCGGGCAGTCCGACTCGATCCTCTGCAGGTCGTTCAGGGCCTGGTCGTAGGTCTGGAGAGCCGCCAGGTAGAGGCTCTGGGCCTGGCTGTAGAGGTCCAGCGCACTGATGGCGTTGTCGAAGGCCTGCTGGGTCTGGTCGGCGAACTCGAGGAAGTCCGTGACGGCATCGAGGATCCCGAGGAGGTGGAAGGGCGCCTTGCCCACGTTGCCCAGCACCCGCCGGAGCTTGAAGAGCTGTACGTCGGACGGACGGATGCCCTTGGGGAGTTGCGTGAGCTCGACCACCCAGTTGTCGATCACGTCCCCGCCGTGGCCGAAGGCGATGGGCTTGACCACCGAGTTGGCGATGAGCTCGTAGGAGCTCCAGTCCCCCTGCGCGAGGGCTTCGGCCATCTTCGGCGCCCATTCGACGAGGACGTCGAGGGCGTCCCGCAGGGCGACGAAGTTCTCGGCGGAGATCTGGCCTTTCTGCACGGCGCGCTCCAGGGCGCCCTTCGTGCCCACGAGGCCGTTCACCAGGTTGGCGACGGCGAGGAACGTCTTGGCGCCCAGCACGCCGGCGCGGGCGAGGGCGAGGTTGATCTCGGCCTCGCCCACCTGCTCCGCAGCCTCGTGGGCCCGCTGCCACCCCTCGAAGGCGCGGTTCAGGGCGTACCAGGCGTTCGAGGCCCGGTTGGCGGCGTCGAGGAGGCCCGGGCAGTCCGGGTCGTAGTTCTGGAAGTCCAGCCAGCGCAGGCGCCAGGCGTCGGTGTCCTTGCCCAGACGGGCCGGTGGTTCCAGGCGACCGGAGCGGAACACCCAGCTGCCTGCGCTGGTGTCCCCGTAGCCGTGGACGGCCGCCCCGTCCCACTCGTACTCGTTGATCGCCGCCCGCAGCCCCGAGGCGAGCGCCTCCCGCGGGAGGGCGAGGGCGCCGGCGTTCGCCACACTCAGGTCGACGGTCGTGGGGCCGGCGAGGCTCGGCGTCACGCGCCGGACGGCGCCCCCCGCCGCGCTCGTCTCCACACCCACGAGGAGGTCCGCCTCGGGAAGCCGGTCGAGGGTGTAGCGCCCGGCGACGTCCGTGATTGTCGTGAGGAGCGGTTCCCCGCCCCTGTCCATCGCCGCCACCTGCAGGCCGGGGACGGGGCGGCCCCCGCCATCGGTGACCGTCCCTTCCACGAGGGCACCGGAACCGCCCAGGGTGGCGTTCACCGTCCGGGCGAGTGCCCCTGTCACGACGCCCGTGACGATCACCGGGCGTCTCCGGCCGTCGGCGAAGGAGACGTCCAGGGAGGTGCCGTCGGGGAGGGAGTCGAGCGTGTAGTTGCCGGCGCCGTCGGCGACGGTCGTGAACGACTCCCCCGTCGCGGGGTCGACGGCCGAGATGCGGACACCCGGTGCCGGCCCTCCCGGCCCGCTCGCCGTGCCCGTCACCACGCGGCCCGGGCCCAGCGTGGGCGTGCGCGTGACGGGAGCGGCGCCCACGGCGAAGGTGTCCTCGACGGGTGCCCGGCCCGCTGCCCGGGTGGCGGCGCGGTACGTGCCGGGGGGGATCACGGCGAACGTCGCCGCGCCCCCTGCCCCCGTCTTGGCGAACACGGTGGCGCCGTCCATGCCGGCGCCGTCAGGTGCCGTGAGGGCGACGTGGGCACCGGGGAGACCGGCGTCGATCGTGACGCCGACGCCGCTGCCCTGGAGGTCCTGGTCCAGGAGAGTGCCGCCCTCGGGGACGCTCAGCCCCTCGCGCCGGAGGAAGCCGGCCTCCTCGCCGAAGGCGACCACGTCGACGGCTTCCGTGCCGAAGACGAGGAAGCCGTAGCGTCCCTGGTCGTCCGCCGTCATGGCGTCGAGCACGATGCCGTCGCGCTCCAGGCGGGCGTCGGCACCCGGCGCGGGCTGGCCGTCGGGGCGGCGCACGGTCCCCTTGAGGTGGCCGAAGCCGAGCGTGAAGTCAAGACTGAGGTCACGGTTCCCCACAGCGAGGGTCACCTCCCTGGGGGACACGTACGGGCGGGACCCGAAGCCCGTCCACAGGGCGACGGTGTGCGTGGCGTTGGCGAGGCGGGTGAAGCTGAAGGCCCCCGTCCCGTCCGTGACCGTCGTGGCGTGTGGTGTGCCGGGGCCCATGAGGACGACGGCGATGCCCCGCACGGGAGTGCCGTCGCCGCGGCGGACGTGGCCTCGGATCCGCCCCTGGGCCTCCAGGACGGCCTGCAATCGGGCGTCCTCCCCCGGCGTGACCGTGAGCATGTACTGCTGGGGCTCGTGACCGGGCTTGCTGACGGCCACCTGGCGTTCTCCGGCGGGCACGTCGGGCATCGCGAAGCGCCCGTCGGCGTCGGTGAGGACGGGGTCGCCGGGGCGGAGGCCGTCCACGGCCACGTTGGCCCCCGCGAGTCGCTGCCCCGTGTCGGTGTCGGTGACCGTGCCCGTGACCCGCCCGGCCTCGGTCAGGGAAACGTCGCCCACGTTCGTCTCCTCGTCGGCCACGATGCCGACTCCGGTGCGCTCGCCGGCCCCGAAGCCCGCCTTCATCGTTCGCAGTGTGTGGGTGCCGGGTGGCACACCGGTGAGGGAGAAGGTGCCGCCGGCCCCTGTGGCCACCGAGCGCGAGCCGGCCCCCCCGCTGGCGACGTTCACGCGGGCACCGGGCACCGGGGTGCCGCCGGGGTCGAGCACGCGGCCGACGACGGTGCCGCCGCCCGCGAGGGCGAAGTCCTGGGTGAGCGTGCCCCCGTCGGGCACGGTCCCGGGCGCTGCCGGCGGCGGGACGAGCCCGTTGGCCTCCACGAGTACGCGCACAGGGCCGGGAGTGACCCCGGCCACGCGGTACGTGCCGTCGGCCCCCGTCCGGGCGCTCAGCATGGCCCGCTGGGCGGTGTCGACGACGGCGACGTGGGCCCCGGCGACCGGGGCGCCCCCGACAGCCCGGGTGACGCGGCCGGCGACAGCGCTGCCCTCGCGCACGGTCACGACGAGGTCCCGGGGGCCGTTGCCCGCGCTCGGGACCAAGACCGCGCCGAGGTCGTGGGGGAGGTAGCCGTCGACCAGCAGGCGGTATGTGCCCGCATCCAGTCCACGGAAGGCGAAGCGGCCCCCGGGGACGGACGTGGCCTCGTGGACGCTCCCGGTGTCGGTGTCCAGGAGACGGAGTCTGGCGCCGCCAAGGGGGTGGTCCGCGTCGTCGAGGTAGATCCGGCCCGCCACGGAAGCCTTGGGCGCCTCGGCGAGCACGGCATCGACGACACCGCGGAGGAGGTCGGCCTCGAGGACAGGGTTTGATCCTGCGCCCCGGGACGCCCGGGCCACCTCCCCCAGCGCCTTCACGTAGGAGCCCGTGGTCGGGCCGACGCGCTCGATGAAGGTGTCGAAGACCCGCGTCCACACGTCTGCGGGGACGTGGACCGGTCGCAGGGCCGCCTGGCGGGACCACCAGTCCAGGGGGGAGTCGTCACCGGGACCGAGCACGTCGATGCGCAGGTCGATCGTGTCGTGGGCGACGTCCGTGGAGGAGAGGCCCTGCACACGGAAGCGGCGCTCCGCCCCGGGAGGCAGGATCGTGGCCGGTTCCCGGGCGTCGCCGGCCAGGACCTCCAGCGGGGAGTCGACGAAGCTGCCCCCGGGGAGGCGGAACCGGGCGCGGGAGGACACGAAGTGGAGGACGGGCACGCCCATGTCGGCATCGCCCGTGTTGCGCATCGTGAGGACGACGTCGAACGGGAAGCCTGCCCGTACGGCGCCGGGCACGGAGAGGTGCGTCTCCAGCCGGCCGGCAGCCGCGGTGGTCACCCGGAACGCGTCGGGGGCGGTGTAGGTCTGGAGCAGGTTCCGCACCCGGACCCCGTAGAGCCCGGGAGCGGCGCCGGAGAGGTCGAAGGTCGCCGCGATCGCGGTGGAGGACTCGAAGGCGGCCTCCCGGGCGGCGATCTCGTTGCCGTTCCCGTCGACGAGGAAGGCGCGGGCGAGAGGGCCGAACCCGGCGCCTTGGATCCGGACGGTGGCGGGCCCGCCGGCGCCGCCGTGGTCCGGCGTCACCTCCTCGATCCCGGCGGCGACGCTCTCGGCGCTCACGAGGACATCCGTGCCGGCGCCCGCGCCGGCCCGGCCGTGGATGCGGAGGTACGTCTCGCCCATGCTGGCGGGCACGGTGAGGCGCTGGCGGGCGTCACCGGGCTGCTCGGGGGCGAGGTCGAAGCTCTCGCCCAGGGGGAGCTTCCCGTCACGGCCCACGAGGTCCACGAGGTCGGCCCCCGCGGCAGCGGCCTCCACGATCACATCGGTGGCGCCGGGATCGAGGCGGAGGTACCGGTCCCGGCCGGCAGGCACGGTGACGTCGCGGAAGGACCCGGGGGTGACGTCTCCGACCACGACGTCCGTGGGCGCGACGGCGAGAGCGGTGTTGTCATTCTCGTCGCCCTCGGCCACCTGGTCGCGGACGTCGCTGCGCACGATCACCGTGTGGTCGCCGCGTGTCCCGGCGAGGAGGGGGACGGTGACGTCCCGCACGTAGGAAGCGTCGGCACCGAGGGGGCCGCTCTCGGTGCGCCGGGCGATCGCCACGTCGGCGGCGTCCCAGTGCCCGTCGGTGGAGAGGTACACGGTGTCCACCCAGTTCCCTCCGGCGACGGGGGCGCCGGTGTTGGTGACCCGGTAGTGCACGGCGACGTCCTCGCCGGCGGTCCCGGCAGCGGGGGCGGTGACGGCGTCAACGGTGAGGTCGGGGCTGCGGGGCCCGTAGGGCGACGTGGCATTGGGGAGGACGGAGAAGCGGATGCCGCCCCCGCCGTCGTAGCCCGAGATCCCCACGATCAGGTCCGGCTTCGTGTCGCCACCGAGACGTGTCCAGAAGACCTGGGTGGTCTGCTTCCGTCCCGAGGGGTGGCGGGCGTAGCCGGCGAAGGTGCCGTCGCCGTTCGCCGTGAGAACGGCGAGGCCCTGGTTCGTGGCGGCGGCGACGTCGTCGTGACCGTCCCCGTTGAGGTCCACGAAGGCGAGGTCGCGCACCGCGCCGCCAGTGGCGTAGTGGACGAGGGCGCCGAAGGTGCCGTCACCGTTCCCGGGCAGGACACCGATCTCACCCCTCCACGGGTAGCGCACGACGACGTCGGCGTGGCCGTCCTCGTTCACGTCCGCGGGGATGAGCTGGGACGCGAACTCGGGGAGGCCGGGCTGGGTGACCACGGCGTCGGCGAACGTGCCGTCGCCGTGGCCGCCGAAGAAGAAGAACCGCTCGTTGTTCGGTGCGGCGGAGCCCTCGGTCTTGTTCGTGTGGAAGACGACGTCCGGGTGGCCGTCCTCGTCGAAGTCGCCTGCTGTCCCGTACGGCCGGGAGTTCCAGTCCAGGGGGCCGAGGTCGAAGCTCTGGGCGGCGCTGAACGTGCGCGGACCGCCCACGCCGTTGAGGAAGACGCGCCACGCGCCCACCCGGTTCTCGCCGAAGGCACAACAGGAGTTGGTGTTCCAGTTCACGACGTCGGGGCGGCCGTCGCTGTTGAAGTCCGCCAGGCTCACCGCAGAGACGTACAGGCCCGGCTCCGCGGGCAGGCCGACGGGGTTCCCCAGGGTGCCGTCGCCGAAGCCGAAGAGCACCATGGCGCTGGTGTCCCGGGCGCAGACGAGGTCGAGGTGGCCGTCGCCGTCGAAATCGGCGGTGAGGACCTCGCCTTCGTCCCGGCAGGCGCTGCCCGTCCCCGCCACGGTCTGGCGCACCGGGCCGAACGAACCCGCGCCGTCACCGGGGAGGAGGTCGAAGGCCCCCCCGAAGTTCTCCTGCACGATGACGTCGGCGCGCCCGTCACCGTCGAAGTCCCCCAACGCCGAGCGTTCCGAGGCCGTGTGGCGGGCGGTGTCCACTACCGCGCGCGGCGCGAGGAAGTCGCCCGGACGGTCGGGGTCGCCCTCGAGAAGGCGGAGGCTGCCGGGGTGCCCACCCTCGCCCTCCCAGGCGGTGGTGACGACATCGGGCGTCCCGTCACCTGTGAAGTCGGCCACGGCGGCGGAGGCAGGGGACTGCCCTTCCGGGGTCTCGTCACCGGCTGGCCGGGCGGCGCCCGCCCAGTGCGACACGTCGAAGGTGCCGTCACCCCGGTTGCGCCCGACGGAGACCCAGTCCATCCGAGTTGAGGTGCTCACGTAGACGAAGTCCTTGTCGCCGTCGCCGTCCACGTCGATCGCGGAGGCCCCGAAGGGGGCGGTGTTCGGTTCCTTGCCCACGGCGTGGAGCGGGCCGGGGGCGAAGACGCCGGCGCCGTTCCCGGTGAGGAGGACGGCGCATTCGCCGTCCTGGCAGTCGGTGAATCCCACGGTGGCGAGGAGATCCGTGTCGCCGTCGCCGTTGTAGTCCCCGGCGGCGACAGTGCGTGTCGAGGCGCTGCCGTACACGCGGAGGGGGGTGCCCAGGGCGCCGTTGCCGTCGTTCGGCAGCATCCAGACGCCCCGGTCGTTGCCGTCGTAGCCCCAGTGCTGGACGGCGACGTCGAGGCCGGCCTGGCCGTCGAGCTCGGCGACGGCGACGTGTCCCGGCCACCAGGCCCCGTACGTGTGGTCGACCGGTGGTCCGAAGGTGCCGTCGCCGCCGCCGGCCAGGACGCCGAGGCGGGGTCTCGTGGCATGGTCGGCCCAGTCGAGCTGGTAGGAGACGACGACGTCGGCCTCGCCGTCGCCGGTGACGTCGCCGGCAGCCACGGTGTTGGGCCGCCACGATGTGGCCGCCTCCAGGGGCGTCGTGGCGAACGTGGCGTTGCCGTTGCCCTTGAAGAAGAGCACCTTGCGGTCGGCGTTCACGGACGTGACGACGTCCTCCTCGCCGTCGTGGTCGAAGTCGCCCACCACGAGGTTGCCCATGCCGTGGTCGGCGGGACCGAAGGGGATCACCTGGGGGGCGGCGAACGTCCCGTCGCCGTTGCCGGCCATCGACACCAGGGCGGGCTGGGCGTTCTTCACCTCCGTGAAGACGAGGTCCGGGTGGCCGTCGCCGTCGAAGTCGGCGGTGGCGACGTGACCGGCCCCGCCCCGGCCGCCCACGTAGGCGCGGCCCAGGTCGGTGGCGGCGAGGAAGCGCGGTGCCGCCGGGGGGTCGGCGGCAGCAGGAGCGGGAGTCACGGCCGCGAGAGCGCCGGCCGCGAGGGCGCAGACGGAGACGCCGACGGGGATGCGTCGAAGGCGTTTCGGCTGGTCCATGGCCGACGGGCTCCGTTGTCATGCTGTGGATTCCCCCCGATCGGCCCCCGCCCGGGGATCATGAGACCGAGGGGCGGGTACGCTCCCGTACGTCGCTCGCCGCGAGAGGCTCACCGCTCCCCGAGGAGAGGAACGAGGTCGCATGAACGTCGCCCGCCGGTTGCTGTCGGCACTCCTGGGCTCCCGCCTGCCCACGGTGGAGGGAGAGCTCGCCGTGGCCGGCGCCAGCGCTCCGATCTCCGTCACGCGTGACACGTGGGGCATCCCCCACATCGAGGCCGAGGGCGACGCGGACGCCTGGTACGGCCTCGGGTTCTGCCAGGGCCAGGACCGCACCTTCCAGCTCGAGGTGCTGTGGCGGGTCGTGCGCGGACGCCTCGCCGAACTCGTGGGCACACAGGGCATTGCCGTCGACCGGCTCTCGCGCCGTGTCGGGTTCCGCCGCGCCGCCCAGGCGCAGATCGCCACCCTCGACGGCCCCGACGAGGAGTCCTTCGCGGCTTTCGTCCGCGGCGTGAACGACGGCGCCACCGTCGGCCGGCGCCACGCCCCGCACGAGCTCGCCCTCCTCCGGCGGCGCCGGTCGGCATGGGACGTCGCCGACGTCCTCGCCGTCACGAAGCTCATCGGCTTCACCATGGGGACCAACTGGGGGGCGAAGCTGGGCCGCCTCCGCATCCTGCGCGTGGACGGCGCCGAGGCCCTCGCCGCCGTGGAGCCCGCCTATGCGCCCGGACACCCGCTGTCGTCGCCCCCGGGAGCCGACGCCGGCCCGGCCGCCGACCGCCTCGCCGAGGATCTCGCCGTCTTCGGCGACCTCCTCGGGACTGTGGGGGCGTCCAACAACTGGGCCATCGGTGGCGACCTCGCGGAGGGGTCGGCCATCGTGGCCAACGATCCCCACCTCGACGCCTCCGTTCCGCCGCACTGGTACCTCGCTCACCTCGCGACCCCCGAGTGGGCCGTCGCCGGGGCGGCGTTCGCCGGGTCCCCAGGCATCGCCGCCGGCCACAACGGCCACGGCGCGTGGGGCACGACGAACGGTGCGGCGGACTTCGTCGACCTCTACGTGGAGGAGATCGGCCCCGACGGAGCCGGCGTGCGCGAGGGCGACGCCTGGGTGCCCTGCGAGGTCATCCGTGAGGTCATCGAGGTCCGCGGCGGCGAGAGCGTCACGGAGGACGTCCTCGTCACTCCGCGGGGCCCGCTGGTGAGCCCGGCGCTCGACGGCGAGACAGCGGCGATCTCGTACGCGGCGACCTGGCTGCAGCCCGCGCCCATGCGGGGCTATGTCGCGGCCGTGCGGGCGCGGTCCTTCGAGGAGTTCCGGCGGTGCTTCGCGCACTGGCCCTCCGCGTCGTTCAACCTCGTCTACGGCGACGGCGACGGCGTCGCTTGGCAGTTCGTGGGCACCATCCCCCGGCGGCGCAAGGGACACGGCCTCTTGCCGCTCCCGGCGTCCGACCCAGACGTGGGCTGGGAGGCCGAGCCTGTGGCGTTCGACGAGCTGCCCTTCACCGTCGCCGGCCGGTCCGGCGTCGTGGCCACGGCGAACAACCAGCCCGTCGCCGACGGCGACGGGCCTTATCTGGGTGCGGAGTGGACGGCGGGGTACCGGGCGGCCCGGATCTTCGAGGTGCTGCGGTCCCGCGACGGCTGGGACAGGGACGCCTCGATGGCCCTGCAGATGGACGACGTCTCCCTCGTCTGGCGGGAGGTGTGCGAGGCGTTCCTCTCGGCCCCCGCGGCGGATCCCGACGCGGCCACGGCCCTCGACCTCCTCCGCTCCTGGGACGGCCACGTCGGTCGGGACTCCCCGGCGGCGGCTGTCTTCGAGCTCGCCTTCATGGACATCCAGAACCGTGTGGTCGCCGCCGACGCCCCCCGGACATGGGAGTACGCCGTAGGGCGCAGCGTCCACCCCCTCGCCCCGGTGAGCTCCAACATCACCAGACGCTGGCCCGAGACGTCCCGGCTCCTGCGCGAGCAGCCGGCGGGCGTCCTGGCAGGGCCCTGGGGCGAGGAGATCGCGGCTGCCCTCGCCCGTGCCGTGGGGCGCTTGCGCCACGCGCGTGGTGACGACGCCACGGCCTGGGGTTGGGGCCACGTCCGGCCCCTCACCTGGGTGCATCCCCTGGGTCGCCTCGGCCCTCTCGGCCCGCTCTTCAACCTCGGGCCCTACCCGTGGGGCGGGGACACGACGACCGTGAGCATGTGCACGTCGGACCCCTTCGACTTCCTCGCCCGCCCGATCATGGTCGCCACGCTGCGGATGACCGTGGAGATCGGCGCCTGGGACGACGCCCGCTTCGTCCTCCCCGGCGGGCAGTCCGGCAACCCGCTGTCGGTGAACTACGACGACCAGATGCCTTTGTGGCTCCGAGGTGACGGCGTCCCCATCCCGTGGTCCCCGGAACAGGTGGCCGCGGCCGCCCGCTCACGCCTCCGACTCGTGCCCGGAGACAACCTTTCTGGGCGCGCTGCGCGTCGCATCTGACAGTCGTCGCGCCCAGTTCGGTGGGGAAGACCCGGGCGGCGGCCGGTCAGCGGGTCTTCCGCCTGCGCAATGGACTGTGGGTGGGGAGGGTCTGCGACCGCCCCGGCAGGTCAGTACCGGTCCGGCGCAACTGCGCGATGGACTGTGGGTGGGGAGGGGGTTACGGTTGGCGGGTGGGAGCAGGCTGGATGAGACTACGCACGTGTGGGCCGGGTCGGCTGGGCACCGGCGGCCCGCTGGTACCTGGACCCGCGGGTCCGCACGGGACCGGCGCGGTCCTCCGCAGGCGGGTTGTCGCCCTTGTCCTCTCGCTGAGCACGGCCACCACCGTTCTCGCCGGTCTTCCCGCGGGCGGCCGGGCCGCTGAACCGGACCCGGGCGGGGGTGGCGCCGCGGCTCCCTCGGGGCGCACCGAGCGGGTGAGCTTGGCCTCCGACGGCGCGGAGGCGGAATGGGGCGCCGAGGACTACAGCACGCCGGCGATCACCCCTGACGGCCGCTACGTCGTGTTCTGGTCGTGGTCGACGAACCTCGTCCCCGACGACACGAACGACGAGGCCGACATGTTCGTCCGCGACCGTCTCGCGGGGACGACCGAGCGGGTGAGCGTGGCCTCCGACGGTACGGAGGCCGACCGGTCCAACGCCCGCCTCATGTGGGGCACGGGCAAGGACGGCGACATCACGCCCGATGGCCGCTACGTCGTCTTCGACTCCGAGGCGATGAACCTGTCCCCGCTCGACACGAACACGAAGTGCGGGTACTCGTCGTGTTGGTCCCGCGTCGACGTGTACCTTCACGACCGGGAGACGGATACCACCGAGCTCGTGAGCGTGGCCGAGACCGGCGAGTCCGGGAACAGCTACAGCTTCGACCACTCCATCAGCGCCGACGGCCGCTACGTGGCGTTCTCGTCGAACGCGACCGACATGGCGGGATCGGACCCGAACGGCACGAAGATGGATGTCTTCGTGCGTGATCGGGTGGCGGGCCTGACCGAGCGGGTCTACTCGGGCACGGACGACTCGTACTGGCCCGACATCAGCGCGGACGGCCGCTACCTCGCATTCGTGTCTGGGCGGGCGAGCCAGAACGTCTACTTCCACGATCGCGAGACGGCCGAGACCACGCTCGTCGGCACCAACAGTGCGGGCAACGCCCCGGAGATCAGCGCCGACGGGCGGCGCGTCGCCTTCGACAGCAGTGACTCCCTCGTTCCCGAGGACACCGCCCAGCAGTGCTACCCGTGGGGCTGCTCGCCCATCGACGACACGTACGTCTGGGACCGTGACACGGGCGCGCTCCACTGGGCGAGCAGGGCCTCGGACGGTACGGCGGGCAACGCCGACAGCGAGGGTCCGGCCATCAGCCCGGACGGACGCTATGTCGCCTTCGGGTCCTGGGCGGACAACCTCGTCCCCGGGGACACCAACGGCCCTGACGCGCACTGGAACCGGGCCGACATCTTCGTGCACGACACGGAGACGGGCACGACCGAGCGGGTGAGCCTCGCCGCCGACGGCTCCCAGGCGACCCAGGGGGCCTTCTGGAAGCCGGCTGTCACCGAGGGGGCCCGGGAGGTCGCGTTCAGTTCCACCGCCGAGGATCTCGTCGCCGGCGACACGAACGGCGGCGAGGACGCCTTCGTGGCGCGGCGGGCCGACAACACGTTCGCCACTGTCGTCGGCGGGGGCGTTCCCGCCGGGAGCGTCGAGAGGCAGCACCCGGGGGACTGGGGCGGCGGTGACACCCACGGGCGCTTCCAGGTGGCGCTGCGCCACCAGGCGACCGCCCCCACACCCGGGGCGGGCCGCGCCTGGCCCCCGGTGTTCGATGACGCCGCGGAGGGCACGTCGGGGGTGGCGACCTACGAGCTCTTGGGCGCATCGCGCCAGTGGCGGGTGGTCGAGAACGCCTGGGAGACGGCGGAGTTCGCCCCCGGGACCGGAGGCGGGGGTGGCGACCCGGTGGGGGGGACGGCGACCTTGGGGGGTGCTTGCGACGTCTACTCCATGCCGCGGGCCGCCCCGGTCGCCGTGGCGCCGTTGCTGGACCGGCGCCGGGGCCTCTGCGCCTGGACGTTCGAGGAGGACGCCACCGGGGGGTACGTGTCTTTGCATGTGTCGCGCCCGGGCGGGTCGGTGTTGCTGGACGTCGTGCGCTCTCCCGTCTTGCCGCGTGACGGTTCCGGCCTGCACGTGAACGTGTACCCGGGGGGCCGCCCCGACGCGGCGAGCGCGGTGACCGAGGCGACCTGGGATCTCCTGGGTGCCCCCACGGCGGACTGGCTGCGGGCCAACAGCCCGGCGGCGCTGTCCGCGAGGACGTCTGAGATGGAGGCGGGCCTGCGCAGCGGTCTCGTGGAGGCGATCAAGAGCGCCCTGCCGGGGCTCGTGGACCAGTTGGCCACTGTGATCAACCGTGATCTCGCCCAGAAGGTGCGTGAGCTCCTGGACGCGGTGTACGGGTGGTGGAGCGGGCTGGCGAAGAGCGGCAACTTCGCCGAGAGGATCCTGGCGGCGTACGTGGGGCCGATCATCCTTGACTACTCCGAGAACGTGGTCCTGCCGTTCACGAACCGGCTGGGTGCCTGGCCGCAGTCCCTGCGGGACCGTATCGCCGGCTTGGCGCCGGATGCCTCGTTCGCGGAGCTCGCCGGCGAGGCCACGGCCGTTCTCTACGGCGAGGACACCGACGGCGACGGCCGCACGGACACCTTCGGTCTGGACACGGTGAAGGAGTTCGTGGCGGACAACCACACGTTCCTCTCGGGCCTGCTGGACCGCCCGGATGTCGCCGTGCTGGGGTGGCTGCCGACCTCGCTGTTGGATCTGTTCCCGGACGTGCGCCGCTACGTCGAGATCGCTTCGGGCCTCGTGACGGGCATGTGCAAGGAGGCGCCGAACCCGGGCTGGTACCGCGACTACGGGACGTTCGGTTCCCTCCTCGACGCGGCGGCGGACAAGGTGGCGCCGTGTCTGGTGTCGCTGATCGACGACGCCGACCGTCTCGTGAACGACACGGTGCTGGGCACGGCGTTGTCGCTGGCGGGGGCGGGGGGTCGTGTCCTGGCGGCGGGAGTGGGTGCCGTCGCAGGTCTTCTGAAGGGCCTCGCGACCGGTCTCGCCGGGGGGCTCCCGGGGCTTCCGCTGGGCGGTTTCGGGGCTCTCGCGGATGCCCTGGAGGGTTGGGTGGGCGACCTCGTGGCGGTGATCGTGTCCTACCCGGGGGCAGTGGGGGCCAACACCGTGCGGGAGTCCTTGGCGTACTTGGGCGGCCGGGTGGACGCCGACGTGGCGGGCGCCTTCGCGGGTCTCCGCACGATCATCGACACGAACTACCTGGCGTTGTACTCGGACCTGTTGGGCTTCTTCGAAGGTGCCGCCCCGGGACTGGTGAGCGGCCCGGCGGACTGGATCTTCGTGATCGTGGCGGCGTTGGCGGGCTCGGGGACGGGTCTGCGAGGCGTGGTCCCGGGGTTGACGGATTCCGAGATCGCCCGCAAGGTGGCCGAGCTCACCGCGGGCGGGACGCCCCTGGACCTCGGTGCGATCACCGACGTCATCCCGGACGTGGTGCCGTGGGTGGCGTGGCCGCACGTGGTCGACCTCGCGGCGCGCACACCGTTGTTCGGGGCGCCGCCGCCGTACATAGACGAGGACGGCGGCTACGGCATGGCCGTGGCGGCGGGGCGTTCCAGCGGCGACCTCGGTCTCGTCCTGGATGTGAACAAGCGGGGTGCCGCCGGGGCGGCCCCGACCGTGGAGGCGAACGGGCTCGCCTGGTACCCGGCGAGTGGGCCCCGCATGGCCGTGGCCACGAACGGCCCCCAGAGCGTGTCGTTCACGTCGGCGGCGGGCACGATCGAGGAGATGGACGGCGCGGGCCGGAGCATGTTCATGACGGGTGCGTGCTACGTGTACCGCTTCGAGCTCGGCGGTCTCGTACGGGTCGCCGACGGCGGTGTCCGCCAGTGCGACTGGACGCTGGACGGGCCCGGGCGGGGTGTGGCCCTGCAGTACTCCGGTGCCGGGGTGGGCGGGGCAGGCAACGATCTCGGCGGTCAGGTTCCCGACGGTGCCGGTGTCGTGGCCGTGGCCGACATGTATGCCCCGTTCCCCGCGGGGGTGGACCTGGCGGGGGTCCTGCGCAGCCTCCCTGCCGTCATGACCGAGGAGCAGTGGGCAGGGTTCCAGGCCGGTGTGCTGGAGTTGCCGTCCGATCTCCAGGGCGTCCTGGGGCGGCTCACGGGAGGCCTTGGCGGGGCGTTGACCTCCTACGGAACCGATCTCCAGGCGTGGGTGCCCGCCTTCCAGGGCGGTCTGGACTCGTTCCTCGCCGGGTTGCGGGGGCGTCTGGACACCGCAGGGGCGGACCTCGGGGCGATCGCCGAGGACGTCGGGGCGGGCCGCACAGAGTTCCTTCCCGGGCTCCGCCAGCTCTTGGACCGCCTCCTGACCCTGGTCGGGGACATCCAGGGCGACACCCGGGGGTGGTTGGGCCAGGCCGGCGGGCAGGTGCGGGGCCTCCTGGGCCGCACGTCGGCTCTCGTGGACGAGCTCGACGGTGTCCTGGCTGCGGGCATCGACGGAGCTGCCGGGGAGGTGCAGTCCCTTCTCGTTGAGCTCGGGCGCCTCCTCGGCCTTCTGCAAGGCCAGATCCAGGGGATGCTCGCCGGGGTCGGTGACGTGCTCAGGAGCGTTCTGGGTGTGGGCTCCGGGTTCCTCGATTGGGCGACCGCCACGCTGGGTGCGGGCCTCGACGCCCTCGATGAGGTCGTGGCCCGGTTCACGGGGGATCTCACGTCGGCGCTGCAGTCCCTCAAGGCGGCGATGCCGCCGCTCCTCCAGGCGGCGTTCGGGCCCGTCCTGGATCTCGTCACGCTCCTGGGGGGCACCGTGCGGGCGGTCGTCGGTGCCGTCGTGGGCGGGGTCCGGGGCCTCTTGGCCGGTCTCGTCACGGGCATCAAGACCCTCATAGCGGGCGTGCAGGGGATCGTGACGGCCGCCCAGTTGCTAGTGCAGGCAGCCGTCGTGCCCTTGTTCGGTCTCCTCGCCGGCGTCCTCACCCTCGCCGACGTCGCCCTGGGTGCGGTGTGGGGTCTCGCCCGTTCCCTGCTCGGCGCCGTCACGACGTTCCTGCGGGGGCTCCTTGCCGCCGCCGGCGTCGGGCTGGGCTCGTTGCTGGTGTTCCTCGACGGTCTCGTCGTGGGGGCCGCCGGGACTCTGCAGGGCGTCCTGGGTGCCGGGCGTGCCGTCGTGGAGTTGCTCGATCGCCTCGCGGACTGGTGGCACGATCACGTCGGGTCCGCGGGGGTCGCCACCGAGGCGGGGACACTCGCCCTCCCCGCCGGCCCGGAACCCCTTCCGGGTGCCAGCCCCCAGAGGGTCCTGCTTGCGGGCACAAGCACCCTGGCCGATTCCGCCGTCCAGCAGGCCACGGCCACGCTCTGGCTGTCGGGAAGCGTCACCGCGCCCGGGAACATCACGGGCTGGGCGAGCGTCGGGTACCGCCGCGACGGTGCCCGGCACACAGTCACCGCCACGGGCCCCGCACACCTCATCGCAACCCGAGGGGCCGTCGAGTTCGACGCCGTCTGCAATGACACCGCCTTCGGTGTCGCCGGCCCCGGCCCGGCGCCCTGCCACTGGAGCGTGCGCCGCGGCCCTGACGGGGCGATGGCTGTGTCCCTCACCACGGGCGCTCCCGTCCTCAGTGGCGCCCGTGTCCTGGAACCCTGGCGGCTCGCCGCGCGCCTTCCTGGCTGAACCCCAGATAGCTTCTGGCCCATGCTCAGACCGCGCGCTCTCGCTCTGGCGTGCGCCGTCGTCGTCGCGCTCCCGAGCTGCGGCGGCACTGCGGGGACCCACGTGCGCGCCAACCGCTCCTCGGCCACGTCCTGGAGCGTCGAGACCGCCGGGGTCGCCCCCACTCCCGTTCCCCACCTCCCTTCGAGCGCGCCTCTTCCCCCCGGGGAGGACACCACCGTGGAGCGCGTCGTCGACGGCGACACGATCAAGGTGGCGTCGGTGGGCAAGGTGCGCCTCATCGGCATCGACACACCCGAGACCAAGGACCCCCGCAAGCCCGTGGAGTGTTTCGGCCGGGAGGCGGCCCGGCGGGCGGAGGAGCTCATGGGGGCGGGCACGGCGGTGCGTCTCGTCTACGACGCCGAACGCGAGGACCGCTACGGGCGCACCCTGGCCTACGTGTACCGAATCGACGACGGCCTCTTCGTGAACGCCGCCCTCGTCGTCGAGGGGTTCGCCCAGGCCTACACGGTGCCCCCCAACGTCGCCCACGCCGACGAGTTCGTCGCTCTCACCAGCGAGGCCCGCGAGGCCCGTCGGGGTCTGTGGAGCGCCTGCCCCCCCGCTCCGGGATGACCCGCCGAGGCCGGAACCCACGGGGACCGCTCCTCGGCCCCGCCCGCCCGGGCGCCGCCAGGCGCGGAACAGCCGGCGTGCCACCGCCTGGGCCTCCAGCGTGAGGCCCGGTGCGGAGTCGCCCCGCGGGCCCCGGCGCCGTCGTACACTCGGCAATGGCGGGTGTCGCGGGTCGAGTGTCCGTTCACCGGCCCGGAGACCTCGCCAACCGGAGGTGATGGCGGTGCAACAGAGACGTTATCTGCGGCCGCTGGAACGGCGCGTCCTCGATCTCACGGCCGCCGGGAACGAGCACCACGACATCGCTGTGCGGTTCCGGCGCAGCCCGGGCTTCATCAGGCGGGTCCACGAGTGGACCGACCTGCCGGGGCGCGAGATGCCCGGAGGCACGGTCAGAGGGGCACTCCGGCCGCTGGAGAGGCGGGTCGTGCGCTGGCGCGACCAAGGTGAGCCATACGCAGCGATCGCGTCACGGTTCCGGCGCACCCCCGGATTCATCGAGCGGGTCGAGCGCCTCGCCCGCCAGAAGATGGGCTGACCCGTTTCCGCCCCTGACCAAGGGGCCGGCTCACCCGTCTGCGCCGGGGCACCGGGCGTCAACTCCAGCGCGTGACGTCCGTACGCTCGTAGGCCCGCAGGGTCTCGACCACGATGCGGCGGGTGTCGGCAGGATCCACCACGTCGTCGATGAAGCCCGTGGCGCCCACGCCCGGCATGTGGGCGTGGTGGCGCCGGAGCCGTTCCTGGGCGAGGTCGTCCTCCTTGAGGGAGGACTTGAACTGCGCCATCGCCTTGGGGGACATGATCCCGATCATGGCCTGCGGCCAGGCGTACACGAGGTCGCCGTCCCAGCGCCAGGCGCCGTTCAAGGCGAGCGTGCCGCCGTACAGGCGACGCACGATGAAGCTCACCCGGATCGTGCGGAGTCGGTTGAGGGCGTTGTTGAGGCCCATGTACGCCTTCAGGATCCCGCGGCGTGCTTCGTCCACGCCGGGGAGGCCACCCGGGCAGTCGAGGAACGAGATGAGCGGCAGACCCGCCCGGCCCACGATGTCTACGAAGGCCTTGCCCTTGCGGCACGACGCCACGTCGAGGGCGCCCGCCTTGCCGAGCGGGTTCGATGCCAGGACTGCCACGCGTCGGCCCTCGGCGGTGGCGAAGCCGGTGACGAGGGGCTTGCCGTACGCCCCCTGGTACTCCCAGAAGCTGTCGTCGTCGAAGACCGCCTCGATCACCTTGTGGATGTTGAACGGCTTGCGCTCGTCGTCCGGGACGAGAGCCCCGACGTCGCCGTCGAAGCTGTGTGTCCAGCCGGGGTGGGGGCGGGCGAACCAGGCGTCCAGGAACTCGTCCATGGGGCCGAGGAGGTCGGCGGCGGTGGGCACGAAGCTGTGCACCTGTCCGCTCTCCTTGTGGACGTCGACGCCGCCCAGCTCGATGCCGTCGGCGGCTCCGCCCGTGCCCGCCTTCACGACCTTGGGGCCGGCGAGGGAGATGTAGCCGGTCTCGGTCATCACGCAGAGATCGGCGGAGACGGCGATGAGCGCCGAGAGGCCGATGCAGGGGCCGTCGATCCCCATGAGCAGAGGGGTCTCGCTGTCCTCGATGTAGGCGAGGCGGGCGAGCATCTCGGCGCCGTCGCACACCATCGTCATGGACTCCTCCACGCGGGCGCCGCTGGAGTACATGAGGCCGACGACGGGCCAGTGTCGCCGCCTGCCCTGCTCGAGGGCCCACTGGATCCTCTGCAGGGCGGTGACCCCGATCGCGCCCAGCGTCTTGCCGGGACGGCTGGCGAACACGGCCACCGGGTGGCCGTGGCGGCTGCCGAGTCCGGCGACGAGCTCGTCCGCGTCGGGGTCTGGGTCGAGGAGGGCACCGGCGGGCCGGAAGCTCCCCTCGTCCAGCCAGTCGAGCAGGAGGTCGGCGAGCGTGGTGTCGACCGGGGGGGCAGCGGCCCTCGCGGGTTCCTCGGGGACGGTTGCGTCGTCGGGCATGTCGGATGTCCTGAGTGTGGGCTGGTACCTCGCTCGCGGATGTTCGGCAAACCGGCGGGGAAGTCCTGCTGTTACATTGCCCCGCACCTGGCGGCGCTCCGCGCGCGGGCGCGGACCCCAGCCCCGCCCGCTGGGTGACGCCGCGAACGCCTTTCGGTCGGCGGGCGGTGGTCTTGGCCAGGAGGAGCCCGCTTCCCCCCGAATGGCTAGGATGTCCCGGCAGTCCAGGAGGGTTCGCCTAGTCCGGTCTATGGCGCGGGATTGCTAATCCCGTTGGGTCGCAAGGCCCTCGAGGGTTCGAATCCCTCACCCTCCGCCAACCCTTCCAGGGTTTTGACAACATGCGCCCGTAGCTCAATTTGGATAGAGCGTCTGACTACGGATCAGGAGGTTGGGGGTTCGAGTCCCTCCGGGCGCGCTAGGCCTGACCTGCGCAAACGCCGCACAGTCGAGCCTCGCCCTGCGTCCTAGGGTTTCCCGTCGTGGCTCGCTCACAGGACCGGGAACAGCGCCCAGCCCTCGCCCGCGAAGCGGGGATGGACAACCTGCGGGTGGTCCTCATCGTCGGTGTGATCGGCGCGCACGTCGCCACCGCCTGCGCCGTCGACGTCGACTGGTACTACATGGAGCGCACCGCCCGCGCCGTGAGCGTGGGGATCCTCTCGGTGGTCATCGGGCCCGGTCTGTGTTCGGCCTCGGCGTGGGGGCCTCGTTCGGTCTCGGATGGCTCGCCACACGGTGGCGTCTCCTCTCCCGCGTCCTCTGACGTTCGCCGGGGTCGCCGGTCGGGACGGGCCCCTGGCGCACCCCGCAGGAGTTGGCGTCACGAGAGCGAAGCCTTGCGGAGGGACACCGGCCGCTCCCGCGGCGCGGGCCGGGAGGTGGTGGCAGATGCTCGTGGGGCGACAGCGAGACATAGGCCGTGTTGCCGCGGCGCTGGCGGGGTTCGAGCCTGTCGTCGTGGTCGGGGACACCGGCGTCGGCAAGACCACGGTGGCGCGCGAGGCGGTCGTAGCGGCCGGCTTCGAAGTCGTCCCGGCAGCCTGCTTCTGGAGCATGCGGGAGGACGCCTACTTCCCGCTCCGGGGGCTTCTCGCCGGCGTCGCACCGGGAGCCGACGTGCAGGCGGTGGCCGAGTCCGTGCGCCTGCGAGTGGGAGTCGACGGCGCCCTCCTCCTCGATGACATGCACTGGGCGGACCCGTCCACGCTGCGGGCTCTCGGCCTCCTCACCGGGCGGGTGCCGATGGTCTGCACGTTCCGTACCGACGAGCACTCCCCTTCTGCCCGAGCGGTCCTCGCCGAGGCGGGGTTCCGGGAGACGGAGCTGGCGCCCCTCGCCGTCGAGGACGCCGTCGCCCTCGCTCGTCGCCTGCGTCCCGACCTGGGACCGGAGCGCATCGAGCGCGCCGTTGCCGCCGCCGGCGGCAATCCCCTCTTCCTGGAGCAGCTCGTCGTCGAGGAGCGGATGAGCGAGGACGTGCGAGCGGCGCTCCGCCGGCGTCTCGGGGCACTCTCGTCCGAGGGGCGCCAGGCCTTGTGCCGCCTCGCTCTCGTGGGCCGGTCGGCGCGCCCGGCCGAGGTCGGACCGGGGGCGGCGGAGGTCGTCGCTGCCGACGTCGTCCTGCGAGAGCGCGGCCGGCTGCGGCTCCGCCACGGTCTCCTCGGAGAGGTGGCGATCGGCGACCTCGACAACGGCGCCCGGCGGGCCCTGTCCCGGGACCTCGCGGCAGCGATCCGGGAACCGGCCGAGGCCGCACGCCACGCGGCCGCCGCCGGTGACCGTGAGACGGCCCGCCGCCTGGCGCTGCGTGCTGCGGAGAGGGCGGCCCTCCCCGGCTTGCGCGCCGCCATGCTCGCGTTGGCGGCTTCCTGTTCAGAGGACGCCCTGTCGGACCGCCTTCGCCTCGACGCCGCCGCCGCCTTGGTCGAGAGCGCGGAGTTCACGGACGTCCCGGCGTTGACGAGGGCGGCGAGCGGTCCCGACGCCGCGACTCGCGCCGAGGCCTGCCTCCGGGAGGCCCAGGCCCTCTTGCAGCTCGACGAGATCGACCGTGCCGAGGTGGTCGTGCGCGAAGGGCTCGACCTCGTCACGGGGTCGCGGACGCTCCTGGAGGTCGACCTCCTGTGCGAGCAGGCACGCCTCAAGCTCTACGCCCACTTCGACGTGGCCGGGGCCCGGGCCCTGGCGGACGACGCCGCCGCCGTGGCCCGAGCGGGCCGCCTCCCTCGGTACCGCTGCGAGTTCACCCTCGGCCTGGCGGGGGTCTCCGACGGGCGGGAGGGGTGGGACGTGCACCTCCGCCGGGCGGTCGCCGGGGCGCGCCGGGCAGGCGACCGGGAAGCGGAGACGGAGGCCGTCGAGGCCCGGGTCGTCGGCCACCTGGGCCAGGGCGACTACGAGCCGGCCCGGCGCATCGCCCGCCGCGCCGAGGCGGGCTGCCGGGAGCAGGGCCTCCTGGGGCGCTCGCAGTACTTCCGCGTCTACATCGGCGCCGCGGACGTCTTCTCGGGCCGTCTCGGTCACGTGGCGGCCGAGATGGGCGATCTCCTCGAGGAGTCGACCCACCCCCGCGTGCGGGACCTCGCCACGGCGCTCCTCGCCTTGGCCCACGCGGACCTCGGCGACGACATCGTCGCGCGAGCCCTGCTGAAGGCGCGCGACGAGGGCGACGCCGGGAACGTGTGGGACGTGCAGTGCCGCATCGTCCGCGCGGAGGTGGAGCTCGTCGCCGGCCGGCCTCGGAGAGCCGTGGAGCTCGCCGACGAGTTCCTCGTGAGCACCCGCGTGCAGGACTTCCCCCTCCTCGTCCTCGGACGCCTGGGGCGGGCCTGGGCGTGTGTGGAGATCGGGCGGGACCCGGGGCCGCCGCTGCCTACCCTCCCCCTCGCCGTCCTCGCCGGGGCGGCGCCCGAGTCCGAGGCCCTCGCCCTCCTTCACAAGGAGGGCCCGACCGCCGCCGTCGTGGACCTCCTGGAGGAGGCGGCTGCCCTCTGGGCGGGTGGGGGGGTGCGCTTCCAGGTGCGCTGCCTGTGGGGTGCCGGCGACACGGCCCGCCGCATGGGTGACAACCGGCGGGCGGCGCGGCTTCTGGAGAGCGCGGCGGCCGTGGCGGCGAGCCACCGCATGGAGCCCATGGCCCGCCGGATCCTCCGGTCCCAGCGACTCGCCGGGATCCGCGTCGCCCGCCCGTCGCCGCAGCGCAGGGGCGGCCTGAGCCTGAGCGAGGGGGAGGTCGTGCGCCTCGCCCGTGCCGGGCTCTCCCACCGGGAGATCGCCCGCCGGCTCGGACTCGCCCACACGACGGTGCTCGCCTACGCCGCTTCGGCCGGGGACAAGCTCGCAGCCGGCGAGGCGGGAGCGATCACAGGGACTCCCCCGCTCGCCGTCGTCCTGGGGCCGGGCGCCCGGCAGATTGCCGGCCTTGTGGCCGCGACCGAGGGCCGGGGACGTCACGCCGATGCGCTCCTCGTCGACGTCCAGGACGCCGCCGGCGCGGCGAGGGCCGTGCAGGCGGCAACCGACGGCCGGGCCGTCGTCGCCGCTGTGGAGGGCAGCGGCGAGCTCGCCTCCCGGCTCTCTGACGACCTCCGCCACGTCGGGGACGTGCGCAGCGTCGACACGGCCGCCGCCGGCCCCCTCCCGGGGCTGGAGGACGTGGACCGTCGCCTCCTGGGTCACCTGCTCGCCGGGGCCACCGTCGCAGCGGCCGCGACCGGCACGGGCCTCTCACGCCGCAGCGCCCACCGCCGCCTGGCGGCGATGAGAGACGACTGGGGGGTCTCTTCGTCCCGCGAGATGCTGGCGGCCGTCCGCGAGGTTCTGCTGGGGGCGGCGTCCGGGGCGTGAGCCGGCTCACATACGCGGTACCGGTCGCCCCTTGCGAGCGTTGCCGTCGAGGGACATGGGCAGGCGCCGGATCACTTCGCCGCCGGGCCTGTCGCCGTGCTCGACCCCGAGCGCTTCCGGTCGGGTAGGGCGACGTGAAGGGGGGGCGGGGAGCCCTCACGTCCGGCGCCCCGGTCAGCGCCTGAGGGCCTCCAGGGCCGTGTGGGTGAGGAGGCGGACGCCGACCGCGATCGCCCGCTCGTCCACGTCGAAGGCGCCGGAGTGGAGATCGAGGGCGGCGCCGGAGCCCGGGGCGTGCACGCCGAGGCGGGCGAAGGCGCCGGGCACCTCCTCCAGGTACCAGGAGAAGTCCTCGCTCCCGAGGCTCTGGGTGACCTCGACGAGGCGTCCGGGTCCGAGGGCGGCGAGCGCGGAGCGTTCCATGACGGCCGTGGCGGCGGCGTCGTTCACGATCGGGGGCGATCCCCGCCGGTGGCGCATCTCCGAGACCGCACCGGACCCCTCCACGATGGCCGAAAGGGCGTCGTCCAGGACTTCGGGGGCGGCGTCCCAGATCGCCCGGTCGAGGGTGCGCAGCGTGCCCTTGATCTCCGCAGTGGTCGGGATGACGTTCGCGACCTCGCCCGCATGCACGGCGCCGAAGACGAGATTCGCCCGGGAGGGGTCCCGCGTGAGGCGCCCGAGGGCGCCCGGGAGCCCGGTCACGACACGCCCGGCGACGTCAACGAGGTTGGCCGTGAGGTGCGGTCGGGCGGTGTGGCCGCCGGGGCCGTGGAGGCGGATCGTGACCATGTCGGAGGCCGACGTGACCGGCCCCGCACGCAGGCCCACGCTGCCCGTGTCGATCTTCGGGTCGCAGTGCAGGGCGAAGATGGTGTCCACTCCCGCGACGGCGCCCGCCTCGATCATGTCGAGCGCCCCGCCGGGGACGACCTCCTCGGCGGGCTGGAAGACCAGGCGCACCCTCCCGGGGAGAGCGTGAGGGAGTCGGGCGAGAGCGAGGCCGGCGCCGAGGACGACGGTCGTGTGCACGTCGTGGCCGCAGGCGTGGGCGGCGCCCGCGACACGGGAGCGGTACGGGACGTCCTTCTCGTCCTCGATGGCGAGGGCGTCGAGGTCGGCGCGCAGGGCGACGACCGGTCCCGGGGTGGAGGGGTGCCCGATGTCGCAGACGAGGCCGGTGCCCTGGGGCATCACCCGGGGCGTGAGACCGGCGACCTCGAGGCGCTGCGCCACGAGGGACGTGGTCTGGAACTCGGCCCGGCTGAGCTCCGGGTGGGAGTGGATGTTGCGCCGGAACGCCACGAGCTCCTCCTCGTGGCCGTCCAGGAAGTCGTCGAGGTAGGCGCCCGCGTCCGTCATGTCCGGCCCGTCTCGGCGCCGGCCGGGTCGCCCCCGGGCTGGTCCGTCTCCAGCTCCCGCACGAGGGAGTCCACCACGTCCCGGCACGTGCCCCCCTCCTCGAGCACGCTGCGCTGGCGGACGTAGCTGGGGCCGTGCTCCAGGATCTCGAGGCAGCCCGCGAGCTCGTCTGCGCAGCCCAGCCGGCGGGCGGTAGGTGCGATCTCCTCCACCAGCTCCCTCACCGCCTGGGACACCGGGCTGAGACGGCCGTCCTCGCCCACGATGATCTCGGCGTCGATGCCGTAGCGGGCCGCCCGCCATTTGTTCGTCCGCATCACCCACTCCCGGGGCACGGGCAGGACGTAGCCCCGGTCGATGTGGGCATCGAGCCACCCCACGAGCGTCTGGGCGAGGGCGGCCACCGAGGTGATCTCCTGCAGCGTGGGGATGCCGTCGCACATGCGGAGTTCGACGGTACCGAACACGGGGTGCGGGCGGATGTCCCACCACACCTCCCGGATCGTGTCGATCGCCTTCGCCGAGATGAGGGTTCCCATGAACTGCTCGAACTCGGCCCAGTCCTCGATGTGGTACGGGAGACCGGCCGTGGGGAGGCCCTCGAAGATCTTCGTGCGGGTGGAGGCGAGACCGGTGTCGTGACCCGTCCAGAACGGGCTCGACGCCGACAGGGCGAGCATGTGCGGGAGGTAGGCGGTGAGGGCGTTGGCGATCGGGATCGCCCGTTCGTGGCTGCGGACACCGACGTGGAAGTGCACGCCGAAGATGAGGAGGCGGCGGGCGAGCCACTGCATCTCTTCCACGAGGGCGGCGTAGCGGGGATCAGGGGACACGGTCTGGTTAGCCCACTCCGAGAAGGGGTGGGTCCCCGAGCACATGAGGACGAGGCCGCGGGCCTCGGCTTCGCGGCGCACCTCCCGGAGGGTTCCCTCGAGGTCGGCCCGGGCCTCCGCCACGCCGGAGCACACGCCCGTGATGATCTCGATCGTGCACTCGAAGAGCTCGTGCTTGGCCTTCGGATGACGGCCGCCGTCGTGGCCACGACCCAGGGCGGCGAGCATGTCGGACGCGGCGCCGGCCAGCTCCCGGCTACGCGGATCGACGAGCTCGAGCTCGACCTCGATGCCGAGGCTCGGCCCCGGGGAGCCGTTGAAGTCGATCCGCATGGCTACGGTGCCGGGGAGCGAGTGGGGGACGCGCGACGGGGACTCCCGGGACTTCCCGACCGGTTCGCGTTCGTCGAGCGTCGTGACATCTCTCCCCCCAAGGTGTCCGAATGCTAATCCCGCTCCCGGGGACCTCAACGACGCAGGTGAACGGGATGCCACATATGTCCGAAACCGCACTCACGCGCCAGGCGTGAGCCAGCGGCGGCTTGACCGGAGGGCCGGCTCTGCCGGCCCGGAACGGCGTTCCGGCGTCACGCCGTCCGGTTCCGAAGGGGGGAGGTCGAGGGGGGGACGGAGTCCCCCTTCGAAACCCCTCGGCGCAGGACGGTATGCGCCGGTCAGGCCTGTGGTGACGGTGACCTACCCGCAAGGCCGGGCTCCCCCCCGCCGGAACGGCCCGCAACCAAAACGGTGGTCGCGTCCGAAGGGG
>CAYJLW010000026.1:28368-47364 GCA_964370965.1 uncultured Acidimicrobiia bacterium | reverse complement strand
TCCCGGGCCCTGCGGCTTCCGGGGCGGCGGTGAAGTGAAGCTGTTGTGCCGGTATTCCGGGGGTTCGGCATCACTTTGGCGTGGTCCGGGCGCGGGGCGGAGCGGCGAGGCGGCGAGGCGGCGGCATCGGGGGCGTGGGCAAAGTGAAGCTGTTGTGGCGGGATTCCGGGGGTTCGGCATCAGTTCGGGGTGGTCCGGGGGGTGGGGTGGCGGGGACGGTGGGGCCGGCTACAGGTTGGCGGCGTTGCCCCCGGAGAGGGGGAGGACCTCGCGGAGGCCCTCGCGGTCGTGCACGTCGAGCTTCGCGTAGGCGGACTGCAGGTGCGTGTGGACGGTGCGCACGGACACGTACAGGCGCTCGGCGACCTCGCGGTTGGTGAAGCCCTGGGCGGCGAGGCGGGCGACCTCCTGCTCCCGGCGGGTGAGATCTGGCAGCGAGGCCCGTTCCAGGGGCAGCGGGGGCGGAGCCTCGCAGCGGGCCGCCAGCGTGCCCGCGGCGGCCAGGCAACGGTGTGCCCCCGCCGCCACCGCTGCGTGACGGTGGGCGAGGGCGGCCTGGTGGAACGCCTCCGCGGCGACCGCTGGTGCCCCCAGCGCGGCGAACTCGGCCGCCACCGCCTCCAGTTCGGCAGCGGCGCCCGAGACGAGAGCGCGGGCGTGGCGGGCGACGAGGGGCAGGAGCTCGCCTGCGGCGTCCCCGGACGCACCTGAGATCGCCGCGAGTCGCGCGGCAGCCCCTTCAGAGGGCCGGATGCGCGCACCGAGGTGCAGGGCGAGGGCCTCGAGGCCGAGCTGTCCCCTCGCGGCGGCCATGGCTGCGGCTGCCGCGGCATGTTCCTCGGCCGCGGAGACGTGGCCGGCGCAGAGCGCGGCGAGCGCCTGGTCCATGCTCACGAAAGGCTCGAAGAGGCGCAGCTCCGGGCTCCGGGCGCTGTCGAGGCCGTCGAGGAGCGCCTGGGCGTCCCCGGTGTTGCCGCTCCAGGCCAGGGCGGCGGCGAGCGCAGCCCGGCACACCGTCCGGGCGCCCACGACGTCCACGGCGCGCATCAGGGCGAGCCCCTCCCGGAGACGCAGTGCCGCCGTGAGGGGGTGTCCCCGCCACATCTCGACCTGGCCCGCCTGTGTGGCCCAGGCGGCGCGGGCGAAGTCCTGGCGGCGCTCCACGGCAGCGTCGTAGTGGGCAGCGCAAAGAGCGCCGGCGTCCGCGAAACGCCCCGACAGGAGGAGGGCGAGGATGCGGCCCGCCCCCAACTGCAGGTCGCCGAAGGGCAGGGCGTCCCGGAGGCCGCTCAGCACGGTGCCGGCCCGCTCGGCCACCGCCAGGGCGTCGAGGGGGCGCCCTGCGACAGCCAGGGCGGGGACGGCGGCGAGGGACGCCCGCACGAAGGCGACGGGGCCGAGGCGCTCCCGGGCGAACATGGCCTCCGCGGCTGCCACGACGGCGGCGGGGTCCTCGCCCCCGAAGAGGCGTACCACGAGAGCCATGGTGGCGAGCTCGTCGGCGGCGTCAGGGTCGTGCACGGCCGCGGCCGCCGCGCCCAGCGCCTCCTCGACCTCAGGGGCGGCTCCGAAGCCCACGAGGAAGGCGTCGGCGCGGGACATGGCGACCGAAGCGAGGGCGCCGCCCGTGGAGGCCCATTCCGTCGCCGGCAGGACATCCTCGGCCTCGTCGTACTTGCCCACGACCCCGAGCACGCGCCGCAGCACCACACGTGCCTCGAAACCGGCCCCGGCCGCGATCGCCGCCCGGGCGAGTCGTTCGGCGAGGTGGGGATGGCTCCCGGCGCGGGCCCGTTCGGCGGCCCGGGTGAGGACGTCGGGCCGGGAGGCGTCGCCCGCCTCGAGGAGCCAGAGACCGAGTTGGATCGTGTCGCCCTCGCGACGGCCGCCCCGGCGCTCGACGGCCTCGACCAAACGCAGGAGGGACGTCCGGATCCGTGTGGGCGGCGCGGTCTCCAGCAGGAGGGCGCCGTGCAGGGGGTGCCCGCCGCGGGCGACGAGACGGCGTCCGTCGCGCTCGGTGCGCACGAGGCCGTGCTCCTCGGCGGCCGCCACCGCCTCCGCTGACGTGAGGTCGACGAGGATGCCGAGGGAGAGGGGCTGCCCCAAAGCGGTGATCTCGGCGGCCTCCCGGGCACACGCGTCGAGGCGGGCGATCTTGTCCCGCAGGACGTCGGCGAGGCGGGGTGTGGAGCGGGGGCGCCCCCGCCAGCGCCACACGAGGCCGTCGTGGGTGAGGGCTGCGGTCTCGACGCCGGCTGTGATCATCTCCCGCAGGAAGAGGGCGTTGCCGTCGGTGGCTTCCCACAGCCAGGCGAGAGTGCGGCCGTCGACCGTACCGCCGAGCGCCGTCGCCGCGAGGGTGTCGCACTCGCTCCGGGACAGGGGCTGGAGCTCCATGCGGTCGACGACACCGTCCTTCCACAGGCCCACGACAGGCTCCGGTGCCGGTTCCCCGCTGCGGGCCGTGAGCAGGAGTGCTGCCAGGCCTTCGCCGGCGACGTGGCGCAGGAAGGCGGCGGAGGCGTCGTCGAGCAGGTGGGCGTCGTCGACGGCCAGGACGACATGGTGTTCCCCGGCCAGCCCGCGAAGCCGGGTGAGGCGCCCGAGCAACTCGTCGAGCGGCGAGCCGGGGTCGGGGGGCGCAGGGAGCATGCCGGCGAGGGCTCCGAAGGGGATCGACGCCGCCGCGCCCGTTCCCACGGCGCGCACGACGAGGGAGCCCTCCCTGGCGGCGGCGAGGTCGGCGGCCTCCTGCCAGAGCCGGGTCTTGCCCACGCCGCTGGCGCCGGCGAGGATCACGCCGCGACCCTCTCTGAGGGAGGCGACGGTGCGCCCCAGCTCCTCGTCGCGCCCGGTGAGCGGCCAGGTTACGCCCATGACGGCAGGCTATCCCCCCCGGTGCCCGCCCGCCCGCCCGCCCGTGACGGCACGTGGTTCTCGGCACCCCCCTGCGGAGGCGGGCCCGGAACGGCTCGCCTAACGTGACGAGATGGACCGAGTGGAAGCGATCCGGGAACTCCCCACGGCGTACGCCGTGGCCCTGAGGCTCCAGGACGCCGGGGCGGACGACACCATGATCGCCGCCGCCCTGGAGATCGAACCCGAGGCGGTCGGGGGCCTCCTGGACATCGCCGCCGCCAAGCTCGACCGCCTCGGGGACCGCACGGGCGGCCTGCCCGGCGGGGGATGCACGTAGGCGGGGCCGCTCGGACGCCGTGGTCCTGGTGCACCGGGACCACGGCGTCCCGCGGCATGCAGGGAGCCGCTCGGACGCCGGCCCTGTCTACGGGCAGCGGATCTCGAACTTGCCCTTCAAGTGCGCGGTCACCTGGCCGTTGGCCGCCTCCCCGTCGAAGCTGATCGTGACCTTCTGGGTGCTGACGCCGCTGATCTTGCCCCCGGTGCCCGTGAGGTAGTCCGGGATGCGCCCGGATCCGAAGGTCACCTTCCCGCCGTCATCCACCCGGAAGAAGCCGAAGTCGCCCTCCGCGTTGCTGAGCGTGAGCTCGTTGCAGCGGTCGATCGCCTGACCAGGCTTCCACTCCCACACTGTGTCGAGCCAGTCCTGTGACGATCCGCTGATCGTGAGCGAGCCCTTCGCCGAACGCTCGTCCGGGGACAAGGAGACAGGCTTCGTCGTGGTGGTGGTGGCGGCGTTCTCCGAGGCGGCGGGAGCGACCTGCGCCAGGACGGCGGCCGCCGTCCTGGCGACGTCCTCAGGGGACTTCCCGGAGGCGGGGCTCACCGTGATCAGGACGGTGACAGAGCCCTGGTTCGCCGCCACGATCTCCTCCGAGCCGCCGGACCTGTCGACCGTCACGAAGGCGCGGTCCCCGACGCCCTTCACGTCGGACTGCTCGTTCGACTCGTTGGTCTTGGGGCCGTAGCGCTCCTCGAGCTTCTCGTAGACGGTGTCGGCGAGCTGTTTGGTCTCGCTCTTGTTGTGTCCCGGCGCCTCGCCCACGGTGAGGCTCACGGCAGCGGCCGGGTTCTCCAGGCTCCAGGTGCAGCCGATCTCCTTGCCGAACATGTTCACGGCGCCCCCGAAGGACACCTTCCCGCTGGGATCGACCGGGCGCGCCTGGGCCGGCGTGCCGGTGGCGAGATCGGCCATGTCGTCTTGGCTCATGAGGCCGCAGGCGTCGTCGGGCAGTGTGGTGTCGGGCAGTCCCCCGTTGTCGTCGGTGGCCTCTGCGGCGTCGCTCTCGGGTGTGGAGGCAGTCTTGCCAGCGGTGCGCTCGGTGCTGCCGCTGGTGCAGGCGGCGAGCAGCAGTGCCATGGCGGCGGCGCCCACCAGAAGGAGTCGTCGTGTCCCCGAACCCATCGTCTCCGGCCCTCCGATCGAATGTGCTCCCGCCATGGTCCCCGGGAAGGCCGGCTGCGCCATCAGCACGGGGGTGCTGAGGTCGCGCGGACGGGTAGGTTCCTGCAGTGATGTCCGAGAGCGCCGTCGCGCCCCCCGTCCCCGTGAGCGTGGTGGTCGCCGAGCACTTCCTCAACGGCCTCCTCGACGAAGCCCGGGCGTCCGGGGCCTTCCCCCGTGTCATCGAGCGCAGCGCCGAGGTGTCGACCCTTGGTGTCCTGGGCGCATCCCTGCATCTCGAGATAGTCGACGCCCACATCCGGCTCCTGGCAGGCTCCGGAGGCCGGGGTCTCGTCGACGTGGGGATGCGCGGCGCCGTCATCTGGGAGGCGGCCCTGGGGCGCGTGACCCAGGCGCTGGACGTCTCCTTCACGCTCGGGGTCACGCCCTCGGTCCGTCTCGCCCAGACCGGCCCGCCGGTGGTGGGGGCGGACTTCGCCTCGGCCCGTGTCGACGACGTCAGGGTCACGGTGCTCGAGACGTCGTACCTGCCCGGGCGGGTGACGTCCGATCTCATCGGCCCCGTCGGCAGGCGGCTCCTCGACCGCATCAGCCAAGAGGCCATCCAGGTCGCCGTGCGGGGTGTCGGTGAGGCCGAAGCGGCCCTCGACCCCCTCCTCGGCGAGTGGTTGCGTCTCCTCGGGGCTCCGGCCGGTCCTGCGGCCGTCTCCGTGCTCGACGGGGCCCTTCTGGTTCGCCCCGGCGGCGGTGCGGAGACGGTGCCCGACGGTCTCGGCGAGGCGAACCTGCCCGCCGTTCGTGTGGACGTCACCGCGGGAGCGGTCCCGGGCCTGCTGGACGTCTGGGTGGACTCCCTGTGGCGCGAGGACGCCGTCGTGCTCGCCTCGCCGGAGTTCGCCTTCGTGGCGGGGGCCGTGGACGTGCGGTTCTCGGCGCAGTGGCGGCGGCTCCCCGTCTTGGTGCCCCGCCTCCACGTCCGTCTCGCCCCCCGGGTCGCGGGCGACCGCCTCACCTTCGCCGTCGAGGACGCCGCTGTGGCCGTCCCCGGCTTCCTGGGCTGGTTGGCGGCACCGTTGCGACGGGTCCTGATCCGCAGCCTCGCGGGGCAGCTCGTGGTCGACGCCCGGTTCACCCTCCCCCTGCCGTTGGGCGCTGACGGCACATGGCTGCTCGGCATCGAGTCCGTCGACGTCGACCCGGTCAGGGTCGTGGTCTCACTGGACGCCTGGTTCCGCTCGGTGTGACTCTCTGACATTGCCCCGCAGCCGGCGCTCCTCCGCGTGCCGGCGGGGGCCTACCGCTTCAGGACGTTGACGCGGAGCCAGCCCACGACGGTGAGGGCGAGGGCGAGGACTGCGAGGCCGACGAAGACCTTCAGGGTGAGGCCGGCGATCCCGAATGCGAAACCGAAGACGTAGCGGATTACCGTCCAGATGAGCGCTATGGCGAAGGCGAGGACGAGGAGTGAGATGACGGCACCGACGAGGCGGGTCCGGGAGCGGCGCCTGGGTGCGATCTCGCGTGTCTCCATTGCAGGCAACGCTAGCCCCCCGCCGGGCATTGTCGCCGGGTCATCGGCGGTGAGAGGCTGATGCAGCCCGGCGGCTGGATGCTCATGGGGTCATTGAGCCGCGACCGAGAGGCCGTCCGGGGCAAGCGCCTGGAGCGCCGCACGATGCGGCGCGTTCTCCGCCTCGCCCGTCCCTACCGGGCGAAGCTCCTCGGGTTCCTCTTCACGGTCGTCGCCGGTGCCGTCGTGGCCGTGATCCCCCCGCTCCTCGCCCGTTCCCTGATCGACACGGCGATCCCCCGGGGCGACCGCCGACTCGTGCTCCTCCTCGCCGCCGCGGCCGTCGGCCTCGCCCTCGCCCAGGCGGCGTTCTCGCTCGGCCAACGATTCCTGTCCGCGGTCGTCGGGGAGGGTCTCATCTTCGACCTGCGCGTCGCCCTCTTCGACCACGTGCAGGCCATGCCGGTGGTGTTCTTCACCCGCACCCAGACCGGCGCCCTCCTCAGCCGCTTGAACAACGACGTCGTGGGTGCCCAGCAGGCGCTCACGGGCACGCTGGGGGGCATCGTCTCGAACCTCATCAGCGTCGTGACGACGCTGGTCGTGATGTTCGCCCTCTCCTGGCAGATCACGCTCCTCGCCCTCGCCGTCGTGCCCCTCTTCCTGGTTCTGTCCCGCCGTGTGGGTCGGAGGATGCAGGTCATCACGCGGGACTCCATGAACCTCAACGCGGCCATGAACGCGCACACGACGGAGAAGTTCAACGTGTCCGGCGCCATGCTGGTGAAGCTCTTCGGTCGGGGCGGGGACGAAGTGGGCGAGTTCTCCGAGCGGGCGGGGCGGGTGCGGGACATCGGGATCCGCTCGGCGGTCTACATGCGGGTGTTCTTCGTCGCCCTGAGCCTCGTGGCGGCGGTGGCCACGGCCGGCGTGTACTGGATCGGCGGCACCCGGGCCATCAGGGGCACGATGGAGACGGGGACCATCGTCGCTCTCAGCCTCTACCTCACGCAGCTCTACACGCCGCTCACGATGCTCACGACCGCACGGGTGGACTTCCTCACGGCGATGGTGAGCTTCGAACGGGTCTTCGAGGTCATGGACTTGCCCCTGGCGATCCGGGACCGCCCCGGGGCGGTGACGCTGGGGCGGCCCCGGGGCCGTGTCGCCTACGAGGGTGTGAGCTTCCGCTACCCGCCCGCAGGGGAGTCCACCCTCTTGTCGCTGCAGGACCCGGGCGCGGCCCTCGGCAACGGCTCCAGCCCCCGCACCGGCCACGGCGACGGCGACGGCGAGACGCCTCTCGTCCTCGACGACGTCTCCGTGGAGATCGCCCCGGGGGAGATGGTGGCGCTCGTGGGTCCCTCCGGGGCGGGCAAGACGACCATGGCGGCTCTCCTGCCCCGCCTCTATGACGTCACGTCGGGTCGTGTGACGATCGACGGCACCGACGTCCGTGACGTGACCCTCGACAGCCTGGCGGCGGCGATCGGCGTCGTGACACAGGACCCGCACCTCTTCCACGAGACGATCGCCGAGAACCTCCGCTACGCGAAGCCCGACGCCACCCAGGCAGAGCTCGAGGAAGCCTGCCGGGCGGCGAACATCCACGACATGATCGCGTCTCTGCCCGACGGGTACGACACGGTCGTAGGGGAGCGGGGCTACCGGCTCAGCGGGGGGGAGAAGCAGCGGGTCGCGATCGGCCGGGTCTTCCTGAAGAACCCTGCTGTCGTCATCCTGGACGAGGCCACGTCGCACCTCGACAGCGAGAGCGAGAAGCTCATCCAGGCTGCCCTGGAGCAGGCGCTCACGGGGCGCTCCAGCCTCGTGATCGCCCACCGCCTCTCCACCGTCATGGCGGCGGACCTCATAGCGGTGCTCGACGGCGGCCGCATCGTGGAGCGCGGGACCCACGAGGAGCTCCTGGCCCGGGGTGGTCTCTACTCGGAGTTGTTCCACAGCCAGTTCGAGGGCGCGAACGCGTCCCCGCCGGGGTGACAGCGGCTCGGCTCCGTCGCCACCCGGGGCGCCGGCGAGGAAGTCGGGGTGTCGCCTCGGCGCCGAGGCCGGAGCAGTGCGCGACGCCAACAACGAACCGACACCTACACGCACATCCTCGTCGCTGAAGCTTCGAGCACGCGCTTCGGCCCGACCGTCCCCTGTCGTCGGCTCAGCAGCCCGTTGCTGCCTGGAGGGTCTGGCAGGCGTCGGCCATCCGTGGCGGCGAGAGCGAGGCCACCTTCCGGCGGAACGACTCGCGACGAATCGTGTGGATGTTGTCGAAGTTCACGACGCTGTCCGTCGGGAGTCCGTCCGCGGTCGTCAGCTCGAGCTCGGACGCGAGGCCGCGACGCGTGCGAGTCAGCGCGGCGACGACCACAGCGCCGATGCGACCGGCGACAGGATCGCGGGTCAGTACGAGGACCGGTCGATCACCGCTGGGCGTCGCCGCGAACCAGATCTCACCCCGCTGCATCGACGACCCAGTCCGACCAGTCCTCGGCGGGACCCCAGTCGGCGATGTCGGCCAGGGCCTGTTCTCCCTCGTCGAGCGGCTGGGCGTCCCAGCGATCAGCGTCTCCCTCGGAGGCCAGCCGATCGAGGTGGCGGCGGAGGGCCTCACGCAGGAGCTCGGATCGGTCCACGCCGAGCGCCTGCGCCCACCGTTGGGCTTCCTCGGCGTCTCGCTCGTCGACGCGGAAGCTGAGCATTGTCATACAGTGACTGTAGTACGTATGACAGCTTCCGGCTACCCGCCGCGAAGCAGGCGAAGGAAGCTCCCGCCGCAGACCCCGGGCGTCCCGCGCCAGGGGACGCCCGGATGCCAAGGGGGCTATCGCTCGGGCCGGAACCGCCTCAGGCGGAGGCTGTTGGTGACCACGAAGACGCTGGAGAACGCCATGGCGGCGGCGGCGATCATGGGGTTCATGTAGCCCGCGGCGGCGAGGGGGACCGCCGCCACGTTGTAGGCGAACGCCCAGAAGAGGTTCCCCTTGATCGTGGCCAGGGTGCGCCGGGAGAGGCGGATGGCGTCGCCGGCCGCCCGCAGGTCGCCGGAGACGAGCGTGAGGTCCGAGGCCTCGATGGCGACGTCCGTGCCCGTGCCGATGGCGAGGCCAAGGTCCGCCTGGGCGAGGGCGGGGGCGTCGTTCACACCGTCGCCGCACATGGCGACGACGCGGCCCTCGTCCTGCAGGCGACGGACGACGTCCACCTTGTCCTTGGGCATGACTTCGGCGACGACCTCGCCGATGCCGACGGACGCCGCCACCGTCTCCGCGGTCACGCGGTTGTCGCCGGTGAGCAGGACGGGGTGCAGGCCGAGGCCCCGGAGCCTGGAGATCGCCTCCGCGCTCGTGGGCTTCACCTCGTCGGCGACGACGAGGACGGCGCGGGCCTCGCCGTCCCAGGCGGCCACGATGGGTGTCCGCCCTGCGTCCGCGGCCGCCGCCCGGGTCTCCTCCAGGCCGGAGCCGAGCGGGAGCGCCCACTCCCCGAGGAGCGCCGGGCGGCCGGCGACGACGGCGTGGCCTTCGACGACGGCCTCCACGCCGAGGCCCTCGCGGTTCGTGAAGCTCTCCACGTCCGCCAGGGTGCCGAGGCGTTCCCGGGCGGCGCGGGCGATCGCCTGCGCTATCGGATGCTCGGAGGCGTTCTCCGCGGCGCCGACGAGGCGGAGGACCTCGGCCTCGGTGGTCGTGGAGGCGACGGCGATCTCCAGGAGTGTCATAGTCCCGGTCGTGATCGTCCCGGTCTTGTCGAGGACGACCGTGTCTACCCGCCGGGTGGACTCCAGGACCTCCGGGCCCTTGATGAGGATGCCGAGCTGGGCTCCCCGACCGGTGCCCACCATGAGCGCCGTGGGGGTGGCGAGGCCGAGAGCGCAGGGGCAGGCGATGATGAGGACGGCGACGGCGGCCGTGATCGCCGTGTCGGCGGGGTTGCCGAGGGCGAGCCAGGCGCCGAGCGTGGCGAGGCTGACCGCGAGGACGACGGGGACGAACACGGCCGAGACACGATCGGCGAGGCGTTGCACGGGAGCCTTGCCAGTCTGCGCCTCCGTGACGAGGCGGCCGATCTGGGCGAGGGCGGTGTCGGCGCCGACGCGCGTGGCGTGCACGACGAGGCGCCCGGACGTGTTCACCGTGGCGCCGGCGACGTCGTCGCCGGGACCCACGTCCACAGGGACGCTCTCGCCCGTGAGGATCGAGAGGTCGACCGCAGAGGCGCCCTCCTCGACGACGCCGTCCGTGGCGATCTTCTCGCCGGGGCGGACCACGAAGCGGTCGCCCACGGCGAGCGTCTCGACGGGCACACGCCGTTCGGTGCCGTCGGGACCGACGACGGCGACGTCCTTGGCGCCCAGCTCGAGCAGGGCGCGTAGGGCGGCGCCCGCGCGGCGCTTGGCCCGGGCCTCGAAGTAGCGGCCCGTGAGGATGAGGGTGACGATGAGGGCGGCGACCTCGAAGTAGGTCTCGGCACCCCCGTGGCGGGGGCCCCGGAGCGTGAGCTGGAAGCCCATCTTCATGCCCGCCTCGCCGGCGCCGAGGAAGACGAGGGCGACGACGGACCACACCCAGGCGGCGAGGGTCCCCAGGGAGATCAGCGTGTCCATGGTGGCGGCGCCGTGGCGGAGGTTCGCCACCGCCGCCCGGTGGAACGGCCATCCACACCAGGCCACGACGGGTGTGGCGAGGACGAAGGCCGCCCACTGCCAGCCCGTGAACTGCAGGACGGGGACCATCGAGACGACGGAGACGGGCGCCGAGAGCACGATCGCCACGACGAGGCGGCGGCGGAGAGCGGCGAGGGCGTCCTCTCCGTGGTCGTGGGCGGCGCCGTCGTGCGTCTCGGGGGCCGGTGCGGGGAGGGTGGCCGTGTAGCCCACCGCCTCGACCGCCGCCACGAGGTCCTGGGGGGACACGCGCTCCGGGTCGTAGCCCACCGTGGCGGTCTCGGTGGCGAAGTTCACCGTGGCTGTCACGCCGTCAAGGCGGTTCAGCTTGCGCTCGATGCGAGAGGCGCAGGACGCGCAGGTCATGCCCTCCAGGGGGAGGTCGAGGCGTTCCTCGGTGTCTCGGGTGGTCGTGGTCATGAGGGTTCCCGGTCGGCGTCCCCAACAGGTTCAACACGAGCGTATTCCCTACCGCGATGCCGCGACGTGTGGGAGATGGCCCTCTTCTACCTCACGGCCCTGGAGGCCTACCCGTAGCGGGCCCCGGAAGGAAGCCGGGCGCGCCGGACGTCATGTTCGAGGTCCGGCGCGCCCGGAGCGCGTGTGGAGCGACGCCTCGCGGGTGCCGGCGGGGGCGCCGTGGCGGATGAACCACTCGGTGCCGAAGGCGCGCCGGAACAGGTCCGGGGGAAGTTGCAGGAAGAAGGACTCCTCGGTGATCTGGCTGGCGTGGGCGACCATCGCTGCCCGCTTGCGCTCGATGACGTCGGTGACGTCCACGAAGGTGGTGATGCGGGCTTCGGGGACGCCGAGGTCCGTCTCCTCGAACTCCATCGTGCCCGCGGCCTCCCGGATCATGCGGGTGACGTGGTCGGCGTTCACCGTGGACTCGAAGACGGCCGGCGTCCCGGCGAGGGCGGCCGCCCGCAGGCCCACCCGGTGGACCTGGATGTGGTCCGGGTGGCCGTAGCCTCCCCGTTCGTCGTAGGCGGTGACGGCGTGGGCGTCCTCCTCGCGCAGGACCGACGCCAGGCGCTCCGCCGCCTCTTCCACGTCCGTCGACCAGAACGAATCGGGGGCCGAGTTCGTCTCGGCGTCCATCATCCCGGAGTCCCGGTAGCCCAGGAACTCCACGCGTTCCACGCCGAGGATCGCGGCGGCGGCGTGCGTCTCGGCGACGCGGCGTTCCCACAGCTCCTCGCCGGGGCGCAGGACGCCCGCCGGCACCTCGCCGTGCTCGCCCCTGGTCGCCACGACGAGGACGACGCGGTGACCGGCGTCGGCGAGCTGCGCCATCACCCCCCCGGTGGCGATCGCCTCGTCGTCTGGGTGGGCGTGGAAGAAGACGAAGGTGGAGGCCATACGGAATGCTGGCACGGACCGGCCCGGGAAAACCGCGCGACCTCCACTCGGCCTGCACGTAGCGTTGCGGGATGCTCGACCCGCCCGACCGCCCCCGTCGCCGACATCCGTGCGCCTCGCCCGGCGCTGACGGGTCCCGCTCAGGAACAGCGTCGGGGCCCCAGCCCGTGCTGCAGGACGACCACGTCCGTCTGCGGCCCTGGGCCGTGGCCGATGTCGCTGCCCTCGTCCCCGCCGTCCAAGACCCCGACGTCGTCCGGCACACGCTCGTGCCCTCGCCCTACTCCGACGAGCAGGCCCGGGCATTCCTGGAGCTCGCCACCGGTGACTGGCGTGACGGCCGAGGCGCCCATTTCGCCGTGACTTCCCGGGCGGGGGGCGGCCTCCTCGGCGGGATCTCGGTCCACGGCGTCGACGGCGACCCGGCCGTCGGCCAGCTCGGCTATTGGGTGGCGCGCGAGTCCAGGGGCCGTGGCGTGGCCCGCCGGGCCCTGGCACTCGTCTCCTCTTGGGCGGCGGACCACTACGGTCATGCCCGCCAGCAGCTCTACATAGACGCCGACAACGCCGCCTCGCGGCGCGTGGCGGAGGCCGCCAGGTACGAGCGGGAGGGCCTGTTGCGGTCGTGGCGGGCGCGGCGGGACGGCCGCTGCGACGCCTACGTCTACGCCCGCCTCCCCGGCGACGGCACTGTGGTGGGCTCCCGCTGACGGGCGGCGGCCTGGCTACGCTGCGCCCGATGGGTATAGAACTCGTTCCCCTCGCCACGGCGACGTGCCGAATCGGCGAGCCCCTTGTGCTCCCCGGCACACCGTCGGGCCTGCGCATGGTCTCCGAGATCAGCGACGCCCGCTGGGACGGCGAGCGCCTCCATGCCTCCCAGAAGGGCGCCGCCGCCGCCGACTGGCTCGTCCTCGCCGCCGACGGCACGGGCCTCGTCGACGTCCGCCTCCTGCTCGAGACCGACGACGGCGCTCTCGTGTACGTGTCCTACGGGGGCCGGGCGTTCTTCCCCGCCGAGGGGCCCCAGCAGATCATGTCGGCGCCCCGCTTCGAGACCGGCGACCCCCGGTACGTCTGGTTGAACCGGGTGCAGGCCGTGGCGAAGGGCTCCCTTGACGGCTTCGACCTCACCTACGAGGTGTACGAGGCCCGCTGACAACAGGCCCCGCGCCGGGAACCCAGAACGGGCGGTAACCTGACCGCTATGTTGCGTCCCCGCACCTTCCTTGTCGCCGTCGTGCTCGTCGTGGCGTCCGTGCCGGTGTTCCCCCAGGGTCACGCCGCCGCCCAGTTCTCCTCCTTCGAGCGCATAGACAGCTACGAAGTCGACATCCGCGTCGAGCGCGACGGCACGATGGCCGTGAAGGAGAAGATCGCCTACGACTTCGGATCGCTGCGCCGCCACGGCATCTTCCGCACGATCCCGGTGCGGTTCCACTACGACGACAAGTACGACCGGGTGTACCCGATCAAGGACATCCGCGTCGACGCGTCCGCGGGCACGCCGCACGAGTTCTCCACCTCGTCAAAGGGCGCGGATCTGCTCATCAAGATCGGGGATGCGGACAAGACGATCACCGGTGCGCACACCTACGAGATCTCCTACGTGGTACGGGGCGCCTTGAACTCGTTCCCGGAACACGTCGAGCTCTACTGGAACGTCGTCGGGGGGAAGTGGCCCGTGCCCATCGAGCGGGTGCAGGCACGGATATCGGCGCCGGAGCCGATCCGCAACGTCGCCTGCTACGCCGGTCTCGAGGGGAGCCGTCTGAACTGCGCCCAGATCGCCGCCGAGGGTGACACGGCCACCTTTGGCCAGGGCCACATGGGGCCCTTCCAGGGGCTCACAGCCGTCCTCGCCCTGCCCAAGGGTGCCGTCTCGCCGGCGCCCAAGCCGATTCTCCGGGAGCGCTGGAGCCTGGCGCGGGCCTTCGCCCTCACGCCCCTGACGGTCTCCCTGGCGGGGGTCCTCCTCGCCGCAGCCGCGTTCGGCATCGGCTGGCTGCTCTGGGCCAAGGGGCGTGACCGGCGCTTCGTCGGCTCGGCCACCGACGTCGCCTTCGGCAACGAGGGCGCGAAAGAACAGCGCGTCGGCCTCTTCGAAAAGGACCTGTACCCGACGGAGTTCGTCCCCCCCGACGGCATCCGGCCCGGCCAGGTCGGCACCCTCCTCGACGAGGCTGCAAATCCGCTGGACGTCACCGCCACGATCGTCGACCTCGCCGTGCGGGGCTACCTCCGCATCCAGGAGCTGCCGGCGGAGGGCTGGTTCAAGAAGCCGGACTGGCACCTCACCCGGCTCCGGGAACCCGACGACCTTCTCAGCTACGAGCGGATCCTCTTCGACGGCATCTTCAAAGACGGCACCGAGGTGGATCTCTCCGATCTCCGTCAGCACTTCCTCACCCGCCTGCACAAGGTGCAGGACCGCCTGTACGCCAACGTCGTGGAGGAGGGCTGGTTCGCCAAACGCCCGGACAAAGTACGCGCCTCCTGGACGCGCATCGGGGTGCTCGTGCTCGTCCTCGGCGCCGGGCTCACTGCCCTCGCCGCCGTGTTCACGCACCTCGCCCTGATCCCGTTGCCCATCGCCTTCGCCGGTCTCACCCTTCTCGTCGTCGACCGCTGGATGCCCCACCGCACGGCGAAGGGCTCCGGCATGTTGCGGCGGGTCTACGGGTTCCGCCACTTCATAGAGACCGCCGAGGCGGACAAGGCCCGGTTCGCCGAGAAGAAGAACCTCTTCTCGGAGTACCTCCCGTTCGCCGTCGTGTTCGGCTGCACCGACAAGTGGGCGCGGACCTTCGAGGGTCTCGGCGGTGAGCCGCCCGAGACCTCCTGGTACGTGTCCGCGCACCCGTTCACGTTCGTGGCCTTCTCCTCTGCCATGGACTCGTTCTCTACCACGACGTCGGGCTCCATAGCGGCGGCCACGCCCTCGTCGTCGGGGTCGAGCGGTTTCGGCGGCGGGGGCTTCTCCGGCGGCGGCGGGGGTGGGGGCGGCGGCGGGAGCTGGTGAGCGTCCCCCGGGGGGCCCCACGCCGGGGCCTCGGGATCGCCGTGGACACGGAGAACCTCGAGGGCCGTCTCGCCGGTGTCCTCGGTGTCCTCGCGGGTCTCGACCCGCGGCCGGGCGACGACTTGGCCTTCGTGGGCGGGCCGCGCGCTCAGAAGCGTCTCGCCCGCTACCGCCTGCCCCCGAAGTGGGAGGCGCACACGCGCCGCATCCGCAACGACACTGAACCCGAGGCCGCCGACCGCATCATCACCGATCTCGTCCGGGACTGGGCAGCCGCCGCCAAGGTGGTCGTCGTGGCCTCTCGCGACTCGGGGTTCGCCTACGTCCTTTCTCAGGTCCACCGACGCGGCACCCCTGTGTTCGTCCTCGGCGAGGAGCGCACGGCGGTGCACCTGCGGGCGCACGTGCCCGTGCTCGACATCAGGGACCCGGCGGAGATCGAGGCGGCGGTGCGCTCCGTGACGGCGGCGACCGCGGGGTGACGTCGCGCCGTCGGGAGGGGACGTGCAGCGGTTCTGGCCGAAGGTCCCGGCAAATGGTGCCTCTTGGCCCTCGCTGGGGTCGGCGCGGGGGAGCAGTCTGCGAGCAGTGCTCCGCTGTTCCCGGAGGTGTCCATGAGCTTGACCGGCAAGGAGATATGGGGGATCGTCCACGGCATGGGCTTGGGCGCCGTGTTCATCCTGGCGTTCGGGGGAGGCCTGGCCGGGCTCTACAGCCTCCGGCCGGGCCTTGTCACGAAGGCGGGCGTCGTGGAACGTATGCAACGCCTCAAGATCGGCGTCACGACGATGGCGGTCGCGGCGTGGCTCACGGTGTTCACGGGTACGTGGATCGTCTACCCGTGGTACCGGTCGAAGGACCCGACGAGCCCGAAGTCCGTCCTCGTCGGGAACCCGAGCACGGCGGAGTGGCACGAGTTCGGGATGGAGTGGAAGGAGCACATCGCCTTCCTGAGCCCGATCCTGGCGACGGTCGTGGCGTTCGTCGTCCTCTACTACGGCGTCAACCTGATCCGTCACGACCGGGTGCGCAAGGTGACGATGGCCCTCTTCGTCATGGCGTTCGGCTTCGCGATCGTGGCTGCCGCCTTCGGCGCCCTGATCACGAAGATCGCCCCGGTCAAGTGAGAGGTAGGCGAGGTCACCATGACTGAGAAAGTGGAAGGGTCCCAGGCGGCCGAGACCGCCACCACCCCTGAGCCGGAGGCTCCCCCGCTGGCGTCGATCGCCGACGCCCTCGACATCGAGTACCCCGACAAGCCCGAGGGGCCGATCTCGGCGGCGATCATCGCCGGCGGGATCGGATGCCTGGCGATGGGTGTCGTGACGACCATCGCCGAGATCGGCACCGTGAAGGAGGCCTTCAACTGGTACGACCCCGTCGGGCCTCTCAGCGGCAAGTCGATCGTCGCGGTGATCGTGTGGCTCGTCGCCTGGGTGGTCCTCCACTACTTCTACCGGGGCAGGCCCTACGACACCACGAAGGCATTCCGGATCGCGCTTGTGTTGATCGGGCTCGGCGTCATCATGACGTTTCCGGTGTTCTTCCAACTCTTCGCGTCCGAGTAGACGTCGACGCGGCCATGGCTGCGGGCCTCCTGCCGATGGGGAGGGGCCCGTTTCGCGCCGGGGCCCGGGCCGATTCTGGGCATTCCGTGGACGCCGGGACGGGAGCTGGTACTGTTACTCGCCGTAACCTGTCCTTGGGGGGGCGGTTCGGGCCGGACGCGCAGCACAGCGGAGGGTCGACACGTGTCGCACACAGCACGCAGGGGGAACCGCCCCGGCACCGGAGGCCTGCGCGTCGCCGGCTGCGACCTGGGCAAGGCGGCGGCGAAGTTCGTCGTCCTCCGCCTCCCCGAAGCCCCCTCCGGTGCCGCTGTCGGCGAGCTCGAGATCGAGTCGACGGAGACCGTCCTGCACGAGGGCAGGCCCCTCGACGCCTTCCGGGAGTGGTACCGGAGCGCCGACGTCGCCGCCTGCGACGGCCTCGGGGCCACCGGCCTGCACGCGGACAAGCTCGCGGACCCGGTCGTGAGTGGTCTCCCCGAGGACGCCTGCCTCCACGCCGCCCTCGACGCCATCCCCGACGTCGAGGGCCCCCTCAACCTCGTGAGCGTGGGCGCCCGGGGCTACAGCGTCCTCACCCGCAACCGCGAGGGCCACGTCCAGAGTCTCGAGAACGACAAGTGCTCCTCGGGCACGGGCGAGACGATGGTGAAGATCGCCGGGCGCTTCGGTCTCTCCATCGAGGAGGCCGACACCCTCGCCTCAGCCGCCGAGGAGACGATCCCGATCACAGCCCGCTGCTCGGTCTTCGCCAAGAGCGAGATGACGCACTTCGGCAACCAGGGGCGCCCAGCGGACGCCCTCTTCCGGGGTTACTTCGGCTCCGTGGCGGTCTACGTCGCCGCCCTCCTTGCCCGGGGCCGGGTCGAGGGCCCCGTGTACGCGATCGGCGGCGGTGCCGACCTCCGCAGCCTCATCGCCGCCCTCGGGGACGCGGTGGGGGAGCCCGTCGGCGTCGCCCCCCGCCACCGCCATCTCGAAGCGATCGGCGCCGCCCTCGTCGCCGCCGAGCAGGCCCGGGCCAGCCGCCTCAGCGCCCTCCCCGCCGACGCCGGAGGGCTCGTGCGTGAGTCCGAGGTGCGCTTTCGCGTGCTGGAGCCCTCCCGGCGCTGGGAGCACATGGTCACCGTCATGGAGGAACGCCCCGTCCCCGCTGGCGCCGACGCGGAACCCGCCGTGCTCGGCCTCGACCTCGGATCCACGGGGAGCAAAGCTGTCCTCACCTCCCTCGCGACGGGAGATGCTGTCCTCGACGTCTACGACCGCACCCGGGGCAACCCGGTGGACGCCGCCCAGCGTCTCATCGCGGCCCTCCTCGCCCGCACGGACGCCGACGTGCGGGGGATCGCCCTCACGGGCTCCGGTCGGGAAGCCGCCGCCACCGTGCTGCGGGCGGCGTTCCCGGAGGCGAGCGACCGCATCGTCACGTTGAACGAGATCGTCGCCCATGCCACCGCAGCCATCCGCTGCGACGCGGACGGCGGCGAGGACCTCTCCGTCGTGGAGATCGGCGGCCAGGACGCCAAGTTCATCCAGATCAAGGGCGGCCAGATCGTCGAGAGCGACATGAACAAGGCCTGCAGCGCGGGCACGGGGTCGTTCCTCGAGGAGCAGGCGGTCTTCTACGGCATCGACGACGTCGCCGAGTTCACCCGTCTCGCCCAGAGCGCCACGCGGCCGCCGGACCTCGGCCAGATGTGCACGGTGTTCGTGGCCGAGGCGGCGTCGGAGGCGCACAACGAGGGCTTCGAGGTCCCGGATCTCTTCGCCGGGTTCCAGTACTCGGTGATCCACAACTACATCAACCGGGTGATGGGCCAGCGCACGTTCGGCCGTCGCGTGTTCTTCCAGGGCAAGCCCGCCTCCGGCGTGTCCCTGGCGTGGACCCTCGCCGCCGTCACCGGCCGCGAGGTAGTGGTACCCCCCAACCCGGGTGCCATGGGGGCGTGGGGGATCGGCCTCTGCGCCCTCGACGAACTCGGGCGCGAACTGCTCGCCCGCGCCCCCCGCTTCGAGCTCCGCGGCGCCCTGGGGGCCACGGTCGTGGAGCGCAACGAGTTCCAGTGCCGTGACAAGCGCTGCGCCACCCTGTGCAACATCGAGCGCACGAAGGTCGCCGTGCGCGGCGCCGAACAGACCGTTCTCTCCGGAGGCGCCTGCCCGAAGTACGAGGTGTCGGCGGCCGCCAAGGTGAAGCTCCCCATGGAGGCGCCCAGCGCCTTCGACGAGCACGCCGGCGCCCTCAGCGCGTACCTCGAGGACGTCCCGGGAGAACGCGTGGTGGGGATCCCGGCCGTGGGCGCGCTCTTGGGCTATCTCCCCTGGCTCGTGACGTTCGTGCGCGCGCTCGGCTTCGGCGTCAAGGTGCTGGCGCCGGACTCCCGCTCGCTCGCCCGGGGGGAGGAACGCTGCTACTCCTTCGACGCCTGCGCGCCCGTGAAGATCGCTCACGGAGTCATCACGGAGGGGGGGGGGGGGGGGGGGGGGGCGGGGCCCGGGGGGGGGGGGGGGGGGCGCGGGCCCCCCGGG
>CAYJLW010000026.1:0-28358 GCA_964370965.1 uncultured Acidimicrobiia bacterium | reverse complement strand
GACTTCGTCCCCCCTCCGGCTCCCCCCTCCCCCGACCGCTGGGCGCCGAAGGCTGTTCCGGGGCGGCGGAGCCGCCCCTGACGCGGCCGGTCGCCGCCCGCGGCGGGCGTGCGAACGGCGAGCCGGCTCCCGACGTCGTGTTCTTCCCGAAGATCCTGTCTCTCGGAGGGGAGGAGGACTCCGGCAAGTCCTGCCCGATGGAGCAGGCGATGCCCGAGATGGCCCGCGAAGCCCTCCGTTCCCGGGGCGAGGGCGTCGAGGTCGTCGCCCCTCCTCTCACCCTCGACGGGGACCTCTACACCAGCGATCTCCTCGTGCAGCTCCTCGAGATACCGGGCCGGCTGGGCGCCGACGTGCCCCGGATGCGGGTGGCAGAGGCGATGCGTCAGGCCGCCGAGGCGCAGCGCGCCCACCAGCGCGACCTGAACGCCGTCGGTGAGCGCACCCTGGCGTACGGGCGCGCCGAGGGGATCCCCGTGGTCGCCCTCTGCGGGCCCCTGCACGTGATTCACGACCCCGTCGTGAACGCCGGCATCCCCCGCCTGCTGCGGGAGAACGGCGTCCTCGCCCTCCCGATGGACTGCTTCCCCATTCCGAGCGACACGCACGAGGTCCCGCGCATGGTGTGGTCGGACCCGAGGCGCTCTCTGCGTGTCGCCGTCGCAGCGCGGGAACGAGGCGACACCTACCCGGTGCTCCTGTCGTCCTTCGGCTGCGGGCCGGCGTCCTTCAACGAGCAGATCTTCGCCGCCCTCATGGAGGACTACCCCCACACGACTCTGGAGAGCGACGGCCACGGCGGCTCCGCCGGGTACGCCACACGGGTGCAGGCCTTCCTGCACACGATCCGACGCCACGACCGCCGGCCCTCGCCCACGCCCGCCGAGCGCCTCGCCTGGCTCGAGCCCCTCCCCAACCCCCCCATGGAGACGGAGACCGGGGCCCGCCACGTCATCATCACGATGGGCGACCGGCCCTCGGCGATCATGGCTGCCGCGTACCAGGCGTTCGGCGTCAACGCCGTCCCGTCGGGGCCGTCGGACGCGTCCGTCCTGGCTCTGGGGCGCAAGGACTGCTCCGGCAAGGAGTGCATCCCCTACCAGCTCCTCTGGGGGGCGTTCCGACGTGAGATCGAGGCGAGGCCGGCGGGCGAACCCATCGTCCTGGTGCAGGCCACGGGCGAGGGCGCCTGCCGCAACTGCATGTTCTCGATCAAGGACCAGATCTCCGTCGCCCGGATGGGCCGGGCGGACTCCGTGCGCCTCCGGGACATGCAGCCCGAACCGTCGCTCGGGGCGGGGTACATGGCGCGCCTCTCCGGCGGCCTCGTGGCCTGGGACGTGCTCTACCAGCTCGTCTCCTACTACCGGCCGCTGGCGCCCACGCCCGAGGCGGCCGACGCCGTGTACGCCAGCGCTTGCGCCGAGGTCGAGGCTGTCGCCGCCCGGCCCGGGCGCCGCGGGGCCCTCGCCGGCATCAAGGACGCCGGGCGCGTCACCGGCGACCTCGTCGAGATCGTGGCCGAGGCCGGGGCCGGGCTCGGCGCCCTCGCCGCCGGGGGCGACCGCAGCGAGTACCGCACCGTCCTGCTCAGCGGGGACTTCTACGTCCGTGTGGACGAGTTCGCCAACGACAACCTCGTGCGGCGCCTCAACGAACGGGGGCTCCTCGTCGCCGTGGAGCCGGCGATGACCTTCCTCGACTACGTCGCCCAGGAACAGATGCGCGAGCTCGTGCGCTACCCGAAGCGGGGGCTGCGCCAGCGGTTGACCTCCGCGGCCGTGGGCGGTCTCCGGAGGCGCTTCTACTCCCGCCTGCGCGACGAGCATCCCTGGCTCCCCCCCGGAGACGTCCCGGCGATCGTCGCCGCATCGCGCAAGTTTCTCGACCGCTACCCGCAGGGGGAGGCCCCCGTCACCATCGGCAGCGTCGTGCACCACTGGGAGGAGGCGATGTGCGACGGTGTCGTGGTCCCGAGCCCTTGGGGCTGCGGGCCCGCTCTGGTGAGCGAGAGCATCCTGCGTCACCGTCGCGAGATCCCGATCCTGTTCGTCTACAACGACGGGTCCCCGATCGACGAGCGGCGCCTCAACGCCTTCGCCTTCCGCCTCCGGCGCGACCCGCCGCGCACCCGGCCGGCGCCGGTGCCCGTCCCCGCCGGCTGACCGGACCCTGCCGGCCACCGCCCTCTGGGGAGCCCACGCACGGTATCTCGTGCGTGGGCTCCCCAGAACGGCGTGCCTCCCCGGGGTAACGGGGTAAGGGAGAACTGGCCGCGCGGGGGAGTGCGCAACGGCGGTGTGCCGCGGACCATGGGGGCACGGACAGTATCGTGCGAGGCCGAGGCTGGGAGGCCGACAATGGGTACCTACGAAACCGTCCCCGACATCTTCGCGGACAACGCCGGGACGTTTGTCGCACCCGCGGGCCCGGACCTGCTCGGGCGGGTCCGTCCTTTCCGCGACTGGATCGACGCCCGCAAGGCTCTCGCCGTGTACCCCTACGAGCGTACGAACTTGGGCGGTGTGGGCCCGGACGGCGTCTTCGACGACGGCGTCTCGCGGGCGACATTCGGATTCCAGGACTACCTCAACCTCTCCCGGCATCCCCGCATCGTCGAGGCCGCCGTCGACGCCGTGCGCCGCTTCGGTCCTCACAGCGCCGGGGCGCCCTTCTGGCAGGGGCTGGGGCCGCTCACCGAGAGCACGTGCGGCCTCCTCGCCGAGCTCGTGGGCATGGAACACGTCGTGCTCTTCCCCACCGGTTGGGCGGCGGGCTTCGGGACGATCCAGGCTCTGGTGCGCCCCTACGACCACGTCGTCTTCGACCGGCTCAGCCACGCCAGCCTGCAAACCGGAATGCAGGTGGTGACCGGGAACCTGCATCCCTTCCCCCACAACGACCTGGACGTCGTTGCGGCCACGCTGCGGCGGATCCGGGCCGAGGACACAGAAGGCGCCATCCTCGTGGTCACCGAGAGCCTCTTCTCCCTCGACTCGGACTTCGCCGATCTCCGCCAACTCCAGGGGCTGTGCCGGGAACACCAGGCGACTCTCCTCGTCGACGCTGCCCACGACATGGGCTGCATGGGTCCCGGCGGCACCGGTCAGATCGGTGCCCAGGGGATGCGGGGCCGGATCGACCTCGTGTGCGGGAGCTTCTCGAAGGTCTTCGGCTTCATCGGGGGCTACCTCGCCACGAACTCCGCCGAAGTCGCCAACCACGTCCGCCTCATGGCGAGCCCGTACCTCTTCTCCAACGCCATCTCCCCTGTGGCCCTCGCCGTCGTCGCCGAGTCCCTTCGCATCGTGCGCTCCGAAGAGGGAGACCAGCGCCGGGCGGGACTCATGCGCAACATCCTGAGGTTCCGGGCGGGGCTCAACGCCCGCGGTCTCGCGCCGATGGGCGTGCCGAGCCCCATCGTCCCCGTGCCGGCGCCAGATGTCGAGACGGGCGCCCGGGCCGCCGTCGAGCTCCTCCGTGAGGGCGTGTCGGCGAACCTCGTGGAGTTCCCGGCCGTGAAGCTGGGCACCGCCCGGCTCCGGTTCCAGATGATGGCCGAGCACACGCCTGAGCAGATCGATCTCGCGGCGGAGGCGTGCGGAAGGGCCCTCGCCGCCGAGGTGCCCGTGCCCGAGACGATCGACCTGCGTGAGCGAGCCGCCGGTTCCGCGGGCCGGGGGGCCGACCGCGCGGGGCGGAGAGGGTTCCTGGCGAGTGTGCCCGACGACGCCCCCGGTGGAATCCCGACCGTCATCTGAGCGGAGTCGGGCCGAGCCCCACTGCCTCTTGTGTCAACGGGGCCCGCAGAAGCGGCCTATCCTGTTGAGCGCTGGTGGCTAATGCCCGTGTCTCGCCGGGCGATGGGAGAGCCACCACCCGTCTACGGGTCCGCCAAAAATGGAACCGACTGTCCCCGCGAACCTATCCAACCCCGTCATCCCGGCCGTTCTCCTCGTCCTGGCCGGGGTCGCGGTCTACCTGTGCGTGCAGGCGGTCGTGGTCTGGCTGAGCCGTCCGGGTGAGAAGCTCTACCTCGTCTTCGCCGGCTGGTCGCTGAGCTCGCTCATGTACCTGGGCGGCCAGTACTACCAGTACCGCGCCCCCGACCTGCACGGCGCCGTCGTGGGCGCCCGCGTCAACATCTCCGCCGGGTTCCTCATCGCCGCCTTCGTGCTGGTGTGTGTGACGAATCTGACGGGTGACACGTCCGCCCGCGTCTTCCGTGTGGCGGGCTGCGTGACGGCCGTGACCCTGGCGGTGTGCGCCGTCGCCCTTCCGGGCTCCGTGGTCTCCGAGGACGTCCGCCTCGTGCACAGCCCCTTCGGTCACGTCTGGGTGTCACCCCAGCCGGGGCCTCTCTTCTATGCCTACTTCCCGCTCATCGCCGCCGTGCTCGTCACGCTGTTCCGGAGCGTGATCCGGGCGCAGAGCCGTCTCGGGCGCCTGGAGTCGGGGGTGCTCCTGCTCGCGTTGGGGTTCTACACGGTGTCCGGGCTCAACGACGTCCTCGTGAGCGTCGACGCCTACCCGGGCCTCACGGTCTTCGAGTACGCCGGCGTGCTCATGGTCGTGCTCGTCGACTTCGTCCTCGTGCGGAGACGGAAGCGACTCCACGAGGAGGTGCAAGACGTACGCGCCGCGATCGACCGGGAGCGCCGCACCGACGTCGTCACCGGACTCCCGAACCGCAGGGAGTTCGAGCGCGTCCTGCTCCGGGGGGTTGCGGCGGGCGGCCACGCCGGGGGGGCTCTCGACGCCCGCTCCGAGGCCGCTGCCACACTCCCCGCCGCGAGCGCTCCCCGTGTCGCCGTGGCCCTGCTCGACGTCGCCCGCTTCAAGACCGTGAACGAGATGGCGGGGCACGCGTTCGGGGACGACGTCCTCCGTGCCGCCGCCGAACGCCTCGAGGACGTGACCAGCGGCGTCCCCGGGAGCGTCGTCGCCCGGGCCGAGGGCGACAGGTTCCTGCTTCTCGTGCCATCGGCGCCCTCGGAGAGCGCGAGGGAGACCGTCCACCTCGTTCTCGAGGACGTCTTCGACGCTTTCGCAGCGCCCCTCGTCGTCGAGGGCGAGCGACTCGTGATCGGATTCCGGGCCGGCTACGACGTCGGCGTCCCCGCCGATCGCGAGACCGTGGGGGACATGCTCAAGCACGCCGACGCGGCCCTCGCCCAGGCCCGCCGCCGGGGCATGCCCGCGGTGGAGGCTTACAGCGAGGAGACGCTGCGCGCCGCCGCCCACGTCGCCCGTCTGGAGGCGGACCTGCGCAGTGCCGTCCCCGGCGGGCAGCTCTTTGTCGTCTACCAGCCCAAGGTGGACATCCGCAGCGGCGAACCGTACGGGTGCGAGGCGCTCCTGCGCTGGACCCATCCGGAGCTGGGGCCCGTCTCCCCCGGCGAGTTCATACCCGTCGCCGAGGAGGCCGGCCTCATCCACGAGCTGGGCTCCTGGGTCATCGAGGAGGCGCTCACCCAGGCGGCCCGCTGGGAGGCTCTCGCGGCCACGAGGGGGCAGCGGCCCATCAGTGTGTCTGTGAACGTGTCTCGGGCCCAGGTGACCCGTCCGGACTTCTACGAGGAGATCGAGGGTGCCCTGTCGGCCACGGGCGTGAGCCCCTCCCTCGTGGAGTTGGAGCTCACGGAGACCTCGGTCATGGAGAACAGGAACGCCGCCGTGGGGCTCCTCGGGCGGCTGCGGAGCCTGGGCGTGCGGGTCTCCCTGGACGACTTCGGCACGGGCTACTCGTCCCTCGCCTGCCTCGCGGACCTCCCCATCGACGTGGTGAAGCTCGACCGGGCGTTCATCGACGGTCTCCCCGAGGACGGTGACTCCCGTTTCCTCACCAACATGGTGATCGCCCTCGGGCGTCACAAGGGGATCAAGGTGGTCGCCGAGGGCATCGAGACGGAGGCCCAGCGGCGCTACCTGGCGGGTGCCGGATGCGAGCTCGGCCAGGGATGGTTCTTCGGCAGGCCCGTGGGGGCGGGGGAGCTCACCCGGGCGGTGTTCGGAGCGGCGCACCCCGCCGAGACGGCGCGGGCCGCGGCGTCGGGGGAGTGACGAGTCGATCCGGAGCCTCGGGCGGGATTCCCTGGCCACGTGGCGACTGGCCGCTCTGCCGGTGCGAGAGGGGGGATTCGAACCCCCATGCCCGAAGGCACCGGCTCCTAAGGCCGGCGCGTATGCCAATTCCGCCACTCTCGCGCGCCTTGTGTGTCCGGGTGGGCCGCGGAGGACTCGAACCTCCAACCTTGGGCTTAAGAGGCCCCTGCTCTGCCAGATTGAGCTAGCGGCCCGGAGAGGGAGATCGTAGCCGGTGGCCGCCCGGCGCCTGGCGCGGTGCTCAGCGCCGGGCGGCGAGGACGACCTTGTCGTCCGAGTAGAAGGTGACACGGGCGTCCTGCATCTCGATCTCGAACTCGGCCCGGACTCTGGGCGGCGCCTCGACGAACAGCCCCTCGATCCTGGTCGCCGCCGCGCCGGCCACTCCACCCCGCTCCAGCCAGGCGCCGAAGTGGCGACGCTTTCGCTCGACTTGGAGCGCCTCCATGCGGAGGCCGGCCCGGCGGATCACAGCGCACCACTCTTCAAGCGTGAGGGAGCGCACATGCGTCGGGTCGCGGGCGACCTCGGCCTCGTGGAGGAACGCAGCGCACGCGAGGTCGTCCGGGGCGAGGGAGTCCTCCATGACGTAGCGGCCCCCGGGGCGCAGTACCCGGGCCACCTCGCGGGTCGCTGCATCGACGTCCGTGAAGTGGTGGGGGGCGATACGGCAGGTGACGACGTCGAAGGACGCGTCTGGAAGGTGCAGAGCCTGAGCGTCCGCTATCTGGAGACGGACGTTCGCTCGCCCAGCCGCCTCCATCAGCGCCTTGGCCTGGGCGAGCATGGCGGCGGTGAGGTCGGTGGCCACGACCTCGCGGGCGAGGGGAGCGAAGAGCGCCGCGACGTGCCCGGCACCCGTCGCCACGTCGAGCACGCGTTCTGCGCCTGTGAGCCGGGCGAACGCGACCATGAGATCCAGGTCGCGCCCGCCCTTGTGCTCACTCAGTGCGTAGAGACCGGCGGTCCGGCCGAACTGGGCGTCTACCGCCCGCCTGTGGTCTTCCCCCGCGGGGGGGAAGGGGTCACCAGCGGCGACCGCCGCCACCGCCGCCACCGCGACCGCCGCCGCCGCCGCCGCCGCGGTAGCCGCCGCCACCGCCACCGCCGCCGCGGTAGCCGCCAGCGCCACCGCCACCGCCACCGGGGCCCCGGCGGGGCTTGTCTTCGGCGGGGTTCACGCGGATCTGGCGACCGTCGAGGCTGGATCCGTCGAGCTTGGAGATGGCCTCGCGGGCCTCCTCGTCCGAGGACATCTCGACGAAGCCGAACCCGCGCGAGCGGCCGGTGTCCCTGTCTGTGATAACTGCGACGGAGACGACTGTCCCCGCGCCTTCGAAGTGCGTCCGGAGCGTGTCTTCGCCCGTGTCGAACGAAAGGTTCCCGACGTAGATCTTCGTACCGGCCATGAGGCTCATTCCGTTTCTCGTGTGCTTCCGATCCTCAAACGTATCCATCAACACACGAGACGGACCGTCCGGCCGCGGCGCGACAGCACGCCACGGGCATTCACACCCTAGCCGCTGGGGGCGTGCGACGCGGGCCGGGCGCCGGAACGGTGCCCTACGTCGGTCTCTGGGGTCGGCGAGGATCGGGGCTGAGGGTGGCTGAGGGGACTTGAACCCCCGGCCTCCTGGACCACAACCAGGCGCTCTAACCAAGCTGAGCTACAGCCACCAGGGAGCGGCCAGCTTACCAGCGGCCCGGACGGGTCCGGCTCGGTGTCCCGTGTCCCGGAGGGGCTCAGGTCCGCACGGGGACGAGCGCGGGGCTCCCGGCTCCCTCCGGTTCGACGGCCCGGTGAGCGGCCCGCACCGAGCGCATCGTCCAGACGCGGGCGAGGCCCAGGAGGACGAAGCAGGAGACGAGGAAGCCGCCCGATGCCGCCACGAGGAGGGCGAGGGCGGCGCCGAGCTCGGTGAGCTGGCCGGCCCCGGCGGGGTGTGGACCGGTCGCGAGCAACCAGAGAGCGACGGTCACGGCGACGAGGGCGACGAGAGCGAAGAGGCAAACGACTGTCGCGGCCGACAGCGCCGCCCACCGGTAGAGCGTGAGCTCGGACGGCGCCGTCGCCGGCCGTTCGTTTGCCTGCATGGCCCCTACTCCTGCACGCCGGTCGGGCTGATGGTGGTGGGATCCCGGCCGGCGAACGCCCTTGCCGGCCACTCTAGTGGCGGACCTGCCTGGCCGTCTCCTGGAGTCCTCGGCGCGCCGGCGGGGCTCCTGGAGCCGTTCCTTGGGGGAGCGATCTCGGGACTTCGGACCCGACGAACCGCTGACATACAGCGTAAGCCTGGTGGTGTAGGCTGGGTCCGTGGCCGTCACTACACGCAACCCGCGTACCAGGGGGGCCCGGGCGCCCCTCAGCAAGGAGCGGATCTTCGACGCCGCCGTCACGCTCGTCGACGGCGACGGCATCGAGGCGCTCAGCATGCGCCGCCTCGGGGCCGCCCTCGGCGTCGAGGCGATGTCGCTCTACAACCATGTGCCCAACAAGGCGGCGATCGTCGACGGCATCGTGGAGCGCATCATCGCGGAGATCCCGGAGCCGCCCACCGACCTCGACGACTGGGCCGACCGGATCCGCTTTCTTGCCCGTGCGCTGCGCGGGGTCGCGCAGGCCCACCCACGTGCCTTCGCCCTCGTGGCTGCCGTCCCGATGAAGGGTCCCGGGGCGCTGCGGCCGGTCGAGGGCGGCCTCGCCCTCCTGCGTCGGGCGGGCTTCAGTCGCCGCGACGCCCTGCTCGCCTTCGGTGCCGTCGTGGGCTACGTGCTCGGCTTCGCACTCAGGGAATGCCGCATCCTCGCCGGCGAGGAACCCGCCTTCGGCTTCCCGGATCCGGGCGAGGTGGGTGCCGAGTTCCCCCACGTCATGGAGGCGCTGCCCGAGGCCCGGAGACTCACACCCGACCACGAGTTCGAGTTCGGCCTCGACCTCCTCGTGGCCGGGCTCCGCGCCCGGGCCCCACGCGTCCGAAGGGCGAGGGCGTCGTGATCCGCTGCACTTCCTGCGGGGCGGAGGTGTCCGTCGCCGCCCGCTTCTGCCCCGCCTGCGGCCACGCCCTGCACGCCCCGGCCGACGAACGCCGCGTGGTCACCGTCGTCTTCGGCGACCTCGTGGGGTTCACGGCTCTCAGCGAGGCCAGGGACCCCGAAGCCGTGAAGAACCTCGTCGACCGCTGCTTCGAGCACCTCGCGGCGGACGTCACGCGCTTCGGCGGTCGTGTGGACAAGATCGTGGGCGACGCCATCGTGGCCCTCTTCGGTGCCCCCACGGCCCACGAGGACGATGCCGAGCGGGCGGTGCGGGCGGCGCTGGCGATGCAGCACACGCTCGCCGCAAAGGCGGGCGAGATCGGCGTCGACGTCCGTATGCGCGTGGGCGTGAACACGGGCGAGGTGCTCGTGGGCGCCATCCGGGCGGGGGACGACTACACGGCGATGGGTGACGTCGTGAACACGGCCAGCCGCCTCCAGAGCGCCGCCGCCCCCGGGCAGGTGCTCGTGGGCCCCGCCACGCACGCCGCCACCCGAGACGTGTTCCGCTACGAGCCCGTGGGGCCCTTTGCCGCCAAGGGCAAGGAGGCTCCGGTCCTGGCGTGGGCGGCACTGGAGTCGACGTCCCTGCCGGGGCGCCGGCCCCGGGGAATCCGGGCGCCGCTCGTGGGCCGGGAGGCCGAGCTGGCCATGTTGCGGGCGGCCGTCGACGCCGCGGTGACCCACTCCCGGGGGCAGCTCGTCCTCCTCCTCGGCGAGGCCGGTGTGGGCAAGAGCCGCCTCGCCGAGGAGTTGAAGACGCTCGCCTGCGCCGAGCACGGCGCGGTCGTCCTCGAGGGCCGCTGCCTGCCCTACGGAGAGGCGAACGTGTGGTGGCCCGTGGCGGAGGCCCTCCAGGGGCTCTTCGACCTCGATCCCGAAGACCCCTCGGAGGAGGCCCTCGACAAGTGCCGGCGGGCCGTGGCCACGGCGCTCGGCCTCGACCCGGATTCTTCCGAGGTGGGCCGGCGCATCGACGGCTTCCTCTACCTCCTCGGCTACTCCACGGTTCTCGGCGACCTCGATCCCGCTCGCGCCCAGGACGAGGCGCTGCGTTCCGTGCGGGTGATGGTGGAGGCGCTCGCCCAGAGCCGTCCCGTCCTCATCGTTCTCACCGACCTGCACTGGGCCGATGCCGTCGTCCTGGGCCTCCTCGACCGGCTCTTCGACCGGCTCCGGGGGCTGCCCGTCGTCCTCGTCGCCACCGCCCGCCCCGAGCTGCAGGAACGCTGGACCCCGCCCCCGGGGCGCCACAACCTCCTCGTCCTCACCCTCGACCCTCTCGTGCCCGAGGAGACCGGCCGGCTCGTGGGTCACCTCCTCGGCGGCCCGCCCCCGGAGGACATCCGGGCCCTCCTGGTCGAGCGCAGCGGCGGCAACCCGTTCTTCGTGGAGGAGCTCGTGTCCCTCCTCGGCGAGGCCGGTGTCCTCGCCGGCATTCCCGGCGGGGACGCCCGTGAGGGAGGGGTCGCCAGCCTGCCTGCCACGCTTCACGGCATCGTCGCAGCCCGCCTCGACGCCCTTGACGCCGGCGAGCGGGCCCTGATCGAGGACGCTGCCGTCGTGGGGCGCACCGGGTCCCTGGACACGCTCGTCGCCCTTGCCCGCTCACGCGGCGGCGACCCGGCCGTGCTCGAGCAGCTCGCCGACAAGGACTTGTTGGTGCTCGACGGGACGCGCTGGCAGTTCAAGTCCGATCTCGTTCGGGAGGTCGCCTACGGCATGCTCACCAAGACCGAGCGTGCCCGACGCCACGCCCGTCTCGCGTCCTGGCTGTCGGAGCGCTCCGAGGAGCTCGGGCGGGCCGAGGAGGAGCTCGAGCAGATCGCCCACCACGACGCCGTCGCCGCTCGCATCGTGGCCGAGATGGGGCCGATCCCGGGTGTGCCCGACGAGATCCGCGAACAGGCGCTCACCGAGCTGGACCGGGCGGCGGCGCGGGCGGAGCAGCAGGGGGCGGGCCGCACCGCGGAGCACCTCCTGAACCATGCCCTCAGCCTCGTGGGGGAGGATGAAGAGGACCTTGCCTGCCGGTTCCACCTGGAGCGGGCCCGCACGTACTGTGCCCTCCGGGAGCTCGACAGCGCCCGCTCCGACGCCCACGTGGTGACGGACATGGCGGAGCGGATGTGCGACCGCACGTCGCTGGGGCGCGCCCTGACCGTCCTGGGAGAGGTCGAGCAGAAGGAGGGTGACATGGCGGCGTCGATCACGACCCTCGACCGCGCTGTGGCGATCGCCGAGGAGGTCGGCGACCGCCAGGGCGCCGCCAACGCCCTGCGTGTGAGGGGCATGTCCCTGCTCTTCACCGGCGACCTCGACGCTGCCGACGAGTCGATCGCCCGCGCCCTGGTGGTGTTCCGCGAGCTCGAGGACAGGCGCGGCGAGGCGTGGGCCCGCCAGAACCTCGCTTGGCGCGCGTTCCTCCACAACGACCTCGTGACGGCCGAGGGGCACCTCGCCCGCTCCCTGGACACGTTCGCGGACGTCGGGGACTGGAGCGGGGTCGCCTGGGCGCGGGGGCTGCTCGCCTTCATCCGCTTCCGTCAGGGCCGGATGCCCGAGGCCGAGGAGCTTGCTGCCCCGGTCATCGAGGACGCCCGCGACGGCGACCGCTGGGCGCTGGGCATGATGCTCGTGCTCCTCTCCGGTCTGCGCCTCTGGAGCGGGCGGGCCGCGGACGCCGTGGAGATGGCCGCCGAGGCCCGCAGCGTCTTCCGTGGCCTCGGTGACCACTGGGGCGAGTTCCAGGCCGTGCTGTCGCTGAGCCGCAGCCTCGTGGTCGTGGGGCGCATCAGCGAGGCCCTGGCTCTGGAGGACGACGTCTGGGTCCTGCGTGAGGGGATGCAGGACCTCCGGATGCGCGACATGGCCTACGTCGTGCCCGTGATGCTCGCCGCGCACCTGGGGAGCATCGACCGCATCCGGGCGACGCTCCCCGCGCTCCAGGAACACCTCGGTGGCCACGTCCCCGTCGTGTACATGGAAGAGCTCACGACACTCGCGCTGGCGCATCTGGAGCTCGGTGACGTCGAAGCCGCCGCCGCGGCGCTGGATCTCGCCGACGAACACGGCGCCGAGGACGGCGAGTGGGCGTTCGCCCGTGCCGTGCGGGCCCTGGCGGCGGCCGTCGACGGTCGGCCACACGACGTCCTCGACGTCGCCCTCCTGGAGCCGGCCGGACCGGGCTTCGTCGACACGTACTTCAACCGCATGCTGCTGTCCCTGGCCCGGGGCTTCGCCCTCGCCCAACTCGGGCGCACGGCCGAGGCCGAGGCCGCCCTCGACGAGGCCGTCGTCGCCGTGGACGCCACCGACGCCCGCTTCGACCAGGCGGTCGCCCGCCTTGCCCGTGGCCGTGCCCTCGAGGCTCTGGGCGAGCCCGAGGCGGTCGACGCGGTCGCCGAGGCGCTGCGCAGCTTCGAGGAGATGGGCTGGCGCCCAGAGGGGTGGGAGGCGGTCTTCGAGCTCGCCGCCACGGCCGAGCGCAGCGCCCCCCACGCGCTCCGCCACCCCGGGCGATAGCCTCACGGCCTGACACGAGGGGGCCCCATGGCGCGGATCCGGCTCGATCCCGAGGACGAGTACACGCACGCCGTCGAGGCGGCGGAGAACTTCAACGAGAGCATGTACTTCAACGTCTACGACCCGGCTGTGCGCACCGGGGGGTTCTTCCGGGTCGGGAACCGTCCGAACGAAGGCTACGCCGAGGTGACGACGTGCCTGTACCTGCCCGACGGCAGCGTCGGGTTCATGTTCGGGCGCCCGGAGATCTCCGGCAACGGCGCCTTCGACGCCGGCGGGATGCGTTTCGAGTGCCACGTCCCCTTCGAGGATCTCCGGGTGGGCTACGAGGGCAAGGTCGTCCTCTTGGACAACCCGCTCGACATGGCAGACCCCCGCAAGGGCTTCAAGGAGAACCCCTGGGTCGACGCCGCCGTCGAGCTCCGCTACGCGGGCGTCTCCCCCATGTTCGGTGGGGAGCTCGTGGGTGACGACGACAAGCCGTTGGCCGAGAACCCGGCGCAGGCCTTCGCCCGCGCGCACTACGAACAACATGTGGCCGCCAAGGGCACGATCCGCGTGGGCGACGACGAGTGGGCGGTCGACGGCTTCGGCCTCCGCGACCACTCCTGGGGTCCCCGGTTCTGGCAGGCGCCCTGGTTCTACCGCTGGCTCACGGCGAACTTCGGGGCGGACTTCGGGTTCATGGTCTCGATCGTGGCATCACGCGAGGGCGTCCGGCGCATGGGCGGCATGGTCCTCAGCGGGGGTGAGTACTCCATGGTGGACACGGTGGAGATCGACACGGACTGGACCGCCGAGGGTGACTACCACGACAGCATCCGGGTGCGGGCCAAGACCTGGAAGAAGACCTACGAGATCGAGGGCAGGGTCCTCTCCCTCGTCCCGCTCCGCAACCGCCGCGCTGCGCCCGACGGCACCGAGCTCATGACCCGGATCTCCGAGGGCCTCACCGAGTGGTCCTGCGAGGGCCGCACCGGATACGGGCTCTCGGAGTACCTCGACCAGATCGTTGACGGCCGCCCCGTGGGCCTCGTCGGGTGAACGACGTCGCAGACGCCCTCGCCGGCGCACTGGCGCGCCGGGGGTTGGGGGGTCCCGGAGGCCTTCGGCGCCTGTCCGGGGGCGCGTCCCGCGAGACGTGGGCCTTCGACGTCGACGGCGAGGGGCTCGTCCTGCGGCGCGACCCCAAGGGCGGCCCGCAGGGTGTGGGGATGACCGTCGAGGTGTCCCTCCTCGCGGCCGCCGCCGGGGCGGACGTGCCCGTCCCGGCTGTCCGCTTCCAGCTCGACGACTCCGACGGCCTCGGTGCCGGCTACGTCATGGAGCGCATCGAGGGGGAGACCATCCCGCGCAAGATCCTGCGTGACGACGAGTACGCCGCCGCCCGCTCCCGCCTCGCCCGCCAGTGTGGAGAGATCCTCGCCCGCATCCACACCGTCGCCCCCGACGCCGTGGCCGGCCTGCCCTGCACCGGGGCGAAGGAGCAGATAGCGCAGTACCGGGCCCTCCTGGACGGCTTCGGAGAAGCGCATCCCGCTTTCGAGCTCGGGCTCCGCTGGCTCGACGAGCACGCCCCCGGCGCCGGGCCTACGACGCTCGTGCACGGCGACTTCCGCAACGGCAACCTCGTGGTCGGCGCCGACGGCGTCCGCGGCGTGCTCGACTGGGAGCTCGCCCACGGCGGCGACCCCATGGAGGATCTCGGCTGGCTCTGCGTGCGCTCCTGGCGCTTCGGCGCGGACGACAGGCCCGCCGGGGGCTTCGGGAGCTACGAGGACCTCTTCGCCGGGTACGCCGCGGCCGGGGGCGGCGACGTCGCCCCTGACCTCGTGCGGTACTGGGAGGTCATGGGGAACCTGAAGTGGGGCGTCATCTGCATGGTGCAGGCGTTCACGCACCTGAACCGCCTCCGGCGTTCCGTGGAGCTCGCCACCCTCGGACGGCGGGTCTGTGAGATGGAGTTCGACCTCATGGGGCTGATCGCGTGAGCCAGGACCGCCCCACCGCGGCGGAGCTCGTCGAGGCCGTCCGTGAGTTCCTCGAGAGCGACGTCGTCCCCGCGGTCTCGGGGCGTACGCTGTTCCACACCCGCGTGGCGGTGAACGCCCTCGGGATCGTGCAGCGGGAGCTGGACGAGGGCGTCGCTGCGGACGCCGCCGAGCACGAGCGCCTGCGGGTGCTGCTGGGGTACGACGCCACGCTGGGCGAGCTCGACGCCGCCCTGGCAGCGGGCATCCGCTCCGGGGAGCTCGACGGGGCCCGCAACGACGTCGTGTCCCATGTCCGGCGCACCGTCGCCGACAAGGTCCGCATCGCCAATCCCCGGTACCTGAGGGCACCCGAAGGAAAGGAAACCCCATGAAGATCGGCCTGCAGCTCTGCGGCTTCCCCGGCGAGCCCGCCGGGATCGCCACCGGCCTCGCCGACGTGGCGACGGCGGCGGACGAGTCCGGCTTCGACTCCCTGTGGGTGATGGACCACTTCTTCCAGATCCCGCCCGTGGGCCCGGCCGAGGAGCCCATGCTGTCGGCATACCCGGCCCTCGCCTACCTGGCCGCCCTGACGTCGCGCGTGCGACTCGGCACTCTCGTCACCGGGGTCACCTACCGCCATCCCGGCCTCCTGGCGAAGGACGTGACCACCCTCGACGTCCTCTCCGGGGGCCGGGCGGTCCTCGGGATCGGAGCGGCGTGGTTCGAGCGGGAGCACGAGGGACTCGGCGTCCCGATGCCTCCCCTCGGGGAGCGCTTCGAGCGCCTCGAGGAGGCCGTCCGGATCGCGCTCCAGATGTGGAGCGGGGACGACGGCCCCTTCGAGGGCGCCCACTACCGTCTCGCCGAGACCCTGAACGTCCCACAGGCGCTGGCGCGACCGCGCCCTGCGATCCTGATCGGGGGCATGGGGGAGAAGAAGACCCTCCGCCTCGTGGCCCGGTACGCGGACGCCTGCAACGTCTTCGCCATCGGCCCCGAGGAGGTGGGACGCAAGTTCGACGTCCTCCGATCCCACTGCGAGGCCGAGGGTCGGGACTACGACGCGATCGAGCGCACGATGCTCTACGTCCCCCCCGGCTCGCCCGGGTCCGACGTCGTCCCGAAGATGCTCGACGACCTCCGTGCCTACGCCGAGGTGGGCGTGCAGCACGCCATCGTCTCCGCTGTCCGCCTCGACGTCTCCGAGGGCGTCCGCGCCCTGGGCGAGGCGGTCGTCCCCGCCGTGGCCGACCTCTAGTCCTTCTGGTCCTTCGGCCTTGCCCCCCCGGCTCCTCTGTGAGACAATCCCGAGGGATTTGTCTCATCGGGGGACCAGCATGAGCATGACCATCGTCGACACGTGCACGACGTGCGGCAAGTGCGAGCTCGCCTGTCCCACATGGGCCATCCATTCCCCCGACGGTCCCCGCCTCGTCTTCGTCGTCGATCCCGACCTCTGCGACGACTGCCTGGAGTGCAGGGACGTCTGCCCCGTGGGCGCACTCGTCGAGGGCGGGCCCGACCTCCTGGCGCGGACCGCCTGAGCCTTCCCGCCCGGCGTGTGCCAGCATTGCGCCATGACAGGACCCGTCCACTTCCCGAGTCGTGACGACGCCGTCGCCGCCTTCGCAGACCACGTCTCGCGGGGCAAGGTCGACTTCTTCCGCGCCTTCGCCATGGACGTCGTCCTCGGCCGCCGAGAAGGCTGCTACTTCTGGGACGTGGACGGCCGCCGTTTCCTCAACGCCCACTGCAACGGCGGCGTGTTCAACATGGGCCACCGCCACCCTGCGCTCGTCGCGACTCTGCGGGAGGCCCTCGACTACTGGGACGTGGGCAACCACCACCTCATCTCCGAGGCCCGGGCCCGGCTCGCCCAGCGCCTCGCCGGCCTCCTGCCGGGGGACCTGAACCGGGTCGTGTTCGCCGCCGGGGGAGGTGAGGCGATCGACACCGCCCTCAAGATGTCTCGCGGACTCACCGGCCGCGGCGGAGTCGTCTCCGCCGTGGGGGGATACCACGGCCACACAGGCCTCGCCATGGCGACGGGCGACCCGAAGTACCGCGAGCCCTTCGGGCCCCGGCAGCCCGGTTTCGCCCAAGTGCCCTTCGGCGACCTCGCCGCCCTCGACGCCGCCGTCGACGGCGACTGCGCCGCCGTGATCCTGGAGGCGGTGCCTGCCACGCTCGGCATCGTCGTACCCGACGGCGCCTACATGCGGGGCGTGCGCGAGCTCTGCGACGACCGGGGGGCGCTCTTCGTCCTCGACGAGGTCCAGACCGGCCTCGGGCGCACCGGGCGGATGTTCGCCCTCGAGCACTGGGGGATCGTCCCGGACTTCGTCGTCCTGGGCAAGGGCCTTTCCGGAGGTCTCGTCCCCATCTCCGCCACCTGCTACCGCGAGCCCCACGATGCCATCTTCCGCCCCGATCCCTTCGTGCACATCTCCACCTTCGGGGGCGCCGAGCTCGCCTGCGTCGTCACCCTCGCCCTCCTCGACCTCGTCGAGGACCCCGCGTTCCTCCCCGGCGTGGAACGCTCCGGGCGCCGCCTCGCGGACGGTCTCACCGCCGTGGCCGCCGGGCACGAAGACGTCGCGGGCGTCCGGCGCCTCGGCATGATGGCCGGCATCGAATGGGCCACCCCGGAACTGGGCATGCTGGCGAGCAAGGCGCTCTTCGACCACGGCGTGTTCGCCGTCTACTCCAACAACGACAAGCGGGTGACGCAGTACCTCCTGCCGCTCGTGGCCGGGGACGCCGAGGTCGACGCCGCCGTGGAGGCGGTCGCCGCGGCCGCCGGCACCCTCGGCACGCCGGACTACCGGGGCCTGGCCACCGCCCTCGCCGGGGCCGAGGGTCGCGAATGATCCTGGAGGCGGGCGCGATCGCCACCCTGGAGCGCTTCGAGGCCACGCTCGACCCCGCGCACCCGGAGACCGGGGAAGTCCCGGCGAAGGTCGTGGGCTACGGCGAGATGAGCACCGTCGTGGCCATCGACGCTCCCGGCCTGGCGGACCTGGTGCTCAAGCGCATGGCCATCTTCCACGACGAGGGAGAGGTCGACGCCTACGAGGAACTCCTCGCCGACTACGCGGTGGAGCTCCGGGCCGCCGGGCTCACCGTCCCGGACCAGGCCTCGGCGCGCACGACGAGCGGGCGCACGGGGCGTCCCGTCCTCTACCTCCTCCAGGCCCGCCTCGACGGCGCCGCCATCGGTAACAAGGTCCTTGCCACGGTGCCGCTCGCGGACCGCGTCGTCCTCGTGCGGAGCGTCCTTGCCGAGATCACCCGGGTGTTCGCCCGCAACCGTGACCTCCCCCCCGGGGGACCCAGCCTCGGCCTCGACGGCCAGATCTCGAACTGGTGTGTCGAAGGCTTCGACTCCCGCACGCCCGCCTTCACCGGCGACGAGCGCCTCGTCTACCTCGACACGGGCACGCCGCTCATCCGCCGCGACGGCGTGGAGGCGATCGACCCCGAGCTCTTCCTCCGGCTCTGCCCCGCCTCGCTCGCCTGGGTCGTGCGCCGTTTCTTCCTCCAGGACGTCCTGGATCGCTACCACGACTGCCGGGGCGCCGTTCTCGACATGGTGGCCAACCTCGTCAAAGAGGGCCACGACGACCTCGTCGACGCCGCCGTGGGCATCGCCACGGACGTCCTGCGTTCCGGATGGGACCGCGCCGTCGACCCCGTGACCGCCCGCGAGGTACGTTCCTACTACCGGGAGGACAAGCAGATCTGGCGGCTCTTCCTGGGCCTCCGCCGCCTGGAGCGTTTCGTGCAGACCGGCGTTCGACACAAGCCCTACGACGCCATCCTCCCGGGGCGCATCAAACGGTAGCTCCGGGACGGGAGCACCCCGCCCCGCGACGGTGTCCACGAGGGCCTCCCGGACCTGTGGGCAAGGGCGTCGATCCCGGGGTGGCACACTCGGGGCGACGCACGAGCACGAGCGCGCACTGCGGGGTGCGATGAGCGACCACGGTTACATCATGGCCGGACCCTCGGCAACTGCCGATCAGGACTGGCTCTCGGCCCTGGAATCCGAACGCGACCCCTCCACGTTCGCCCGCATGACGGAGCTCGGTGTCGGGCCCGCGTGGCGTTGCCTGGAAGTCGGTGCCGGGGGCGGGTCGGTGGCCCGCTGGCTGGCGGGCGTCGTGGGACCCGCGGGCCGCGTCGTCGCCACCGACGTCGAGACCGCGGTTCTGGACGCTCTCGACCTCCCCGACGTCGAGGTTCGCCGCCACGACGTCGTCTCGGACGACATCGAGGAGGCCGCCTTCGACCTCGTCCACGCCCGGTCGCTGCTCATGCACCTGAGTGATCCCCGCCGGGCGCTGGAACGTATGGTGGCGGCGCTCGCCCCCGGAGGCCGGCTCTTCGTCGAGGACGCCGACCTCGGATACTTCGTCGGTGCCAACGACCATCCCGATGCGGGCGCCTTCGACACCGCGGCCCGCCGGGCGTTCGCGTCCATCTGTGCCACGGGGCTCATGGACCCCTACTTCGGTCGGCGTCTCGTCGCCAGCGTCGCCGGCCTCGGGCTTGCAGACGTGGGCTGGGACGCGAAGGTGCGCCGCCAGCGTGGTGGCGATGCCACCGCCCGCTTCTGGCTGGGGTCCCTCGAGGTGGTGCGCGACCGTCTCGTCGGAGACGGCGTGATCGACGCCCGGGCCTTCGAGGCGTTCCGTGTGCTCCTGGCCGACCCGGACTTCGAGTTCGTGGCCGGCATCGCCTACTCCGCCTGGGGTCGCAGGGTGCCCGGGGCCTGACTGCGTGTCAGGTCTTCTCCAGGATCGCAGCCCTGATGACGGCCGCGCTGGAACGGTCGACGTCGCGGGCCGCGGTGAGGAGCGTGACGGGACCGCCCCTGGCCCGGGCGGCGAGACGATCCAGCGCCTCGGCCGCCGGCGGCGCCTCGAGCTCCCCCCGGTAGCGGTGGGCGAACTCGGGGAAGCGCTCGGGGTCGTGGCCGTACCAGCGTCGCAACTCCGGGCTCGGCGCGGCGTCCTTGGCCCACTCGTCCATGGCGAGCACCGCCTTGGCGACCCCGCGGGGCCAGAGTCGGTCCACGAGGACCCGGTAGCCGTCGTCGGCCTCCGCCTCCTCGTACACGCGTCGCACACGGATCAGGGGCAGCTGCATCGACATGGCGCCTCCTGGCGTCGGTTGGCCGCAGCGGTGATCCTGGCACCGCTCTCGGCATCGCATCGTGTCCGGCATCCACTGCTCCGGCCCGGCCCCCCGCTACCCTGCGCCCGCAGGATCGGCGAGAAGGAGCAGTGATGGCGGAGGACCTCGACGTCGGCGGGATCGCGGTGAAGAAGCGGCACCCGTTCGGGCCGCTCGGACTAGGGATCATCACGCTGGGTATCTACACCTTCGTCTGGTACTACAAGGTCAACAAGGAGTTGCACGAGTACACCGGCGAGGGCAACCCGACCACGTCGTTGTTGGCGATTCTCCTCGGCGGGTTCATCATCGTGCCCCCGTTCGTGTCCATCTACAAGACCGGCGAACGCATCCTGTCGGCGCAGAACAAGGCGGGGTCGGCGGGACGCATCTCCCCGGTGGTCGGCCTGGTGCTCGCCCTCATCCCGATCGCGAACTTCTTCTGGTCGTACTACGTCCAGAAGAACCTGAACGAGGCCTGGGACGCCGCGTCCGGGCGTGCGGTCTAGGAAGCGCGCCCGGCAGGATTCGAACCTGCGACCGGCGGATTAGAAGTCCGCTGCTCTGTCCGGACTGAGCTACGGGCGCCGGGCCGCAGGATAGGGGCCGCACGCCGCCGGACCGGGAAGCGCCCCGTAGTCGCGTCTCAGAAGTAGCCCTGCATGAGGCGGGCCACCCACGCCGGTGTCGTGGCGTCGGGGCGGGAGTCGAAGACAGGGAAGTAGGGCTTCACGTCGAGGACGGGCGTGCCGTCCACGGCATCGAGGCCTCGGACTGTGAGGACGCCGCCGGACACGTCGAGGACGCGTACGGCTGTGATGCCGATGCCGTTCGGACGTGACCTCGCCCGCTGGGCGAAGATCCCCGACAGGGGGAAGTCGGCCAGTCTCCGGGGCCGGCGCACGAGGTCCGCCCCGGGGTCGAAACCGGCCTTGTGGAAGCGGAAGACGACGAGCGCGTGCGAGAACCCCTCCAGGCCGGTGAGCCCGGGCGCCAGGGCGGGTGCCAGGTGGATGCGTGAGACCACGTCTCCCCAGCTCTCGTCGACGGCGTCCGGGGCGTCGTTCACCACCCGACCGACGGCCTCGACGGAGAAGCGGGCCTCGGGTCGCGGGACGGGCGCAGCGGCGACGACCGCCGAGAGCGGGACGGGACCGTAGACGTGCGGGAAGGCGCCAGGGCCTTCTGACGGTTCCCAGCGGAGGGCGTCGCCCAGCGCGACCGGGTCGAGCTCGAGCGCCCAGAGGTCACCGGCGCCTTCGAAGTGGTTGGTGACCACGAATTCGAGTTGGTCGACCGTGCAGCAGTGCACGAAACCGTCCGTCTGGAGGCCGGGTGGCGTGTACCGGCCGCCGCTCACCGACGACAGCCAGTTCGAGGATTCCAACACGTGGAGGATCTTGTCGCCCATGGAGCGGGTGACGGGGATCGAACCCGCGTAACCAGCTTGGAAGGCTGGGGCTCTACCACTGAGCTACACCCGCGAACCGGGACACAGTAGCCGGGCCCCCGCAAGGACCGGCTCGAAGCGGGAATTCGCCTTGCGGGTGTCCGGTGGGGCGGCGCCAAGGTGATGCTGTTGTGCCGGTATTCCGGGGGTTCGGCATCACTTTGTGGTGGTGGGGGGGCGGGGCGGCGGCTTGGGGGAGTCATCCGACGGCGGACGTACGTGCCCGGCGGCCCCGAGGGGGGATCTGCCCGCCGCCGGCACCGCCAGTCGGGGTGGCGGGATTCGAACCCGCGACCTCCTGCTCCCAAAGCAGGCACGCTAACCAAGCTGCGCCACACCCCGGCGAGGCCGAGCGTACACGCACATGTCGCCCTCCGATCCCGGGGGCGACGAGGCGCGGAACTACACTCGGGCGTTCCCCGGCGGCGTCCCGCCGCAACGCCCATCGGAGCGCCCGTACGTGAAGACAACCGTTTCCCCGCTCGATGACAACAAGGTCCGCATCACCGTCGAGGTGCCCGTCGAGGAGTTCGAGAGGCAACTCGAGCACGCGGGGCGCGACATCTCCCGGAAGGTCCGGATTCCGGGGTTCCGCAAGGGCAAGGTCCCTCTGCCCGTCCTCCGCCAGCACGTCGGCATCGAGGCGATACAGGAGGAGGCGGTCCGCCACGCCCTCCCCGAGTATCTCGCGAAGGCCGTGGTCGCCGAGGAGATCGAGATGATCGGCCGTCCCCGTGTGGAGGACGTGTCCGGCGGCCTCGACGAACCGTTCCGCATCGAGGCCGTGGTCGAGACACGACCTGAGATCGAGATCCCCGACCTGGCGGGCATAGAGGTCACCCTCGACACCACGCCCGAGGCGACCGACGAGGACGTGTCCCGCGAGGTCGACGCCCTGCGCGACCGCTTCGCCGAGCTCGATGTGGTGACGCGGCCCGCCCACGAGGGCGACTACTGCCTCGTCAACATCGAGGGCCACGTCCACGCGGAGAAGATCGAGAGCCTCACGCGCACCGACTACCTCTACGAGGTGGGATCGGACTCCCTCGTGCCCAAGCTCGACTCCGAGCTCGCCGGTGCCCGGGCGGGCGACATCCTGAAGTTCAACGTCGAGATCCCCGAGGGCGCTCCCGAGCGCGCAGGCGAGGAGGTGGCGTTCTCCGTTCTCGTCAAGGAGGTCAAGGAGAAGGTCCTCCCCGAGGCCGACGACGACTGGGCGCAGGAGGCGTCGGAGTTCGACACCCTCGCCGAGCTCCGCGAGGAGATCGGCCGGCGGGTCACGGCCGTGAAGCGCTACGGGGCCCGCCTGCAGGCCCAGGGCAAGGCGCTCACCGCCCTCCGGGACCACACCGGCCTCAAGGCGCCTGAGACCCTCGTCGAGGACGAGCTCACGCACCGACGCGACGAGTTCCTGGGCCGCCTCCGCCGGCAGGGGGTCACCGCCGAGGCGTACCTCGAGGCGACCGGCGACACCGAGGAGGCCGTCATCGAACGCCTTCGCGCCGAGGCCACCAGCGCCGTGGAGGGGTCGCTCCTGCTGCGCGCCCTGGCTGAGCACCTCGGGGTGGAGGCGACCGAGGAGGAGGTCGAGCAGGAGATCGAGGGGGCCGCCCGCCGTTCCGGCGAGGAGCCCGCCGCCCTGCGCAAGCGTCTTGTGAAGAACGGGTCCGTGGGGTCTGTGGCCGGTGGTATAGTCCGCGCCAAGGCGCTGGCCGAGCTCGTCGATCGGGTCAAGGTCACCGATCCGGACGGCAACGTCGTCGAGTTGTCGGCTGGTCCGGGCGAACCCACTGGTGGCGAACCCGGATCGGACCAGGCATCCGAAGTCGAAGGTGGCGACGCCGAGTCCCACGAGGAGTGACCCCACGAGGGGTGTTCCCAGGAGTGTTATGGAGAGCTATCTGGTCCCCACGGTCATCGAGCAGACGAACCGCGGCGAGCGCGCGTTCGACATCTACTCACGCCTGCTCAAGGACCGCATCATCTTCCTCGGGACCCCGATCGACTCCGCCGTGGCGAACCTCGTCATGGCACAACTCCTCTTCCTCGAGTCAGAGGACCCCGAGAAGGACATCTCGATCTACATCAACAGCCCCGGGGGCGAGATCGACGGCCTGATGGCCATCTACGACACGATGCAGTACATCAAGCCGGACGTGTCCACGATCTGCATGGGCCTCGCCGCCTCGGCGGCGGCCGTGGTGCTCGCCGCAGGCACGAAGGGGAAGCGCCTTGCCCTGCCGAACGCCCGCATCCTCATCCACCAGCCTCACGGCGGCGCCCAGGGTCAGGCGGTCGACATCGAGATCCAGGCCCGCGAGATCATCCGCATGCGCGAAACCCTCGACCAGATCCTCGCCAACCACACCGGCCAGTCGCTCGAGAAGGTCTCCAAGGACACCGACCGTGACTTCATCATGACGGCAGACGAAGCGAAGGACTACGGGATGATCGACGAGGTCATCCACTCGAGGGAGCTGCGCGCCGCCTCATAGGAGGCGACCGCCGCCGAAGGAACTGGGGGTAGACCAGTGGCGAAATTCGGGGACGGCGGCGACCTCCTCAAGTGCAGCTTCTGTGGCAAGTCCCAGAAGCAGGTCAAGAAGCTCATCGCGGGCCCGGGTGTCTACATCTGCGACGAGTGCATCGAGCTCTGCAACGAGATCATCGAGGAGGAGCTCTCCGAGACCACCGAGCTCAAGCTCGAGGAGCTCCCGAAGCCCAAGGAGATCTACGCCTTCCTGAACGACTACGTGATCGGCCAGGACGAGGCGAAGAAGACCCTCTCGGTGGCGGTCTACAACCACTACAAGCGGGTCCAGGTCGGGGCCTACTCCGAGGGTGACGTGGAGTTGGCGAAGTCCAACATCATGCTCCTGGGTCCCACCGGGTGCGGCAAGACGCTCCTCGCCCAGACCCTTGCCCGCATGCTCAACGTGCCCTTCGCCATAGCCGATGCCACCGCCCTCACGGAGGCGGGCTACGTGGGCGAGGACGTCGAGAACATCCTCCTCAAGCTCATCCAGGCGGCCGACTACGACGTGAAGAAGGCCGAGACGGGAATCATCTACATCGACGAGGTGGACAAGATCGCCCGCAAGAGCGAGAACCCCTCGATCACCCGCGACGTCTCCGGAGAGGGCGTGCAGCAGGCGCTTCTCAAGATCCTCGAGGGCACCACGGCGTCCGTGCCGCCCCAGGGGGGCCGCAAACACCCCCACCAGGAGTTCATCCAGATCGACACCACGAACATCCTGTTCATCTGCGGGGGCGCCTTCGCCGGCTTGGAGAAGATCATCGAGAGCCGTATCGGCCGCAAGGGCATCGGTTTCGGCGCCGACGTGCGTCGTGCCGGCGACAAGGACCTGGGCGACATCCTCGTCCGGGTGCTGCCCGAGGACCTCCTCAAGTTCGGCCTCATCCCGGAGTTCATCGGTCGCCTGCCTGTGATCTGCGCCGTGCACAACCTCGACAAGGACGCGCTCGTGCGCATCCTCGTGGAGCCCAAGAACGCCCTCGTGAAGCAGTACCAGAAGTTCTTCGAGTTCGACGGGGTGGACCTCGTCTTCGCCGAGGACGCCCTTGACGCGATCGCCGAGCAGGCGATCCGGCGTTCCACGGGCGCCCGGGGTCTGCGGGCGATCCTCGAAGAGGTGCTCCTGAACGTGATGTACGAGATCCCGTCACGGCGCGACATCACCCAGTGCGTCATCACCAGCGAGGTCGTCCTCGACAAGGTCAACCCCACGCTGGTGCCCCGCGTGGAGCGCAGCGAGCGCTCCTCGAAGTCCTCCGGCGGCCGCTCCGAACGCACGGCCTAGGAGCGTGGGTCGGAACCGGGTCGCCTAGCCAGGGCTGGCCACGCTCCTAGTGCATCCCCCTGGGGGACCGGCCGGTCCGGCATCTGTCAGATTCGCGGGCTACGATGGTCCCCGACCGATCCTGGGCAGGATCACCTCACGGGTGTGGCGAAGTTCCGACTGAGGTGGATCTGGTTGGGAGAACTGACGACAGGAGGATGTCGTGGGTGGGCCTGGGTACGCGGAGACCGCGCAGGTGAGCGCGAGGGATGAGCGACCGATGAGGAGCCCGAGAGGCCGGCTGCGGAAAGCGGTGGTGGGTGTCGCGGTGCTCGCTCTCGTCGCCGGGTCCACGGCTGTACCCGGTGTCGTGGGCGCCAAGCCGGACGCCACGATCTACGCCACGAACTTCAACCTCAGCCCGCAGTGCAACCTGGGCACGACCGTCGACCTGCCCGCCTGGGCCTGCTACGACCCGGCGCTGGGTGCCTACTTCGGCTGGTGGCTCACCCCGAATTACACACCTCTTCCCGGCGCCCCCCACTACACGGCTCCCGATCCTGTCAACGTCGACAAGATCGCGGCCGACGGATCGTTCGACAAGACGATCCCGGCGCCCATGACCGATCCTGTGCAGCCCGAGGGCGCCATGCCCGCGGGCCTCAAGTCCACGCTCTGGTTCATCCTCGCCCAGGGTTCCCGGGCGCAGCCGGCCTTCAGCAAGCCCAGCGAATGGATCGCAGACAACGCCAAGCTGTGGGTCGAGAAGGTCAAGAACACCGCCGCCGGTTCCTCGGCGAAGACCGCCATCGAGTTCGTCAAGGCCACGCTGGGCGCCTCCTGCCCCACGTCTGTGCGCCACGCCGCATTCGCCGGCTACGTGCTCTGGACCGTGGGCGAGTCCCCGGACACGGCGGTGCCGGGCTGCAACCTGCGCACGAAGGTCACGGGCGCCTACGACGCCGCCACGGGCAGGTACGGCACCGGACTCGCCGACACGATCTGGGCCGTCATCGCGCAGCGCTCCTGGGACGGCGCCTCCTCCCCGGCGGACGCCGCCAAGACCGCCGACTACGTCAAGGGCCAGGCGCTCGCCGCCGACGCCGCCGGTGTCCCCGCCTACAAGACGCTCCCCGGGGGCTGGGGCGACGCGGCGACCAAAGACGTCGACTTCCCGCTCACGAGCCTGGCGATCCAGGCGCTCCTGATCCTGGCCACGGCGCCCGGCGACACCGCCATCGCGCAGGCGACCGACAAGCTGGGCGCGGCGCAGAACGCCGACGCAGGCTTCGGCTTCGCCGCGGACAAGACGACCCCGAAGACCAACACCATCGAGTCGGCCTTCGTGTACTCGGGCTTCAAGGCGCTCGCGGACGACGCCGGGGCCCCCGAGCACTGGGGCAAGCTCACGAAGGCCGTCACGTCCGACGCCCCCGAGGTCTGCCCTCAGGCCACCGGTCAGACCGGTCGCCTGGGCCTGGAGATCCGCGCCGGCATCTGCCAGCAGGAGCAGCGCTACGTGGCCGACGAGGGCCGTTTCCGCACCTACTCGGTGGTGTCCAGCGAGACCGCCGAAGAAAGGTCCTGGACGCTCCCTACATCCATCGGCGTGTACCACGCGATCTTCTGGCACCAGGCCCGCCTCGGCAACAACGGCGGCGGGACCAGCGCCGCGGAAACCGGCGTGCAGGGCGCCACCGCTGCCGAAGCGGTCACGGCGAACCCCTCGGTGACCGGCTGACGGAGGCCTCTTCCCTCGGATTCCTGGCACGTTCCCCGCGACGCCACCTAGGGTCGCTCCAGTGATCCCGGACGAGGCCCTCAGCTACCTGGACAGCCATACGAACCTGGGCATCACGCCCGGCCTCGGACGCATGCGGGCGGCCCTCACGCTCTTGGGCGACCCCCAACTCGCCTATCCGGCGGTCCACGTCACGGGGACGAACGCCAAGACCACCGTTGCCCGGATCGTGGCAGCGATCCTGGGCCGCCACGGCCTCCGCACCGGCTTGTACACCTCCCCGCACCTCGTGGAGCCCTACGAGCGGATCGAGATCGGGGGCGTTCCCATCACCCCCGGGGGCTTCGCCGATCAGATGGCCTACCTCCTGGCGTACTTCGCCGAGGTGGAGCGCAGCACGGGCCAGCACCCCTCCTACTTCGAGATCGGCACCATCCTGGCGCTGAGCGCGTTCGCTGATGCCGGCGTGGACGTCGCCGTCATCGAGGTGGGCCTCGGCGGCGCCCTGGACGCCACGAACGTCGTCGACGGGCGGGTGGCTGTGATCACGAACGTCGACGTCGACCACACCGAGTACCTCGGCGCCGACGTGGTGGGGATCGCGAGAGAGAAGGCGGGGATCGTGAAGCCGGGGGCCACGGTGGTGTCCGGAGTCACGGACAGGCAAGTGGCGGCTGTCGTGGCGGGCCGCTGCCGAGAGGTCGGCGCCGAGTTGTGGGAGTGGGGCGAGGACTTCGATCTCGAGGACCTCGAGCTCGCCCACGGCGGCGTGTCCCTTTCGGTGCGCACGCCGGGGGCCCACTACCCGGACCTCTTCCTGCCGCTCCTCGGGAGACACGAGGGGGTCAACTGCGCGGTCGCGGTCGCCGCCGCAGAGGCGTTCTTCGGTCGTGCGCTCGACGAGGACGTCCTCGCCGCGGGGCTCCGGGGCGTGACGTCGCCCGGGCGTCTCGAAGTGGTCCGCCGCCGGCCTCTGGTGGTCCTCGACGGGGCCCACAACCCCGCCGGGGTGAGGACCCTGGTGGACGCCCTCGACGAGGTGTTCGAGTACGAGCGCCTCGTCGTGGTCTGCGGGATCCTCGCCGACAAGGACGTCGCCGCCATGGTCGAGGGGATCGCCCTGCTCGCCTCCCTGGCGTTCGTGACCGCGCCTGGCGGTACCGACCGGGCGGCCGACCCCAACGCCCTGGCGAAGCACTTCCGCGACGCCGGCGTCGAGACGACGGTCGCTCCGAGCGTGGCCGCGGCCCTGGACCGGGCCCGGGAAGCCGCTGGGCCCGACGACCTCGTCCTCGTCACCGGCTCGTTGTACACCGTCGGCGAGGCGCTTCAAGGGGGGAGCAAGCTCCCCCCTTGAGATCCCCCCACCTAGACCGTGTGCCGCCGACGGTGGATCCGGGCGGGCAGAGCCCGCCCTCACGCGACCGACCTCTACTGATTGCTCCGCACCTGGCGGTGCTCCGGGTGCTGGCGGGGGCCGCTCACCCCCCCACCACCCGGCCACAACGGTGGTCGGCTCGGACGGCGGGAGGCTCCGGAGGGGGGAG
>CAYJLW010000025.1:0-47421 GCA_964370965.1 uncultured Acidimicrobiia bacterium | reverse complement strand
CTTTCACCCACAGCCCAACCACCCGAACTCAGAGAGCCCGGAAACTCGGGCTAGCCCCGCATCCCGCGCCCGGTGGGCGCGGGCAGGCGATGCCGAGTCCGTGGCTGGAACCTTGTGAGGTCCTACTCCAGGACGCGCAGGGTGGCGGGGACGTCCATGCGTCGCAGGCGGCGGACGGTGAGGAGGGGGGCGAGGGCGACGGCGAGGACACCGAGGAGCACCGTGGCCACGAAGGTGCCCGGGGCGATCGCCGCCCGGATCCCGAACTCCGGCATCGTCTCCGACATCATCGGCTCCATGGCCCAGCGCAGCACGAGATAGCCCGTCCCCAGGCCGATCGCCGTCCCGGCGAGGCCGAGGAGGACGCTCTCGGCGGTGACGACCCCGAGGACGCTGCGGAGGCGGACGCCGAAGGCGAACATCGTGGCTTCCTCACGGGCGCGTTCGTCCACCCCGATGCTCGCCGAGTTGAAGGCGATGAGCAGGGCCAGGGCGAGGACTGCGATCTGCAGGAGCCTGAGAATGCCCACGAAGTCGTCCACGAGGTCGCGCACGAGGCGGGCCATGACGGCGACGGGCTGCACCGAGGCCACGCCGCGGCGTCGGAACATGGCTCGCTTCACTTCTCCCTCGGACACCCCGGCGGCGGGCTGCACCTGGACCACGTTGACCTCCCCGGAGAGACCGAACATCCCCGCCAGGCTGTGGTCCATGTAGGCGATCGGGCGGAGAGGGTTGGGGTGCAGGGCCGTCACCGTCACCGGCGTCTCGGCGAGACGGAACGACTCCGGGCCTTCGCGGACGGGATGGATCAGGGTCACCGTGTCACCGGGACGCACTGCGAGATCGCGGGCGGCCTTCTCCGAGATCACGATGCCGCGGGTGACGTCGCCGGGCGCCGGTTCCAGGAGGGTGGGCGTCCACATCGCCCCCTTCATGTCGACGAGCTCGGTCGCGACGTCCACGAGAGTGCCGTCCGCCTCGAGGCGGCCCACGACCCGGAGGCCGGGCTCGGCCTCGCGCAACTCCCGTGCGCCCGTGATCGAGATCACCTCGTGGGAACCCTCGGGGTAGAAGCGGTCGAGCTCCACGGTGAGGCGGCCCGGGGCCATCCGGACGAGCTCTGCCTCGCCGGCGGCCACCGAACCCAGCCAACTGTCGAGGGCGCCGAGGACGACCACGAGGGCGGTGATCGCCCCGGCGACCCCGAGAATCGTGAGCAGGCTCCGGCGAGGGGCGCGCAGGACGTTGCGGAAGGGCATCTGCGTGAGCGTGCGCCGCCCCCGTAGCGGCACGCGCCGCCACCACTCGATGAGGCGTCCGCGGCCCCGCACAGGGGCGTAGGCGCCCGTGCGGATGGCCTGCACGGGCTCGACGCGCACCGCCCGCCAGACGGGAAGGGCGGTCGCCACGAGCGGGAGGAGGAAGCCGAGCAACGCCGCCTCGGCGTACATGCCCGCCTGGAAGGGCGTCCTCCACACGGGCAGGGGGAGGAAGGAAGTGAGCAGCGAGCGCATCCCGGCGCCCACGAGGAGGCCGACGCCGACGCCGGCGAGCACGCCGAGGAGGGCGATCTGGGTGCCGACGAGGAGGGGCCGCACGGCCAGGAGGAGGGGTCGGGCGCCGAGAGCCATCCCGACGCCGATCTCCCGGCGCTCCGACTCCACGATGCGGCTGACGAGGTTGAAGGCGGCGAAGCCGGCGGCGACGAGGACCAAGAAGGCGAAGAGGTTCCAGAACTGCTGGTCGTTCTCGATGTCCTCGTACAGGATCCGGTGCCCCGGGTCGTCTGCGCGCGTCGTGACGGTGGCGGAGGCGTCGGGCAGCTCTCTGGAGAGGGCTTCCTCCAACTCCTCCCGCACGGCGTCGCTGTCCGTGCCGGGGGCGAGGCGGACGACGAGGTCGTTCACGGACCGGGGGCGGTCGACGACGGCCTGCGCGTCTGTGAGGGGCAGGAACATGACCGCGAAGTTCGCCTCCCCGAAGAACCCCGCCGCACGGTCGGTGACGACGAAGTACTCCGGTCCGTAGCCGAGGCCGCCGTAGGGAATCCGGCGGCCACCGGCGACGCGGACCGTTCCTCGCGTGGGGAGGTCGTAGCGGCCGGCGAACTTGGAGTCGAGGACGGCGCCGTTCCCGGTGCCCCGCGCCACGTGGACGCGGTCGACGTCGCCGCTTCCCGTTCCCACCACCCGACCTGGGACGAGCACGGTGCGTCCCCTCCCTGACGCGTCCACGAGGACGGGGGCGACGAGCCGCTCCTGGACGGCAGCGACGCTCGGGGCGGCGGGGATGTGGCCGGCCACGCGGGAGAGCGTGCCCTGAGGCACGAAGCTGCCCTGACCGAGAACGACGCGCACGTCGTGCATGGCGAGACGGGAGTAGCTGGCGTCGTTGGACATGCGCCGCCAGGTCGCCGTGGCGCCCAGGCCGGCGAACATCCCGGTGCCGATGGCGATGATGAACGCGATCGTGGACACGAGCACCCAACGCTTGCGGAGGTCCCTTCGCGACCAGCGCAGCCACAGTCCGAGGGATCCCGCCACCGGCCCCTACCAGCGGAGGTCGTCGATGCGGGCACGCCCGGCTGTCGGAGGGCCGTCGCTCGCGACATGGCCGCTGGACAGCTCGATGACGCGGTCGGCGACGCGGGAGATCTCCCGGTTGTGGGTGACGACGAGGACGGTCTTGCCCGCTTCGGCCTGGGCGCGGAGGAGCTCGAGGATCGCCACGCCGGTCCGGAAGTCGAGCTCTCCCGTGGGCTCGTCGGCGAGGAGGACGGGGTTGCCCGTCGCCAGGGCGCGGGCGATCGCCACACGCTGCTGCTCGCCGCCGGAGAGCTGGTGGGGAAAGTGGTCGACCCGGGTGCTGAGGTCGACCTGGGCGAGGACGTCGCGGGCGACTTCCGTTGCGTGGGGGCGGCCGGCGACGTCGGCTCCGAACTGTACGTTCTCCAGGGCGGTGAGGCCGGGGAAGAGGTTGAAGCTCTGGAACACGAAGCTCACCGTCGTGCGTCGGATAGCGAAGCGCTCCGCCCGTGACGCCTCCGTGACGTCCCTCCCCGCGATCCGTACCCGGCCGGCGCTCGGGACGTCGAGGGCGCCCACGAGGTTGAGCAGCGTGGTCTTGCCGCTACCCGAGGGCCCCAGGATGACGACGAAGGCCGTCTCGTCCACGTGGACGTTGACGTCCTCGAGGGCTGTGACCGTGACCTCGCCCACCCGGTAGCGCTTCGCCACGTCGTCGAGATCGATGCGCGTGCCGACCCCGCCCGCCGCCCCGGGCTCGCCCGGGCGACCGGCGACTTCCGTGCCCACTGGTTCCTCCGCTGGCGTCACGGTCACGATGCTGGCCGGTCGCGGTCCGTCAAGGCAGGGCCGAAGGACCCGAAGAGGGGTGCTACGACGGAGGCAGGTGGCCCGTGTCCGCACGCCCGGGCCGCACGACCCATCCGGACAGGGCCTTGTGCCGGCCCGGGAAGCGGTTCGCAGGGCGGGCGTCAAAGGTGCGCCCGCCTCTGTCGCGCCACGGGCGGCGCGACCGATGGTGTTGGTGCCAGGGCACAACGGAACGCAGCACACCAGGGAGTGGACATGGCGCGACACCGCGGCCCGGCCCCGCGCGAGGATCTCGTCGGCTTCGGTCGAGGGCCCGACGGGGGCCTCCTCGTACGTCGCGACGCCACCTACCACGGCGTCGTCGTCACCGGCCTGTTCTCGGCGTTCGGCGAGATCATGGTGGAGGCTGTGGCGCAGCGGGCGCAGTGGTTCGACCCGGCCAGCCCCGCCGCCGACCGGCACGGTTGGGTGTCGCCCGCCGGGCCGACCCCGTTCTCCGTTGTGCTGCGGGAACCCGACGAGAACCTCCGGGGCCGCCAGCTCGCCCGCCTCGCCGACTGGTTCGCCGAGCGTCAGCCCCTTTCGGTGGTCTTCAGCGTGGACGACCAGGAGATCGTTCTCGTCGACCGTTCCTGTGGCGTCCGTGTCGGAATGCGCATGGGCGCCGCCGCTCTGGACAGGGGCTGAGGCGCTCCACTATCCCTCGCCCGGGAGGGGTGTGACCTTGATCCGGCGGGGGCGGCCGAGGTCGAGGGCGGCTTCGACGGCCCCGCCGACGTCATGGGTGTGGACGTGGCAGCTCCACGTGCCGGCGTCGCCCGACACGGTGATGGAGTCCCCGATGGTCCGCCAGCGCTCTATGAGGGCGGTCACGTCGTCCGCGTCGAGGAGGAAGACCACCTCGTAGAAGTCCATGTGGCCGGCCGCCGGGCCGGGCGCGGTGGAGACCGGGGGGGCGACTTCGACGCCGGCGGCGACGTCGAAGAGGATCGCGAGACCCTTGCCGCCGGAGTCCACGACGCCCGCCTCGCGCAGCACGGGCAGGAGGTCGGGGGTGCGGGCGAGGGCAGCCCGGGCGCCCGCGGCGGCGGAGGACAGGACCTCCTGGCAGGACGTCCCGGCGGCGGCCTCCGCGGCGCCCCGAGCGACGGTGAGGATCGTGCCTTCCCTGGGCTCCACGACGGAGGCGTAGGCCGCGTCCGCGGCGAGGTGCAGCGCGCGGCGGAGGTCGTCGGGGCCCGCGGCGGCGAGGCCGTCGAGGGCGCCGCAGAACCCGTGGAGCCACTGGCTGAAGATGATGCCGGAATTGCCCGTGGCGGCGATCAGGGAAGCCCGCTTCACGGCCGCACAGAGCCCCGGGAGGTCGGCGGGGACGCCGTCAAGGGCCGACACCACGCCCCGGACCGTGAGGTGCATGTTCGTGCCGGTGTCGGCGTCCGGGACCGGGAAGACGTTGAGGCGGTCGATCTCCTCGGCATGCTCGCCGAGGACTGCGGAGTAGCGAACTATGACGTCGCGGAAGGTGTCGTGATCGAAGTGCTCCCGCATGCGGGGAGGGTAGAGGATCGCCGGGGCGGCGAAGGGGGTAGGTTGCACGCGTGATCGCCCTCGTGACCGACTCGAACGCGCAACTCCCCCTGTCGCTGCGGGAGCGCTACGGCGTGCGGGTCGTGCCCCTCACGATCGTCGTCGACGGCGCCGCCTACCGGGAGGGCGTCGACATCACCACCGGGGAGTTCTACGAACGTCTCGAGGCGGGGGCAATGGTCAAGACCGCCGCTCCCGCACCTGGGACCGTGCTCGGGGTGTTCGAGGAAGCGGTCGCCGCCGGCGCCGACCGGATCCTCGCCGTCCACATCGGCTCCAACGTGTCGGGGACGTTGAACGCCGTGCACGTGGCGTCCCGTGGCGTACCCGTTCCCGTGGACGTGGTCGACACGGGCACGGCCGCCTTCGCCGTGGCCTGCTGCGTGTGGGCCGCCGGCGAGGCGCTCGCTGCTGGTGGCGACGCGGCCGAGGCAGCGGGGGCGGCGAAGCGGGTGGCGGGGGAGGTGGGCAACGTCTTCGTGGCCGGGGCGCTCGATCTCGCTCGGCGCGGAGGCCGCCTCGCTCCGGACGTCGTCGCCGGGCCCGCGGCCGGGGTCCCGGTGCTCGCTCTCGAAGGCGGTGTGATGCGGGAGATCGCTCACGCCGACGACGTCGAGGCCGCCGTGGAGGCCATGAGCCGCTACGTGGCGGGCTTCGCCCCCGGCCGCGCACTCCGGGTGGGTCTCGGCGACGCCCTCGCCCCCGATCTCGTCGCCGAGCTCGAGGCCGACCTGGCTCCGCTGGGGCTCGTCGAGGAGATCGTCCGCTACGAGATCGGCCCCTCCGTCGGCGCCCACACCGGCCCGGGCACCGTGGGCGCCGTCTTCTATCCCGCCGGCGAGCCCGGCTCTTAGCGGAGTCCAAAGTGATGCCGTTTCCCCGGTATGTCGGGTCAACGGCATCAGATTGGCGTTCCGGGCGGCCTGGGTCGGGGGCAAAGTGATGCCCTTTCCCCGGCATGTCGGGTCAACGGCATCAGATTGGCGTTCCGGGCGGCCTGGGTCGGGGGCAAAGTGATGCCCTTTCCCCGGTATGTCGGGTCAACGACATCAGATTGGAGTCGTCTTGGCGCTGCGAGGTGGGGGGTGACGACCTTGCCGGGGACGGGGCTACGGAGCGAGTCCGCCCGCGCGGGACATCTCCGCCATCGTGCGCAGGAATCCGTCGGTGTCGGCGGTCTTGTACTTCACGACCTCGCGCATGTCGGGCACGTAGAACTCGAAGCCGTCGGCCTCGATGGCGGCGGCGATGCCGGCGGCGCAGTCGGCGGCCGGCATGCGTTCGCCTGTGTAGAGGGAGTCGAGCTCTCCCGGGGGCGTCTCCCAGATCTCGGTGGCGACGGGCCCAGGGAGGACGAGCTTGACCCCCACGCCGCTGCCGATCGACGTGAGGTCGATGTGCATTGCCTCGCTCCAGCCGCAGAGGGCGAACTTGGCGGCGCAGTAGGCGGCTTCATGCACGATGCCAAGGCGGCCGCCCGTGCTGGACACGTTCACGACGAGACCCTCGTCCCGGTCCAGCATGAGGGGCAGCAGGGTCTGGCCCATGCGCACAGGAGCGAAGAAGTCCACGGCCATGACACGTTCCAGGTCCTGGGTCGTGAGGTCCCGGACGTGCTTGCGCTTTCCCATGCCGGCGTTGTTCACGAGGACGTCGACGTGACCGAAGGCGTCCCAGGCCTCGAGAGCGAGGGCCTCGGCCGCATCGAGATCCCCGAGGTCGGCCGCCCACATGCGCGAAGCGGGGGAGTACCGGCGGCACTCGGCGAGGACGGCGGCGAGGCGCTCGCGGCGACGGGCGACGACACCCACGGTGGCGCCGCGTTGGGCGAGCAGGGGAGCGAGAGCGGCCCCTATGCCCGACGAGGCGCCGGTGAGGAGGACGTGCTTCCCAGACAGCCGGCTCATCCGCGGGACCATATCAAGTGCGGGCGCCGCCGGTACGGCGCCTGCCCCTCATGAGGCCGGGATGAAGGCCTCCATGAACCTGGTGAGGGCCGCCAGGTCGGCGCCTGTCACGATGACGAACGTGGAGTCCGCCTTCTGCCAGAGAAGGAGGGAGTTCGCGCCCCCGTCGCTGTAGGAGACCTCCTCGCCGGCGACCGTGGTGCGCTGGGCGCCGCCGAGGGACTGGGCGAACTGCTCTGCGACCGGGCCGCCACTGGGCAGGTCGATCGCCATGAGCACGATCTTCGTTGCCGGGTCGGATTCGGGGACGACGGCGCGGGCTGTGACGTTGGCGCCCGGGATGGGAAGCGAGGGCGCCGCCTCCTCGCCCGCGGACTGGATCTTGTAGCCCGGCACCTCCGCCGGGATCGCGCCGGGCGCGCCCGCTTCGGTGGGGGATGCGCCCGGGGAGACGGTCGGTGCGGTCGACGGCTTCGGGGACGCCGACGAGGAGCCGCGGGGGCGGCCGGTGCGGGCGGCCTTGTCGCCCTTGCTGCATGCGGCGCTGGTTCCGAGCACGAGCAGGGCGGCGAGGATGGCAACGCCCACCCGTCTGGTCCCCGGGGGAGAGCTGCGCGCCCGGCGGTGTCGCAACACGGTCAACAAGCGCGGGGCGCGAGGCACGCCAGGGGAGTCCCCCCCACGTTCAAGACGCCCCCTGGCGTACGAGGAAGTCCCCGGCGACGAGGGTGCCGCCGAAGTCGTACTTGGGCTCGTAGTCGCGGATGAGCGTGAAGTCCGCCGTGTCCGTGCCCGGGGAGTTGTCGCTCACCTTGAAGCTGAGCCCGTAGAAGGTCTTGCCGTTCGCCTGCGGCCAGAACACGTAGCCCTCGGCGCTGTGCTCTGTGAGGGGGCGGGCGGCGCCGAAGACCACGGGGAGGTCTAGGGTGGGCGAGCCGTAGGCCGGCCAGTCGAGGTTCGTGATCGAGATCCGGCCCGCATAGATGCTCGGCGTGGTGGACATGATCTCCGTGAGGTCGATGCGAACCGTGGCGGTGCCCCCCCCGGGCTCGGCGACGGTGCCCTCACCGGCGATGCGGACCCGCGGCACCGACTTGCAGTCACGCCGGTACACCTGGACGGTCTCGGGGGTCGTGGGACGCTCCCGGTCGAGGTTCGTGGCCAGGGAGGCGAACGCGACGGCGGTGGCGTCCGAGCTGATCGCCGGGAGGCCGGAGGCGTTGTCCGCCTGCTCGCCCGCGCTGTTCACGCTCACGAGGCGGAGCGCACCGCTGCGCATGTTCTTCACCACGACGTCGGTGAAGCCGTTCGTGTCGCCGGGAAGGGTCGCCGCCGTGGCGAAGGCGATGCGGTATCCGGGCCCGTCGATGGAGGGGTCGGTGCTGGGCTCGAGGGGTTCACCCTCCGGGGTGGCGCTCACGAGCTCGGTGCGGGACTGCGGGACCGTGCGGCGGTACACCCGCCAGCTCTGGCCTCCGGTGCTCTCCACGGCGAGGTCCGTGGCCCGGGACTGGAACGCCACCCGGCCGCCGTCGGCACTGATGGACGGCTTCGCGCTGGCCCCGTTGCCGGTGCTCATGGAACCGAGCGACAGGCTCACCGCCGTGAGGTCGCCTGTGGCCATGTCCTTGAGCAGGACGTCGGAGACCTTGTTGGCGTCGATGATGCCGTAGTTGCGCAGTATCGCGGCGGCATCGGACTGGAAGGCGATGTAGCGGCCGTCCGCGCTGATCGTGGGGTTGGCGCTGGCGCCGTCGAGTTGGGCGCCGTCGGGGCCGACGCTCACGAGCTTCGTCTCGCCCGTGGTGCGGTCTGTGACGTAGACGTCGGTGAGCTCGTTCGCGTCCGAGGGCTTCCCTGCGTCGGGCTCAACGAGGTCGGTGGCGTCGGACTCGTAGGCGACCCAGCGGCTGTCGGCGCTGATCGCGGGGTCGCGGCTGGGCCCGTTGGGCTCGACACGGCCGTTCGGGCCCCCCGCTGTCCAGGACTTCGTGATGCGGGCGAGACCACCTGTGGCCCGGTTGCGGGCGAAGACGTCTTCCTTGTTGCCGTCGATGCTGGGGTCGTCGAGGTCGAAGTCGGACGTGAACGCCACGTGGGTGGAGTCGTCCGAGATCGAGGCGTAGCGGCTGCGGGGCTGGACCGGGTTGCCGGCGGTGTCGCCGCTCACCAAGGCCGTGCTCTGGCCCTTCACGTCACGGCCGTAGACGTCGCCGTTGCCGAAGACGGCGGGGGAGGTGAGCAGGTCCGTGGCCTGGGACTCGAAGGGGACCGTGTCGCCGGTGGCGCTGGCGTCGATGCCCTGGAGGCCGCTGTCGTCGTTGGCGCCCTTGGTGTTGGTGGCGTCGGTGCTCACCATGACCGTGTCCTCCTCGGGGCAGAGGTCCGAGCCGGGGTCGTGGACGGTGACCATCTTGAGGGCGCCGTGGCCGGCCGTGAACTCCGAGACGGGCACGGACGCGGACTGCGTCGTGTCGCTGCGGCCGGTTCCGTCGACGACGGTGAGGGTGGGGAAGTAGGTGCCGGGCACGAGGTACGTGTGGCTCACGGTCTCGCCGGCGCCTGTGGTGCCGTCCCCGAAGTCCCACATGTAGGCGACGAGGCCCGGGTCAGGCTTCGAGTAGGACCCGTCGAGCTCGACCGTGAGGGGGCCGACGCCTGAGGGCGGGGAGAGCTTGAAGCTCGCCACGATCGGGTTCGGCATCTTGCGCACGAAGACGTCCTGTTTGGCGTTCGTGTCTCCGGCGACGAGGTTGGATCCGGCCGACTCCACGACGACGTGCTGGCTGTCCGCGCTCACGACGCCCTGGTCGCTGGTGCCGTTGCCCACCGTGGCGCCCTTGGCGTCGACGAGGGTGAGGGAGTCGGCGACCCGGTCGTAGAGGTACGTGTGGTTCACGCCCCACGCGGTGGGCGACGTGTGCAGGTTCGACGCGGAGGAGGAGAGGACGACGAAACGGCCGTCGGCTCCGATGAACGGGTCGGAGGTGACGGAGGCGTTCTGGCCCACGCCGCCCTTCTCGGAGATGCGCTTGTAGACCCGGGTCTTGCGGTCGAAGAGGTAGGTGTCGGTGCGGGAGGGGTCAGCGCCGGGCGTGGCGCCGCCCTCCCAGGAGCTGAACGTCATCCAGCGACCGTCGTCGGAGATCCAGGGCTGGTACCCCCAGCTGTCCCAGATGGACGTGCTGTGGGCGCCGGCGACGCGGATGCGGTCGAAGCGGTCCAGCATGCGGTCGTAGACGTAGACGTCGGGGACGTCGCCGTTGTCGTCGATCGTGCCCGGGATGTTCGTGGCGGCGGAGAGGAACGTGACGAAACGCCCGTTGTTGGAGATCTTCGGCTTGATGGAGTCCCCGCCCGGGAACGTGGCGCCGCCGGCGCCGAACTTCGTGATCTGCTTGTAGGTGCCGGCGTCGCGGTCGTAGACGAAGACGTCCCATGCGCCGTCGGCGTCGCAGACCGTGATCTCGAACTCGCAGTCGACGAGGGACTCGAAGGCGATGTAGCGGCCGTCGGCGGTCATCGAAGGCCACGAAGAGGCCCGCACGCCGTTGGCGGTCACGTTGGCGGCGGTGCGCTTGCTGATGAGGCGGGTGACACCCAGGGAGCGGTCGTGCAGGTAGACGTCACGGCTGTTGTAGGCGTCCCCACCGTTGTCGTTGTAGTCGTCGTTCGCGAGGTTGGCGTAGCCGTCCCACATGACCCAGCGGCCGTCGTCGCTCACGTAGGTGTGGTACACGTGGTAGCTGCTGCCCCCGCCGGTCCAGTTCGCCTCGGTGCCCCCGGCGTCGGTGTTGAGGTTCACGCGCTCCACCCGGTACGTCATGCGGTCCATGAGGAAGACGTCGGGCTCGGCGTTCGTGTCTCCCGTCACCAGGTTGTCCGCCGCCGAGGCGTACGTGAGGAAGCGGCCGTCGGCGGCGACCCGCGGGTTGAAGGAGTCGTCGTCCGCGTTGATTCCCAGGCTCCCCCAGTCGGTGCGGTTCGGCACCGTGAGGAGGGTGATCTTGGCGTCCATGACGCCGATGTCGCCGCGGGCGGGACTCGCCACCCCGCCCACCGTTGCTGCCAGCAGGGCGGTGGCCATCAAGAGGGCTGTCGCCCTGGATGTCACGGAGGGGCCCATAGTGCGTTCCTTTCGCGTCTTCGTCTGCATGGCTCCCCTCCTTTCAGTTGTTGGGGTTGATGTCGACTTGCAGGTCGCTGCCTATGTTGTCGAGCATCCCGCCGGAATAGTGGTCTATCTGGTCGACCGGCCACCCGAGGGCGAGGAGGTTCTTCCACGAGGCGGAGAACTCCACGTCCGGGCCGATGATCTCCCAGATCGCCTGGTCGTCGTCCCAGGTCGTGTCGTACTCGCAGATCCCGAAGCTGGCGCCGCCGCCCGAGAAGCTCAGCTTCCCGCAGAGCCCCCAGCCCCTGAGGGTGGCGGAGTCACAGATCTGGTTGACCTCCACGGAGTCGAACGGGTTGAGGTCGTCGAAGAGCTTGTCCGGGTCGAAGTCGACTTCGCCCACAGGGTCGCAGTGCACGGACTGCTCGTCGCTGAAGATGTTGGCGACGAAGCTGACCTCGCCGTCGGCGATGTCCACGTCGAGGACGATCATCTGGCCGGTGAGGAGGCTCTTCTCCCAGGGCGTCCCGGGGAAGATCGTGTACCACTTCATGTCCAGCGGCTTGGAGAACGTCGTCGCCGGCGAGTCCGTGACGAGGGCGAGGATCGCCGTGAAGATCCCGGCCCAGATCCCGCCCGAGAAGGTGTTCACGAGCGTGTTGATGGTGCCCACGATGGCCGGGCCGGCGATGGGGAGGGCGCCGATGACGTCGTACGGGTCCGGCAGGATCGCGCCCGTGTTCGAGGACGGGTTCGGCAGGTAGACGTGCTCGATCGTGCGCCCGCTGGAGTCCGGGTCCGGGAACGGCTGGCCGTTGACGACCTCCACGGCCTTCGGGGTGCTCCACATCGAGCGCTGGCCGTAGTTGTCGAGTGCCCGGGCGTGGGGCCGGTAGCTGCCCACGACGCCGTAGACGTGGGTGACGCCCTTCGTGACCGCCTTGGGGTCGCCGTCGGTGAGGACGACGTCGTCGACCGTGTAGTTGCCGTCGTAGTCGAACTCGATGGCGGCGACGCCGCTGTCGTCGCCGGCGCTGGCGGTGAGGGTCACGGTCTGGTCGGCGACACCGCCCCCGAGGGAGAGGTCGACGAGGTCCTTGGAGACGCTTTCGAGGGAGACCACCGGCGGGAGGTCCTGGGGTGTCACCGACAGCGTCCAGGTGCGGAAGTCGATCATCCCTCCGGCGGTCTTGAAGTCGAAGCGCAGCGTGTAGGTGCCTGCTGACCCGTAGACGTGGGTGACGGTCTGGTTCGTGTAGACGGATCCGTCACCGGCCGTCCACTTGTACTCCGTGATCGGCGTGGCGTCTGGGCCCACGTCGGAGGCGTCGAAGTTCGACAGCATGGGGGCCTTGCCGCTGGTCGGGAAGACACCCGCCCAGAACTCGCCGTCGCCGGGGTCGCCGGTACCGCCGTCGGAACGCTGGCGGTAGACCTGCTTGCGCGCGTTCGCGGCCTCGGAGTCGAGGTTCTGGGCGCCTGAGGCGAAGGCCACCTGGGACCCGTCGACGCTGATGTCGGGCAGGTCGGAGTCGGCGTCGCCGAGCTCCCCGGAGTCGTTCACGCTCACCGGGGTCAGGGCTCGCGTGTCACGACTCTTCACGAGCACATCCTGTATGCCTGCGTTGTCGTTCCCCGTGTAATTGCCCTTGGAGGCGAAGGCGACGAGGGCGCCCGTTCCGCTGATGGCCGGAGTGACGCTGTCGCCGAGCAGGCCGTCGTCTCCGTCGTCGCTGTCGACGCGCTCGGTGTGGTTCGTCGCCACCTCGCGCACGAACACCCCGCTGCCCGTGGCCCCGGTGTCGTTCGTGAGGTTCGTGGCGTCGGACTCGAAGGCCACTACCCCTCCGTCACTCGTGACGTCGGGGTTGCGGCTGTTCGCGTTCGCGTAGCCCTCTGCGGTGCCGTCGGGGCGGCTCACGATCGTGAGCGTCCCCGTCTCGAGGTCGCGGAGCATGATCTCGGTCTGGTACAGGGGAATCAGCCCGCCGATCTGACGCTGGTACTCGAACGCGACCCAGCGGCCGTCGTCGCTGATGACGGGGTTCTCGCCGCCGAGGGCCTGCTCTCCCTGCGCGCTGGCGAGCGTGAAGGAGCCGGACGTCATGTCCCGGACGTACACGTCGGCGCTGCCGTTGGTGTCGGGCCAGCCGAAGTTGTCCGCCGTGGACTCGAAGGCGACGAACTTGGCGTCCCCGCTCACCGACGAGCGGGTGCTGTCACCGTTGGCGTGCTCGCCGGTCGGGGGCTGGGACACCTTCACGACTGTCGGGGGCTTGGCGGGTTCGCGCGTGGCGAGCCACACGTCCTCGGTCGTGTTGGGGTCGCAGCCCTGCTGGAACTCCTGGCGGGAGGAGAACGTCACGGCGTTGGCGTTCGCGCTGATCGCTGGATAGCGGCTCGGGATCCCCTGGCCGCCCTCGCCGCACAGGGACATGAGGTGGGTCACCTGGGACGCCACCCGTCGGCGGTATATGTCGCCCACGCGGGAGGCCTGGGGGTCGAGGTTGTACGCCTTGGAGTCGAAGGCGACGGCGTCACCCGTGGTGTCGGCGGCCACGCCGGTGATGCCGCTGTCGTTGTCCCCGACCGTGTTGCCGGCGGTGGCGTCGGAGCGGCTCACGACCGCCAGGGAACCCGCGGCGCGCGACGACTCGAACGGGGGCAGGAAGGCACACACGAGCGCCGTCACGGCCAAGAGGGAGAGCGACCTGTGTTTCGCTTTCGCCCAGCGCCCCGCCAGTCGTCCGTGCAGCCTGCCCGTCATCCCTCGTACCTCCCTGGCCCGATCCAGCACCGAGCGTCGCCACACTAGACGGATGGTCGTTCGCGTCCCAGGTGGCTCGCATGCCTAGGCACCAAGTTCGCCGCCGCCACCCACATCCCCTTTATCCCCGGCCGGCCGGGCGCCCGCAGGACCGGCCCGGGCCCGGCGTCACAGCCGGGTGAGCTCTGCCACGCGAACCGGGTCCCTGAAGCCCTTGACCCGCCGCTTGCCGACGTCCTTGACGACGACGTCGGGCAGGTCTCCGGCCACCTCGTCGACGACGGCCTGGCTCACGAGGAGCTCGCCCCCGGCGGCGGCGTCGGTGAGGCGGGCGGCGAGGTTCACGTCGCTGCCCACGAGGTCGCCGGCGACCTGGAGCGGCCGGCCCACCGTGAGGCCGGCCCGGAGGCGGATGGGCGCCTCCGGGTGGTCCTGGGCGTCGGAGCGGAGGCGGTCGAAGACGTCGAGGACGGCGAGGACGCCTGAGGTGGCGTTCGGGAAGCGCACCATGAGGCCGTCTCCCATGCGCTTCACGATCTTGGCGCCCCGACTCCGGAGCACGGGCTCGACGATCTCACGATGACGGTCGAGGAGCTCCAGGGCGGCGACGTCGCCGTGGCGTTCCGTGTAGCGCGAGAAGTCCTCGATGTCGGTGAAGCCGATGCAGATCTCCTCCGGGACCGGCTCCCCGGACTCGCCCTCGGAGCCCTCGAGCACGGCGGCGAGGGCCTCGAGGCCGCCGACGCCGGCCGCGCTCAGGGCGTCCTGGCGGCGGGCGGCGATCGTGGACACGACACGCGCGAGGGCGCGCCGGGGCGGGACCCGCACGAGGGGCGAGGCGGTCGGGTCCTGGCGGGCGTCCGGGTTGAGGAGGCCGAGCTCCTCGAGTTGGCCCGCCATCTGGGGGTCGTCGAGGATGACGTCGCGCACGACCTGCCTGCCGATCTCGGCCAGCGAGCGCAGGGCCCCGGGCAGCGGCGGCGGGCCGCTCTCGGGCGTTCCGGTCTGCGCTTTCGGGTCTGATGTCCGTGCCGCTGGAGGCGGCGGCCGCGCTGCGGCCTCGCTCGGGGGTGTCTGTGCTCCTTCGGCGTCGTGGTGCGGGGTGCGGCGGGAGCGCTTCTTGGGCGGAGTCACCCCCGAATCGTATCGGGGGGCGGGGACACCCGGCGGTGTCCAGGGGCCTCGCTTCGAGAGGGCATCCGTCCCGTCGCGCGGGGAGAGAATGTCTACGTAGATTGTGCTAGTGCGAATGGGGTAGTCTAAGGACCCGCCGAGCGAGTCCGGAGATCCGTGTGAGCATCCGCGTGCTGCTGGTCGACAACCAACAGCTCTTCACCGAAGCCCTGACCAAGCTCCTCGCCCTGGAGAGCGACATCGACATAGTCGGCGAGGCCTACGACGGTGTGAGCGCCGTGTCCCGAGCCTCCGATCTGCAGCCCGACGTGGCGGTCCTCGACCTCCGCATGCCCGGCATGTCGGGCATCGAGGCCACCGAGAAGATCAAGGTCCAGCAGCCGGACCTCAAGGTCATCATCCTCACGGCGACGGCGGACGACGAGTTCCTCGCCGCCGCCGTGGAAGCCGGCGCCGACGGCTACCTCACCAAGGACATCGCCATGCGCGAGCTCGCCGACGCCATCCGTCGGGTGGTCGCGGGCGAGACTGTGATCCCCCCCGGACGCCTCAAGGGCCTGCTCGAGAACCTCACGAGGCGCAAGGACGAACCGGTCACCTCGGGCGCCTACCTGGCGTCCTTCCTCACAGACCGCGAGAAGGAGGTCCTCGGTCTGCTCGTCCGCGGGTACGGCAACGACAAGATCGCCCAAGACCTGTTCATCTCCCAGAACACCGTGCGCACGCACGTACAGAACATCCTCTCGAAGCTGTCGGTGCACTCGAAGCTCGAGGCCGTGGCATTCGCCATCCGCCACAACGTCGTTGCCGTCAAGTAGGTGGCGCCCGGCGCGTGGCGGTAACGGGTCGAGGCCCCCCGGGGTCGTCCCGGCCACAGGGACTGTCCCGGTGGCCCCTTCGTGGAGGTAGGATTCCCTCGTGCTGCGGCGGATCTTCACTCTCGTGGTTCTCTTGGTCATCGGCGGCGTGGGTCTCGCCTTCCTCGCCGTGAGCCTCGCCCCTGCCGCCGAGAGCATCCGTACTTCCGGGGACTTCCTTCTCGACAAGAAGGCCGATCCGGAGTCCCTGCCCCCCCTGGAGCAGAACTCGAAGGTCTACGCCCATGACGGCACGCTCCTGGCGGAGTTCCACGCCGAGATCAACCGCAAGCCGATCCCCCTGGCGGAGATCCCCCAGGTCATGCAGGAGGCCGCCCTTGCCGCCGAGGACGCCACCTTCTTCAAGCACAAGGGCATCGACATCCGCTCGATCGGCCGGGCGTTCCTGGCGAACTTCGAGTCCGGCGGGGTCGAGCAAGGCGGATCCACGATCACCCAACAGGTGGTCAAGAACGAGTTCCTGACTCCGGAGCGATCCTTCAAGCGCAAGGTGCGCGAGGCCTTCATGTCGGTCCGCCTGGAGCGCAACGTCCCGAAGGCGACGATCCTCGAGCGGTATCTCAACACCGTCTATCTCGGCAACGGCGCCTACGGCGTGCAGGTGGCGGCGGAGGTGTACTTCGGCAAGAGCGCGAAGGACCTCGCTCTGCCGGAGGTGGCGATCCTGGCGGGCCAGATCGCCGCCCCCTACAGGTTCGACCCGTTCGTCCACCCCGAGGCCGCGAAGGGGCGCCGGTCATGGGTGCTCCACCGCATGGCCAAGCTGGGCCGGATCGACCAGAAGGCCCTCGAGGCAGCGGAGGCCACTCCCCTCCCGGAGCAGCGCCACAGCACGAAGCTTCCTCCGGGATCGCACGACTACTTCGTGGAGGCCGTGAAGCAGGAACTGCTCAACGGGACGATCCTGCAGGGCGACAAGAAGGCCCGCTACCACCAGATCTTCAAGGGCGGCATCTCGATCTACACGACGCTCGATCCTCGCCTGCAGGCACTGGCGCAGCAGACCGTCGAGTCCCGGGTACCGGTGGGCAAGAAGTGGACCGCGGCCCTCGCGTCGGTGGACGTCAAGACCGGTGGTGTGGTGGCGCTCTACGGCGGCCGCAGCTTCCAGGAGGAGAAGTTCGACCTCGCGAAGCAGGGGAAACGCCAGACGGGGTCGTCCATGAAGACATTCGTGCTCGCGGCAGCCCTGGAGAGGGGCTATTCGCCGTTCGACGTCATCGACGGCTCGTCCGGCTGCCAGTACAAGGGCGCGGGCAGGAGCAGCATCGGAGACTTCCCTGACAGCCACGGGGGCGGCCCCATGACCTTGTGGCAGGGTACGTACAACTCGGTGAACTGCGTGTTCGTGAACCTCGTGAACGCCATCGGGGCGCAGGCTGTCGTGGACATGGCGCACAAGATGGGCGTCACGGATCCCCTCGAGCCCTACCCCTCGATCGCCCTCGGCGGCCTCACGCGCGGACTCGCCCCGCTCGACATGGCGGGGGCCTACGCCTCCCTCGCCAGCGGGGGCATCAAGCGCCAGGCGCACCTCATCGAGAAAGTCGTCGACGTCGGAGGCAAGGCCATCTACCAGGCGAACGTCGGTGCCGAGGCGGCCATGAACCCCAACACGGCGGCGGCTGTGACGCTCGTGCTGCGGGACGTGCTCACGAAGGGCACCGCCAAGGGCAAGGGGATCGGAAGGCCTTCGGCGGGCAAGACCGGAACGACGAATGGCTCCACGGACGCCTGGTTCGTGGGATACACGCCGCAGCTTTCGACGGCGGTGTGGGTGGGCAATCCCCGCAGGCGCATCCCCATCCGCAACTTCGCCGGATACGGGGGGGCGATGTTCGGGGGCAAGCTCCCGGCCGAGCTGTGGCACAACTACATGACGGCCGCCTCGGCTCCCTGGCCGGTGGAGGACTTCCCGGCGCCGAACCTCGGGGCCTTCCGCAAGGGTCGTCAGGTCGGCCCCGTGAAGAAGAAGTCCAAGAAGGGTGAGCCTGCTCCCGACGCCCTCGACCTGCCGGGAGTGAAGGGCAAGGGGCGCAGACGCCAGCAGGACGTCCCTGACGACGCCGGTCCGCAGGGCACCTTCCCTCCGGCACCGTAGCGAAGGGGCTCTACCTCCCCTTGCCGGGACCCCCAGGAGGCCCGGCTGTGACAGGGTGAGGGGTGGCGCCCGACTACGGTAGGCACATGCCCGTGGAACCCGCCCTCCTCGACCTCCAGGCGCACGACATGGCCGCCGACCGCCTGCGGCGCACGCTGGCGACCCTGACGGAGGCGGCGCTGGTCGCCGAGGCCGAGAGTCGCCGGGCCGAGACCGCCGCCCAGCTCGGCGCCTTGGAGGCAGAGCGCTCCGAGGCGGAGAAGAACCGCAACCGCCTTGACGGCGAGGTCGCTGTCCTCACCGAGAAGGTGAAGGCCGCCGAGGGCAAGCTCTACGGAGGAGCGGTGAGCCACCCGCGGGAGCTCAGCGCCCTCCAGGCGGACGTGGCGATGATCCGCCGGCAGCGGTCCGTCCTCGAGGAGGCTGAGCTCATCGAGATGGAACGCGTCGAGGAGCTGGATGTGGCGATCACGCCGCTGGCGGACCAGCTCGCCTCGCTCGACGTCGAACTCGAGGGGCTGCGGGCAGAGGCCTTTGCGGCGGCCGGGCTTGTGCAGGTCGAGCTCGACGCCGCTCTCGCCGCCCGCGAAGAGGGCGCTGCGCGCATCGGAGCGGATCTCCTCGCCCTCTACGAGCGCATCCGGGGCCAGAACGACGGTTTGGGGGCGGCCGCGCTCGTCGACGGCGTCTGCCAGGGCTGCCACATCCGCCTCGCCGGTGCGGACCTCGCCGAGGCGAGGACGGCCGACGCTCCTCGTTGCGAGAGCTGCCGGGTGCTCCTGGTCGTGACGTAGTGGGATCCGCCCGCGGCCTCCGGGGCCGGCGTGTTCTCCTCTACTGCGACGGGGGGGCGCGGGGGAACCCCGGCCCGGCGGCGATCGGGGCCGTTCTCGTTGATGCCGACGACCCCGGCGGGGGGCCGCTCGCAGAGATCTCCGAGACCATCGGCGAGGCCACCAACAACCAGGCGGAGTACAGGGCCGTGCTCGCCGGACTCGAGGCGGCGGCCGATCTGGGGGCCGAGGAGGTGCACGTCCGGGCCGACTCGCAGCTCATGATCGAGCAGCTCCGCGGCAACTACAAGGTTCGCAACGCCGGGCTGAAGCCCCTGCACGCCCGGGCGCTGCGCCTGCTGGGGCGCTTCCAAGGGGTCCGTCTGGAGCACGTCCGCCGCCACGAGAACACGGCGGCGGACGCTCTCGTGAACGCCGCCCTGGACGGCCGCAGGTGAGCGGGGCCGAGGCGGTGGCGGGCCGCACCGGTCGGGCGGCGGTCTGCGGCCCCCCCGGCTTCTCCGCCGGAGGGTGAGCGGTGGCGCCGTGGTGACTGTCTTCGTCGTGCGCCACGGGGTCACAGGTGCCAACGAGGCGGGGGAGCTCGTGGGCCGCCGCGACGTCGCTCTCTGCCCCGAGGGGGAGCGCCAGGTGGCCGCCGTGGCGAGCTTCCTCGGTGACCTCGTGTCTGGGCCTGCGCTCGTGGTGTCCAGCCCCCTGCGCCGGGCAGGCGACACGGCGGCGGCCGTTGCCGGCGCCCTCGGGGTCGGGGTCACGGAGGACGACCGCCTCGTGGAGCTGGACTACGGCGATCTCGAGGGGAGCCAGTTCAGCGCCCTGCTGGAGGCTTGGCCCCCAGACTGGGTGGCCGACCCCGGCGTGGCCTGCCCGGGCGGCGAGAGCTACGGTGCGCTGGAGGAGCGGCTGCGCGGCGCCCTCCGCGACCACGTCGACGCCGCCCGTGCGGCGGGCTTGGGGTCCGTCGTGCTCGTCACGCATTCCGGGCCCGTGAAGGTGGCGGTGAAGATCGCGATCGACGGGCCCACCGACACCGTCACCCGCGTGCATGTGGCCCACGCCTCGGTCACGGTGCTGCGGGCCGAGGCCGGCTACCGCCTCGAGGCCGTGAACCTCTCACCTCCCGCGTAGCCGGGCCCGCGGCGCGACCACGGTTGCGAGTGGCGCGGGAACCCCGGCCTGGCGTCATCTCGGTACCGGTCGTCCCGGCCCCGCGGGACCGGCTCGTTGCTAGTGGGAGCGGGTGCGGGGGATGCCGGCCTTCTTGAGGACGGCGGCGGACACCCCGACGGCGCGGAACGCCGGGTAGCCGATCCCCTTGCGCTCGGCGAAGGCCTTCGCCACCTTGATGAACTCGGCCTCGAGCGCGGCGGAGTCCTCCTGGGCGGAGAGGTCGGCGAGCCTGGCCTCCAGGTCGAGCTTCGCCTGTACGAGGTCGAGTTTGGAGAGCTGGTCGCCGCTGGCGGCGATCTGGGCATCGAGCTCGGAGACACGCGCGCTGGCGCGCTGGGGATCCATGCGACGGCCGGGGCGACCTTTCTGCTGCAGGGAGTCGAGGTAGCGCCGCACCACGGTGCCTTCGGCACGGCCAGATGCGATGGCCGCCTTGTGTGCGTCGGACATCGTGCGCTTGGCCTTCGGCATTGAGAGCTCCTCTGGTGCCCGGGGGGAACGGGCACTCTATCACGGGGGATTCCTCAACTGCGACCGACGATGTCGGTGGTCAACCAGTTGTAATTCTCCTTGACGAGGCGGAGGTAGAGGAATGTCTCGGCGTCCCGGACGCCGGGAACTCGGGCGAGTTGCTCCTCTAGGAATGTGAGAAGGTGCTGGTTGTCCTTGCACACGACTTCTATGAGGAGGTCGAAGCTCCCCGTGCAGAGGACGACGTAGGACGTCTCTCCGAATGCGGCGATGCGTTCGGCCGCGATGTTGAGCTTGCCGCCGTCGACTTTCGCGCCGATGAGGGCCATGACGTGGAAGCCCAACTCCATGGGATCGGTCACCGGTACGACGTGGAGAACTCCGGAGTCCACGAGACGGGCGTAGCGCTGGCGCACGGCCGCTTCGGAGAGGCCCACGTCACGGGCGACGGCCGTGAAAGGCCGCCGGCCGTCGTCGGCGAGGGCGGCGACGATGGCACGGTCGAGGTCGTCGACGGTCTGTCGAGGCGTGTGGCGGCGGCGGGCCATGGTCGCGAAGTCCGTAACTAGAACAGTACTGACAACACGATATTCGTAGTTGGAGAGAGAGTTGTCAACAGTATTGGTCGGCGATACCTTGACCCACTACGAATGCGCGGGTAAAGTAGCTGCAGCCCGCGGCGGTCGGCACGTCCGTCCTCGGTGCCATCCAGGCGTACGGGCCTGGGGCAGACCATCCAGGTACTCAAGGGGTACGTCATGGCGTTCCAGAAAGACGCCGAGCGCGTCGCAGCGCTCACGGAACTCGAAACGAAGTCGTTCGCCGACCGCACGCGCGGGTCGCAGGCGCTCTTGGAGCGGGCGAGCGTCCGGCTCCCTCTCGGGGTGCCCTCCAGCTTCCAGGCCAGTCCGCCCTATCCCATCTACCTGGAGCGGGGCCAGGGTGCCCATGTGTGGGACGTAGACGGCAACGAGTACGCCGACTACCACAACGGCTTCGGCGCGATGATCGTGGGTCACGCCCATCCCCGCATCGTGCAGGCGATCTCCGAACGAGCCGCCCTGGGCACGCATTTCGCCGCTCCCGGCGAGGAGATGATCTTCGTCGCCGACGAGCTCGCCGCGCGGTTCAGTCAACCGAAATGGCGTTTCGCCAACTCCGGCACCGAAGCCACGCTGGACGCCATCCATATCGCCCGGGGTTTCACCGGCAAGGACCGCATCATGAAGATCGAGGGTTCCTACCACGGGCACCACGACTCGGTGATGGTGTCGGTGAAGGACGAAGCCGGCGACCTCGGCCCCCGCGACAACCCGAACGCCACCCCCCAGTCGGGTGGGATCCCGGACGTCTTCGCCAAGCTCACCGTTCCGGTCCCGTACAACGACCCCGAGGCATTGGAGGCGACCATCCGGCGCTACGACGGCGACGTCGCGTGCCTCATCATGGAACCCGTGATGATGAACGTGGGAATCATCGCCCCCCAGGACGGATACCTGGAGGCGGTCCGTGAGATCTGCACCCGCCACGGCGTCGTCCTCATCTTCGACGAGGTCAAGACGGGCCTCACCATCTCCGCCGGCGGCGCCACGGAATGGTACGGCGTCGTGCCCGACCTCATCTGCCTCGCGAAGGCCGTCGGCGGTGGCACGCCCACGGCGGCGATCGGCGGGAACGAGGAGGTCATGGCACTTGTGGAGAGCGACGCCGTCTCGCAGTTGGGCACGTTCAACGGGAACCCGCTGTCCATGCACGTCGCCCACGTCGCCCTCACGGAGGTCCTCACCCCCGGGGCCTACGACCGCCTCGAGTCCCTCAACAGGCGCCTCCTCGACGGCTGCCAGGGCGTGATCGACCATTACGGCCTCCCCATGTACACGGTGGGCTTCCGCGGCAAGGGCTGTGTCATGCAGGCCGACCACGTCCTCGTCGACTACCGCGACTACATCGTCAACCTCGACCGCGACCTCTCCTACCTGGGGTGGCTCTACGAGGTGAACCGAGGGATCTTCATGACGCCCGGATACGACGAGCAGTGGACCCTCTCGGTCCAGCACAGCGAGGCCGACGTGGACGCCTACGTCGCTGCCTTCGAGACGTTCGGCTCGGCGGTCGCGGCCGCGGTTTAGGCGGAGGGGCGGGCAGCGGCGACACCTCGCGCTGGGGCGAGGGGGCCGGCGCTCCCTTCGATGACCGTCACCCGACGTCGTCCGAGGAGTCGTCGCCGCCCGTTCCGTCGCTCTCTTCGTCGTCCTCGTACTCGGGTGGCTCCACGGGTTCGTCGTCGAGCTCGAGGACGACTGTGCCGTCGGTGTCGATCCCGCAGACGAGGCCCTCGGCCTCGATCTTGTGGTGCCCGAACGCTCCGAGCATGGCGGCGGCGACCTCGTCGGCGGTGTCGTCGTCGGCGCAGAGCGCGAGCATCGTGGGGCCGGCCCCGGACCAGCAGGCGCCCAGCGCCCCCGCCGAACGGGCAGCGCCCAGCACGTCCAGAGACGAGGGCAGGAACTGAGCGCGGGCGTCCTGGTGGAGCTTGTCGCGCATGCCGACACGGATGAGGAGCGGGTCCGCCTCCGCGAGGCCGGCGGTGAGCGCCACAGCCGCGGCGACGTTCCACACGGCGTCCGCGAACGGGACCTCGTTCGGCAGGACCGAGCGGGCCGTCTTGGTGGGGAGGCGGACGTCGGTCGGGATTGCGAGGACGACGCACAGGTCCTCGGAGACCGGCAGCGGCACGATGGTCGGAGCGGCGGCACCGGCGGCCCCCGTGAGATGCATGTCGGGCGAAGGGGCCACCGCCACGCAACCGCCGAAAAGGGCGGCGGCGAGTTGCTCGGCGTGGCCCTCGGTGTCGAGGAGGGCGAAGATGATCTCGTCGTCGCCCACGGGGCTGTCCAGAATGGCGTTGGCGGCGAGGGCGCCCCCGACGAGCGCTGCCGCGCTGGACCCCAGGCCGCTGGCCACGGGGACCTCCTGGGTGACCGAGAGGCCGAAGGTCGGGGTCCGCACACCGGCGAGACGGAACGCGGCGGCCGCACCGGCGGCGACGAAGTTCGAGTCGTCGAGGGGGACGGCTTGCGCGTCCCTGCCCGTCACCGTGATGAAGAGGTCGTCGTCGGCGACGTCGGTGCGGATCTCGACCTCGTTGTAGAGCGTGAGGGCGAGGCCGAGAACGTCGAAGCCCGGGCCCAGGTTCGCCGACGTGGCGGGCACGCGGACGCGGGCCTGCGTTCTCAGTGGGTGAGCTCCGCTTCGAGGGCGCGGAGGCGCTGGGCCAGCACCTTCATGACGTTGCGCGCGATCGCGGGGACGTCGGCGATGAGCGTGGAGAACTCGCGCGAGCCGAGGACCAGGAGGTCGAGATCGGTCTCGGCCACCACGGTCGCCACTCGGGGCTCGTTGTCGAGAAGCGACATCTCCCCGAAGAACTCGCCCGGACCGAGCGTGACCTCCTGGTCGGGGAGCTGCACCTTCGCCGTGCCGGTGAGGATGAGGAAGAACTCGTGTCCCGGCCTCCCCTTCTCCGCCACGACGGTCCCCGCCGACACGGAGGTCTCGTCGGTGATGCTGGCGATGGTCTCCAGTTCTCTGGGGGAGCAGGCCCGAAAGAGGGGGACCTGCTCCAGCAGTTCGAGTTTCTTGTCCTTCGCCACGACTCCCCCTCCGGATGTGTCTCCGTCGGCTGCTGATGCCCGGCGAGATACTAGAGACACCGACGGCTCGGGGTCGCTCTCTCCGGAGATTCCCCAACGCGGTGACAACCAGGGTCATAGATCCCGGGACTGTGCCGATCCTTGCATCATGGACGACCGCATCATCGAACTTGCCGCCGCCGGAATGGTCGCCGAGATCGAGATCCGCTCCGTGATCTCCTCGGGGGACGAGGAGGCGATGGCAGAGTGGGTTCGCCGCCGCTCGGAGATCCGCACGCACCTCCGGGTGCTGCAGGCGGCCCTCATCCAGAGCGGCGAGGTCGGCGGCCCCCTCGCCGAGGTCGCCCGCGCCGTCCTCACCGGTCTCGCCGGCACCTTCTACACCCTCACGGTGCGCCAGACGGGCGCCGCCCTGCGCAGCACCGAGTAGGCCCCGGGGGGGGACCGAGTCCCCCCCCGAAGCATGCGAGCTGGTCCGTAAGCCGGATTCTGTTTCGGCGGCCATCCTTCTGGGGGCGACGTCGCCGCCGCCCTCTGGCGACCCACCTGAGGGCGTCGAGCGGGCCGCTCGCCCTCGGTTCGGTCTTGCTCCGGGTTGGGGTTTGCCCAGCAGCAGCGGTCACCCGCCGCCCTGGTGCGCTCTTACCGCACCTTTTCACCCTTACCCGCCCGAAGGCGGGCGGTCTGGTTTCTGTGGCACTTTCCCGCGGGTCACCCCGGCCGGGTGTTACCCGGCAACCCTGCCCTGCGGAGTCCGGACTTTCCTCGACGCCCCAAGGGCGCCGCGGCCGCCCGACCAACTCGTCGCGTCCGGTTGTAGCACAGAAGGCTCAGCGAGGGAACGGGACGACGTCGACGCCTCCCCACGGTCGGCTGGCGCCCACCTCGGCGTGCGCCGTGCCCGGGAGGTGCCATTCCCGCTCCGCTCGCCAACCGGTGGCGCGGCGGGACTCGATGGCGAGGTGAAGATCGGCCCGTTCGGTGTTCGTGCAGAACACGGATCCCCCGAGAGGCTGCGGGTACTCCATCTGGACGCAGCGCTCTGGCGGCAGGGACACCCGGGCGTGAAGGCGCCGGGTGCGGCCGATCCTGAGCTTCGCAGACCATTGCGGGAGGCCGAGCGTGGCGGCGGAGGCAAAGGACGCCCGCAGCGGGTCGCGGGGCAGGTCGACACCCCCGCAGCGCAGGCGACCGAACAGGCGGGGGGGGACGCTCAGGCTGGCCGGGAGGTGCGGCACCGCAGCGACGAGCTCGACAAGGTCGCCGTCTCCGAGGTCGGCGTGCAGCCAGCCCCAGTGCGCGGCGTTGCCGTGCCCGAAGATGTGGGCGCGGGCGCCGTGGGCGGCGAAGTCCCGCGAAGCGCCGTCGACTGTGACCTTGCCCCGAAGGTCGGCCGAGGGCACGTCGACGACCTGGCAGCCCGGGAGGATCTCGCGTTCCCATGTCCAGCGGGGAAACGTGTAGAGGCCCGGGCTGGCCGAGGACAGCGTCACCTCCCAGCCGAGACGACCCGTGGTGCCCCGGAACGCGCCGTCGTTCATGGCGCAGTCACCCACCTCGACCAGGACGTCGGAGTGCGCCGCGGGGTCGGGGGTGACGACGGGCCCGAAGCGTTCCACCACCGGCTCCGCTTGGGGTGGGAAGACCGCCGTCCAGCCGTGGGAGAACGCCTCGCCCGCCGTGGGGCACACGCGCTCGTAGTGGAACCACCATCCGGTGCCGTCGGCCTCGCTGGCTGTGGCGTACCACACCTCGAGGCGACCGGCCCGTCCCTTCCAGCGGGGGCGCGTCTCCGAGCGCACGGCGGGAACCCTAGTTGATCGCCGCGTCAACGCCGCCGTATCGTTCCCGGATGCGCCGCACGAATGGGGACGCTGTGGGATCGCGCCTTTCTGACACACCCCGGGGCGCCCTGGCGGGGGTTTGCGCCGCCGTGCTGCCGCCCGAGTCCGGGGGTCCCGACGCCACGGTCCTCGCCGCCCGCGTGGAGCGCTACCTGCGGCTCATGCCGGCCATCAACCGCCGTGCCCTGATGGCGGGCTGCCATGGCCTCGACGCTCTCGCCCTGGCCACGACCGGGCGGCGCCTCACGGGTCTCGACCCCGAGCGGCGCACCGGGGTGCTCCGGCGGGCCCTGCGCATGGGGGAGGCGGGCGAAGCGGTCGTGGCCGTCAAGGCCATGGTCCTCCTCGTCGCCGGCGCGGAGTCTGCCGGCGACGTGCTCCTCGCCCGCGCCCGGGCGACGCCACCGGTGCGCCCCGACGCCCACCTCGACGTCACCCCGGCCCGCTGGTGGCCGAGTCGGAGCCGTTGCGACGTCGTCGTGATCGGCTCCGGGGCCGGAGGCGCCTTCGGCGCTCGCACGCTCGCCCGCGCCGGCCTCGACACCGTCGTCATCGAAGAGGGCCGCCGCTTCACGGTCGAGGAATTCCGTGAACGGCCCGCCATCGAGCGTTTCGCCGAGCTCTACCGCGACGCCGGCTCCACGATCGCCATCGGTCGACCCCCGGTCGTGCTGCCCATCGGCCGGGGTGTGGGCGGCACGACCCTTGTGAACTCCGGCACCTGCTACCCGACGCCCCAGAAGGTGCTGAAGAACTGGCGCGACGACGCCGGCCTCGACCTCGCCGATCCCGACCGCTTCGCTCCGTACCTCGGTGAGGTTGAGACCACGCTGCAGGTGGGGCCGGTGCCCCTCGACGTCATGGGTCGCAACGGCAGACTCGCCTTGGCGGGCGCGGCGGCGCTGGGCTGGGCGTCGGGCCCGTTGGTACGCAATGCCCCCGGTTGCGACGGCTGCTCGCAGTGCGCGATCGGCTGCCCCCGCAACGCCAAGTTCGGTGTCCACCTCAACGCCCTGCCCGAGGCCTGCGCTGCCGGGGCCCGCATCGTGAGCGAGGCCCGCGTTCTGCGTGTCCTGCACGCCGAGGGCCGCGTCACCGGCGTGCTCGCCCGCCGGCGCGACGGGTCCACCCTGATCGTGGAGGCTCCCCGGGTCGTCGTCGCTGCCGGCGCCACGGAGACCCCGCCCCTCCTGCGCCGCAGCGGCCTGGGAGGCCACCCCGAGATGGGTCGCAACATGGCGCTGCACCCTGCGACGTCGGCTGCGGGCCGTTTCGAGGAGCCGGTCGTGGCGTGGGAGGGCGTGCTGCAGAGCGCCGCCGTCGACGAGTTCCACGAGTCCGACGGCATCCTCGTGGAGGCGACTTCCACTCCGCCCGGGATGGGATCCATGGCGCTCCCCGGCCTCGGCGAGGAGCTCCTCGACGAGCTCGCCGCCGCCGACCACCTCGTCACGATCGGGGCGATGATCGGCGACGAGCCCTCCGGTGCCGTCCTCGGCCGCCGCCGGGTCGTCCTCCGCTACGACCTCTCCCGGCGCGACGGCGCCCGTCTCGTGAAGGCGCTCGGGGTGATGTGCCGGGTACTGCTCGCGGCCGGCGCCTACGAGGCGATCGTGGGTGTTCCCGGGGTGGCTCCGATCCGGAGCGACGCCGACGTGGAGGCCATGGAGTCCTCCTTGAACTTCCGCCGGCTGCACGTGGCCGCCTTCCATCCGACGGGAACGGCGCGCATGGGGGCCGACCCCGGGTGCTACCCCGTGGACACTGACGGCCGCCTCCGCGGTGTGCAGGGGCTCTGGGTGGCGGACGCCTGCGTGCTGCCGACCTGTCCCGAGGTGAACCCCCAGGAGACGATCATGGCCCTCGCCCTCGCGATCGCGGATCGGGTGACCCGCACGTGAGCCGGAGCCGCGCACTGCGGCGGGCGATGAGTGATGCCGACAAGGAGGAACGCCAGAACGCCATCCTGGCGGCGGCGAAGAGCGTGTTCGCCGAGAAGGGCTTCCACGCCACGACCGTCGCCGACGTCGCCCGGGCGGCCGACCTGTCGTACGGCACGATCTACTGGTACTTCGGCTCCAAGGAGGAGCTCTTCCACTCCCTCATGGAGGCTCAGCAGGCGGCCCTGCGGGAGGCGATAGCGGTCGCCCTTGCGAGCGACGACGGCTCTCCCGAGGGTCGCTTCGTCACCGCCGTGCGGGCGACGTTCGAGTTCTTCGAAACCGACCGCGCCGCCACGAAGCTCCTCTTCCTGGACTCCCTCGCTCTCGGGGGGCGCATCGAACGCCACCTGTACGGCATCCACGAGCGCTTCATCGGGGACATCGAGGCGCTCATCGTGCGGGCCCAGGGCGAGAAAGCCATCCGCCAGGATCCCCCCCGCATGATCGCGTTCTCGGTGGCGGCCCTCATCGGCCAGATCGCCCTGCGGCGCCTCACGACGGACGACGGCCTCCCCGCCGACCGCGTGGCCGAGTTCGTGGTCTCGTTCTGCCTCCGAGGGCTTCTGGTCCGCCGGCCGTAGGGGCCCCGGGGACCGTTCGCCTCGCGGATGGCGACCGGGCGTGTGGGGGCCGACGCAGGGGCGCTGCCAGAGCGGGTCGGAGGGCCGGCTTCGCCGGCCCGGAAGGGTGGTCCGGCGGCAAGTTGTCCGGCTCAGGGAGGGGGGGAGGTCGAGGGGGGACGGAGTCCCCCTTCGAAAGAGGGCTAGCGCCAGGTGGCCCGGGCCTGGGAGAGGACGACGTTGCCCTTCTGGGTGACGGCGTCGAGGATGGCCTCGTTGTCGCCCGTGTGCCAGATCCGGGTGATGATCTCGTCGCCGGGGTAGACCTGGTCGGCGAAGCGGGCCTCGAAGGACTCGAAGCGGCCGGGGTCGCCCCCGCAGAGCTCCCTCAGGATGGCGCGGCCCACGAAGCCGTAGGTGCAGAGGCCGTGGATGAAGGGGGCGTCGAAGCCCGCCATCTTGGCGAACTCGGGGTCGATGTGGAGGGGGTTGTAGTCGCCGGACAGCCGGTAGATGCCGGCCTGCTCGGGGCGGGTGACGTCGCCCGCGACGACGTCGGGGTCCCGGTCCGGAGGGGCGTTCTTGCCGGTCGTGGACGGGCCGCGTTCGCCGCCGAAGCCGCCTGCGCCGCGGACGAAGATGCCGACGCGGTTCGTGAAGAGGGGGCCGTTGTCGTCCTCCGTCACGGCCTCGACGTTGATGACGGCAGCCTTTCCCTTGTCCCAGATCTCGGCGAGCTTGCCCGTGGTGCGCACCTTGGCGTTGGGCGGGATCTCGCGGTGGACGGTGATGGCCTGCTCGCCGTGGAGGATCATCATCGGGTTGATCTCGACGCCGGCGAGCGAGCCCATCCCGCCGGCCATCCCCGGGATGACGGCGTAGGTGGGCAGGACCTTCGGGCCTTTGCCTTCGTAGACGTACTCGAGGTCGGCCTCGGGGCGGGCGCCGACGCCGAGGGCGTAGAGCATGACGTCCTTCTGTTGCCACTCGAAGGTCGCAGGAGCGGTCGTCATGCCGACCAGATCGGGAGAGAGCGGCTGTCGGGCCATGGGTCGGTGTCCTCCTGGTGCAAGGCGCAGCCGGCGCCCTCCGCCGGTGCGGGGCGAGGGTACTCGGGGTCCCTTCCGGAGGCACAGACGGCCCCGATCAGACGACCACGTGCAGAAGTCGCTCGACAGCAAAGCGTGGTCGTGCCAGGATGGCGACGGACGCCGGCGGCCCTCGGAGTGGTCGGCGCCGGAGGGGCGAAGCCAAAGAGGGGGACGGAGCCGGTGCTCCACCAACAGCAGCCGGCTGCGTACCGGTTCGGGGATGCTGGGGTGAGGCCTCACGGGCCGGGTACGGAGCGGACCACACCGATGCCCGCGGAACCGGAAGGGGCCGGGCGAGCACGCGCCGGGCCCGGGAAGACAGCGAGAGCGCTCGCGCCCGGACTCGGGTACTGCGTGGGGTGGGTGCTGCTCGCCCGTCTCGCGTGGGGACTCGGCCTCGACGAGGTTCTGGCGCCCTGGTTCCCCCCTTCGGCCCTCACGCTCGCATTCGTCCTGCTGGCCGGGCGGCGGGCCCTGCCCTTCCTGGCGGTCCCCCCCGTGCTCGCCGCACTCTGGTTCGGTCCCCAAGAAGGCGGCGTCGGCCTCCTGACCGCCGTCGCCGTCGTGATCTCGGCTGTCTACGGGACCGCCGGGCTCCTCTTGCGCCATCTCGGCCTCGACCTCCGCCGGGCATCCATGCGTGACGTGGGCCTCTTCGCCCTCGTCGGCGTGGCCGCCGCCCCGACAGCGGCGGCGGCGGCGGCCCTCGGTGTCCTGGGCGGCGCCGGGGCGCTCACCCCCGGGCCGTTCTGGTCGTCCCTGGCGACATGGGCGCTCGGTGACGCGATCGGCATCGCCACGCTGGCGCCTGGCCTGCTCGTCTTCGCCGGCCCGGGCGTCACACGCCTCCTCGGCGGAGGGGCGGCCACGCCCCTGCCGGCGCCCCCCCGGCGGAGGCGACGTGTCGTGGTCGTCGAAGGGGTCATGCAGGGGGCGTCCCTCCTGGCCACGCTCTGGATCGTCTTCGGTCTCCTCCCGCCCACGGCACATGTGGAGTACATCTGCTTCGGGCCTCTCATGTGGATCGCCCTCCGCCACGGTTTCCCCGGGGCGGCGGCCGGTGTGGCCGCCACGAGCACCGGTGTCGTCGCGGCGATGGCGACGGCTTCCGGGTGGGGCCAGAGCGTGCACGACCTCCAGTTGCTCACGGTGGGGCTCTCCCTCGTGGCCCTCACGCTCGGCGCTGCTGTGACGGGATGGCGGCGAGCCCGGGCCGTCCTGGCCGAGACCGCCCGGGGTCTCGTGGACGCCCAGCGCGTCGCCCGCCTCGGCTCCTGCGACATCGACCTCCGCTCGGGCTCCTGGCAGGCGTCCAGCGAGTTCTACCTCCTCTACGGCCGGCCCCGGGCATGGTTCGGCGAGACGGCGAGGTCGCTCCTGCAGGGGATCCTCGCCCTCGTCCCGCCAGAGGAGCGGGCCGGCGTGGCCGAAGCCGTCCGGGGCGCCGTGCAAGCCGGTGCCGACGTCCACGTCCGTTTCCGCATGGTGCGCCCCGACGGAACCGAGAGGGTCCTGAGCGCCCAGGGCGAGCTCATGCGGGACGACTCCGGGCGGCCCGTGCGCCTCGTGGGCACGGTGCGCGACGTCACGGACGCCTTCCGCGCGCAGGAGAGGCTGCGCTTCAGCGAGAGGCGGTTCCGCTCGCTCGTGCAGCACGCCTCCGACGTGATCGCGATCCTCTCCGCGGACGGTCGACTCACCTACGCCAGCCCGGCCGTCGACCGGGTGCTGGGCTGTCACCCTGCCGACCTGCTCGGGCGCTCCTTCGACTCGCTCGTGCATCCCGGCGACGTCCCCGGCGTGCTCGCAGCCGTGCCCGAAGACGGGGACTCCTCGTTGCCGCGCCTGTTGCGCCTCCGCCACAGCACCGGTCGCTGGAGGGACGTCGAGGTCGTCGCCAGCAACCTGATCGCAGACCCGGCGGTGGCGGGCGTCGTCCTCAACATCCGGGACGTGACCGAACAGCGGTCCTACGAGGCGCGCCTCTCCCGGCAGGCCTTCTGGGACGACCTCACGGGCCTGCCCAACCGCACTGCGTTCACGCAAGCCCTTGGCGCGGCCATCCTCCCCGGGGCCGGGGAGCGCGGGCCTGCCCTGTTGTTCGTCGACGTCGACGACTTCAAGGTCGTCAACGACAGCCTTGGCCACGCCGAGGGGGACCGGCTCCTGCTCCATGTCGCCCGCCGCCTCACGGGTTGCCTCTCTGTGGGCGACACGGTGGCCCGGCTCGGTTCGGACACCTTCGCGGTCCTCCTGACCGAAGGCGGCTCGGCCGACGACCTCCTGACCGTGGCGCGTCGGGTCCGCGACGAGCTCTCGGCGCCTTTCGAGCTGCGGGGCCGGGACGTGTTCGTGACGGCCGGGGTGGGAGTGGCCGCGGCCAGGGATGCCGACTCGCCCGAGGACCTCCTGCGCAACGCCGATGTCGCCCTCCACCGGGCCAAGGAACTGGGCAGCGGCCACATCGCGCTCTTCGACGCCGAGATGCGCCGCCGCGTGGTGCGTCGCCTCGAGCTCGACACCGACATCCGCAAGGGACTCGAGCGCAACGAGTTCCGCCTCGCCTACCAGCCCATCGTGAACCTGCCCACCGGCGACATCGTGGGGGTGGAGGCGCTCATCCGCTGGCGCCGGCCCGGATACGGCGAGGTCCCCCCCATGGAGTTCATCCCCTTCGCCGAAGAGACCGGCCTCGTGCTCCCGATCGGTCGCTGGGCCCTCGAGGAGGCCTGCCGGCAGCTCCGCGTCTGGCAGCACGAGCTCCCCGGGCGCGCGATCACCATGAGCGTGAACGTGTCCGCCCGCCAGTTCCACCAGCCGGACATGGTGGGCGAGGTCGCCGCCGTCCTGTCACGCACGGGTGTGGAACCGGAGCTGCTCTGTCTCGAGCTCACGGAGCACGCCCTCCTCCACGACGGCGACAGCGTCCTGGAGACCCTGCACGCCCTCCGGGACCTCGGGGTCGAACTGGTCATCGACGACTTCGGCACCGGCTACTCCTCCTTTTTCTACCTGAAGCGCATTCCGGCCACGACCGTGAAGGTGGACCGTGTGTTCGTGGCCGGCATCACAGCGCGCGCCAGCGACCTGGCCGTGGTCCGAGCGGTCACGACTGTGGGCCGCAGCCTGGGCCTCACGGTGACGGCGGAGGGCGTCGAGACGGCCGAGCAGACCGAGATCCTGCGCTCCCTCGGATGTGACCGCGTGCAGGGCTACTACTTCGGGCCCCCGAGCGGACCCACCACGATCGGCCAGCTCCTCTCCCGGGGTCGCGTGGGCGGCCTAGTCCCCGGAGCCGGCGACGGAAGCGGAACGGGCGAACTCGCTGAGCACCCGCTGCCAGTGGACGGGGTTCTCGACCTGGGGTGAGTGCCCGGCGTCCGGGATGACCTCGAGCCGGGCACCCGGGATCGTGGCCGCCATCTCCCGGGAGGTGCGCAGGAACGGCCGGTCCTCCTCGCCCACCATCACGAGGGTGGGGAGAGTGACGGCGGCGAGGCCGGTGAGGCGGTCGTCCTGGGTGAGGAACTGCTCCACGAGTTGGGCGTACGCCTCTGGGTCGGTGGCGAGGAACTTGCGGTCGCACCACTCCTCGTAGCCGGGGCGTTCTCGTTTCAGTCTCTGGTTGGCGGGTGTGTCGAGAGGCTCGGGGTACTGCTTCATGAGAGAGAGGAGGGCGGCCATGCCCTCCGTGCGGGCGACCGTGGCCGCTGCCGCCACCAACGCCCGCAGCTCGTCGTCGAGCTGGACGGCGCCCGCGCCGGTGTCCATCAGGACGAGGCCGCGCAGGAGGTCGGGGCGGGCCAGGGCGACCTCCTGGGCGACGAAGCCTCCCATCGAGTGGCCCACGAGCAGGGCGGGGGCGAGGCCGAGGTCCTGGACGAGGGCGACGACGTCCGCGGCCATCAGAGTCGTGGAGTACTCCGGGGCCCGGCCGCTCGCCCCGTGGCCGCGATGGTCGAAGGACACTGTGCGCCAGCGGGCGGCGAGGTCGTCGAAGTGGTCCGAGAAGTCCTCGGCGGCGCCCGTGAAACCGTGGACGAGGAGCAGGGACGGACCCGTGCCCGCTTCGGAGATCTCGAGTTCGACGCCGTTCACCAGCTTGCGCGCCATGTGCCCCCTTCGCTTCCCGGGCGAGGGTAGTGCGTGCCACAATGGCTCGCCGATCGCGACCAGGAGTGCCCCTTGGCGACCATCTACTACGACGACGACGCGGACCTCAGCCTCATCACCGGCCGCAAGGTCGCCGTCCTCGGATACGGCAGCCAGGGCCACGCCCACGCTCAGAACCTGCGGGACTCCGGCGTCGACGTGCGGGTGGGCCTGCGGGCCGACTCGGCGTCCCGGGCGAGGGCCGAAGGCGCGGGTCTGCGCGTGCTCGACCCCGAAGCGGCCTGCGAGGAGGCCGACGTCATCATGGTGCTGGTCCCCGACCAGACCCAGCGCGAGCTCTACGAGTCCGTGGTCGCCTCCCGTCTCCGTGACGGCGACGCCATCTTCTTCGCCCACGGGTTCAACATCCACTTCGGGATCGTGCATCCGCCCGAGGGCGTCGACGTCGTCATGGTGGCCCCCAAAGGACCGGGCCACCTCGTGCGCCGCACGTACGTCGAGGGGGGCGGCACCCCGGCACTGGTCGCCGTCGCCCAGGACGCCACGGGCAAGGCGAAAGAGCTCGCCATGAGCTACGCGAAGGGCATCGGCGCCACCCGCGCCGGCCTTCTCGAGACGACGTTCCAGGAGGAGACCGAGACCGACCTCTTCGGCGAGCAGGCGGTTCTCTGCGGCGGTCTCACGGCACTCATCCTGGCGGGCTACGAGACCCTTGTGGAGGCCGGGTACCAACCGGAGTCGGCCTACTTCGAGTGCCTCCACGAGCTCAAGCTCATCATCGACCTCATCTACGAGGGCGGCATCTCCCGTATGCGCTACTCGATCTCGGACACCGCCGAGTACGGCGACATGACCCGCGGCCCCCGCGTCGTGACGTCCGGGACGAAGGCGGAAATGAAGCGGATCCTGGACGAGATCCAGACGGGCCGCTTCGCCACGGAGTTCATCCTGGAGAACCAGGCGGGCCGGCCCACCTTCCAGGCGCTGCGCCGCCGGGGGGCGGAGCACCCCATCGAGGAGGTCGGGCGCCGGCTGCGCTCGATGATGCCCTGGCTGGAGAGCGACAAGCCGATCGACTGATTCGGTGGCCGACGAGCCCGCGCCGGCCGAGCCCTGGACGAGGGACGGCCATCACGTGAGGGGCGTCCCGCCCTGCCGGGAGTGCCGCAATGCCATGGAGCGGGCCGGCGGCCGCATGGGCGAACAGGCCTGGAGCGATCACTGGTGCTGCCCGGCCTGCGGCTGGGAGCTGTGGACGTCCTACGGCCGCGGCTCGGTCTGAGCTGCCTCGTCCCGCGGTTCGGGTTCCTCGTCTTCCGCCGGTTCCGTGGGTTCCTCGTCCGGCTCCTCGTCGGGTTCGTCGTCGGGTTCCGCGCGGAGATCCACCGGCTCCGGGGAGTCCGGAACCCGGTCTTCGGGTTCTGGCTCTGCAGGAGCGGAGGTCTCCCCGGGTTCCTCGACCGCCTTCGCCGGGACGCGGCGGATCCGGACGAGGTACCAGGCGCCGAGTCCGACGAGGGCGACACAGAGCCACTGCGCCCCGGTGAGTCCGAGCGTGCGGTTGTCGTTCACGCGGAGGAGGTCGAGGAGGAAACGCCCCGTGCCGTAGAGGACGGCGGCGACGCCGGCGAGGGTGCCGGCAGCGGGCTTGCGCCGGCGCAACCAGACGAGGAACCCGAAGAGGGCGAAGCAGAAGAGCATCTCGTAGAGGGCCGTGTTGTGGAACACGAGGTCCTTCACGACCGTGGGGCCCTTGTCGCCCAGGGTGGGCTCCCGGACGTCAGCGACGCCGCCGGGACCGAAGCCGCCCAGGAACCTCACTCCGAGGAAGAACTTCGTGGGTCCGCCGAAGTGCTCGCCCACCGAGATGCATCCCCAGCGACCGATGCCGAGGCCCACGCTGAGGCCGAGAGCAGCGGCGTCGAGGAACGGCCGGGCGGCCATCCTGGTGCGCCGCACCCAGAAGGGAGCCACGACGGCGGCGAGGATGAGGCCGCCCGAGAAGGAGAGGCCGCCCTCCCACAGGGCGAAGGCGCGCAGCGGGTTGGACGTGTAGTCCCCGAAGTTCGAGATGACGTATGCGAGGCGGGCTCCCACGATGCCGCTCACGGCCGCCACCCAGGCGAAGCGGTAGAAGGGCTCCCCGTCGATGCCCGAGCGGTCGAGGTGGCGCTTGCCTACCACGGCTCCTACGAGGACGCCGGCGGCGACGAAGAACCCGAAGGTGTTGAAGGGCCCGATCTTCGGGAACGTGTAATACGGGATCGCAGCGAGGGTCATGCGCGCGACCCTAGGTGAGCGGGGGGAGATCAGGCGACCTGTCGCCGGGACGGCACGGGGCGGGCCGCCCCGGCGGGGGGAGGCCCGTTCCTACCCTTCCGAGAAGAAGGCGGCCATGCGGGTGAGCCCTTCTTCGAGGGCGTCGTCGGAGAGGGCGTAGGAGAGGCGGGCGTACCCGGGGGCGCCGAAGCCCTCCCCGGGGACGATCGCCACCTCGACCTCCTCGAGGACGATCTCGGCCAACTCGTCGGTGGTGGCCGCGACACGGCCGCGCAGGTCGCGCCCGAGCAGGTCCCGCAGCGACGGGAAGCAGTAGAACGCCCCGTGGGGCTCGGCGCACGTGACGCCGTCGATCCCCGCCAGCATCGACAGCATCCGCCGCCGGCGGCGGTCGAACGCCACGCGCATCGTCTCCACGGCCTTGAGGTCCCCCGAGACCGCGGCCAGGGCGGCGGCCTGGGAGACGTTGGCCACGTTCGAGGTGGCGTGGGACTGCAGGTTGGTCGCCGCGGCCACCACGTCGGCCGGGCCGATCATCCACCCCACCCGCCAGCCGGTCATGGCGTAGGTCTTGGCGACCCCGTTGACGACCACGCAGCGATCGGCGAGGTCGGGGACGAGCACGGGCATCGAGTGGAACTCGGCGTCGCCGTACACGAGGTGCTCGTAGATCTCGTCGGTCATGACCCAGATGCCGCGCTCCGCCGCCCAGCGTCCGATCTCGGTGATCTCCTCCTCGCCGTACACGGCGCCCGTGGGGTTGGACGGCGAGACGAAGAGGAGGAGCTTCGTGCGGGGGCCGAGCGCGGCCTCCAGGCCGGAGACGGACGCACGGAAGCCCGTGGACTCGTCTGTGGGGACGGGGACGGGGACGCCGCCGGCCAGGCGGACGGCCTCGGGGTACGTCACCCAGTACGGGGCGGGGAGGAGGACCTCGTCGCCGGGGTCGAGCAGTGTGGCGCATGTGTTGTACACGGCCTGCTTGCCGCCGTTCGTGACGAGCACCTGGGCGGCATCCGCGGGGTACCCCGAGTCCCGCATGGTCTTGTGGGCGATGGCCTCGCGGAGCTCGGGCAGGCCCGCCGCCGGCGTGTACTTGTGCATCCGCGGGTTGCGGCAGGCGGCGACGGCGGCGTCGACGACGGGGTCGGGTGTGCTGAAGTCCGGTTCCCCGGCGCCGAAGCCGATCACGGGCCGGCCCTCCTCCCGGAGGGCCTTGGCGCGGGCGTCGATCGACAGTGTGGGGGAGGCGGAGACGGCGGCTACGCGCCGGGACACTCGGTTCATGGCGGCCGCAGCCTACAGAACGGGCCCGGGCCCGAGCGGCCCTTTGAGCGGGGGGCGCGGTGGTGCCGGGAGGGAATCGGCTTCCCCGCCGGCGCTGCGCCCGGGCATGCTTGGCGTCATGACCGAGATCACCCTGCCCCCGAACCTGTGCCCTTCTGACGGCCGCTTCGGCTGCGGACCGTCGAAGGTGCGCCCCGAGGCCGTCGCCGCTCTCGCCGCCGCCGCCTCCACGTACCTGGGGACGAGCCACCGCCAGGCGGGCGTGCGTTCGGTCGTGGGCCGGGTGCGCGAAGGTCTCTCGGAGCTCTTCTCGCTCCCCCGGGGCTACGAGGTCCTCCTCGGCAACGGCGGCACCACGGTCTTCTGGGACGCAGCGGCCTTCGGCCTCGTGGAGCGGCGCAGCGAGCACCTCGTCTTCGGCGAGTTCTCCTCCAAGTTCGCCGCGGCCACCGCCGGGGCCCCGCACCTCGACGAGCCCGTGGTCATAGAGTCGGCCTATGGGACGCACCCGCTTCCCGAGGTGGACGGGGAAGTCGACCTCTACGCGTTGACCCACAACGAGACCTCGACGGGCGTGGCCATGGACGTCCGCCGTCCGCCAGGTGCCGAGGGCCTCGTGGCCGTGGACGCCACGTCTGGCGCGGGCGGCCTGCGCGTGGACCCGACGGAGTTCGACGTCTACTACTTCGCCCCGCAGAAGTGCTTCGGTTCCGACGGCGGCCTCTGGCTGGCGTTGTGCTCACCCGAGGCCGTCGGGCGCATCGAGGCCGTGGCGGCGTCCGGTCGCTGGATCCCCGAATCGATCAGCCTGGCGGTGGCGATGGAGAACTCGCGCAAGGACCAGACGTACAACACGCCGGCTCTCGCCACCCTCTACCTCCTGTGCGATCAGATCGAGTGGATGCTCGGCAACGGCGGACTCGAGTGGGCGGCGGGCCGCTGCGACCGCAACGCCCGGGTCGTCTACGAGTGGGCGGACCGGGTCGGCTACGCCGCGCCGTTCGTCGGCGACGTCGCCGAGCGGAGCCACGTCGTGGCGACCGTGGACGTCGAGGGTGTCGACGCGACCACGGTGAGCCAGGTGCTGCGCGCCAACGGCGTCGTCGACACCGAGGCGTACCGGAAGCTGGGCCGCAACCAGCTCCGCATCGCCCTCTTCCCCGGCATAGACGCGGAGGACCTCGCCCTGCTCACGGAGGCGGTCGACTACGTGGTGGGGAGGCTGAGCGGAGCCGCGTAGATCCGGGTCTCGCAGACCTGGCCGGCGAGCCAGGGGAGGTCCCCGCCCCCCAAGGGTGTCGAGTAGTTGAAGACCTGCCCGGCGGCGACGGCGGCGAACGCCGTGTCACCCCGGGAGGCCAGGTCGGCCACATGGGTGACACCCAGCGTGTCCGGATCCAGGCGCCAGAGCGCCGTGCGCTTCGGCGTCGCGGAGTACAGCACCTGGTACACACGGGTGCGCCACACCCGCGAGAGGCGGTCGAGGCCGACCCGGTAGCGGCCCCCGAAGGCGCACTGGCGGCGGGCGAGGAGCCACAGCGTGCCCCCGGCTTCGAACAGGAAGGGGGAGTCGAACTTGCGCGGATCGGTGCGGGTCTCGACCTCCTCGGGCCGGCCGGCGGGGCACGTGCCCACGAGCGATCCCCAGGGTTCCGCCTCGCAGCGGGACACGAGGTACCAGGTGCCGTTGCCCGGGGACACGACCTCGGTCTCGGTCCCGCCCGGGAGGACTTCGGCGAGGGTCTTCCATGCGAACCCGTCGTCGCTCTCGAGCAGGCGCACCGTCGTGGGTTCGGGGTGGCGGGTGTACATCTTGTCGCCGCCGGCGTACGCGCTCATCACGAGGCGGCCGTCGAGGACCCGCACCCGCCACACGACGAGGCCTTCCTGGGCGACGGGCCGGGGCGGGGTCCAGGCCCCGTTCGCCCGCCGCTCCGAGGCGAGGACGCGCCCCGGCTCGAAGCGCAAGGGGTGCGTGCCTGCTTCGAAGCAGTACAGGAGGAGCCGGTCGCGCCACACGACCAGGCGGGGCTCGCGCAAGTCCCGTCCCCGTCGCAGGGTGGTCTCGTGCGCCCAGGTGAGTCCGGCGTCGGAGGAGGCGACGACGTGGACGAGGGCCGCGGCCGATGCGAAGTGCGTGGGTGCCGTGCGGAAGGCGAGGTAGAGGCGATCCCCGTGCGCGACGGCGTCGAGGTTGTTGTTCGCTCGGCGCACCTCCAGGCCCGCCGGAAGGCCCGGGCTGGGCACGACCTGGCGCCAGTCGGCAGGGGAGTCCATGCCCGAAGGGTAGGAGAGGTAGGGCCCTGTTCCGTTCGGGGGGTGTGGGCCCGGAACGCCGGAGGCTCCCTGCGGAGCCGCGTCCGACCGGAGCCGGTCAGTCCGGTTGGTGTGTCGTGCCCGTCCAGTCCCGTAGGGAGGAAGTGATCGTCTCTGCGTTCTTCCAGCCCCGGCCCCCGTCGAGGAAAGCGAAGCGGAAGGCGGGCCTGCTCGTGACGTGTACGACAGAGCTCCCCGGCCCGCCGCCGGCGACGACGATCTCGACGACCTCCCCCCAACTGTTCGCGCTCATGGCCGTGCGCACCTCCAGGCGACCGGCGCCGGGGTCGTCGGACACGACCCGGGTGACGGGACCCTCCTCGAGCACCCGCCGGCAGAGGGCGTGGGCGTCCTCGGGAGGGATCGGCAGCGTGAGCACGCGTTCCTGGCGGGGGGCGGCGCTCCGGGCGCCCGGGCCCAGCTTGCGCCGGGCCGCCCAGTCCAGGGTTCCGAGAGCGACGGTGATGAGGGCGACGAAGGCGGCGCTGGAGGCCACCAGGGAGCGGGTCGGGCTGCCGACCGCGACAGAGACCAGGGCAAGGAGGCCGCCGGCGACGACGGCGACGGCGAAGGACTTGGCGAAGGACCTCATCGCGGGGGCACGGCGCTCTCCGCCGCCCAGGTCAAGACGGCCCCCGCCGTTCCGAGCGCACGGTCCCGGTCGAGGCGGGCGGGTGCGGCGGCGGAGGCGCGGGGGTAGCGTTCCCGAACCGCCCACGGGGTGAGCCAGTCAGCCTCCTCGACCACGGCGGGCACGTGGAGTCGGGGGAGGCCGCGGAGGTGCTCGATGAGCACGGCCACGTCGTGCACCTGCTCGTAGCCTTCGCCCGATCCCGCGAGAACGGCCTTGAGCGCCTTTTCGACGCACTGTTGGCTGTGGAAGCCGACGATGCGGTCGGCGCGGTCAGGGTTGCGGGCAAGGTCCCGGGCAGCGGCGAGATCCTCCCCGGCGTATGCGAGAAGTTGGGCGACCTCGGGGGGTACGCCCCGCGGCCGGCTGCTCTTCCCCTTTCGTCCTACAGGCACGGCAGGTCGACCCCCTCGGCGAGGGCGGCGGCCAGGAACCGGGCGGGCAGGCCGGGCAGGGGAGAGGCGACGTCGTCCTCGGTCACGACCACGACGTCGGTGGGGACCTGCAGGGGACGGATGGCGCGCCGGAAGGCGACCTCGTCGGCATATGTGTCCTCGGACCGAGACACGACCACGAGGAGGTCGAGGTCGCTCCCCGGCCGTTCCCGGCCCGTCGCGTACGAACCGAAGAGCACGACGCGGCGCACCCGGTCGGGCGCAGCGCGAGCGATCATCCGGGCCGCGGCTTCCATGAGACGACGGTCGATTCGCCATGGGTCGGGTCCGCGCGCAGTGTGACGATCCCACGCTTCGGCGATGACGGCGCCGGGTGTCACTCCGCGCTGGGCGGCGAGACGGCCCGCTTCCTGGCGGACTCGTTCCGGCACTCGGACGGGCACGGTGCGACCCATGTCACAAATCGTAACAGGCGTCCGGGTCGGTTGCGGGTACGCCGGCACCCGCGACAACCACGGTGAGACAACTCGGCAGGCATCCGGGCAGGGAGGCGTCAATGTGACCTTGACGACGTGGCGCTCGTCAACCTACCCTTGACTGTCGTGGAGTTGTCGGCAGGAACGGGCCGAAGAGGTCGCAGACGAGGCTTCCATGCACGACCCGGCGGATCGAGAATGGCGCGACGGCAAGGAGCTGCACGCCGTGGAGGACGCTGCCCGAGCCCTTGACACCGCTGATGCGCGCCTCCGCGAGGCAGTGCGGGCCGCTCGCGAGGCGGACTACTCGTGGGCCGCAATCGGCGCTGTGCTCGGCGTGTCCAAGCAAGCCGCACAGCAACGCTTCGGATGAGGGCGGGCCTGCTCCAGCCCTGGCCCGTGCGGCAGCGACATGCGCTCCGAAGTCGAGGCCGTCGGACACCACATCGACCTTCTCCGACTCGAGGAGCTCGGAGGAAGCCTGGGCTTGCAGCCGGTCGTGAAATCCTCAGGTAGAAGCAATACCGCAGTGTGACAGTGAGGTATAGTCATCTACTGAGGTATTAGCATGGCAGATCGCCCCACCGGGATGACAGACCGCCGAGCAGTCGACGTCGTGGTCGGAGTCCTCCCGCGGGCTGCGAAGGTCGAGGTGCCCAAGGGTGGGGACGAGGCGCATCTCGTCGTTGGCGGGCTGCGCATCTCGGTCAAGTGGGTCGGAGAGGGGACGCTCGGCCACGTGAGGCGGAGCCTCGACATGTGGGCAGTCCGACCCGACGTCGTCGTCGCCCGCCGGTTGTCCCCCGGGGCCCGGGAGCTGCTCTCGGAGGCAGGGATCGGGTGGGCCGACGAGACCGGCGCCGCGGAGATCGCGACGGGGTCGATCATCGTGGCCCGGACCGGGCGGCCTCCGAAGGCGCCGGAGCGGGACACGAGGTGGACGCCGGCGGTCCTCGCCGTGACCGAGGCGCTCCTTTGCGGGAGCAAGGCCACCGTCGCGGCAACCGAGGCAGCGACGGGGCTCTCGGCGGGAAGCTGCGTCAACGCGCTCCGGGTCCTCACCGATCTCGGCCTGCTGGAAGCCTCGGTGAGACGGGGCCGGGGATCGGCCCGACGTGTTCGGGATCCGGAGAGGCTTCTTGACGCCTACTGCGCTGCCGTGGCGGCGCTGTCTTCGCCGATCAGCCTCCACGTCGGTGTGATTTGGCGCGACCCGGTCGCCGGTCTCGAGGACGTGGGCCGCAGGTGGGACAAGGCCAAGCTCGACTGGGCCGCAACCGGCGCCGTCGCCGCATCGGTCCTGGCCCCCTACCTCGCGTCCGTCACGGCAGCCGATGTCTACGTCGGCGCCGACACCGTCGTCGGGCTGGAGCGGGCCGCTGCCGACGCCGGGCTCCGCCCGATCGAAGGTGGTCGATTGACCCTGCGGTCCTTCCCGACCGTGGCGGTTCGACGGCTCGCCCAGAAGGTCGACGGGCTCCGGGTCGCGCCCTGGCCCCGGGTCTACGTCGATCTCCTCTCCTCTGGTGTCCGGGGCGAGGATGCCGCCGAGCACCTCCGGGAGGTGGTCCATGCTCGATGAAGCGCCCCGCAGCAGAGTGGCGCGCCAGGCCGCGGAACGCGCACTCGTCCGGGTGGTCCATCACTACGGGTCCCGTCCGGAGTTTGTCGTGCTCGGCGGTCTGGTCCCCGAGTTGCTGTGCTCGGCGGGCACGTTCCGGCACGCTGGGACAACCGACATCGATGTCCAGGTCGATCTCGAGATCGCGTGCGGATCCGTGAACACCGCTCGCCTGGAGCGGGCGCTCCGAAACGCCGAGTTCGAGCCCGACGACCAGCGGGTTTGGCGATGGCGAACCGTTGGCCCGGACCTCCGAACCGTGGTGAAGTTCGAGTTGCTGGCGGACCTCGATGACCTCGCGGCAGGGGCCGAGGTCCGTTTCGACGGGTGCGAGTCCCTGGGCGCCGCCAACCTCCGGGGCACCGGCTTCGCATCAACGGACGTCGAAGTCCGTGTCCTTCGCGCCCGTGTGGGAGGCGTCCAACAGGTCGCGGAGGTGAACGTCACCGGGCTGGCGGGTTTCCTGCTTGCCAAGTGCGCTGCGGCCCGCTCCCGCCGCAAGCCCAAGGACTGGTACGACCTCGCCTTCGTCCTCATCCACAACGACGCCGGCGGTCCCGAGGAGGCTGCGGACTTGGTGCTCGGCCGATTCGGCGCCGAGCTGGCCGGCGTCCGCACCGCGGTCGACGACCTGCGGGCCAACTTCGCCGACACTGGTGCCCAAGGTCCCCGGGCCTACGCCGACCAGATGATCCTCGATCATCCGGAGCTCGACCGGACCGTGCTTCTCGCCGATGCCGTCGTCGCCGTAGGCGCCTTCCATGACCGACTCGTGGCGGACAGGGGGAGCGCCGGCTTGGCGTGACGGCACTGCAGCAGATCGGCCTGTCGCTGCCCGTCTTCCGCACCTCGGATCGGCACCGCTCGGCGGCACATGGCATGGGCAGGTCGGCAACCCACCGCGGGGCCGGGATGCACTGCAGGGAGAAGCTGTCCCGGGGTCGTGGCGCACATCGACGCTCCGGGCAACTCCAAGGATTGGAGCAGCTTGGAGGAAGCTTGGAGTTGCGGATGGGGTTCAGAAGGCCCTCGTGAACATGTCGGCGAAGAAGCCTGGCCAGGTCGACAGGACGACGCCGACGGTGAGACACACCAGGCCGCAGGCCTCGATTCGGAGGCCGCCCGTCGCGACGTCGGCGACGAGGGCGCGCAACTGCTCGGCGGTCCGGTCGTGTTCGGCATCGAGCTCGTCGATGCGCGTGCGGATGTCGTCCATCTCGCGGGTGGAGTTGCGGATGAAGTCGTTGTGTCGGTTCTCGAGATGGCGAACGTGGGCCTCGAGCATTTCGACGCGGCTCTCCATCGGCACGCTCTCGTCAGGAGGGCCGAGCCTCTGAGCGATCGTGGGGCGCCCCACGGACGCCTGGGATGGGATGCCTCGCGGGTAGATGGTCGGGATCCTCTGCTCCGTCCCCCTCGACTGGTACGCCCGGCGCGTCGTTGAAGTCACGCTGAACTTCCACATCTTCAACGGGCTCCCCGTGCCCAGCCTCGTCCGGGACGATCCGCTCCGCAGTTTCGGGCGCTCGACAGTGACAGCGCCGGCCGTGGTCTTGATCGTGGTCGGGCAGTGCCCGTTGCGGCTCCCCGGGCGGGCCCGCTCACCACGGGCGTAGCGTTCCCGGCCCAAGAACTCGGTCACCTCGGCCTCGATCGCGCTCTGCATCAACAGGCGGACCCCGAGACGGGCGACCTCCTCGAGGACCTCGCCGAGGTCACGCCCGGAAGCGAACAAGTCGTCGATGTCGGCGCGGATGCGCTCAATAGGGGATACTCGGGTAGACACGGGTGTGGGTTCCTTTCTCTGCTTGTCAGGCCTCGAGAGGAACCTACGCCCGTCGTCCATTTACACCGAGGACTGGACGCCACCGCGCCGCTCGACCCCGACGACCTCTCGCCGCGACACCTCTTCGACGTCCTCGACGGGGTCGCCGTGCGCCGCACCCGCCAGTTCGTGAAGCGCTACTACCCGAACGACACCGTCGAGCTCGACGGCCGACCCGTTCCCATCACGTTCCCGACCCCCCGGGTGAGGAAGGTCGACTACGACCTCGACGCCGTCCTCCCGGACTTCTTCGACCGTTTCTCCCACGCCCTGAGCGGGCCGACCGCCGGCTCCGTGGACAGCGACCCGAACGTCCTCACCCTCGCCCGCTACGTGCCCTCCCTGTACCGCAAGACCGGGGAGGCGGAGAGCCACGAGGTGCAGCTCGCCGGTCTCGTGCGGACGGGACTCCTGAAGCGCTTCGAGTCCTCGTCGCACGCGTTCGCCCGCACATGCCGCGCCATGGCCGAGGGACACGACGCGTTCCTCGGGCTGCTGGAGCAGGGCAAGGTGGCGATCGGCGCTCCGTTGCGGGACTGGGCGCCGTCCGACAGCGACGAGATCGAGGAGTTCCTCACGAAGTACGAGGAGGGCTTGGAGGACGCCGTCGACTTCGACGTCGACATGCTCGCCGGAGACGTCGAGGCCGACCGCGACCTGCTCCTGAGCTTCGCGGCAGAGGCCGAGAGCGTGACGCCCGACGCCGACCCGAAGCTCGCCGCCCTCGTCCGCGAGCTCGCCGACACCGCTGCCGAGGCCGAACGGGAGGGGCTGGGCGACGACGACGTGCGGGACAAGCGCAAGATCCTCGTGTTCAGCTACTTCCAGGACACCGTGCAGTGGATAGCCGGGCATCTCGCGGACGTCATCGCCACCGACGCCCGCCTGAGCTGCTATCGGGGGAGGGTCGTCGCCCTGGGCGGGTCGCTGGGCTCCAAGGAGGACGCCCTCTGGGGGTTCGCCCCTCGGACGACCGACGCCCCGCCCGGTCGGGACGACGACCGCTACGACGTCGTGGTGACGACGGACGTCCTTGCCGAAGGCGTGAACCTGCAGCAGGCCCGCCACATCGTCAACTGCGACCTCCCCTGGAACCCCATGCGTCTCGTGCAGCGCCACGGCCGCATCGACCGCATCGGGTCGCCTCACGCGGAGGTCTTTCTGCGCTGCGTGTTCCCCGACCGGCACTTGGACGACCTGCTCGGGCTGGAGGAGCTCCTCCACCGCAAGATCAAGCAGGCCGCGGCGAGTGTGGGAGTGGGAGAGGTCCTCCCCGGCAGCCGGGCCGAGCATGTCGTGTTCAGCGAGACCCGCGAGGAGATCGACCGTCTCCGGGCCGAGGACGCCACGCTCTTCGAGCGAGGCGGCACCGGCGGCGGGGCGATATCCGGTGAGGAGTTCCGTCAGGAGCTCCGCGTCGCCCTTGAGGACCCGGTGCTGGCAGCGGCTCTCACGTCGCTTCCCTGGGGGAGCGGGAGCGGCATGGCCGTGGCCGGCTCCGGGCTTGGCTACGTCTTCTGTTGCCGGGTGGCAGACCACCCTGTGCCCCTGCTGCGTCGCGTGGACTACCCGGGCGAGGGGGGGGAGCCCGAAGTCATCGATGACACGCTCGCCTGCCTGGCCGCCGCCCGGCCCCTGGGCGGTGCCGTCACACCCCGGGTCCTCGACGACGCCGCCTACGCGAAGGCGTTCGAGGCGTGGGCGACAGCCCGCGACCACGTCCTGAAGACCTGGAATGCCGCCAGCGACCCGGCCAACCTGGCGCCCCGCGTACCCGCATCCATGCAGCGGGCGGCCCAGCTCGTGCGCGAACACCGCCCGCCGGAGATGACCATGGAGGAGTCCGACCGCCTCGTTGCCACCCTGGAGGCGCCCTATCCGGAGAGGACGGCGCGGGAGATCCGCCGGGCGACGGACCCGAACCTCGACGAGGTGGAGCGGGTCCGGCGTCTCGCCGTGGTGGTGAGAGATCTCGGCCTGGAGCCGAGTCCGCAATCGGAGCCTGTCGCCGAGATCGTCGAGGGCGACGTGCACCTCGTCTGCTGGATCGCCCTCGTGCCCGGCGAGAGCGAGGGCCGGGGAGAGGGCCCGTAGATGGGCCGCGTGTCCGGCCCGGGGCGGCCGCGAGATGCGTGGGCCGTGGAGACGGCGGACGCAAAGCCGTGACCCCCGACGAAGTCCCCTTCGCGGATGCGGTCGGGTACGCCGGCTGGCTCGGATCTGAGGTCGCCGCCCGGCTGCAGGAGAGCGACGTGCCCGCTGGGGAATGGGCGGCCTGCGTCCCGCTGGGCCCGGGAACCCAGGCGTACCTCCTGCTCTGGACGGCGTGGGACGCGTTCGAGACGGCTCGCACGACGCTGCAGGATCGGCCGTCCGCGTCAGCGCTCGGCTCGATCCGGCTCCTGGTGGAGGCCGCGGCGGCGATCCGGTGGCTCGGTGTCGATGACCGTGCGGAGCGCTCATGGAGGGCACACCGCCTGGCGCTGGCGACAGCGCGCGGGACGCCGCGGATCGTGAACGCACTTGCGCAGCCGAAGCAGGCCCACAACGCGATCAAGAACAAGTGGGTTGAGGTCGCCGACGAGGTCGTCGCGAGTGCCGAGGGGATCGGGAAGGGGGATCTCCACCCCGCGAGCCGCAAGGACTACCTGGGAGGCCTTGAATCATCGAGCACCACGAGTCGGCTCTCGCATGTCATGCTCTCGGAGACCGGGTCTCGCGTGAACCTTCTCTTCCCTGTCCAGTACGGCGAGGGCGAGATGACGCATCTCTTCTCCGGCGGCGCCGTCGCTCAGCGTGTCTTATGGCTCGCGGTGGCGTGCGAAGTGATGGTCGCCGCCGGGATCGACACGTCGCGTCTTCTCGGGTGGGAACCCTGGGCGGCACGGCTGGCAGAGCAGGCTCGCGCGCACTCGGCACTCGCGGAATGGTCGAATGGGTACGCAAGGGCGGCCCGGGCCGGTGTGGGGGAACTCCACGCCGACGGCCCAGGGTGATCCGTCGAGGGAGATTCCGCGATTCCCTGTCGCCGCACCCCCGTTTCTGTCGGAGGTGGCAGTCACAATGGATTCATGATCGACGGTGCGCTCCGCCCTGCTGAGGGTCCCGGTCCCGGTCCCGAACGG
>CAYJLW010000024.1:31451-49537 GCA_964370965.1 uncultured Acidimicrobiia bacterium | reverse complement strand
ATCCGGCCCTCACCCCGACGGCCGCCAGGGGGATCCCGCGGCGTCCCGGGGCAAAGTGATGCTGTTGTCCCGGTATCCCGGGACAACAGCATCACTTTGCCGGCGTCCCACGGAGATCGGGCGGATGGACACCCCGGCCGACCGGGGCGGCACCGGGCACCGGGCACCGGGCACCGGGCACCGGGCACCGGGCACCGGGCACCGGGCACCGGGCGGCCTACCCGATCTTCTCGAGGGGGGCCCAGGCGAGGACGAGCTTCTTCTCGCCCTTGGTGTCGAAGCGGATGACTGCCACGGCGCGCTCGCCGGCGCCGCTCAGGGACACCACCGTGCCCTCACCGAAGGAGCGGTGCCGGACGCGGTGGCCGGGGGCGAGGTCGAGCGGGGCCGCCCCGGTGTCGCGCTGGGGCGTGCGGCCCGCACCGAAGGTGGTGCCGGAGGGTTCGCCGTCGGAGGAGGCGTCGGGGAGGTCGAGGCCGGGGCCGTGTTCGTCGTCCCGGGCCCAGTGGTCGTCGCGGCCGAGACGGTCGGCGCCGCGCCGGGAGCGGAACGTGTCGCGTTGCCGGCTCCAGGTGCGCACGGCGGGCTCCCCGCCCATCGTGTGGAGGAGCTCGGCGGGGATCTCGGTGAGGAACCGGGACGGTGTGTTGTAGTTCGTGTTCCCCCACAGCGAGCGGGCCCAGGCGTGGCAGAGGTAGAGCCGCTCGCGCGCCCGGGTGATCCCCACATAGGCGAGGCGGCGTTCCTCCTCGAGGCTCTCGGGCTCCGGGAGGGAACGCACATGCGGGAAGACGCCCTCCTCCATGCCCACGACGAACACGACCGGGAACTCCAGGCCCTTGGCGTTGTGCAGGGTCATGAGCGTGACGGACGTCTCGGGGACGCCGTCCTCGTACGTCTCGAGCTCGTCGGTGTCGGCCACGAGGGACGCCTGCTCGAGGAAGGCCCCGAGGACGTCGGCGGGGGTGTCGCCCGCCTCGACGTCGGCCTGGAACTCCGCCACCACCGAGAGGAGCTCGGCGAGGTTCTCGAGACGGCCCTGGGCCTCGATCGAGCCGTCGGCGCGGAGCTCGGCGGCGTAGCCCGTGCGTTCCCAGGTGGCCTCCAAGGTGGCGGCGAGGCCGTCGGCGTCGAGGGTGTGGCGCAGCTCCCGGAGGATCTCGCCGAAGCCCCCCCGCGCCGCCCGCGCCTTGGGCCCGCGGCGGGTCACGTCCTGGGGCCGTCCCCGGTGGGCGGCCACCCCGCCGCCCCCCCCGGCGGCGGCCGCCTCGAGGCGGCGCAGCGTCTGGTCCCCGATCCCCCGGCGGGGGACGTTGATGACCCGCCGCAGGGACATCTCGTCGCGGGGGTTGAGGAGGAGGCGGAGGTAGGCGAGGACGTCCTTGACCTCCCGACGGTCGTAGAAGCGCGTGCCGCCCACGACCCTGTAGGGGAGACCGGCCCGTACGAACACCTCCTCGACGACCCGGGCCTGGGCGTTCGTGCGGTAGAAGACGGCGACGTCGCCGTTGCGGCGGCCCTCGTCGTCGACGAGGCGGGCGACCTCGGTGGCGACGAAAGCGGCCTCGTCGTGCTCGCTCTCGGCGTGGTAGCGCACGATGAGCTCGCCGCCGCGCCGTTGTGTGAAGAGGTGCTTGTCGTGGCGGCGGGCGTTGTTGGCGATGAGGGCGTTGGCGGCGTCGAGGATCTGCTGGGTGGAGCGGTAGTTCTCCTCCAGCGGGATCACGAGGGCGTCAGGTTCGTCCCGCTCGAACTCGAGGATGTTGCGGATGTCGGCGCCCCGGAAGCCGTAGATGCTCTGGTCCGAGTCGCCCACGACGCAGAGGTTGTGGTGCACGGAGGCCCAGAGGCGACAGAGCCGGTACTGGGCGTGGTTCGTGTCCTGGTACTCGTCGACCATCACGTAGCGGAAGCGCTCGCCGTATTCCGCCCGGACGTCGTCGTGGCCCTCGAGGAGCTCCACGGCGCGGAACAGGAGGTCGTCGAAGTCCATGGCGTTCGCCTCGCGGAGGCGGCGCTGGTAGAGCTCGTACACCTCGGCCACCCGCTTGTCACGCTGGGTGTGGGCGGCCTCGGCGAAGGCGGCCGGTGACAGGATCTCGTTCTTGGCCCGGCTGATCGTGGCGTGCACGGACGCCGGCGTGTACTGCTTGGCGTCGAGGTTCGCCTCCCGCAGGCAGAGAGCCGTGAGGCGTTGGGCGTCGGCGGCGTCGTAGATGCTGAAGCTCCGGGAGTAGCCGAGACGGTCGGCGTGACGGCGGAGGATGCGCACGCACGCCGAGTGGAACGTGCAGACCCACATGGCGCGGCCCAGCGACTCGCCCACGAGCGCCCCCACGCGGGCGCGCATCTCTTGGGCGGCCTTGTTCGTGAAGGTGATGGCGAGGACGTCCCAGGGGGACACGCCGAGGTTGCGCACGATGTGGGCGATGCGGTGCGTGAGCACGCGGGTCTTGCCCGACCCGGCACCGGCGAGGATGAGCACGGGCCCCTCGGTGTGGGCCACGGCCTGGGCCTGCACGGGGTTGAGGCCTTCCAGGAGGTCGGAGGCGGCGAGAGTCGTCACAGCGGCGGGATCCCCAGTCGGCGGCGGCGGCACAACCCGATCCTAGGGCGGGGGTGTGTCACCTCCGAGTCCACCCACCCCACGGGCAGGGAACCGCTCCGCGACGCCGGCGACACCGGGGAAGTGGCGCGCGAATGCCGCCATGGCGTCACTCCGGGACACACCGTTCCGCAGGTTCGCAGGGCCGGGCCATCCGGCCGCCACGACCCTGGGAAGTCGTGGCGGCCGGAAGCCCTCTCGGCGCTGGGCTGGATACGACGCCGAGTGCCCACCCCAAACTCAGATCACGGCGAGACCCCCAGTGCCCGGGCCTCACTCCGAGGCACAGCCGTCCTTACCTCACCCGAATCGATCTCGCCACCCATGGCTGTCGTCCTCTCCGCCCACCGAGGGCCCTTCGACTCCGTGGCCGACGCCCGGGACGGGCACCGCCGACCGTCGAGACCAACCTCACACAGCCGCATTTCGACGTCGCCGACCCCGGATCTGCCACGAGATCCGTGCCATGGCCGGTTTCTTCGGGGTGCGACGCCGCACCGTAGAGGGCCTCCGCCACCACCCCCGTGACGCTGTGGGCCCGATTGACCACACCGGGAGTCGGGGACGGGAGGAGGAGGCGGCCCCTGCATGGATGCCCACACGGCGCCTCCCGGTGTCCCGGGACGGGAGTCTCGCGACCGCCCGCCGGGCCAGGGCCCCGAGAAATCCGCCGCACGACCGCCGAGAGTGGAAGAATCCCGGACGGAGCGGAACTGTAGAAGAGCAGGGGCCCCACATGAACTGGCTGACCGACCGGAGGGCGGCGTTCGCCGCCCTGGAGAAGGAGTACGAGGAGTTCGTCTCGCTCTGCGAGTCGCTCACCCCCGAGGAGTGGGAGTCACAGAGCCTGTGCACGGAGTGGAAGGCCCGGGACGTCGCCGCCCACATCATCGCCCTCGACCGCGACACCGTGACGGGGCGGATCTTCCTGAACCTCCTCCCGAACCGTGACCTGGAGAGGTCGATCACGGCGGGCGTGGCCCGCTGGCGGGAACGGTCCACCGACGACCTCGTCGCCGCCCTGAAGACATGGAGCGGGCGCGTCCAGACGTACTTCAAGGTGATCGGCCCCCCGCTGTGGAACGTGCGCTTCCCCAGCCCCCTGGGCCCGCTACGGGGCCGCAGCCTGGTGGGGGCCCGGGTCTACGACCTGTGGTCCCACAGCCGCGACGTCGCCCTGCCGATCGGCAAGCCGCTGCCGGACCCTGATCGCACGGGGCCCGCTATCCAGTGGATGCTCGACGCCCTGGGCGCCATGGTGGGCCCCGCACTGGAGAAGGCGGGCTTCGAAGGGCGCACCGTGGGCATGGAGATCGCCGGCCCCTGCGCCGGGTCCTGGACCTGGAAGGTGGGCGAGCGCGACGCCGTCGAGGGCGACACGGCCGGTGCCGACGCCGTGATCCGCACCGACTCCGCCGAGTACGTCGTCGCCGGGTCGTGGCGGGAACGCCCCGCCGAGGCCGTGAAGGCGGGGAAGATCACCACCGAGGGCGACGCCAAGCTCCTCGAGGCCTTCCTCGCCCACTGGTACATCTACTGATCTTCGCGTACACCTACATCTTCCCTGGGTGTGTATGTGTATGGCAGCGGTGTACAGTGGTCGCATGCGGCGCATCCAGATCCACATCGACGAGGACCTCGACGACTTCCTCGCCGCCAAGGCAATCGAGCGAGGCACGTCGAAAGCGGCCCTCATCCGCGAGGCCGTGCGGCGCACCTTCCGCCCGCCGCCGCCCCACAAGGACGACCCGATCGACGCGCTCGTCGGATCCGTCGACATCGAACCCGACTACGACATCGACGAGGTCGTCTACGAGTGGGGCCGGTGAGGTTCGCCGACACGACCTTCTGGGTCGCGCTTCAGGTGCCCCGTGACCGGTATCACGGCCAAGCGTCCGAGCTCTGGACCTCCCACTCGGGCCCGGTGCTCATCACGAACCAAGTGCTGGGGGAAACATGGACGTTCCTGCGTCGCAAGGCGGGGTTCCCGAGAGCGGCCGCCTTCGTCGAGGGACTCCGTTCCTCCGCGTCGGCCCAGATCCACTTCGTCGAGCCCTCTGTCGAACGCGAAGCCTGGCGCTGGCTTCTGAAGCGACCCGAGCGGAAATACTCCTTCGTGGACGCCACGAGCTTCGCCGTGATGCGCCGTCACCGGATCCGCGAGGCTTATGCGTTCGACGGCGACTTCGCCGCCGCGGGCTTCCTGGAGGTGCGCCCCTGACCCCGCTCCCGGAGCCGACCCGGCCCCGTTCGACTACGACGCCGCTGCGCCCCGACCTCGCCGTGTGACCCGAAGTGAGCGCCGCAGCCCCCCACCAGCCCGTCACGCGTCAACCAGTCCGCAGGAACGGCGACCTACTCGCAAGGCCGGGCTCCGCCCCGCCGCAACGGCGCGCAAGCCCGACGGCGGCCAGGTCCGGAAGGGGGGAGTTCGAGGGGGGACGAAGTCCCCCTTCGAAACCCCTCAGCGCAGGACGGTATGCGCCAGCCAGGCCTCTGGTGACGGTGACCTACTCGCAAGGCCGGGCTCCGCCCGGCCGGAACGGCGCGCAACCACAACGCCGGTCGCGTCCGAAGGGGGGAGATCGAGGGGGGACGGAGTCCCCCTTCGAGGATCAGATGCGTTCGAAGTTGCGACGGAGCTCCCAGCTCGTGACGGCCTTGTCGAAGGCGGCCTGCTCCGCCCGGCCGGTATGGAGGAGGTGGAAGTGGACGTCCTCGCCGAACGCCGCCCGTGCCATGTCGGAGCGCTCGAAGACGTCGAGGGCGTCACGAAGGGTGTGGGGCACCCGCTCCAGCTCGGCGTGGGAGTAGGCGTCGCCGCGGAAGAGCTCGCCGAAGTCGAGCCCCTCCTCGATGCCGGCGAGGCCGGCGGCGATGGCACCGGCGAAGGCAAGGTACGGGTTCACGTCCGCCCCCGGGATCCGCGATTCCACCCGCAGCGACGGCCCGCCGCCGCAGAGCCGGAACCCGCTGGTGCGGTTGTCGTTGCTGACGGCGAGGCGGGTGGGGGCGAAGCTCCCCTCCATGTATCGCTTGTAGGAGTTCACGTACGGGGCCATGAGGTAGGCGACGTCGGGCGCGTAGCGCACCTGGCCACCCAGGTAGGCGCGGAACAGGGGCGAGATACCCAGTGGTTCGGCGCCGTCCTCGTGGAAGAGGGCCCTCCCTTCGGGGCTCCAGAGCGACGAGTGGATGTGGCAGGACGAGCCCGCCTCCTCCTCGCACCACTTCGCCATGAACGTGACGGCGACGCCGTTCTCGGCGGCGATCTCCTTGGCGCCGTTCTTGTAGACGGCGTGGCGGTCGGCCATCTCCACGGCCGCGGCGTAGCGCAGGTTGATCTCGTGCTGGCCCCGGCCCCACTCCCCCTTGGAGAACTCCACGGGGATCCCGGCGGCGTCGATCCCGCGGCGGATCTGACCCACGATCCACTCGTCCTTCGTGGTCTGGAGGATGTGGTAGTCCTCGATGTACGTGGACGCCGGGTGGAACTCGGCGAAGTCCGCGGCGTGGATCTCCTCGTAGCTCTGCTCGAAGAGGTAGAACTCGAGTTCCGCCCCGAGCATGGCCACGTAGCCCCGCTGTGCCGCCCGCTCCACTTGGCGTTGCAGGATCCGCCGTGGGGATTCCTCGACGGGCTCACCGCTCTCGTGGAAGAGGTCACAGATCACGAGCGCCGTCCGCTCCAGCCACGGGATGCGCCGCAGCGTCGACATGTCCGGGCGGGCTACGAAGTCGCCGTAGCCCTTCTCCCAGGACGTGTAGCGGTAGCCGGGGACCGGCTCGTTGTCGACGTCCATGGCGATGAGGTAGTTGCAGCCGAACATCGCCTCGGCGACCTCCTCGAGGAAGAAACCGCCCGTGACCCGCTTGCCCATGAGCCGGCCCTGCAGGTCGGGGAACACGGTGAGGACGGTGTCGACGTCGCCGCGGTCGACGGCCTGCTCGAGCTCCTTGCGGGTGAGCATCCCGCGCACCTTGTTCGCCATCGCAGCCCCCTCGCTAGGCGCCCGGCCGGGACGTGGGTGACGCCTCCGGACCCCCGGGCGTGGTGTACGCGACCGTGATGCCCCCGTCGACGAGGAACGTCGTGCCCGTGACGTAGGAGGAGTCGTCCGAGGCGAGGAAGAGCGCCGCCCGGGCGATCTCCTCGGCTTCGCCGAAGCGGCCCATGGGGACGTGGACGAGGCGATGCTCTCGGGCCTCTGGCCGGGCGAGGAGCTCGGCGAGGAGCTCGGTCTGCACGGGGCCGGGACAGAGGGCGTTGGCGCGGATGCCCCGCTGCGCGAACTCGATCGCGATCTCCCTGGTCATGGAGAGAACGGCGCCCTTGGAGGCGGTGTAGGCGATCTGGGGGTTCGCCGAGCCCTGCACGGCCTGCATCGAGGACACGTTGACGATCGACCCGCCGCCGGAGTCGAGGAGCTTCGGGATGCCGTACTTGCAGCAGTGGAAAACGCCCTTGACGTTCACCTCCATCGTGAGGTCCCAGACGTCGCCGTCGGTCTCGATCACGGAGCCGTCGCGGGCGTGGAAGATCCCGGCGTTGTTGTAGAGGACGTCGACGTGGCCGAAGGTGTCCACGGCGGCGTCCATGAGTGCCGCCACCTCGGCGGCAGAACGCATGTCGGCGGAGACGGCCGCCGCCCGGCCGCCGGCGGCCGTGACTTGCGCCACCACCGAGTCCGCCGCTTCGGTGTTCACGTCGTTCACGACCACGGCGCAACCCTCGTCGGCGAAGATCCGGGCGGCGGTGCCCCCCAGGCCCCCGCCGGATCCGGTGATCACGGCGACCTTCCCGTCCAGGCGTCCCATGACGGGTGACGCTAGTCGGCCGGGACGCCGCCCGGGGGAGCCCAGGCGGACAGGGTCGGAAGAAACCGAATCCGGGAGGGAGAGGTCTAACCTGCCCATCAGGGACGCCGCCCGGCGTCGCCACCGATCGGCCGATGGGGGTATCCGGAGCCGGTCACCACCGGCGGCCGGGCCCCCGCACAGGGGGTCGTATGGAGACAGCGATCGGTCTCGTCCTGCTCCTCGTCGCCGTCGTCGTCGGCTTCACGCTCGGCCGCGAGGCAGAGCGCAACGTCCGCGGCTTCGACGAGTCGGAGCACGTCCCGTTCATCACCGAGGCAGAGGCGGAGGGCTGAGCCGTGGCGATGGACGTCAAGCACGAACAGATCCAGCGCGACGTCGAGGACCTCCACGGCTTCGGCTACGCACAGCAGCTCTTCCGGGACATGGGCGGGTTCTCGAACTTCGCCGTGTCCTTTTCGATCATCTCGATCCTGACCGGCGCCGTCCTGCTGTACGGCCAGGGGTTGGCGAACGCCGGCCCCGGCATCAACGGCATCGGCTGGCCGCTGATCACGATCTTCGTCATCCTCGTCGCCGCCGCCATGGCCGAGCTCGCCTCGGCCATCCCCACGGCCGGGGCGCTGTACCACTGGTCGGCGGTCCTCGGCGGCAAGGGCTGGGGCTGGTTCACGGCGATGTGGAACTTCATCGGCCAGTTCACGATCACCGCCGGCATCGCCCTCGGCGCCACGATCTTCCTCGGTGACCTCCTCGGCATGAAGGTGAAGGGACCATACGAACCCCAGCCCGTGTCCATCTACATGCTCTTCGGCGGCGTCCTCGTCGCGTACGGGCTCCTGAACCACTTCGGGGTCCGCATCGTCGCCTGGCTGAACGACTTCTCCGTCGTCTGGCACGTAGGCGTCGTCGCCTTCATCGTCGGGGCGATCCTGTTCTTCGGGGACAAGGGCGACGTCAAGAACGTCTGGGACCTGCAGACCGCGAACACGGCCGGGTACGGCCTCTGGTACGTGTTCCTCCTCGGCCTCCTGCAGGCGCAGTGGACGTACACGGGCTACGACGCCTCGGCGCACATCTCCGAGGAGACGGTCCAGCCCAGGGTCCGGGCACCCTGGGGGATGTTCCTCGCCGTCGCCGTGTCCGGCATCTGCGGCTACGTCATGCTGTTCACGGTGACCTGGGCGATGCGCGACCAGGCTGCTGTGGCGGCGTCCGGGACGCCGTTCATCCAGGTCTTCGAGCAGGCGTTCTCCCACGGCTTCGCCCGCGTGATCCTCACGCTCGTAACCATCGCCATGCTGTTCTGCGGCCTGTCCTCGGTGACGTCGAACAGCCGTCTCATCTTCGCCTTCGCCCGTGACGGCGGCTTCCCCGGCCACAACCTGTTCCGGCGCGTGTCGCCGAAGTGGAGGACGCCGGTACCGGCGATCTGGCTCGCCGTCGTGATGGGATTCGTCTCCGGGCTCTACGCCAAGGGATACGCCATCGTGACGGCGATCTCGGTCATCGCCCTCTACATCTCGTACATATTCCCGGTGTACCTCCGCCACCGCGCCCGGACGCGGGGGGCATGGCGAGCTGAACACGACGGGCCCTGGAGCCTGGGCCGCTACTCCCGTCCCGTGGCGATGGCGTCGATGATCTGGGTGGCGATCATCTCGGTCGTGATGTGCCTGCCCGCCGCACCCAAGAGCGCCCCCCTCGTCACGAATGCGGACGCGGCGGGGCTCCTGTTCAGCGACGCCTTCCCGTTCATCAACGGCCAACTCCAGGTGGTCCTGAGCATGGTCGTGTTCCAGGCGGTCTTCACGGTCATGTGGTACGCCTGGTACTCCAAGCGCTTCGAGGGCCCGCAGCGGATGGGCTCGGAATCCGAGCTCGAGGCGATCGAGCAGGACATCGAGGCGGAATCAGTCTGGAAGGAACGGGTCGGCGCCCGTCCCGACCAGGTCCCCCATCCGACGCCGGCCGACGGGACCGCCTAGACGCCCCGGGGGCCGCCCTCGCCCGACAGCGGGGGCGGCCCCGCGGCCCACCCCGAGGTCAAAAGGGGTCAAAGGGCAACCGGGAGAGCCTGTTCCACGCAGAACTCGTTGCCCTCCGGGTCGCGCATGGTGATCCAGGCGACCCCGTGCTCCTCGAAGCGGTCGCCCCGTGTGGCCCCGAGAGCGACGAGGCGGGCGGCCTCCGCGTCCATGTCCGCCACCTCCCAGTCCATGTGCAGGCGGTTCTTGGCCGCCTTGGATTCCGGAACCTGCTGGAGGAAGATCATCGGTCCCGGCCCCTCGGGAACGAGAGCGACGTACACGCCCGCCCGTTCCCCGACGGAGTACCCGAGGGCGCCGCACCAGAACTTCGCCTGCCGGTCACGGTCGTTGCAGTCCATGGTCAGCGAGATCGCCACAGGTGTGTCCCTCCGCTCACGGGGCGGCGGCCTCGGCCGCCCCCTCGGCGATCTCCTCGGCCACCGGGGTGCTCGTCCCCCGCACGATGGCGCCGATCGCCACGAGGACCACCGTACCCCCCAGGACGTGGACGGGGGTGAGGCGTTCCCCGAGGAAGACGGCGGCGGTCACGGTCGCCACGACGGGCACACCGAGCATGACGAGGGAGGACACGGATGCGTCCACGCGGGGGTGCGCCCAGGTGAGCATGAGGTGCCCGCAGGTGGCCGGCCCCAGGGTGAGCACGACGAGCCACACCCAGTCGGTGCCGTCGACGGCCAAGGGGCGCTGGTCTGTGACGAGGCACAGGGCCGTCATCACGACGGCGGCCGTGACGACCACCCCCGCCATGTACTCAAGCACCCCGACCTCCTCACGCACGCGCTTGGACGCCAGGAAGTACGACGTCCAGGCAAAGAGGTTGCAGAAGGCGAGCGCGTCGCCCAGGGGCCTCCACGACGGCGTCCCCGCACCGGCGAACACGATGGCGGCGACCCCGGCGATCGCCACGGCCGTCCACACCACATGGGCCGCCCTGACCCTCTCCCCGAGAAGCCGGCCGGCGACCACGAGGACGAGAGCGGGCTGCAGGGCGGCGATCACGGTGACGTTCGCCACGGACGTGAGCTTCAGGCTGGTGTTGAAGAAGGCCGTGTGGACACCGAAGAGGACGCCGCCCACCGCCGAGAGGCGGAGCCCCCGCCAGCTCAGGCGACGGCCGGCGACGGCGAGGAGCAGCACCTGGGCGACACTGCCCAGCAGGAGGCGCCAGAAGGCGACCACGAAGCCCGTCGTCGAGACCGCCTTGGAGATGACGCCGCCGAAACCGAAGACGACGACAGCCCCCGATACAGCGGCCAGAGCCTCGATGTCCCGACGTGAACGCACGCCGGGATCGTACCGACACCCCCTCCCGTCCCCTTCGGGGTTTCAAGGGCGGCCCGCCCGATGCCGACGAAGAGAGGGAGCGACCGTCGCTGCGCGCGCCGTCGCGCGGTCGCGACCACGGACAGGCGAGAGGGAGTTGCCCTGCCTTGGAACCGGTCAAGGTGGTGATCACCGGGCCCTTCGGCGCCGGGAAGACCACCTTCATCAGGTCTGTCTCGGAGATCACGATGCTCTCGACCGAGAGCGAGATCTCCGACGGCACCGAGACGGCGGGCAAGCGCGAGACGACCGTGGCGATCGACTTCGGGCGGATCACGATCGCGGACGACCTCATCCTGTACCTGTTCGGCACGCCCGGCCAAGAGCGCTTCGACTTCATGTGGGAGGTCGCCAGCCGTGGGATGCTGGGCTACATCGTCCTCCTCGACTGCGCCCGGCCCGAGTCCCTGGAGGAGGCGAAGCCCATCCTGGAGTTCTTCGGCCGCCACGAGCACACACCGTTCCTCGTCGCCGCGAACAAGACGGCCGACTTCGAGGCCGACCGCCGCCGCATCTCGGCCCACCTGGGTGTGGACGTGGACCTCGTCATCCCCACGGATGCCCTCGACCGTGCCAGCGTGAAGGGGACCCTCGTGGCGTTCCTGGAGCGGGTCCTGACCTCTTTCGACAGCCCCGGCCAACCCGCCTCCGTGGGGTGAGGAGCACGCCCCGCCCGGGGAGCGACCGGCCGCCGTTAGAAGATCCGTTGGAAGCCGAGGCGCACCACCAGGCGGGACTGTCAGCAAATACGGAAGCATCGTTCCATTTCTGCGGGCTATTGGCGTAGACTGCGCCCGTGGATTTCGTGCGACCGATCGAGGCCATCGTGCCAGGCGCCCAGGGGCGGGTGCTCGCGGTCCTGGCCGAGACCACTGCCGAGCTGAACCTGCGGACCATCGCCCAGCTCGCCGGGATCAGCCAGGCCCAGGCATCCCGCTTGCTGCCCGACCTGGTCGCGCTCGGTGTCGTCGAGCGGCGGGAGGTTCCGCCGGCATCGCTGTTCCGGCTCGTGCCGGCGCACGTCGCCTCCCAGGCGCTGCTCGCCCTCGCCCGCTCCACCGACACCGTGCTCGACGAGACGGGTCGACTGGCCGGAGCACTCCCTCACCCGCCGGTAAGCGTGATCGTCTTCGGATCGTTCGCCCGGAGGGAGGCCGACGCCGACAGCGACGTCGACGTCGTGGTCGTCCGGCCCGCTGAAGTCGGCGAGGACGACGACGCGTGGTCGGCCTCGATCGAAGCCTGGCGCCGCGACGTACGCCGACTTACTGGCAACCCGGTCGAGGTCCTCGAGGTGAGCACGGAAGAGGCGGCAACGAAGCTCGCCGGCCGCACCCGGGTGTGGGTGGACATCCGGCGTGACGGCCGTGTCGTGTACGGGCACGGCATCGATGAGCTCCGGGCAGTCCGCAGTGCCTGAGCCCGGTCGCACCGAGCCGGTGTCAGCCGCGCAGGTCCGTGCCTACGCCGCCAAGGCCGAGGAGTTCGCCGAGGCCGCGGCCAGCGATCTCGAGGACACCGTCGTCTCCCAGGTCCATGGCAACGATCGTCTACATCGACGGGTTCAACCTCTATTACGGTGCCGTCAAGGGGGCTCCGTACAAGTGGCTCGACCTCGAAGCGCTCTGCGGACGCCTCACCCACGACGCCGAGATGTAGGCAACGTCCACACCCTGGGCGGCAGCCGCTCCGCGAGGAACGGGGCACGGGTGGCGGTGCGTGGCGGCCCCGGTCGGCACCGTGGCCGTTCCCGACGCCTTGATGGCAGCCAGGGCAGAAGATAGGGTGTCCCCCACTGCCAATCGGGAGACAGGCGTTTTCCTATGAGGAGTTTCTTCGGCATTGCGGCGATCGCACTGTTGTTGGTCGCCGGATGCAGCAGCGGGGGGTCGGAAGTGTCGAGCACCTCGAGCTCAGCTTCGAACTCGTCGAGCCAGTCGAGCGCGACGTCGAGTGCAGCGTCGACCGACGGCGGCGATACCGACAGCGAGCTCACGCTCGGGGACGAGACCTATGGCCTCGAGGTGCAGAGCTGCTCACTGGGCCCCGACGGCGGTGCGGTCGGTATCGTCGCCGTGACGTCCGACGGCAAGTACGAGTTCTCTGCCGGGGGCGCCGCGGGCGCCGTGACCATCACACTGCGGGGTGTCGGGAACCCCTCGGTGTGGACCGCCAAGGGCGCGAACCCGACGACCGGCGCCAGCACCTTTGGCTACTCCGGCACCGTGGCCGGTCCTGAGGGCGACGAGCAGCTGTCGGTGTCGATCAACTGCTGACGCGCGAGGACACGCCCGACCGCTTCGATGCTTCCGCTGACGCCCACGAATCACGGCTCTGTTGGTCGTCAGGATGACGGGCGACTTGAGGTATCTGCGTGAGATGACCTGGAACAGGGCGGCGGCGGCGGTTCGCTGCCATGATCGCCACGGCCGCTTGGCCGCGGAGAACGGGGCTAGCCTGGTGTCCCGCATGGCGAAAACACAGCGCAAGTCGATCAAGGCCGAGGCGTCCCTGAGCCGGGAACGCATCGCCGCCACCGCCCTCGAACTGCTCGACGAGGAGGGCCTCGACGCATTCAGCGTGCGCAAGCTCGCCGCCCGCCTCGAAGTCGGCCCCGCCAGCCTCTACGTCTACTACCGGGGCAAGGACGAGATCCTGCACGGCGTCGTCGATCTCGTCCTCTCCGAGCTGGACGTTGCGGACGCCGCCGACGACTGGCAGGTGCAGGCGGGGTCCACTCTGCGTTCCCTGCGTCGGCTTCTCCTCGCCCACCCCGCCGTGATCCGCATCCTGGGCGGCCGCGAGGTCATGACCCCGAACTCGCTCCGCATGGTGGAGCACTCCCTGGAGGCACTCCGGGCGGCGGGCCTCACCGGCCCCGATGCCGTCCGCGCCTACGGGATCCTCCTCACGTACACCCTGGGATTCGCCATCTACGAGGTTCCCCGCCAGGCATATGACCCATCCAGGCCCGAACGCGTCATCAACGACCGCATCTGGATCGCGTCCCAGGCCCTCAACCCGTCCCTGTTCCCCAACCTCGTCGAGCTCGGCGCTCCCATGGCGAATCTCGCCACCGACGAGCAGTTCGAGTTCGGTCTCTCCGTCATCCTCTCCGGCCTCCAGGACCAGGTGGCATCCCTCCGGGGCTGAGGCCTCCGGCGGCCGTTCCCGCCCCGCCCGACAGGCGGGTTGTGGGGGTTCCAATCCAACGTGCGCACCGGCTCGGTGGAGGCCTCACGACTCACGCCGGCCGAGCGGGGGTCCCGCCGCCCCGGGAAGCGCCGCCCGCCACGGCGCTATGTCGCAGCGACCCCTGAGCCTCCGATCCCGGTGCCCCGGCCGTGAGCACCGCGGCCCGGGCACGGCAGATGCCGGCCAGCGCCACGGCGGACATGTCCTCGAGGAATACCTCGAAGCGCCCGGGCTGCTCGCCCAGGAGGGCTCCCGCCGCCGTGTACTCGCCCGCTGCCCGGCGGCCCTCGCCGCGCTGCTCCAGCATCGCCGCCCGGCAGAAGTGGGCGAGGCCGAACGCGGCGTCGCAGTAGAGGGCACTGCCGAACTCCTGGAAGGCCTCCTCGTCACGGCCTTCGCGGTGCAGGACCTGTCCGGCCAGGTAATGCACCTCTGGCGCCATGGGCCAACGGGAGAGAAGCTCGGCCACACCGATCTCGGCCGCCGCCATGTCCCCCGCGGCGAGGAGGCCCGCCACGGCGGCGGCCGCCTCACGCGCCTCCAGTGCGGGGTCGACGGCCCCCGTCTCGGGAGCGGCCCCCCGGCGCGGAGGGGGCGCCACGGCGCCGGAAGGGGGGCGCACCACGGGTGCCGACGGGCGCCGGTACGCAAACGCTCCCCCGAGGTCGACCAGCTCCAGGGGATGGCGCAGACCCCAGAGGGACTCGGCGTGGCCGAGGAACAGGTGGCCCCCGGGGCGGAGACCGTCCGCGATGGCGGCGACGAGGCGTTCCATGACGTCCCGCTCGAAGTAGATGCCCACGTTCGCGAAGCACACGACGTCCCACGGGCCACCCCGCGCCGCGGGGTCCGCGACCAGGTTGGCACGCTCGAAGCGCACGACCCGCCGGAGAGCAGGGACGGGCTCGAGAAGGCCCTCGACGAGGCGGAACCAGCGCCGGAACTCCGCCGGGACCGCCTCGACGAGGTCCGCCCGGTACGCGCCCCGCCGGGCCGCCCGCAGCGCCGGTCGGCTCAGGTCCCTGCCCACGACGGCGACGTCCGCGCCGGTGCCGAGGACGTCGAGGGCGGCCGCCGCCAGCGACCAGGCCTCCTCCCCAGTGGAGCAGCCCACGCTCGCCAGCGTCACAGCCCCGGGGCGACCCCGCAGCCCGGGCAGGACGCCGCCGTGCAGCGCCCGGAACGCGGGCAGGTGCCGGAAGAACCCCGTGCGGCCCACGGCGACGAGATCGAACAGCGACTGCACCTCCTCGACGCCCCGGGGCCCGGCGACGAGGGCGCCGTAGGCGCCGACGTCACCGCAGGCGACCTCCGCGGCGCGCCTGTCCACCGCCGCCGCCAGCGCCCCTTCCCCACCGGGGGGAAGACGGAAGCCGGTACCCGCGGCCAGAGCGGAGGCCACGGTGGCGTACGGGTCGGCGTCCGGGAAGCCCACCGCTCAGTGCCCCACATACCCCCGCAGGGGCGGCCCCCCGGCGGAGTGCGGGCTCGTCTCGGCGTTCAGCACGACAGCGGCGAGAGGATGCTCCACGATGCGCAGCAGCCGCAGCTCGGGCTCCCCGAACGCGTTGGGCGCCGCGGCCCCGACACCGAGAACCCCCACGAGGTGGCCGCCGCGGCGCAAGGGCATGGACACGAACGTGGCCACGCCGCCCGGGGGGCCGTCGGCGACGGCGCCGGCGGACTCCAGGGCGACCACTCTCACGTCGCCGGGTCCGTAGGCGCCGCCCATCGGGCCCACCGTGTCGTTCAGCGCCCCCCGGAGCTGCGCCACGAAGTCGTCGAGCTGCGCCGGCGAGACGACGCCGACGGGGCGGACGTAGACCGTCCTCTCGTCCACGACCACGACGCCACCCACGGCGTGGTCGCAGAACTCCGCGACGACGCCCAGGGCGGCGTCGACCGTACCCGGGAGGTCGAGGGGTCGGGCGCCGATCTCGACCATCTCCCCGGCGAGGAGCTGCTCGCAGAGCTTGCGGTCGAGCAGCTCCGTGGCCCGTACGAGAACCTCCCCCTCGCCGAGGTCCTCGCGCGGCGGGGGGTCCGTCGGTCCCGGCCGACGGGCGTCGAGCAGCTCCGAGACCGCGTTCAGGAGGTCGTCGGGACCGAAGTCCTTCGTCATGTATCGCTCGGCGCCGGTCTTGCGGCCCCAGAAGCGGTCCGCGGCGCCGGCGTGGGAGGTGAGCAGCATCACCGGGACGTGCGCCGCCGACCAGTCCTCCTTCAGGAGACGGCACACGAGGTAGCCGGAGAGCTTCGGCATGGCCACGTCGCAGATGAGGAGATCGGGGCGCTCGGCGTAGAAGCGGCGGACGGCGTCCACACCGTCCTCGGCCGTCACCACGCGGTAGCCGCGCTGGGCGAGCACACCACTCACGATGCGCAGGAGCGTCGGGGAGTCGTCCGCGACGAGGATGGTCGTGTCGTTGGGATTCATGCGTGTTCCTTCCCCCTGTTCTTCGCGCTAGCGCCCCACCAGCCGCCGTACGGTGTCGACGAGCACCCCCTGGTCGAACTCGGCCTTGAGCAGATAGGCGTCGGCACCGACCTCGAGCCCCCGGCGGTGGTCCTCCTCGGCGACGCGGGCCGTGACCATGACCACGGGCATCCCCGGGTCGCCGCGCCGCACCTCCGCGCAGAGCTCGAAACCGTCCACGTTGGGCATCTCGACGTCCGTGACGACGCCGTCGAAGTCCCCCTGTGCCAGGAGGCGGAGCGCCTCGGCGCCGTCCTTCGCCACGTCCACGTCGTAGCCGGCGGACTCCAAGATGGACCGCACCATCTCCCGGATCGGGAACGCGTCATCGACGACGAGGACGCGGGGAGGTGCCGTGCCCGTCACGGTCGTGGCCGCCGCCTCCTCGAGGGCAGGCCGGCGGCGACGTATGAGGCCCGCCCGGAACGTCTCCAGGATGGCCACCGGATCCAGGACGAGGACGACGTCGCCGTCGGCGAGGACGGCGGCCCCGGCCACGTGACGGACCCGGGTGAGGAACGTCCCGAGGCTCTTCACGACGAGCTCCCGGCGGCCCAGGAACCCGTCGACACGCAGGGCGAGGCGGCGCCCGCCGTGGGCGAGGACGACCGCGAACATCCCGGGTTCCGGCGAGCCGTCCCCGCCGGGAAGGCCGGCGTCGGGCAGGTCGAGGACGTCGGCGAGACCCAGCACCGCCACGACGTCGCCCCTCAGGTCCAGTGCCAGGGCGCCGCCGACGCGCTGCAGGGCGAACTCGCGCAGGCCCACAACCTCCTCGATGCCCGCCACGGGCACCGCGTACGTGCCCCCACCGGTCCGCAGGAGCACACCCTCGACGATCGTGAGGGTCGCCGGGAGCGTGAGCAGGAACCTGGTCCCGACGCCGGGCACCGTCTCGAGCTCGATGCCTCCCTTGACGTCCTCCACGGCCCGACGCACGAGGTCGAGGCCGACGCCGCGCCCGGACGTCTCCGTCGTGCGGGCCGCGGTCGTGAAGCCCGGCCGGCAGAGAAGGTCGAGCACAGAGAGGTCGTCGAGCTCGTGGTGGTCGAGAACCAGGCCCCGCGCGGCCGCCGTGCGCCGCACGGCCTCCACGTCGACACCCCTGCCGTCGTCCGCGACCTCGACGTGAACCTGACCGCCCTGCTGGCGGGCCGTGAGGGAGATCGTGGCCTCTGGCGCCTTCCCGGCGGCCTCCCTCTCCCCCGGAGCCTCGATGCCATGGTCGAGGGCATTGATGAGCAGCGCCCACAGGGGTTCGGAGATGCGGTCGAGCACCTGCTTGTCCAGCGCCGTGCCGGCGTCGTGGAGCTCGAGGCGGGCCTCCTTGCCGAGCTGCCGACAGAGGTTGCGCACGAGGCGGGGCAAAGGGCCGAAGAGGCTCCGCACCGGGAGCATCGCCAGGGCCATCGCCTGCTCCTGCAGGAGGTGGAGGGCCTGGCTCTGAGCCTCCACCCGGTCGGTGAGGACCGTGGCCGTCCTTGCCGTCGCCTCTGCCTCCGGATCGCGCCACGCCCCGACCGTCTCCGCGAGGCCGCCCTGACCCACGACCGCCTCCCCCACCGCGTCGATGAGGTCGTACACCTTCCGCGCCTCCAGGCGCACCACTCCGTTGGCG
>CAYJLW010000024.1:0-31441 GCA_964370965.1 uncultured Acidimicrobiia bacterium | reverse complement strand
CCCCCCCCCCCCCCCCCCCCCCCCCCGGGTGCGGTGCGGCCCACCCCGCCCCCCCCCCCCCCCCCCACCCCCCCGCGGGGGGGCGGGGCGCCCCCCCCCCCCCGGGGCCCCCCCGACTCCACCACAGGTTCGCGCACGACCGGTCCGGGGCGGCGAAGACGCCCCTTACGCGGCGACTCACCGTCCGTCTCGACCCGGGGGGGGGGGGGGGGGCCCCCCGGGCCCCCCCCCCCCCCCCCCCCCCCCGCCCGGCGCGGCGCCCCCCCCCCCCCCCCCCCCCCCCCCCCCCCCCCGCCCGGCCCGGGGCGGCCAACACCCCCCTTACGCGGCCCCCCCCCGCCCCCCCCGCCCCGGGGGGGCGGCGCCCCCCCCGGAGACCCCCCCTCCTCCGCACCCACGGGCGGGAGGGCCTCCCCCCCGCCCGCCTCCAGCCCCGCCGCGGCCACCTCTCGGAGGCGTACGCAGAGAGCCGCAGACTCCCCCGTCGGTTCCCTCGTGCCCGCCGCCGCGAGGCGGCCGAGGCTGTCGCAGGCGGTGAGGAGGACGTCACACGTCTCGGCCGCCGGGCGGCAACGGCCGTCCCGGACACCGGCGAGGACGTCCTCCAGGGCGTGGGCGAGCTCGGCCACGGAAGGGAACCCGAGCAGCTTCGCTGACCCCTTCACGGCGTGGGCGTCGCGGGCGATCCCGGCGAGGACGCCGTGGCCCGCCTGGCCCGACTCCAGAGCCAGGACCCCCGCGTTGAGCGCCTCGAGCCGCTCGGCGACCTCCGTGCGGAAGACCTCCACGAGCGAGGGGTCGTCCCCGAAACGCCCGCTCATCCCCCGTCCCCCGTGCGGCCGCGCAGCTCCAAGACCAGCCCCGGGTCGAGCCGGGCGACGAGGCCCGCGGCGGTGCGCAACGTCCCGGTGCAGAACTGGCGCACGGCGGGGGCGAGACCGTCCACAACCGGAGCGGGGGCGCCACCGGAGTGCACGTTGAGGACGGCGTCGACGAGGAGGGCGACGTCCACGCCGTCATGGTGGACGACGACCACCCGCGCTCCCCACCGCTCCGGGTCGACCGGTTCCGCGGCGAGGCCCAGGGCGAGGCCGAGATCCACGACGGCGAGGATCGTCCCCCGCAGGTTCACCACACCCCGGACGTACGGGGGGACGTGGGGCACAGGGGTCGGGGGCGAGGGCCGGCCGATCTCGCCCACACAGGCGACCGGAAGCGCGAAGCACTCGCCGGAGACCTCGAAGACGAGGTGGTCCGCCCCCCGCCCCGCCGCCCCCACGTCGGGAGCCACGGCGGTCACTGTTCACCCACGCGGAACCGGGCGAGGGAGCGGCGCAGCTCCTGCGCCTGGCGGTTGAGGCCCGTCGCCGACGACACGGCGCTGCGGCTGGCGTCGGCGAACTGCTGCGCGGTGTGGGCGACCGAGCCCATCGCCACGACGACCTGCTCGGAGGCGGCCCGCTGCTGGGCGGTGGCGACGGAGATCTCGTTCGAGGCGTGGCTCGTCTCGCCGGCGAGCTGGGTGATCTCCCCGAGGGCGTCGGCGGCCTCGTCGGCGAGCGCCACGTCGGACTCCACCTCGCGGGAACCCTCCTCCGTGGCCACGATCGACGCGCTCGTCTCCTCCCGGATCTCCCCGACGAGATCCTGGATCTGGCGCGTGGCGTCCATGGAGCGCTCGGCGAGCTTGCGGACCTCGTCGGCGACCACGGCGAAGCCGCGGCCGTGCTCGCCCGCCCGGGCGGCCTCGATGGCGGCATTCAGGGCGAGGAGGTTCGTCTGGTCGGAGAGCTCCCGGGACAACTCCAGGATCGCGCCGATCTCCTGGGAGAGCTGACCGAGGCGCAGGGTGCGCTCGGCGATGTTGCTCACACGGAGCGAGATCCGCTCCATGCCGTCCTGGAACTCGTGCACCGCCTGGGATCCCCGCAGGGCGGCGGTGGACGCCTGTTCGGCGAGCGAGGCCACGGAAGCCGCCGTCTGGGCAATCGAGGCGGCCGTGGCGGCGAGTTCCTGGATGGTGGAGGTCGTCTCGGCGACCGCCGAGGACTGCTCCCCGGAAACGGCGGCCTCCTCCTCCGCGGTGGCGGCGAGACGCTGGGCGGCGTCCGAGAGATGTTCCCCGCCGACCTGCACCTGGGAGACGAGGGCCCGGAGGCTGGTGAGCATGTCGGCGAAGGTGCGCCCGAACCCGGCGAGCGGGGAGGACTCCACGGTCGTGGCCGCCACCTCGAGCACGGCCGTCCCCGAGAGGTCCCCGGCGGCAACCGCGGCGAAGGCGGTCTCGATCGCCTGGGCCTGTTCCTCCAGCGCCCGGATCTGTTCGAGACGCTGGCGGCGGTACGCGTCCGAGCGGTAGGCGATGGCACCGGAGAAGGCCGCCGAGGCGAGGATGGTCCCGACCGCGAAGACGAGCGGCCCGGCCACGGCGCCGAGGGGAACGCCGGCGAGAGCGGTGACAGCGGGCACGAGGGCGGCCAGGGCGGCGGCGTACCCGGCGGCGGACACGGGCGGGAGCTGGTAGCCCCCCATCATGGCGGCGAGCACGAAGGCCACCCAGTACGGCTCCACGACACCGCCCGTGGCCCAGGTGACCCCGGCGACGAAGGCGGCCTCGAGGGCGAGGAGGGCGAGGGTGGGCACGACACGGGCGTGCTCGCCCCAGCGGCTCCCCGGGGCCACGCGGGCGAGGAGCGGGACGAGGGCGCCGGGGACGAGGCCGAGGACGAGGATGACGACGAATGCCGTGCGTTCCAGGCCGGGCGGCGGGTCGATCAGGACCGACGCCGCCAGCAGCAGGTACAGGAACCAGCGGGCGCCACTGAGGGCGGCGCTGGTACGGCGATCGGTCTGTTCCACAATCCCTCCCGGTGCTCACGCCCGGCCGCGGTGTGCGGGTCGCACACCCCCCTTCGGTATCGGCCGTCCGACCCGCCGCGTTTAGGCCTCAGGACTCACGACGCCCGTGGCGGGCGCGTCCGACGCGCACACCGCACCCGCGTGGTGCCCGAGCGGGAGCTTGGAGGCCCCCGCGACGCCGGGCTACTCCGGGCTCACGGTCACGTCGAGGCGGCGCGCGCCCCAGATGACGCCGTCCTGGTCGAAGTAGACGAGGAGGCCCGGGTAGGACCCGGGGAGCGCGTACGTGTGGCTGACGGCGTCGCCCTCCGCCCAGGTTCCGTCCCCGAAGTACCACCGCTTCCGGAAACAGGCCGGGATGCCGGCGCAGGAGTCCTTGAACTTGTGCGCCGACCCGGCCACGACCGGCGGCCGACCCGGTGCCGGCACAGCCAGGGGCGTCGTCTTCTTCGCCATCATGGCGGCGTCCCCACTGGCAGAGAACGCCTGGTCGCCCTGCGCCCAGAGGGCTGCCGCCTTCCCCGTGGGACCGCCGTTGCCGGAGGGGTCGAAGACGAAGGTGTAGCGCGGGCTGTCCGGGTCGATGTCGAAGCCGACGTCGACGAGGACGTGGCCACTGGGCAGGGCCTCGATCTTGCGCTCCAGACCGAAGCCGAACGCCATCGCTCCTATCCAGACCCCCTGCTCGTACTCCTGGGACACCGTGGCGATCCACTCCCGGCCGTAGGTCTCGAAGGGACCCCCCGGGTTCTTGTCCGGGTACCAGCCGCCGTTGCCGTGGAGGTAGCGGGTCGTGCCGTCGGCGAACTCCCCGCGGAGGCGGAACTTGCCGGTGCGCGTGATCTTGGTGTTCTCGGGCGCGTCCCACTCCGTGTGGTAGTCCGGGATCCCCGAGCACGAGTAGACGGCCTCCAGGAAGACCTCGGTGCCGTCGGGCAGAGTCGTGTGGGCATCGGGCTGCGGCGCCGTACCGAGGACCGATGCAAACACCCCTGTCGGGCACAGCGGCACGCCCGCGGCGTGTCCCGGCGCCCCCGGCGCCCCGGCAGCACCGAACTCGGGGGAGGTGAAGTCGCTCACCGTGTTCGGGGCCTCCCCGAGGCCCTGGGCGAGGTGCCAGAACGCCTCACCGGGGCGGCCCGCGATCCAGTCGTTGTCGTCCCGGCGGCGCATCTTCTTCAGGTCGGCGGCGTCGAACACCACGTCGACCATGAACTGGACCCCCTCGAACTCGCCCTCCTCGCCGGGGAAGAGGTTCTCGTGGAGGAAGGACACCCACCACTCGTCCTCGTGGAGGTAGTACTCCTTCGCGTCCACGGAGACGACGTTCGGGGCGTTGGGATCAGGCCCGTTGGCGTCCCCCGGCCAGAGCCAGTAGGCCCACACCCAACCCGGACCGAAGGTGCTGTCTTCGTCGGAGTCGATCTTGGTGGTCTTGCGGACCACGTTCACCGGCTTGTACTTGCCCGTGTAGTTGCCGCCGTAGAGGTCGGTCCAGTACGTCACCATGTCCGGCGGGTCGTAGCTCGTCTCGTGCGTGGCGAAGTAGGCGCCGGTCTGCTTCTTACCGGCGTGCTCCTCTTCGATGCGCAGCGACGTCTCCCCGGCGCCCTTGTTGCGGGCGAGGATCCACTCGAGGCCCTCGCCGCTCACCCGCAGCTCCTCGGCATCCTTGGTCGAGAGGCGCAGGGGGACGTCGGCGTCGATGCAGGCGGAGAAGTCCGCCTGGAACCACCCGAACCAGTCCCAGTCCTCGCCGATGGCGCTCGCCGAGTAGGACGTGCTCCTCTGCACCCGGGTCACGCGGGCATCCACGTCGGCGCTGAAGTCCCCGCCGCCGTTGCGCAGGGACAGAGCCGCCCGGCCGTCGTGGTACACCCTGGCCGCCAAGTCGACGTCCGCGTCGTAGCCGGCGTCGATCTCGGCGTCGAGGTAGTCGAGGCCCATCCCCGCCTCGCCGTCGGGCCCCTTGCGGAACTTCGCCGCGCAGCCATCCGGCGGCTCCGGCGGAGGCGGCGTGTAGTTGGGCGGTTCCGGCCGGTAGAGACCCGCACGAGCAGCGAGATGCGGACCGACCTTGCTCACGTGGACCCGGTAGTTGGGCACGCGGTGGGCATCGTCGGCCACGCCGAGCTTGTAGGCGGGGTGGGCGCTGTCGAAGTACTCGACGGTCGCCCCGCCGAGGTTCGGGGCGTCAGCAGCCAAGCCCCCGAAGGCCGCCTGGACCTCGGTCGTGGCCAGCCGCCGGTTCTCCACCAGCCGGAAGCTGCCCTCGAAGGAACCGGGCACCTTGCCGAGCGTGGCGCTCACGACATCCGACGTACCCGCCTTGTCGTTGCGGAGCACGACCCGGGCGACGAGACGGCCGAAGGTCGCGATGGTGGAGAGCACCCGGAGGCGCGCCTCGGAGGTCGCCTCGGGTTCGAACTCGACTCCTGTGTGGCAGGCGGCGTAGTCGACCACCGGCATGTCCCACGTGCAGTCCCCAACGACGACCTCGTCGATCACGAGATGGTCGGGGACGGTCAGCCAGGCCGTGACGTCCACGGCAAAGCGCACGGGGACGCCGGGTAGGAGGTTCTTCGGGTCCGGCGGCGTCGAGAGCGCTTCGGAGTCGACCTGGACGTGGCCGTCGATGCCGGCCGGGCGTCCGGGCGTCCGGTCGGCAGGGCCCCCGGCGGGCCCGCCCGGGGCGAGGAGCTCCTGGAGGTACCCCGGGTCCCCCCCGCGGACGAGCAGGTCGAGGCCGACCCCCTTGGTCGCCGCGCTCTGGGGCTCGTCGGGATCGGGCAGGTCCGCTTCCAGGGAGGGGTGGCACTTCGCCAGGCTCGCCCAGATCAGCGGCTCGGCATCCTGGGAGGCGGGATCGAGTTGGTCGGCGGGATCGATGACGGCGAGGCCGACCACGGCCGGACGCCTGCTGAGGACACCGTCGGCGTAGAAGGGCAACTCCAGGCCGGGGAAGCTCTGGTGGTAGAGACCCAACGTGAGCTTGTCCGTGCTCGGGGCGGCCTTCAGGCAGATGTCGGTCCTCTCCCCCGCACCGGCACCGGCACCGGCACCGGCAGCGGCAGCGAAATCCCGCGAGTAGCTCACCTCGTGCAGGCCGGTGATCCGGGCGTGGACACCCCAGCTCTCGTCGTGCAACCAGCGGAACGTGACGTCCTGGGGAGAGGGCGTGAACGCCGGGAAGAGCACCGCCGGGTCCTCCACGCCGAGGGCGGTACCGTCGGGCTCGGGGAGACCGGGGTCGTCCAGGAGGTCGTCCGGATCCTGCGGGAGGACCGCTTCCTTGGGCAGGCGCCGCAGCGTGGCGTCGATCTCGGCGCAGCCGCCCGGGTCGGCTTCGCCCGCCCCGACGACGGACGGGTCGCTGTCACCGCAGCCCGGCGTGGCCACGAAATGGCGGAGGCCGCTCATGTTCGACCGCCAGTGCGCCACGAGGTGCGTGGGCAACAGGGCATCGGTGTGGAGACGGTGCCACTGCGGGCGGTCCGCGCCGGGCGAGTAGAGGACACCGCCGTGAAGACGGATCGGCTGGCGGGCGCTCCACGTGAGGCAGCCCCGGTGCAGGTCCACGGCCGTCGTCGTCAGGTCGTAGTCCACGTCCGCGCACATGGCGTCGATGCCGAATTGGAGGCTCCACCCGGCCTTCGTCCCCGGGGCGTCACCGAGCTGGGGCACGACGTCGACGCGGCCTTCCACCTGGCGGAGGCCCGGGACGTCCTTGAGGAAGTGCGCCTGCAGCGTCATCGGCTCCGAGATGTCGACGTCGAGGCGCAAGAGCGACCCGCTGTCGACCCCTGTGAGCTTCGAGGTCGACAAGAGCTGCACCGCCACAGACGACGGCAGGTCCGGAACCGTCCCCTCTGCGAGCCAGCGCTCTCCGAGGAACGTGAGCGGCACTCCCCAGTCGGCCATCGTGGTCTGGATGCCGTCCTGGGTGATGCGCAGGTAGGTGTCGGTGTTGGCACCCGGAGCCGTGTCGAGGGCGACGGCCATGAGACGGAGCTGGTCGAGGCCCAACAGCGCGCCGAGGCAGCGGGGCGCGGCGGCATACCCGGCGTGACGGACACCGTGGAGGACGGCCTGGGCCCGCCACTGGGCGGGGGCCGGGGCGGCACCCGCGTCCTGGGCCGGGGCGGGCGGCTCGCACGCCTCGTCTTGGGGGACCGTCGTCCCGGCGGCCGGTATCTCGGGGTCGGCCTTCTCGTCGAAGACCACCCGGGGGCTCGTCCCGGTGGGGAGCTCGTCGGAGAACCAGCCCGCCGCCGGGTCGTGGTTCCTCACCGTGGCGGTGACGGTGGTCGCTTCCCCCAGGGTGTCCTGGCAGCCGCTCGATCCCCAGTCGCCGTGGCAGAAGCGCACATCGGCAGACCTCAGGGAGCCGTCGCCCCAGAACAGCGTGTCGATCGTGGCCCGGGCGGGCACCCCCGTGGCCACGACGTCCACCCGCACGACCGCCGGGGAGAGCGCCGGATCCGCCGGGGTGTCCGTCGTCTGCCAGGAGGTCGCCAGACCGGGCAGCGGGGCACTCGCCCCCCAGGCGATCTCCCGGTCGGGCGAGTCCGTCGGGGACAGGACGCCGAGGGTGAACTCCGTCGGCACGTCGGCGGCGAGACCACCCACGGTGGAGGTCGTCCCCTGGTCGCCCACCGTGGCGAACTCGAAGGCCGCGTCCAGGTGAGTCGCGCTCGACGCCTTGTACAGGACCGTGTCGACGCCGAGGTCGTCGCTGGGCGCGAGAGCGAGGAGGCCGACGCTCACGCTGGCCGGGAGCGCGGCCAGAGCGCCGCTCGCCTTCACGTGGCCCGTGGGGGAAACGGCCGAGAGGGCGAGGCCGACGTCGTCGTTCATGATGCCGTCCCCGGCGGCGGTGAGGACGGACACACCGGCGGCCGTGGGGACGAGTGGAGTCGCTGCCGGGGAATCCGTCGTCATGCGCCCCACGCCGGTGAGGCGGCCGTCGGCCCGCCACCACTTGCCGACGCCGTCGGAGAAGGCCGCGTAGGAGACGTGCCGGGGCGTGGCGGGCGGATCGGGGAGGTTCTTCGGGCTGGTGTCCAGCGGGTGGTTCTGCGCCCGGAGGCCGATGGCGCCGGCGTGGTCCACGGTGGCGGCGTCGCACCCCGGCGTCCCCCAGGTCCCGTGGCAGAAGCGGACGTCGACGTTGCCGGCGCCGTCCCCCGCCGTGTCGAGATCGAGCGTCGCTTTCGTGGGGAGGGACTGGATCTCGCCGGCGAGGTAGAGGTCACCGGCCGGCGACGACGTGCGCACCTCGTCGAGGACGAGGTTCGCGGGCGCGTTCGCGCTCCAGGCCATCGTGGTGTGGTCCCCTACGCCGGCCAGGATCACCTTGGCCTGGGCGGGGAGATTCCCGGCCCCGTCCTGGCCGATGGCGAGGTCCACGCGGGTCTCCCCGTCGGAATCAGAGGTCTCCACCGCGGCTTCGACGGGGACGGGCGCGGTCGCCTCGTACTCGACGGCATCGACGGAGACCGCCCCCGCCGCCGCACCGACGAGACGGACCTCGATGCCCGCCGGCAGGGTGGCGGGGGCCCGGGCCACGGTCCCGGTGGCGTGCGTCGCCGTGGCGTTGCCGGCGGTGTCCACGGCCACGACCACGTCGCTGTTGGGGGCACCCGGCGCCGTGTGCAGGGCGACTGTGGTGTCGTTGGTCACGGTCCCGCTGAGAGGCGCAGAGGAGAGGGCGAGGTGCTGCACGCCGGCGAGGCGGCCGCCGGCCCGCCAGGGCGCGGGCCCCGTCCCCGCACTGGCGTAGTGGACGTAGCGCTCGGCCTCCGGAGGAGACGCGAGACCGCCGGGGTTCTCCGCCGGCGGGAAGTTCTGGGCGGTCAGGGTGACAAGACCTGCGGCAGCGGCCGCCTCCGGCGTGCAGCCCGGCGTGGCCCACTCCCCGGTGCAGAAGCGGGCATCGACCGTGGCCGCGCCGGCGGTGGCGCCAGACGTGTCGATCGTGGCGACCGTGGGCATGTCCACGACGCTCCCGGTGAGATAGAGGCCCTTCTTGGTCGCCGTCGGGAGGTACGTCTCGTCCACGAAGGCCGCCTCTTCGATGGTGAGGGCGGTCGGCGCGCCCGCGGTCCAGGTGATGCGGTTCCCCACCACGGCGGGGGCGGCGAGCATGTCGAGCACGAAGGACGTGGGCACGTCCGCGGCGGAGAAGTCCACGACAGTCTCGGAACCGGCCAGGGCGTAGGGCTTGAACGTCTTCTCACTCACGCGGGCCGCCAAGGCGGTGGGGGCGGAGGCCTTGTAGGCGAGCGACAGGGCCTTGCCCTCATCCGGATCCCTCGCGTAGGTGATCCCTTCGACGATCGGTGGGAGCGCGGCGATCGTGCCCTCGGCGACGAGGTGATCGCCCGCGTCGGAGAGCGACACGGGGGGCTCGTCCACGTCGACGTGCACCGCCACGTCAGGGTTGGCGATGCCCTCGGCGGTGCGCGAGCTCACGGTGAAGGCCTGCGCCGGGGCCGCCTGGGTGCCCCGGGAGAACGTCACGTGCTCCGGGCCACTGAGACGGGCAGCGACCCGGTAGTGGTCGGCACCCTCGGTCACCCGCTCGGCATAGGACACGTAGCGGTCCTTCTCGGGGGGCGCCGGCAGTGCCTCGGCCTCGCCTTCCCCGGGGGGCAGGTAGTTCTGGTAGCGGAACTCCACGTCGCCGGGCGCCCCCTTGCCCCACAGGCAGGAGTCGATCCCGCCCGTGCCGTTGCAGAAGGCGGCATCCGCGACCGCCACAGCGCCGTCTTCCTGGTGCGTCAGGCCGATCACGCCCCATTCCGAGAGGGACTCGGCCTCCATCTCCACGTGGAGCGGGTCCCCCTCGGGATCCGCGGGCACCTCGGCGTCGGTGTAGGCGAAGTGGACGTCCGGTGCCGGGGCAGCGGTGAGGGGCAGGCCCTTGGCATCCTTGACGACGTGGCGGTGGAGGCGGAACTGGTCGGCGAGGACACGGGCGTCCATCATCGCCGGCAGGTCGGTGACGTCGATGCCGAGGGCGAGCTCCGGATGGCCGCCCGCGCCCTTGCCCTTGCCTGTCTTCAGCCCGAAGGAGACGTCAGGTGGCGCCGTGGCCTCGCCACCAGAGCGGCCGAGGACGAGGTACTGGAACGGCTCCGCCGGCTGCGTGCCCAGGCTCCCCGCCGGTGCCGGCCAGCAACGCTGCATGTCGGCGAAGCCGAACTCCCCGGGGGTGTGGTCAGTCCAGGCGAGGGACATCTCGACGTCGTCGCCGGATTCGATGTACGCCTCGCCCGCGGGGGCAGCCTCCTCGGCCAGGTCCGGGTAGTCGGCCTTCCCCCAGATCCAGGTGACGTCAGCACCCACGACGTTGCTGTTCACGCCGACGCCCAGGGAGTAGAGGGCAGGGAAGGACCACCCGGGGGCCGCCGAGGCCTCCCTGCGGAACCCTACGCGCAGCGGGTACGTCGACTTCGTCCCGTCCGTGTACTCGAACTGGAGGTCGATGCCTACGGCGACGTCCATCGGTGAGGCGCTGGCGGCTCCGGGGAGGCGACCGATCTGGATCTCCACGCCCACCGGCCCCCAGAGCCAGCCGGTCGCGGCCTGGGCCGGCACCGAGGACGTCTCCGCCTGCAGGAAGTCCAGGATCCCCTTCATCACCGGCGACCCGGTGATCGGCTCCCAGGACAGCACGTGGACGTTCACCTGGAAGAAGACGTCGTGGGCGGGCTGCGGGACGCTCGCCGCCCAGCCGTCAGCCGGGCCCCCGTTCCCGTCGGTGTCGACGAAGACCTTCGTGTTCAGGGGCACGGCGGGGAACGTCTGGGGCTGCGCTGGTTGGGAGCCGTCCGCCCGCACCCACTCGACGACCACCTGCGACCCGGGGGCGAGCTGCGCGCTCTTCGCGCCGGCGACACCGCTGTCGCCCACCGGCGCCTCCGGCTCGGGGCAGCCGAAGAGGAACCCCGGGTCGGCGGTCTCGGCGGCGACCGCCCCCCGGCCCAACCCGAGGGCGAGCGTGGCGGCCCCGGCCACGAGGACGGCAAGAAGCACGGTGAGGCGCCGGAGCGCAGTCCGCTGAAACGGCATGAGTGGTCCCCCGGCGGTAGGCGGTTGTCCCGTACACCCACAAGGACGCACGAAGGCCTCCTGGGATAACGGGACGACGTTGCAGACCCCCACTGCCGCCGCAGGCGCCGGCCACCCCGCGGGCTCCCTTGGCCTCTCTCCGGGTGGCGACGGCGGCCTGGAGGTCCCGGGCGGCTCAGCCGTCGCGGGGCCGGGAAGGCGCCGGGGTTCCGCGGCCGGCGTCCCGGTCCGACGGAGTGGCCGGAACGGCCGGGGCCACCGAGACCGAGACCGTGGCGTAGCCCCTGGTCGGGGGCGCCGGGCGAGTGGGTGGGCGACGCCGGACACCCGGCGCGTCCCGGCGGGCGCGGCGTGCAGTCACCCGGCGGGCCTGGCGGTGTGCGGTCGTGGGGACCGCCGCGGCACGCTCCCTCACGGCTGTCTCCGCCGCCGGCTCCCGCACGGGCGCCGGCGCCCGTGCGGGAGCCAGGGGCGGCGGTGTCGTCCGGAGGTCCGCCACCGAAGCGGACGCCACCGCCGGCTGGACGGCCGGCACGTCGAAGGGCGCCGGAACCGGGGAGGGGCGGACGCCGCCCGCGAGGGGGACGGGCGGAGGAGTGGCGAGGGCCCAGAGGAGCCCGCTCCCGACCAGGACGGCCGCCGTGCGCGTCCGCGTCCGCGACACAGGCCGGGCCCGGCAGGATGGCCGCACGGGCACGCCCTTGCGGGTGAGAGCGCCGGCAAGGCGCGTCCGCACGAGCCGGGGGACCGGGCGCAGGCCCAAGGGGGCGAGGCCGAGCAGGCGGACCTGGTCCATGCGGCGCTGCTGCTCGATCCGGCAGGTGTGGCAGTGTGACACATGCCCCCGGATGAGGCGCACGACTGCGCGGTCGAACTCCGGCGGAGCATCCGTGTCGGTGCCCACCAGCTCGCGCAGCTCGCTGCAGCGGGGCTCACCGCCCCGCCACAGGCTCCGGGCCCGCAGGGATTCGAGAACACGGCGGCGCATGCGAGCCACGACGACGTTGGCGTGCTTCGGACCGATGCCGAGAGCAGAGGCGATCTCGGTGTTCGTCAGGCCCTCGCCGACCTGCATGCGCAGCACGCGGCGGTCCTTCTCGCCCAAGCCCTCCGCTGCCTCCTCCACCAGCGCCCGGGTCTCGGTGACCTCGGCCTCCCGGACGGGATCCTCCCGGATGCGTCCGCCTGCCCGCCCCAGGGCGGCCTCCACGTCGGCCGTGTTCATCGTGTCCTGAGACGTGACGCGCCCCTCCCGGCGGAGGCGGTCGGCGGCGAGGTTGCGGGCAATGCGCACGACCCATGCCAGGAATGCCTCGGGCTCCTGGAGCTGGTCGAGGCGCTGGTAGGCGCGCAGGAAGCAGTCCTGGGTGATGTCGGCCGCGGCGTGGGTGTCGCTCAGTGCTCGGACGGCGCCGTAGACACGCGGGAGGGCCCGCTCATAGAGCTGGGCGAAGGCGTCGTCGTCCCCGGCTTGGGCCCGGCGCACCAGGTCGCCGAGGCCGTGGGTTCGCCGGATGGTGCTGTCGATGGCGGATCCCCTCGGTAGCACCCCCGCAGCCGGCCCGCCGCAGGCTTCGACGCCGCGTTCGTCGCATCCTGCCCCGCCGTCCCGTCCGGAGCGCCGGCCTCGGTCGCCGGCAAGGTAGGCAAGGGCAGCAACTCCTTGGGGCTCGGCGGCACCTCCGACACGTCGGAAGCGACGCATGCACCCCGAAGACGGCGGGCGCGTCGTGTCGGGTCGGGCAGTCCTGCGCTCCCGGCGCGGGCCCCTGTGCTCAGGCCTGCTGGCTGTCGAGCCTGCGCACCTTCGGGCAGACGACTCGCATGGCCCATTCGCAGCGCGGGCAGGCGGAGACGCCCTCGTGGGGGCGGCGCCACAGCATGGCGCCGCAGACGCCGCAGCGGGCGGAGCCCTCCGAACACGACCAACCCGCCAGTCGCTTCGAGGTCAGCGGGCAGCCGCGCCCATGGCAGACGGCGAATTCGGCGTCCTCGACGATCGCGTCGACGGGGCACACCGGGAGGCAGGCGCCGCAGTCGTTGCAGGCCAGCGGATCGATGACATAAGCGACCCGGAAGTCGTCGGATTGGCGGATTGCGCCCGGCGGGCAGACGATCTCACAGACACCGCAGCCGAGACACTCGTGGATGACCTTGAGGCTCATGCCTCCTCCGGCGTCAGCCGGCACCGACCTCGGCGAGCTCGGTCGGTACGCGGGCGGCACGGTCGAAGATCGCCTGCAGCGACTCGTTGTAGCGGAAGAACAGGTCGCGTCCCATCGGGTCGTCCGCCGTGACGCGCATCGGGACCTCGGGCAGCGTCAGTGCGTTCAGCGTGTGGGACAGGTCGGCGCCGTCGTTTGCCGAGATGTTGTCGATCATCTCGGTCCATGTGAACCAGGGCCCCTCGAGCGTGCAGTCGGGTCCCCAGGCGACCGGGTCGACCTCGCCCGCGCTCTCGACGTCGTAGCCGTCCAGGACGAGACCGAAGTGCCGGTCGCCGTCCGGACCGCCGTTGATGCGCAACTCCAGGCGCAAGTTGCAGAACCCGAGCCTGACGAGCTCGGCCCTGTCCTCGTTCGCCGCTGCGGCGAGCGCCGCGAACCACTCGGCCGACGGGAATCTCATGGGTGCCCCCTTCTCTCAGTTGGTCGGTGTGGAGATCCCGGTCGGACCCACGGATGCGGCCTCGCTGGTCACTCCGTGCGCGGCCGGGTCGTAGTTGCCGAGCACGCCCGGGATCTTGATGCGGCTGCGGCGGTCGAGCCCGGCGCGGTCGCAGCGCTGCAGGTACTCCTCGATGACGCGCCCCTGGAGCATCTCGGCCGCCTGCCCGCCGAGCACCCCGGCGGCTTCGACGCTGCCGGCGGCGAGCACGGCGATCGGCTCCACGACCTCGGGCGTGGCGAAGAGAGCGCTGATGATCTCCTCGCCGGCGTCGAGGTAGCCGTGGAACTCCTCGGCCTTGTCCGGGTCCTCCTGGAGGGCGTAGCGCAGGTGCATCGTCCCGTACGCCACGTGGCGCGCCTCGTCCTGCATGCAGAGGCGGAAGATGCGCTTCTCCACGGGGCTGGGCGAGATGAGCTCGCCCGCGCGGAACAGAGACAGCACGAGGCCCTCGCCGAGCAGGTGCATGAGAGCGGAGCCCTCGGCATACGTGCCCGCGTCCAGGATCAGCTTCAGGAACTGCTCGACGACCGCCTTGGCCTTGCCGAGGCCGCCGCCGTTGGCGAGCGCCCGCTTGCGGAAGACCTCGGTGTGGCGCGCTTCGTCCATGATCTGGGTGGCGAGGAACATCTTCACTTCGACGTAGTCGTGGTTGATGCGCCACATCCACTTTGCCGGGAAGTCCGAGGCGATCATCTCGACCTCCGACAGGACGGTGCAGAGCTGGCACATGGCGTGCTCGAGGTCGGGGTCGAGGTCGGCAAGCTCGGTCCACGGGACGTCCCTGGTGGCCGACCACTGCCGGCTCACGGCCTCCTCGTAGAGGTCCATGACGTTGTCGGCCCAGACGTCGGCCTTGCGGTTCAGCGTGTAGCCCATGTCGGGCACGTCGGCATCGACCTCAGAGCCCCGAGGGGCCATGGTGCGGCGAGGAGCGGCTTCGGGGATATCACCGTAGGAGCCGATGGCGACGTCGCGCATCGTGAGTCCGATCCGCGACGGGGTCGCCCGCACACCCCACTCGGAGTTCCACTCCCGTAGCCAGCGGAGGTCGAGGTCCCCCTTGGCCGCGCGCTCGACGTAGTCCCAGTCGACGGCGGGTTTCGTCATGCGGCGCCTCCTTGATCGTCCGGCCGCGGGCCCACAAACCACACGCCCCCTGCACCGGTTCGGCTTCGGCGAGCGACTCCTTACAGTGAGACGCTCTTGGCGACATTGTCTCGCGCTCGTGTCCAGGGGGGCAAGGCCGTAAGTCCCGAATCGGGACGATTAGCGCGACGAGGGCGGCAGTCCCCCTTTGGGTGCCGGCGAGCCCGAAGCGCATCCTCCGGGCTCGCCGGCTACACCGCCCGGAGGCGCACGCGGGCATCGAGGCCACCCCCTGGTGCGGGCTCCAGGGAGACCTCGCCCCCGCCGGCCACGACCAAGCCGTGCACGATGGCGAGGCCGAGGCCCGAACCTCCCTCTCCTCCCCTGTCCGGGGAACGCCAGAACCTGTCGAAGGCGTGGGTACGTTCGTCGTCGGTCATACCCGGGCCGGCGTCCGTGACGTGGACCTCGACCCAGTCTCCCCGGCGCCCCACGGTCACGGTGACCTTACTGCCGGCGGGCGCCACCTCGAGGGCGTTGGCCAGGAGGTTGTCCAAGATCTGCTCCAGGGCACCGGGCAGGGCCAGTGCCCGGACAGCCTCGGCGTCCTCGCCGAGGACCACCCGGCGTTCCTCCGCGAGCGGCCGCCAGGCGGCGGCGCGTTCGTGTACGACGCCGGCCACGTCGACCACCCCCCGCTCCACCCGGGCACCCTCGGCGCGGGCAAGGGCGAGGAGACCGTCGACGAGCGACGACAGCCGGGAGGTCTCCGCCACCGCCGCCTCGACGTCTTCCCGGGCTTCGGGGCCCAGCCCGTCCTCCACGTTCTCCAGCCGGAGCCGGAGCGCCGTGAGCGGCGAACGGAGCTGGTGTGAGGCGTCGGCGACGAACGTGCGCTGGGCATCGACGAGATCCTCGAGGCGACCGGCCATGTCGTTGAACGTGTGCGCCAGGTCACGCATCTCGGGGGGGCCGGCCGACGCGTCCGCCCGCACGGAGAGGTCCCCGGCCGCCAGGGCCGACGTGGCGCGCCGCAGGGTGCGCACGGGGCGGTCGACCCAGCGGGCGAGCTGTGTGCCCACGAGCGCCGCCATCGAGAGGACGACGACGGCGACGAGGCCGAGGAGCAGCCAGTTGCGCCGCACCCGCCGGTTCACAGCCGACATGGGATACGTGATGCGCAGCGCCCCGTACACGTTCCCCCCCGAGGCGACGGGCACCGCCACGTAGAGGAGGTCCGTGCCCAGCGTCGCCGAGTGGCGGACGCCCGTCGCCCGGTGACCCCGCAGGGCAGAGGCCACCTCGGGACGGCTCGAGTAGTCCTTGCTGCCCGCCACCGGGTCCGTGTCGGCGACGACGGTCCCCTTGCGGTCCACGATCAGCACCCGGCCCCCCGTGCGGCGCCGGTACTGCTCCCCGAGCGACGGCATCTCCATGGGAAGACCCCGCTCCAGCTCGTCCTCGACGAAGGTGACGAGCACCGTGGCGTCCCGCTCCACGTCGGCGGTGAGGGCCTCCCGCTCGGAACGGGCGAAGCTGATGCCCAGCGGGATCTCCAGGACGAGGAGCACGGCCGCCGTCAGGCCCAGGTAGGTGAGGAGGAGGCGGCGGGTCATCCGCCGCTGCGGAGACGGAAGCCCACGCCGCGCACGGTCTCGATCCAGCCGGGGTCGCCGAGCTTCTTGCGCAGCGAAGCCACGTGCACGTCGAGCGTCTTGGACGGGCCGTACCAGTGCGGGTCCCAGACCTCCTCCAGGATGCGGCTGCGGCTGAAGACCGCCCCCGGGTCCCCGGCGAGGAAGGCGAGGAGCTCGAACTCCTTGGGGGTGAGGGGCACCTCGGACCCGTCGAGCGCGACCCGGTGGGTACGGAGGTCCACCTCGAGGCCGCCGACGCGCAGCGCCTGGGGTTCCTCGGCCGACAGGCCCGAACGACGCGAGACCGCCCGGATGCGGGCGACGAGCTCCCGGAACCCGAACGGCTTCACCACGTAGTCGTCGGCGCCCATCTCCAGGGCGAGGACGCGGTCGACCTCGTCGGAGCGGGCGCTGACGACGATGACGGGCACGTCGGAACGTTCCCGGAGGCGCCGGCACACCTCGCGGCCGTCGAGATCGGGGAGGCCGAGGTCGAGGAGCACGACGTCGGCACCGGTGTGGGCGAGTGCGTCGAGTCCCCGGGCCACCCGGGTGACCGCGTAGCCCTCACGCTCCAGGCCGCGCACGAGGGGAACGGCGATCGCGTCGTCGTCCTCGACCACCAACACTCGCATCGCCCCGAAGCGTAGAGGCGACCGTGCTCCTCCCTACGAGACCCCCTTGACCGCTTGCCTCGTAGCTGCGGTTCCGGGCGGGGCCATGCTCTCGCCGGCAACTGCGCGCTGCCCGGACTCGGGTGCTGCAGTGGTGGCAGCGGCCTCGACCCGGGCGACGGCAGCGGTGGCGTCGGTCGTGCCCTCGGCGGCACCCCCGTCCTCGACGTCCTCGGCGGTCTCGACCCCCACGTCGTCCCCGGCCCCGGCGAGCGCCCGGTAGGCCCTGCGGTGGTGCATGAGACCCAGGGCGATGAGGGCCGTGGCCGCGAACGTCATCAGGAGACCCACATTCGGGAGGGCCAGGCAGCTGAACTGGCCGATCTTGTAGGACCCGAGGACCTGCGGCGTGAACGACGGGAAGCCCAGGGGACCCCCCTTGTCCAGCGTGTGGCCGTACCACCACAGCCAGTACTGCAGGTCCCCCAGGAAGGCGAAGGGCACCACCATCGCCGGCAGGGCGAAGACAAGGGCGAGACGGTTCCGGAAGGCGAGGGACACGAGGAGGAGGACCACCACGGCGGCGATGCCGAAGAGGGAGTACTTGCGCTCGAACTTGGCGCCCGCGCTGAGGCTCTTCATCCCGATGTAGTGGTTGAGGAGGTCGATCTGGTCGAGGACGTCCATCTGCGGGTTGGGCTCGTACTTCTCGCCCACGATCCGGTTCGCGTAGATGTTGACGTCGAGGCCGCCCGGGTACTGCGGAGCGTCGAGCTGGAGGTGCCACCAGGGGAACAGGACCGAGAGGCCGATCAGGATCCCGCCGGCGAGCATCAGCAGGCGGGGCAGCCGGTAGCGCATCGGGCGGCTCTCCCTCTCCTCAGGCGAAACCTCGGGTCCGAGAATCGACTTCACGATCGCCCCTTCCCTCTCGACAGCGACGCCGCGGAACCCCGCCCTACGGCGCCGGCCGCGATATGGGACTATCGGCGCCCGAGCCGCCGGGTTTGAGGGTTTGCGCACCCAAGGGGTCCGCCGCCCAGGGCCGGCGTAGCCTGGGGGGGAGTACCGACAGAGGAAACCCATGCGTTCCCGGACAGTCCGGACGGCCCTCAGCGCCATCGTGATCACGACAGCCGCCACGGCGGCGGCGACCGCCCTCAACGTCGGCCTCCTCGGAGCCGGTCGCGAAGATCCGGCGGGCTACCTCACGGTCGTCGACGCGAATGCGACACCGAACCCGTCCCCGGCCCCGCTTGCGGCTGCGGTCCCGGCTCCCACCGCGGCGGCACCCGCGCCGCCGCCTCCCGGGGCGCCAGCAGGCACCGGGGCCCCCGCGGCCGGCACGGGGCGGCCTCGCGAAGGCGGGCAGGCGGCCCCCGCCAGGAGGTCCCCCGCTGCCGGGAGCAGCGCGGGTACGGCCACGACGTCGGGGGGGAGCGGCGACGACGACAGCAGTGACGACGGCACCCATGACGACGCCAAGAAGCAAGACGACGGCCACGACGACTGAGGCCGCCGGCGCGGCCCCGTAGACTGCCGCATCCCCACCGTGCACTGCCGCTTTCACCTCATCCGCCACGGCGAGTCGACGTGGAACGCCGAGAACCGCTGGCAGGGTCAGGCCGACCCCCCGTTGTCCGAGCGCGGGGTGGCGCAGGCGGCCCGCCTTGCCCAAAAGCTGGAACACGTCCACCTGGACGCCGTCGTGTCCAGCGACCTCTGCCGGGCGGTGGACACCGCCGAGGTCGTCGCCGCCCCCCACGGCCTCGCCGTCGAGAAGCGACCCGCGCTGAGAGAGCTCGACGTGGGCCGCTGGACGAACCTCACCTCCCCGGAGATCGCCGAACGCTACCCCGACGAGTGGGACGCGTTCACCGCCGGCGAGGACGTCCGGCGCGGCGGCGGCGAGTCCCACGCCATGCTGACGGAGCGGGTCATGGCCGCCTTCGACGACGTCGCCGCCGAGGCGGCCCGGGGAAAGAGGCAAGACGTCGCGGTGGTGAGCCACGGCGGCTGCGTACGTGTGATAGCTGCTGCTGCCCTCGGGCTCGGGGCCCACGACCACCCCAACCGCAGGGTGGCGCCGCCCCGCAACGCCAGCCTGTCCGTCGTCCTTCTCGACGGCCGCGGCCTGCGCCTCGACACGTACAACGACACAGCGCACCTCCTCGGCCTCCCCGGCCCCGTGGGCGCCGGCGAGGCGCCCTGACCCGCCGCCGGGCCGAGGAGAGAGACCCACGGTTCGGGAAGAGAGGGTGGGGAGATCGCTGTCGGCTCCTGGGTGTACGGCCCCCGCAGTCTGCCCGGGGCGGGCTCCTGCCGGACGGCATTGCGGCGAGCCGGCGAGGACCCTACCCTTCTTGCACTCACACTGCGCGGGGGAAACATGATCCAGGGCCAGGTCCACCCGGACTTCCAGGCAGCAGCCGACGTCCTCGACGAACAGGTCACCTCGGCCGGCCGCGGAGGAGCCGCCCTGTGCGTCTACCACCGGGGCGAGAAGGTCGTCGACATCTGGGGTGGCGCCCGCGACGAGGCCGGGACGCCGTGGACGTCGGACACGATGGCGATGTCGTTCTCGACCACGAAGGGCGTGGCCTCCACCGCCCTGCACATGTGCGCCGACCGGGGCCTCATCGGCTACGACGACCTCGTCGTCGACCACTGGCCCGAGTTCGCCCGCGGTGGTCCGGTAAAGAAGGAGATCACCGTCCGCCAAGTCCTCTGCCACGAAGCGGGCCTCTACGAGCTGCGGAGCTGGATCGACCACGCCGACGAGATGCTCGACTGGGACGCGATGGTCGACGTCATGGAGCGACTCACACCCGCCTTCGCACCGGGGACCGCCAACGCCTACCAGGGCATCACCTACGGATGGCTCGTGGGCGAGCTCGTGAGGCGGGTGTCGGGGAAGCCCCTGGGCGAGTTCGTGCGTATGGAGATCGCCGAACCCCTCGGCCTCGACGGCCTCCACATCGGCCTGCCGCCCAGCGAGCAGCCCCGGGTGGCGGAGCTCCTCATGCCGGCCACGGCCCGGGGCCCATTGCACGACACGTCCAAGGTCTTCTCCGAGCTCGCCGAGGCGATGGGGCTCGTGATCGACTTCGAGCGCATCAAGGAGGCCCTCGCCCCCAAGGGGATGGAGGACGTCTTCCGCCGCCCGGAGGCCCTCGAGGCGGAGATCCCCGCCGCCAACGGCGTGTTCACCGCCCGCTCCCTCGCCCGCATGTACGCCGCCCTCGCCGGCGGTGGGGAGCTCGACGGCGTCCGCCTCATGTCCGGCGAGACCCTGGCGGAGGCCGCCACTGTGCAGAACACGCGCCCGGACCTCGTGATCGTCTTCCCCATCCGATGGCGCCTCGGCTACCACTCCGTGTTCACCCCGAACGGGTTCCTCGACACGGGCTTCGGCCACTTCGGCTTCGGCGGATCGGGCGCCTGGGCCGACCCCGCCCATGACGTCGCCGTGGGCATGGTGCTGAACCGCCTGGCGGGCACCGCGGTGGGCGACGACCGCATGATCCGGGTGAACGGCGCCGTCCTCGACGCCGCCACGGCCCGCTGACCCCGGGGCGGGTGCCCGTCGAGCCCCCACCCAGCCGCTGGGAGTTCCCCCCGGCGGCCATGTGGCCCGACGACGACCTCGTCTGCGCCGGCGGCGACCTGGAGGCCGGCACCCTGCTGGCCGCCTACCGCCAGGGGCTCTTCCCGATGCCGCTCGACGACGACGTCCTGGGGTGGTGGTCCCCAGAGCCGCGGGGGGTGATCCCGCTCGAGGGCCTGCACGTGAGCCGTTCCCTGCGGCGCTCGATGCCGCGCTTCGAGATCCGTGTGGACGAGGCCTTCGACGACGTCGTCTCCGCCTGCGCCGACCCGACCCGCCCGCACGGCTGGATCACCGAGGGCTTCCGGGCGGCATACGGCGAGTTGCACCGTCTCGGCTGGGCGCACAGCGTGGAGGTCCGGGAGCGCGACGACGGCGTCCTCGCCGGGGGGGTGTACGGCGTGGCGATCGGCGGCTTCTTCGCCGGGGAGTCCATGTTCCACCACCGCACCGACGCCTCCAAGGCCGCCCTGGTGGGTCTCGTCGAGATCCTCGCCGCGGGCGGGGACGACGGCCGACGCCTCCTCGACGTGCAGTGGGCCACCCCCCACCTCGCCCGCCTCGGCGCCGTGGCGATCCCCCGGGCGGCGTACCTCGGCCGCCTCGGGGACGCCCTCACCCTGGCGCTCCCGGAGGGATTCGCCGTTCCCCGCTGACGGGGGGACGCCCCTCGGACCCCCCGATCCGGGACGGCTTCCGTCCCTGCGGGGGCCGCTCCGGCGAGACCGGTGAGGGAGTAGCGTGTCCCGGTGAGCGGCCTATACCTTGGCTTCGACGTCGGCACGCAGGGGGCGAAAGCCGTCGCCCTCGACCCCGAAGGCGGCGTTCTAGCTCGGGTCGCCGTCCCCTACGGCCTCCTCCCCGGCCTCGCGCCGGGGGCCGCCGAGCAGCATCCCGACACCTGGGCGGAAGCGGTGCGCGACTGCGCCGCCGCCCTCTTCGCGGAACCGGCCGTGGACCCCGGTGCCGTGCGCGGCGTGGGCGTGTCCGGCCAGCAGCACGGCCTCGTCGTCCTCGACAAGGCGGGCCGCGTCGTCCGTCCGGCGAAGCTGTGGTGCGACACGACCACGGCGACGGAGGCCGCCGAGCTCTCCTCCGCGCTGGGACGCCCCGTGCCCGCGGGGTTCACGGCGCCGAAGGTGCGCTGGCTCGCCCGCCACGAGCCGGAGCACTGGGCGGCCACCCGCACCGTGCTCCTCCCCCACGACTACGTGAACTTCTGCCTCACCGGGAACCTGAGAGCGGAGGCCGGGGACGCTTCGGGCACAGGCTGGTTCAACCCCGTGAAGCGTGACTGGGACATGGATGCCGCCGCCGTCGTGGACGCCCGGCTGCCCGGGCTGCTCGCCCCGCTGGGCGCACCGGGACACCTGTCCCGCGCCGGGTCGGAGCTGCTCGGTCTCGAACCGGGGGTCCCGGTGGCGTCCGGCGGTGGGGACAACATGATGAGCGCGATCGGCAGCGGCGCCACCCGTCCGGGTGTCGTCACGCTGAGCCTGGGCACGTCGGGCACCGCGTTCGCCTACAGCGAGATCCCGGTGATCGACCCGGAGGGCTGGGTGGCGCCCTTCTGCGACTCCACGGGCGCCTGGCTGCCGCTCGTGTGCGTGATGAACATGACCGGCGTCACCGAGGAGATCCTCGCCGCCTTCCCCGGCGAGTCCCTCGACTCCCTCACCGCCGCCGCCGCGGACGTCCGGCCCGGCGCCGGCGGCCTGATCTTCGTGCCCTACCTGCAGGGCGAACGCGTCCCGGACCTGCCCCGCGCCACGGGTGCCCTCACCGGCATCCGCCCCGGCCTCCTGCGCCCGGGCCACATCTTCCGCGCCGGCGTCGAGGGCACGTCGCTGTCGCTGGGGATCGGCGTGGAGCGCATGTGCCGCCTCGGGGTCCCCATGGAGTCCGTGCGCCTCGTGGGCGGGGGCGCCCGCAACCCGCTGTGGCGCCGGGTCCTCGCCGACGTCCTCGCCGTCCCGGTGCAGGCCCTCGCGGAACCCGAGTCCGCCGCCCTCGGCGCCGCCGTGCAGGCCCTCGCCGGGGCCGAAGACGTCACCCCCGACGCGGCCGCCGCCCGCTTCGTCGCCTTCGACGGCGACCCCTGCGACCCCGACCCTGACGCCGTCGCCGTCTACGGCGAAGCGCGGGAGCTCTTCCGGGACCACGTCGCCCGCCTGTTCGGTTGAGTCGCGGCGCCGGGGGGCAGCGTGAGTGACGCGAGGTCGCCCCCGCGGTGGCCGAGGGACACGTCCCCCGGTGGCACCGTCCCGCCAGGGCCAGACGGTCGGCCAGGGCAAGGTGATGCCGTTGTCCCGGTATCAGGGGACAACGGCATCACTTTGCCCTGTCGGCATCACTTCGGGCCGGGCCGGGCCGGGCCCGGGGGGGCGGCCCCGGCCCGGGGCGGGGTGGGCCGGGCCGCCCGGGGCGGGACGTCCCTGTCCCGGGCGTCAGGACGGGGTGACGGGCGGCACCGCAGCGTCGGTGAGACGGCGGAAGGCGGCGGCCACAGGGCGGGGGCGGCGCTCGACGTCGTAGAGGCCGACCTCGTCCACGGCGCCCACGGGGCGAGTGAGCGCCGTCGCCCAGTCGTGCTGGTCGCCCCGGCTGTACCAGCACAGGCCCCGCACCGGGACGCCGTGGCGGCGGAGGCCGAAGAGGGCGTCCGTCATGGCCTGCAACCACGCCTCGCCCTCACTCGCGGGGAGACCGAGGTTGGACGTCTCCGCCACCCAGAAGTCCACGCCGTAGCGATCGTGCCAGCGGCGGGCGCCGGCGGCGTAGGCCCCCACCCTCTCCGAGATCGTGAGCGGGTCCTCCCGCTCGCCCATGACCATGGTCGAGACCGGGTAGAAGTCGTGGCCGGCGACTGTGGCCTCGGTGGTGGCGAGGTCGGCGATGCGCCTCGTCACGGCGGGGTCGACACGGTCGAGGGTGCCCGCCACGAGGGGGTCGAGGTCGTGGCCGAAGCGCAGGTCCCAGGTCACGAGCTGCCCCGCCCACAGGTAGTCCGCGGCCCCCTGGGAGGCCTCGGTGGCGGCGACGGGAACGGTGAGGACCTCGGCGCCGATGTTCCAGCCGCCCCGGTCTGCCCGGATGCGGGCGAAGGCCTCGAGCTCGGCGAGGGCGCAGTGGGCGATGATCGTGGCGTAGTCGGCGGGGGAGCGTCGGCAGTCGTTCCAGTTCCCGAAGAGGCCGCACTGGGCGGCGATCGTGACGTGCTCGTTCACGGGGGTGAACCAGCGGGGCTCGGGGTAGCGGGCGAGGAACGCCTCCACGTACCGGACGAAGCCGTCCACCCAGGCGGGGTCGGCGAAGCCCGCGTAGTGGTCGGGGAGGCCGAAGTGGAGGAAGTCCACGACCGGGGTGAGGCCGGCCTCCGCGCAGCCGGCGAGCGCCCGGTCCCAGAGCGTCCAGTCGTACTCACCGGGGGAACGCTCCGTGAGCCGCCAAGGCATGCCGTAGCGCCACGCCGTGATCCCGAGAGAGGCGGCGTCGGCGAGGTCGCCTTCGAGGCGACCGAGGTGGCCGGTGGAGGCGAGCTCGTCCACACGCACCACGTCACCCTCGAAGGGTACGAGCGGGTCAGAGCTCTCCTCCCCGCTCCCCCATGCGAAATCCGGGAACTCCGGGTGTGTCACAGCACCTGCTCCCTCCAACCGCACCGGTCCCGAACCTACCGCAGCGTCTCCGCCCTGCGTCGCTCATGTCCAGACGCAGGCGACACGCAGGTGCGTCGGCGCGTCCGAGGCGAATCGCCTCATGCGGGCGTCCGCCGTGGCGAAGGGCACGCCGAGGCCGTGGGCCGTGGCGTAGAGGAGACGGTCGGCGGGGTCCGGGTGGAAGCCGGCGGCGTCGAGGTCCGCGGCGAGCACGGCGGCGAACGGGTCGAGAGGTACGAGCGTGACCGTGTTGGCCGGGTCCCCCATGTCGGAGACCCATTGCCGCAGCGGTCTGTCCAGGCGAATGCGCCCCCTGGCCACAAGCGTGGCGACCTCCCAACACGAGACCGCAGAGACGTGGACGGAGGACGCCGCGTCGATCCGCTCGCGCAGCCGCCGGGGCAGCCGTTCCGAACCGGCCTGCCACCAGACGAGGGCATGGGTGTCGAGGAGGATCATCGACGTGACGGTTGCCAGGCACCCTTGGTGGCTTCCCACTCCACATCGATCTCCAGGTCGTCGCTCTCGTCGACGACCGTCATGCAGCCCTGGAGGGGACGCCCGGCCTCGCCCTCCCGCAGGGGCACGAGCTTGGCCACGGGCCGGCCGTGCTTGCTCACGACGATCTCGTCACCTGTGGCGGCGACGGCATCGATGAGGCGCAGGACGTGCTGCTTGAACTCGGTGGCCGGGATCACCCTCATGGAGCCAACATACTATGTCCACTGGACACTGTCCACTGGACAGATTGCCGCGAACCCGGCTCAACCCGCGAGCCCTCGCCCCCGGGCGCCGGGGGACCGGTCTTCGCGTTGTGCGGACCCGCATCGATCTCGTCGCTCTCCAGCAGATCCCGATGCCAGCGACGCCAGGCGCCCGATTCGATGTCACGCGCCAGCCGAGTCATCCCCTCGGCCACTTCAGGCTCCGGGAGGCGGGCGATGCCGGAAATGCCCGCTCGCGCCTCCGGGTCGAGGTACGCCTCCGGCCGCTTCCACCACGCGTGGCAGAAGCCGTCGGTGCAGTCGCCCGGTACCGGCACCACCGTGACCTCGCCACCACCGAGCATCCAGGCGATCTCGTCACCGGACGGCACGTCGACGTCGAGCTCGATCATCGCCGGCAGGTACTCGGCCACCAGCCACTGTGATGCATGCACGGCATGGTCGAACGTGAACACGACGACAGGACCGGCGCTCACCCGCCTCAGCTCCCGGAGGCCGGCCTCGGCGTCGGGCCAGTGGTGCACGGTGAGCAGGGCAAGCGCCCCGTCAAAGACGCCGTCGGCGAATGGCAGATCGGCGCCGGCCGCCCGCACCATATGAGGACTCGCTGCGGCGGGGCGTTGGCTGATCATCCGCATCGAAGGCTCCACCGCCACGACCAGCCTCCCGTCGGGCTCATAGGACCCGGTGCCCGCGCCGACGTTGACGATCCTCCGACCGCGCCTCAGCGCAGCATGCACCCGTGCCGCGATCCTGGAGTCGGGGCGACGAACCCGGGCGTAGCCGCGTCCGATGACGTCGTAGCCGGCAGAGAGCGTCCTGGGATAGGCGACCCTCAGGTGCTCATCCCACCGTGGAGCGGATGGCGCCGAGCGCGGCCACGCAAAACTCACCGGCGTCGAAGCCCTCTACAGTGCGGTCCAGGTTCCAACAGGCGGCGACGTCATCGGCGAGTTCGACGCACAGGCGCGTGTCAGGGACATTGACACCACCGATCGAGGTCGACCGCGCCCCCAGCGGTGCGGCGATCACCACGCTGACCCGCATCGCCCCCTCGGTGGCGCCGCCCTGCGCGTTGAACACCAGGCGGCCGTTGACGCCCGTGCGGGGCAGCACACCCCGCAGGATCCCCTGCGCCACACCGGGCATCGGGAGGTGCGGCAGCGCCCGGTGAAGGTCGGTCGGTTCCTCAAGTGTCAGCCCGTACTTGTCCGCGGCGACCCGGAAGGTGTTCGCCCAGAGCGGCCCGGGCTGCGGGAACCACGGTGCCCAATCCGGCGGTGCACCCAGGGCGGGCGCGAGGACCGTATCGACGGGCCGCGGCGCGTGGTAGGCAGCGAACACGTCGCCCAGCCCGGCGGCGATCGACGACGCGGCACCCGCCAGACCGTCGAGTGCGTCCGCGGCGGCGAGGTAGCCGTTGCAGCGAATCCCGAGGGTGCCGTAGCTGAGGATCACCTCGACAAAGGGCCAGGGCGTCCAGCGGAGCACCTCGCCGACGAGGCCCCCAAAGATCGAGGCGCGCAGGTCGTCGGGGACGGCGCGGCCGGCAAGCCTGAACCCGGGCAGACCGACGTCTTCCAGGTCGGTGTTGCCGACAGTGCGCATCCGGTCGGACCGCCGCACGACCAGGCGCGGGCACAGGGCGGCCTCAGGCACGCGGACGTTCGCCGAGGTGGTCGGCACCCACACGGCGGACGCCGCGAACGGGCCGACAGGCTCGTTGTGCGACAGTTCGATCGGGAGGACCGTGTTCAGGAACCCTCTCGACCCTCTCGCGTTGTACTTCGAGCCGTAGAACCCACCGCCGTACTGGATGCCGGTGGAGGGGTGCGTGGCGATCTCGAAGAGGTCGTGCTCGATGACGCCGAAGCGGCCGCCGGGTAGGACGCCCCGAGCGAGGTTGAACACGTAGTCGGGCCATGCCGGCTGCACGGAACGAACCGCGGCCACGTGGACCGAGCCCATCGGGCTCAGCCCGCGAGAGATCGCGTACTCGGTGAGATCGACCGCGGGGTGCCGGCGGTGCGCGTCCTCGACATCCTCGGGGGCAAAGGCCGCGACACCGAACTTCGCTGACATTCTTGAACTTCCCCCGCAATCGTTGAGGGTTCGGAATGGCGGAGACTCTAACTCCCGGTTGTGCTCGTAGGGGCCGGACTCCCACAGCTGCCCGGGCTCGCCGGTGACGCGAAGTCCTATGCAGAGCGGTTGTTCGAGTTCCCCCAGATCGGTTCTCTCGACAACGGGGACGCGCGCTCAGCGATTCGTGTTCCCGCCGCGGTGGAGGGCGTCGAGTTCACCGATGAGGCCGTGGACACCGTCGTCCGCCTGTCCCGCGGCTACCCCTACTTCCTCCAGGAGTGGGGATACCGCGTGTGGAACGCGGCCGAGGGAAGCCCCGTCGAGCGTGCGCTGGTGGAGCAAGTGACGCCGAGCGTCGTGCAGCACTTGGACGAGAACTTCTTCCTGGTCCGCTTCGACCGACTGACGCCGGCGGAGAAGAAGTACCTGCGCGCGATGGCGGACCTGGGACCAGGGCCCCACCGGTCCGGCGACGTCGCTGCGCGCCTCGGGGTGAAGGTCGAGTCGGTGGCCCCGCGCCGCAGCGGCCTCATCTCCAAGGGAATGGTGTACAGCCCCGCCCACGGGGACACAGCGTTCACCGTTCCGCTATTCGACGAGTTCCTCCGCCGCGAGATGCCGGACCCCTGACCCGCCGAAGTCGGGTCAGGACAGCGCCTTGGGTCCGAGGACGTAGATCCACACCACGGTCCCGGCGACGCCGATGCCCGCGGCCACGGCGGCGTCCCGGCCGCACCACGTCGCGCGGCGGAACACGAAGGCGAGCAGGGCGAGGGCGGCGGCCAGCGTGACGACCTGTACCAGCGCCACCGGCAGGTGCCAGAGGCGGGCGAGGTTCGTCTCGTCGTTGCCGACCGTGGAGCGGGCGCCGAAGGCGAGGGCGAGGACGTTGAGGGGGAAGCGCAGCGCCGCCCCGGCGAGCAGCGTCCCCAACGGATGCGGCGCCGGAGCGCCCCTGAGGACGATTGCCGCGCCCGTCCCGGCGAGCACCCAAGTGACCAAGGGGCCGCCCGCCGTAGCGGCGACCTCGGCGCCCCGGCCGAGGGGGCCGTCCCAGTCCACGTTGTCCCAGTGGAAGGAAGGCGCGGCCCCCACAGCCCGGGCCGCAACCCAGTGGCCGACCTCGTGCAGGAGCGTGAAGACCGTCCCGGCGAGGGCGGCGCCGGCGAAGAGGAGGGCCCGGTCTCGGGTCGTGGGCGGACGGGGAACGGCGACGGGCATGTCCGCCGATTCTGCCAGCCGGGCCCCCGGTCGCACCCACCATCTGATTCCGTCGCACCCCCCAGGTACCTTCCCGCCCATGGCCACCGACCCCACACCACTCATCGAGACCGAGGACGTCACCGGCCTCATGCGCCTCGTCGACGGGCTCTGCGAGACCCGGGAGTGGGACGACCTCCTCGGCCTCGCCCGGCTCTGCCGAGCGGCCGTGGAACGGGGCCGCCAGCTCTGGCCGGTGGCGATGCACGTCGACTACCGCCTGGCCCTCGAGGGGCCCGCCCCCCTCGCCGCCGGCGTCCTCGAGTCCACGGCGGGCCGCTTCACCCTCGGCCCCCTCACCGAGGTGGCCGCTTGCGCCCACGACTGGGCGTCGCTGGCGCCCCACCTCCCCGGCCCGCACGTCGCCGCCGCAGTCGCCCAAGAGCGGGTCCTGCGGGGCGAGGATCTCACCGGCGACACCCGCGCCGCCGCCCACGTCTTCGAGATCCCCCTCCGCCTCCTGCCCGGAGAGGACGCCTGTCCCCTCCCCGTCTACCGCTCGCACGACGCCGAGTTCCCCGACCCGTCCGCACCGCCAGACACCGAGACGGCGGCGGTCAGGGCAGGTGCCCCCGCGGCCGGCCCGGGAGCGGCCGTCGAACGCGCCCTCCATGCCCTCACCGAGGCATGGACGTCGGAGTCCGAGGGCGCGTGCCACGTGACCGTCGTGGCGGGCGACGCCCTCGCCGCCATCGGGGCGCTCGCGGGCGACGCCGACGTCCGTCTCGCCCCCCTCGCCCTGGGCGGCGCTCTCGCCCGCATGACGTGGGCGGCGGCGTCCGGGGGTGCCCGCGGTCGCCGTCGCGGGGGCGCCTCCGGGCGTTTCCACGCCTGGTGGGCGGCGGCCGAAGTCGCCGGCGCCGACCTCCCCGCCGCCCCCGAGGCGCTCGACACCGTCCGCTGGCTCTGGTGGGAACCGCTGCCCCGCCCCACAGGCTGGCTGTCCTGCCTCGCCGCCGAGCACCCCGACGGCTGGGCAACGGCCGTCCTCGGCCGCGACACCGGGGAGACCGCGACCGGAGACCCCGTTGCGCCCTGAGCTGGAGCCGGTCCTGGCCGGTCTCACGTCCGCGCTCGAGGACGAGATCGAGGCCGTGAACCGCCGCGGCCGCCGCCGTGTCCTCGCCTTCACCAACGGTCGGCGCCAGAAGACGAGTCCCGCCGGCCACACCTACAGGCTCTCTCTCGGCCGGCCCGCTCCCCGCCTCGACGCCCTCACGGCCACAGTGAGCGCGGGCGGCATCATGCAGACCGGCGAGCTCCTCGACGCCTCCGGCCGGGAACTCGTCGTCACGGTGCCCCGCACCCTGGGCGACGCCGTCTCCGGGGGTACGGTCGAGATCGACCCGTCCGCCATCCTGGAGGCCACCGAGGTCCGCCTCACGCAGTTCGCCACCGGCGAGCTCGACCTCGACGAGGACACCCTCTGGCGCCTCTTCGGCGCCACTCCCGGCGGGGGGACGTCACCGCCCGAGGCGCCCGACCCCGACGCCCCCGAACCCTCCTACCCGGGCCTCGACCCGTACCAGTCGGCCGCCGTGGCCGCCGCGGCCGGTGGCGAGCTCACCTTCGTCTGGGGGCCGCCGGGCACGGGCAAGACCCGCACCCTGGGGCGCCTCGCCACCGAGCTCGTCGCCGCCGGTCGCCGCGTGCTCCTCACGGCCCATGCCCACGTCGCCGTCGACGCCGCCGTCATCTCGGCCCTCGCCGCCGGCTGCACCGCGGTCGTCCGACTGGGCGCACCACAACTCCCCGAGGTCCCGGACCACGTCGTGGTCGACCGCCTCAAGGACGCCGTCCCCACGCTGGAGTTCGAGGCCGGCTCTGCGGGCGCCCCCGGCTCCGTCCTCGCCGCCACGCTGAGCAAGATCGCCCTCTCCGACGCCGTCCTGTCCCGGCGCTTCGACCACGTCCTCGTCGACGAGGCCTCCATGGCCCCCCTGCCCCAGCTCCTCCTCGCCGCCGGCCTCGGGGCGGCCACGACGTGCTTCGGCGACCCCCGCCAGCTCCCCCCCGTCGTCACCGCGGACACGCCCGCGGCCCGCGTCTGGCTCCACCGCGACGTCTTCGACGCCTCCGGCGTGGGCGCCGCCATCGCCGAGGGGGCCCCCGACCCCCGCCTCAGGCTCTTGGCCCGCCAGTACCGGGCCGACCCGCAGATCGCCGCCGTCACGAACACCTTCGCCTACGGTGGCCGCCTCGAGTCCGCCCCGGACACGGGCGGCCACGCCGTCGCCGAGGCCGAGCCGGGCCCGGGCCGTCCCGTCGTCCTCTGGGACACCGCCCCCCTGGCCCCGGTCGCCATCCGCCCGGGCGTCTCCCGCTGCAACCCGCTCTCGGCCGCCTTCGTGGCCCAGGTCGCCGCCCTCGCAGCGGTCCCAGGTGAGCGTCTCGTCGGCGTGGCCACGCCGTACGCCGCACAGGCGCGCCTCATCCGCTCCCTGCTCGAGGACCTCGACCGCGACGACGCCGTCGAGGTCGCCACCGTGCACCGCTTCCAGGGCGGTGAGCGGGAGATGATCGTCGTCGACCTCTGCGACGGGCGCCCCCACCAGCCGCCCCCGTTCCTGCAGCGCGACGAGGGGGTCCGGCTCCTGAACGTGGCGATGAGCAGGGCCCGCTCCAAGCTCGTGGTCGTCGCCGACTCCTCGTGGCTGCGCGGCGGGCCCTGCGCCCGGGCCCTGGAGCTGGTGGCCGAGCACGGCAGCCACGTCGACGCCTCCGAGTGGCCGGGCGTCGAGTGGATGAGCGCCGAGGAGTTCCTGCAACGGGCCCCCCTTGACGTCGCCGCCGCCCGCGACCGTGTCCTGCTGCGGGCGCCCCGCCTGCGGGTCACGGATCTCACCGAAGCCCTCCTCGGCGCCCTGCCCGAGCCCGTGGTGGTCACCGACACGGCCGCGGACCCGGACCTCGCCGACGCCCTCGGCGCCCTCGTGGAGCGACGCGTGGCCGAGCGCGTCCTCGTCGCGGACGACGTCGTCTACACGGGCAACACGCAAGCCCCCGCCGCCGCCGGGGGCCGTGGCATGGCCCGCCTGCAGGGAGCGGCGTTCGCCCGCCGCCTCGCCCGCATCCTCACCCCGGCAGGCCCCGAGGACGACGACGAGTGAGGGGGTTGGAGGCTCACGACTCACGTACGTGAGTCGTGAGCCTCCAACCCCCT
>CAYJLW010000023.1:13169-52287 GCA_964370965.1 uncultured Acidimicrobiia bacterium | reverse complement strand
CCCCCCCCCGCCCCCCCCCCCCCCCCCCCCCCCCCCCCCCCCCCCCCCCCCCCCAAAGGGCTACGCGTTGCGGTAGAGGATCTCCCGCTTCACTTCCTGGACGGCCTCGGTGACCTTGATGTCGCGGGGGCAGGCCTCGGTGCAGTTGAACGCCGTGCGGCAGCGGAACACGCCGCTCTTCTCCGCCAGGATGCGGAGGCGTTCGTCGCCGCCCTCGTCGCGGGAGTCGAAGACGAAGCGGTGGGCGTTCACGACCGCCGCCGGCCCCACGTACTCCGAGGCGGGGCCCCAGAAGACCGGGCAGGACGTCGTACAGCAGGCGCACAGGATGCATTTCGTGGTGTCGTCGAAGCGTTCCCGCTCCGCGGCGGACTGCAGGCGCTCGCGTTCCGGGGCGGGGCCGTCGTTCACGAGGAAGGGGAGGATCGACCGGTAGCCGTCGAAGAACGGCTCCATGTCGACGACGAGGTCCTTTTCCACGGGGAGGCCGCGGATGGGCTCCACGGTGATGGGCTTCTCCGGGCGGGCGTCCTTGACGAGGAGTTTGCAGGCGAGGTGGTTGGCGCCGTTGACGACCATTGCGTCGGAGCCGCAGACGGCGTGGGCGCACGAGCGCCGGAACGCCAGTGTGCCGTCGACATGCCACTTCACGTAGTGGAGGGCGTCGAGCACGCGGTCCATGGGGTCGACCTCGGCGTCGTAGGACTCCCAGTGCGGCCGGCGGTCGGTGGCGGGGTCGTAGCGAAGGATCTTGAGGGTCACCTTCACGTCAGTACTTCCTCTCCTTCGGCTCGTACGTGCCGAGCTGCACCGCCTTGTACTCGAGGTCCGGGACCCACCCGGAGGCCGGCTTGTACGCGAGGGAGTGCTTCAGCCAGTTCACGTCGTCCCGGTCGGGGAAGTCGTCCCGGGCGTGGCCGCCCCGGGACTCGGTGCGGTTCAGGGCGGCGGCGACGAGGCAGTCGGCCATGTCGAGGAGGAAGCCGAGCTCGACGGCCTCCATGAGGTCGGTGTTCCAGACGTCGCCGTGGTCGTCGACCGTGACCCGCTCGTAGCGTTCGTGGAGCTCGCCGAGCTTCTTCTGCATGGACGAGAGGAGCTCGTGCGTGCGGAAGACCCCGGCCTGGGCCATCATGTCCTCTTGGAGCTCGGCCCGGATGGCGGCCACGGGCTCGCCGTCCCGGCGCTCCTTGACGCCCGAGAGGAGCTCGCGCACGTGGGCTTCGGGGTCGTCGGGGAGGGGGGCGAGGTCGTTGCGGGCCACGAAGGCGTTCGCCGACACCCCGGCGCGCCGGCCGAAGACGACGATGTCGAGCAGCGAGTTCGTGCCCAGGCGGTTGGCGCCGTGGACCGACACGCAGGCGCATTCGCCGGCGGCGAAGAGGCCGGGGACGACCTCGGAGCCTTCGCCGGTGACGACCTCGGCGTGGACGTTCGTGGGGATGCCGCCCATGGCGTAGTGCGCGGTGGGCTGGATGGGGATGAGCTCGGTCTTGGGTTCGAGGCCCTGGTAGGTGCGTACGAAGTCCGTGATGTCGGGGAGCTTGGCGTCGATCTGCTCCGGGGGGAGGTGGGTGAGGTCGAGGTGGACGTAGTCCTTGCCGCCGATGCCGCGGCCCTCGCGGATCTCGAGGTAGATCGCCCGGCTCACCATGTCGCGGGGCGCGAGGTCCTTGATGGTGGGGGCGTAGCGCTCCATGAAGCGTTCGCCGGAGTCGTTTCGCAGGATGGCGCCTTCGCCGCGGGCGGCTTCGGAGAGGAGGATGCCGATGCGGTAGATGCCCGTGGGGTGGAACTGGAACATCTCCATGTCCTCGAGCGGGATCCCGCGCCGGTAGAGGGCGCCGGGACCGTCGCCCGTGAGCGTGTGCGCGTTGGAGGAGACCTTGAAGACCTTCCCGAAGCCGCCCGTGGCGAAGACGACGGCCTTCGCGTGGAAGACGTGGAGGGCGCCGGTGGCGAGCTCGTAGGCGACGACCCCGGCGGCGCGGCCCTCGGACATGAGGACGTCGAGGACGTGGTACTCGTTGAAGAACTGCACATCGCGCTTCACGCACTGCTGGTAGAGGGTCTGCAGGATCATGTGGCCGGTGCGGTCGGCGGCATAGCAGGCCCGCTGCACGGCGGCCTCGCCGTGGTTGCGGGTGTGGCCGCCGAAGCGGCGCTGGTCGATGCGACCCTCCGGGGTGCGGTTGAAGGGGAGGCCAAAGTTCTCCAGCTCGATGACGGCGTCGACGGCCTCGCGGCACATGATCTCCACCGCGGGCTGGTCGGCGAGGTAGTCCGAGCCCTTCACGGTGTCGAAGGCGTGCCACTCCCAGGAGTCCTCCTCGACGTTGGCGAGGGCGGCGCACATGCCGCCCTGGGCGGCGCCGGTGTGGGAGCGGGTGGGGTAGAGCTTGGAGATCACCGCCGTGCGGCCGTGGCCGGCCACCTCGATGGCGGCCCGGAGGCCGGCGCCGCCCGCGCCCACGATGATCGTGTCGAACGTGTGGAGCTGTGCCATGCGGGCCCCGAGACCTCCTCGCGCTGCTACTCCCGTCGCCCTTGGGGGGATCGCCCGAGCCTACCGAGAGCGTTGTCGGGGCCAGTAATCCGCTTTCAGTCGGCGCCACCGTGGGGGTCGAAGCGGTAGCCCGCTCCCCGCACGGTGGTGATCCAGCGGGGTCGCTCGGGACGGTCCTCGATCTTGCGGCGCACCCGCCTCACGTGCTCGGTCACGGTGGCCGCGACCTGCCAGCGCTCCGTGGAGCCCCACACCCGCTCCAGGAGCTCCTCTCGGGAGAAGACCCGTCCGGGGGACTCGGCGAGGCAGGCGACGAGGTCGAACTCCATGGCGGTCATCTCCACCTCTTCCCCGTGCACGATGATCCGGTGGCCGGCGAGGTCCACGGCGAGGACGTCGAAGTCCAGGACGTCGTCGCGCCTGTCGGGTCCCGCAGCCCTCCGCAGGACCGCGCGGATGCGGGCTTCCAGCTCGGGGAGGGAGTACGGCTTCGTGACGTAGTCGTCGGCGCCCAGGGCGAGGCCCTGCAACCGGGCGGTCTCCTCGGTCCGGCCGGTGACGATGATCACGGGCACGTCGTGGGTGCGCCTCACGCGGGGGAGGACGTCGAGGCCGTCGAGGCCGGGGAGGCCGAGGTCGAGGACGACGAGCGCCGGCGGTTCCCGGGTGATCGCCTGCAGGGCGGGCGGGCCGTCGCAGGCCTCGTCCACGAGGAAGCCGTGGCGTTCCAGGAACTGGCGGGCGAGGTCGCGACTTGCCGGGTCGTCGTCGACGACGAGGATGTGGGGCGGGTACGGTGCCTCGCGGCCGTTCCCGGCCGTGTCCAGCACGCGGGTGCCTCCGGTCTGGCTCATGTTCCCTCGGCTGGGACGCTGTCGAGGACGTTGTCGAGGACTTCGAGGAAGTGGCGGAGGTTGAGAGGCTTCGTGAGGTAGTCGTGCGCCCCGGCCTCGCGGAGGCGGGCCATCTGGCCGGGTGTGGCGTCGGCGGAGATCACGACGACGGGGATGTCGGCGGTGGCGGGGTCGGCGTGAAGGTGGGCGAGGACCTCGCGCCCGGGCATGTCGGGGAGGTGGAGGTCGAGGAGGATGAGGTCGGGGTGGTGCTGGGCGGCGAGGTCCAGACCGATGCTGCCCTGCATGGCCGGGACGAGCTCGACGCCGGGGCGCTTCTCGAAGAGCTGCTCGAGGAGTCTGAGGTTGGCGAGGTTGTCCTCCACGTAGAGGACGCGGCGGTGGCCGCCGCTGCCCGGGTCTGTGCTCACGGCGGCCTCCTCGGTCTCGGGTTCGCGTGCGGTGGTGACGTCCACGGGCGCGGCGGGGAGCTCGATGTGAAACGTGGACCCCAGCCCGGGTGCTCCCTCGAAGCCGATCGTGCCGCCCATGGCCTCGACCAGCCGTCGGGAGAGGGCGAGGCCGAGGCCGGTGCCGTCGACACCGCGGGCGTCGGCGTCGATGCGGCTGAAGGGGGTGAAGATCGTGGCGGCGTCGTCGGGGCTGATGCCGGGGCCGGTGTCGGTGACCGCGACCCGCACCCGCCCGCCGGGTTCCCGCGCGCAGGTGACGGCGACGTCCCCGCCCTCCCGGTTGAACTTCACGGCGTTCGAGAGGAGGTTGAGGACCACCTGCTTGAGTCTCTGGCGGTCGGCGCGGACGTACTCGGAGGCGCACCCGGAAAGGCCCAGGCTGACGTCGCGTGCGGCGGCCTGGGGGCGCACGAGGTCGAGGCACTCCTCGAGGATCTCGCAGGCAGGCACGGGCTCCATCGACAGGGCCATGCGGCCCGCTTCCACACGGGAGAGGTCGAGGACGTCGTCGACGAGGGCGAGGAGATGGCTGCCGGCCCGCATGATCTGGCGGAGGTTCGCCTGGTCCTGGTCGGGGCGGGCGTCCATGTCGAGGAGCTGGGCGAAGCCCAGCACCGAGTTCAGGGGGGTGCGGAGCTCGTGGCTCATCCGGGAGAGGAACTCGCTCTTGGCGAGGCTGGCGGCCTCGGCGGAGCGCCGGGCGGCCTCCAGTGCGGCTTCGCCCAGGACGCGGTCGGAGATGTCGCGGCTCACGACGACGGCCCCCGTGACCTCGCCGCCGGAGGCCAGGGCGCGGCCGTGGCCCTCGACGGTGACCCAGTGCCCGTCGGCGTGGCGGAGCCGGTAGCGGAGGTCCATCGTCCCCACGCCCGGATCGAGCAGGTCGCGGAAGCCCGCGGCGAGGGCGGCGGCGTCGTCGGGGTGGACGATGTCCTGGGGCGTCTGGCCGACTCGCTCGTCGGGGCGGTAGCCCAGGACGCGTTCCACGGCGGGGTTCGCGCTGCGGATGCGGGCGTCCGGGCCCAGGACGAGGATGATGTCCGGGGACGCCGCCACCACGGCCCGTAGGGTGTCCTCGCTCTCGGGCGGCGCGCCCGCGGCGCGCCCGCTACCCACCGGTGCGCTCCGCGGCCAGGACGGCGGCGGGGGCGGGGCGCCCGAGGAGGTACCCCTGGCCGAGCTCGACACCGAGGCGGCGCACGACATCGAGCTCCCCTGCGGTCTCGATGCCCTCGGCGACGACCTCGCAGCCGATCTCGTCCGTGAAGTGGCGGAGCCCGGCGACGAGTGCCCTCCGGGGGGCGTCGGTGTCGATTCCCCGGATCCAGTGGATGTCGAGCTTCACGAAGTCCGGGCTCACGGCGAGGACGTGGCTGAGGCTGGCGTAGCCGGCGCCGGCGTCGTCGACGCTCACCCGCACGTCGGGGCCGAGGCCGTCGAGGGCGGCGCAGAGGGCGTCGTAGTCAGAGACGGGTTCGTGCTCGGTGAGCTCCAGGACGACGGGGCGGACGGCCCGTGCCAGGATGTCGCCCAGCATGCCTGGGGCGAGCACGAGGGCGGCGGAGACGTTCAGGCTCAGGAACGGGGCCGGGTCGAGGAGGCGGGAGTCCTCGAGGGCCGCGACGGCGGTGGCGCGCTCCACGTCGAGGCCCACGCCGAGGTCGGCGGCCTCGGCGAAGCGGAGGTCGGGGCGGGCGCCGTCTCCCCAGCGGGTGAGGGCCTCGTAGCCCACGACCGTCCCGCTGGCGATGTCCACGATGGGCTGGAAGTGCGGAGTGAACGCGCGGTCCGAGACGATGCCCACGAGCCGGCGGGCGGCCTCCTGGCGCTCGCTCTCGTGCTCGAGGTCGGCGGCGAGGAGCACGTTGGCCACGGAGGCGAGGTCGATCGAGGCCGACAGGGCGCTCACGCCGAGCTCGCGCGAGGACGCCGTGCGGGGCGGGGTGCCCACGAGCGCCACGCCCAGGATGCCGCCCCCGGAACGCAGCGGCGTTCCGGCGAGGACGCCAGGGGTGGGGCGCCCCGTGGCCGTCCAGGGGTCGCCGTCGCCGAGGTCCTCCATCCAGGGGCCGACGTGGGCTCTCGCCTGCAGCCAGGCGGCCTGGTCGTGGGGGAGCGGGCTGCCGGCGGGGAAGAGGCCTCGGAAGATCCCTTCGCCCGCGAGCACGACGGCCCCGGGGCCGGCGAAGGAGACGAGGGCGGCACCCTCGAGCCAGCGCAGGCCGGTGAGCTCCCGGCAGATGGCCTCCGCCCGCGCTGCAGGGGCGCCCGCCGTGGGCATGCGCCCGAGGAGGTCTGCGACGGCTGCCCGCTGTTCCAGGGCCGAGAGGGCGTCGTTCCAGGAGGACTGGCTGCGGAGGTGGGCCTGCACGCGGGCGACGAGCTCGTCGAGGACGACGGGCTTCGTGACGTAGTCGTCCGCGCCCGCCTCGAGGCCGCGCACGACGTCGTCGCTCTCGGCCTTCCCGGTGACGAGGATGACGGGCAGCGTGCGGGTCTCCGGGCGCCCCCGTAGGCGCCGGAGCACGTCGAGGCCGCTCATGCCGGGCAAGGTGGAGTCGAGGAGCACGAGGGAGACGGGGTGGTGCTCCACGGCGTCGAGGCCCACCTCCCCGTTGGGGGCGAGCATGCTGGCGATGCCGTGGCGCGCCAGCGTGCCGGCGTAGAGCTGGAGGGCGGCGGGGTCGTCGTCGACGGCGAGCACGAGGGGTTCCCGCTGCGCCGCCGCTGTGAGCGGGTCCTGGCGGTGCTCCGTCTCGCTGGACACCTCGACTTCTACCCTTCCTGGCATCTACTGGCTTCCTGTCGCGGCAGTGGCGGTGCCCGCGTTCCGGGGCGGCAGGTGGGCCCTCACGGCATGCACCAGGTCCGCCACGGTGGCGGGTTTCGCCACCACGTCGTCCGCGCCTGCCTGCAGGGCCGCCTCGACCATGCCCGCCTCGTCGGACGCCGTCAGCAACACGACGGGCAGGCCGGCCCAGCGGGGGTCGGCGCGCAGGGCACGGCACACTTCGCGTCCCGTGGCGCGAGGCATGTGCTCGTCGAGCAGCAAGACGTCCGGCGACGCCGCCTCGAGCAGGGCCCAGAGCTCGTCGGGCTTGTCCGTGCCCACGACCGTGAGGCCTTCGGGTTCCAGGGCGGCGGCCACCCAGAGGCGCACGGGAGTGTTGTCGTCCACGACGACGACGGTGTCCCCGACCCTCGAGGCGCGCGGGACGCGAGCGCGGCCCCGCTGGTGCCGGGAGGGTCGCAGGGCGTCCGCCACGGCGTCCATGACGCGCCCCGCAGGCAGCGGGTGCGTGAGGAAGGCGGCGGCCCCCACCCGGGCGGCCTCCACCCGGTCGCCGAGTGCGGGCGCCCGGCCGGCGACGATCACCCGGGAAGCGGCGGCGAGGTCGGCGGCGAGTGCCAGTACGGGGGCCGCGACCCGGGCGAGGGAGAGGTCGACGAGGGCTACGTCGGGGCGGCCCCGGAGGGCTGCGAGACGACTCTGGCGGAGCGTGGCGGAGGTCCGTACGCGGTAGCCGTGCTCCTCGGCGGCGGCGGCCACCCCCGCCGTCCAGTGTCGGTCCGGGGAGCCCACGAGCAGCAGGGGGGGCTCGCAGCCCTCCCGGACGGCGACCGTTGCGGTCGCGGGTGCGGGGAACCGGCCGCCGGCGGGGGACGTGGAGAGACGGCGGCGGGCTTTCGCGAGGTCGGCGGCGACACGGGCGGCCTCGGAGGTCCCGGGGGCGGGGGGGTCGGCCAGGAGGCGCTCGACGCGGCGCAGGGTCCGGGACTCGTCGGGGAAGCCGAAGGCGCCCAGCGAGCCCACCAGGGAGTGGGCGTCGTCGGCGAGGCGCTCGCGCTCCCCCTGGGCGGTCACCCCGGAGTCCAGGGCGGCCTCGATCCCGGCGAGCCGGTCGAGGATGGAGGGGCGGAACCGGTCCCAGGCGAGGCCGAGGGCCGTGCGGGCCCGGACGTGTAGGCCCTCGCCTCGGGCCGGCTCAGGCATCGTCGCGGTTCCAGCCGAAGAGGGCGGCGACGTCGTCCGGGAGGCCGATGGGGTCGAAGGGCTTCGTGATCACGCCGTCTATGGGGAGGCTCGAGTAGGCGCCCCGGTCCATGGGGGAGGCCTTGGCCGTGAGCAGGGCGACGTGCACGGCGCGCGTGGTGGGGTCGGCGCGGAGGTGGCGGAGGACCCCGGGGCCGTCGAGGCCGGGCATCATGACGTCGAGGAGGATGCCGTCGGGCGGGTGACGCCGCGCCATCTGGAGCGCCTCCTCGCCGCCGCCGGCGGTCTCCACGTCCCATCCGGCGAGTGTGCCGAGGGCGATCTCGACGATCTCCCTGATGGCGTCGTCGTCGTCGACGACGAGCACGCGGTGCTTCTTCACGGGCGTTCCCCCGTCCGGCCGGACCCTGCCGCCACGGCGGCCGTCACCCCCGCCCCGACCGCCGGCGAGTGGCGGAGCCCGTAGGTCGCTTCGTGTCGGCGCGAGAGCGGGAGGGCGAAGGAGAGCTTGCTCCCCTTCCCGGGGACGCTTTCGGCCCAGATCCGCCCGCCGTGGAGGTCGACGATGTTGCGGCAGATGGCGAGGCCGAGACCGGTCCCTCCCGTGGAGCGCCGCGTCGTGGCGTCGACCTGATGGAAGCGCTCGAAGACGGCCTCGATGTGCTGGGGGGGGATGCCGACGCCGTGGTCCTTCACCTCGAAGACGGCTTCGTGGCCCTCCGCGGCCACGGACACGCGCACCTCCCCCCCGGGTTCGGAGAACTTCACGGCGTTGCCGATCAGGTTCGTGAGCACCTGCTGGATGCGGTCGAAGTCGGCTTCCGGGAGGATGAGGGGCTCGCCGGTGGCGACGAGTTCGACCCCGCGCTCGGAGGCCTGCGACCACATGGCCCGGGCGGCCTCCGCCACGAGCTGCACCACATCGCACGCCTCGAGGTTGAGCTCCAGGGTGCCGGACTCCAGCCGGGCGAGGTCGAGGATGTCGTCGACGAGGCGGGCGAGGCGCTCGGAGCTCGAGGCGGCGATGTCGACGAGCTCGGCGGCCTGGCCCTCGAGCTCGCCGAGACGCCCGCTCGCCAGGAGGCTGAGCGAGCCCCGGATCGACGTGAGGGGGGTGCGGAGCTCGTGGCTCACCACGGAGACGAGCTCGTCCTTCATGCGGTCCACCTTCGCGCGCTCCGTGACGTCGCGGAAGACGACGACGGCGCCCACCGGGCGGCCCTCCCTCACGATGGGCGTGGCGGCGTACTCCACGGATCTCTGGGTGCCGGACGCCCCCTCGAAGACCTCTCCGGGTTCGCTGTGCGTGGGGAGCCCGGAGAGGGCGGTGGTGACCTTGCAGTCTTCGCCCGTGCAGAGGTCGCCGGTGGTGAGGCGGTGGCCGGCGACGTCGTGGAACGTGCGGCCCCGGGCGTCGTGCGTGTCGAGGAGGTCGAGCGCCACGCGGTTGGCGAACGTGATCCGCCCGTCGGTGTCGAGGCCGAGGATGCCGTCCGCGGCGGCGTCCAGGATGAGGTCGCGCGTGCGCTGGAGGCCGGCGGCCTCCGCGGTGCGCTCCTCGACGTCGCGCTCCAAGGCGCAGCGCAGCCGCCAGTTCTCCAAGGTGACCGCGACCTGGCGGAGGACCACGAGTGTGAAGACGACCGCTCCCAGCCACGCCAGCGCGGGGTTCGAGAGGAACCGCGGGCGGGCGACGGCGACGCCCACGCCGATCAGGAACAGGAGAGCGTAGGGCAACAGCGGGCCGGCGAGCAGGGGACGCCCCTCGGGCGACGGCGGGGCCCGGTCGGGGCGGAGGAAGGCCCGGAATCCCGCCAGGGCGACCCAGAGAGGGGCGATGCCGTAGAGGGCGTCGGTCCCGGTGCCGGGGGAGTACTCCCCGTTGAGGATCTGGTAGCCCCAGAGCGTGTCGGCGACGGCGTACAGGGCGAGCCCCGAGGCCAGGACGAGGAACGCACCCTTGCCACGCGTGCCCTGCGTGAGGACGGCGGCGAGCACCGACAGCACGACGACGTCCCCGGCCGGGTACCACAAGCTCACGGCGATCGTGAAGGCGGGCAAGCCCGACTGCTGGAGGATGGGGCCCAGCACCAGCGGCCAGGAGAGGAACAGGAGCGCCGCGCCGACGACGAGGCCGTCGAGAGCCGCCCGCGCCCGGCCGGCGGCGCTCAGGGTCGCCGTCGGGTAGACGAGGATTCCCGCCAGGGCGCACGGGGCGGCCCACACCCAGAAGGCGTCGGAGAGGGAGGGGAAGGCATCCGTGTGGCGGAGGAACCGGTTGACGTACCAGGCCACGTCCCCGGCCGCCCACGCGACCGAGGCCAAGGCGATGAGCGCCCAGGTGAGGCGGGCCCGCCCCGTGCGCACCCGCGCCGCGAGCGCGGCCGTCACGGCGCCCGTCGCAGCAGCCACGAACCAGGTGATCGCGCCCACCCGCGCCGCGGCGGGAGTGCCTCCAGCGACGCCGAAGTAGGCCAGCAGCCCCACGGACAGGGCGGCCGCGGCCACCGTGGCCTCGCGTCCTGCGCGCCGCCGGCGGTGCTCCGCCGGCCGCTCGGGGGTCTTCGCTCCGTACACGCCGTTCGTCCCCGTCTGTGATGGCTGCACGGAACCATGATCGGGGTTCCGGCTCGGGAGTTCCGTCAACTGAGACACAACTCTCCCTTCAGCCGCAGCATCGTTCGCATGCGAGGGCGGCGGCGGGGGCGGGCCGGCCGAAGAGGTAGCCCTGGCCGAGTTCCACGCCGAGGCGGCGCAGGGTGTCGCGCTCGCCCCGTGTCTCCACTCCCTCGGCGAGGAGCACACTGCCCATCTCCTCAGCGACGCGGCCCAGGCCGGCGACGAGGGTCCGCCGGGGTGAGTCCGTGTCGATCCCGCGGACCCAGCACATGTCGAGCTTGATGACGTCGGGGCGGAGGGCGAGGACGTGGCGGAGGCTGGCGTAGCCGGCGCCGGCGTCGTCGACCGCGAGGCGCACCGCCGGGCGGAGGCGGGCGAGGGCCTCCCGGACGGGCCCGTAGTCGGCGACCGGCTCGTGCTCGGTGATCTCCAGGACCACGGCACGGCGCGTGCCGTCGAGGAGGCCGGCGATCTCGCCGTCCGCGGTCATCAGGGCGGCAGAGGCGTTCACGCTCAGGAACGTGTCCGGGTCGATCTCGCGGGCAGCGGCGAGGGCCGCGGCGGCCGTGGCCCGTTCCACCTCGAGGCCGACGCCGAGACGTGTTGCCTGTGCGAAGCGGAGCTGCGGGCTGGTGCCGTCGTGCCAGCGTGTGAGAGCCTCGCAGCCCACGATGCGGCCCGTGCGCAGGTCCACGATCGCCTGGAAGTAGGGCGTGAACTCGTGGTCCGACACCACCCGGAGGAGGCGGCGCCGCGCTCCCCGGCCGGTGGTGGCCCGGCCGGTGGTGGCGCGGGAACGGCCTGTGAGGAACGTCAACTCCGGCGCCGGCGACTGGGCGGGAGCGGGCCTCATCCCGCCCCTGCGGGGCGGCCCGTCCCGGAGCGGGCGAAGCTCCGTCGGGGGTCGAGGCGGACGCGGTCGCGCCCCGACTCCTTGGCGGAGAGCAGCGCCGAGTCCGCCTGGGCGAGCGTGTCCGCCGCCAACGCACCCTTCCTGTGCACTGCCACCCCCATGCTCAGGGTGGAGCCGAGCCGGGCCGAGCGCCACTCGCGCACGAGACGCTCTGCCACGGCGGAGGCGTTGTTGCCGATTCCCCGTAGCACGACGAGGAACTCGTCCCCACCCAGGCGGGCCACGGCGTCGTCGTCGCGGACGTGGTGGCCGAGGTGGCACCCGAGGCCGCTGAGGAGGGCGTCGCCGGCGGCGTGGCCGAGGGTGTCGTTGACGTCCTTGAGGTTGTCCACGTCCACGAGGACCACGGCGTCGCCGGGGCGCAGGGACCCCAGCAGGCGGGAGGCGTGACGGCGGTTCCCCACCCCCGTGAGCTCGTCGCGCGACGCCGCTCGGGCGAGGTCGTCGAGGGCGCGGAGCCGGTCGAGGCTCAAGGCGGCCTGGACGGCGAGACGGCCGCCGAGGAGGACGTCGTGGTCGTCGAACGCGGCCGCTTCCGGGGGGCGTGTGACCAGGATGACGCCGACGTGGCGCCGGCCCGCGCGGAGGCCGGCGACGAGGGAGTGCGGCGCCGGGGCGTCCGCCGGGGCGGTCGTCGCCGGAACCGCCCTGGTGGTTCCCGAGCGCAGACAACCGGCCACCAGCGGCGCCGTGGGGGCCGGGGCGCGGGCGAGGCGGGCGGCGTCGGGGCTGCCCGCGGCGAGCGATAGGGCGGCGGCGGTGTCGCCCAGGAGGAGGGCGGTGGCGGCGGCGTGCAGCACGCGGGCGGCCGTGTCCGCCGCCAGCCGGGCGAGGTCTTCGGGGTCGGCCTCGTGCTGGAGGGCGAGGCCGCCGTCCAGGAGCACGAGCAGGTCCGCCGTGTGGTCAGAAGTGACTACGGCGTCAGTGGACGCTCGCCCGGGTCCGCCGGATCGGCTTTCCCTTCGCATGGCACGGACCTCCGGGTGACGTGAGCCTCATGTGGGTGTGACGCCCGGGCACCGGGCGGGGTGAGCCGGTGCCCGGACGTCTGTTGCGGGGCGGGGGACGACGTCACCGGTGCACGCGAACCGGTTACGTTTCCCCGTCGACACGAGCCGCATGGGTGTCTATCCTGACTGGTGAATCTCACGTCACCAGCGACGTGAGCCCAACGGCTGCACAACCGTTCGAGTGCAGGGGGGGGGGCTCAATGCCAGAAGAGGCCACCGTCACCTGGACCGCAGGCGGCCGGAAGCCACGTAGCCAGGTCGCCGTCCTTGTCGTCGACGACGACAAGGCCACCCGCCGCGTCGTCGCCGACGCGTTCCGCGAGGAAGGCGACGCGTTCGCCGTGGAGGAAGCCGCCGACGGCCGGCTCGCCCTCGAGCTCCTCGACGCCTGGCGGCCCGACGTCGTCATCCTCGACGTCGTCCTCCCCGAGATGGGCGGCATCGACGTCCTCAAGGAGATGCGGCGCCGCAGCAACGTGCCCGTCATCCTCCTCACCGGCCGCCGCGCCGAGGCCGACCGGGTCGTGGGCCTCGAGCTCGGCGCCGACGACTACGTGGTGAAGCCCTTCTCCGTGCGCGAGCTCGTCGCCCGCGTGCGCACCGTCATGCGTCGCGTCCGCGGCCCCGCGTCCACCGCCGCCCTCCGGTTCCCCGGCCTCACCGTTGATCCCGCCACCCGCGCGGTCCTCGTCGACGGCGAACCCGTCGAGCTCACGGCGAAGGAGTTCGACCTCCTCGCCTACCTGGCGTCCTCGCCCCGCCAGGTGTTCGGCCGCGAGCAGCTCCTGCATGCGGTGTGGGACTCGAGCGAGGACTGGCAGAGCCCCGCCACCGTCACGGAGCACATCCGTCGCATCCGCTTGAAGATCGAGCGCGACCCCCTCGTACCCGCCTGGATCACCACCGCGCGGGGCGTCGGGTACCGCTTCGAATCGGGCGCCTGATGCACGGCCCCGCTCAGTGGCGCGGACCCGGGAGCAGGTCAGCCACCGCCTCTCGGAGCGTAGCGGGGTGGAAGGGCTTCGCCAGGAACGCGGCGCGGACACGGCGGATCCTTCTCCGGGAGGGCTCCTTCTGGCCCGAGACCACGAGCACCCGGGTCTCGGGGTGCCTCTCGCGCAGGCGCATTGCCAGCTCCGCTCCCTGGACCCCGGGCATCGTCATGTCTGTGACCAGGACGTCGATCGGCCGGGGGTGCGCCGCCGCCTTCTCGAGGGCGTCGGCGCCGTCGTAGGCCACGATCACCTCGTAGTCCCCCCGCAGCGACTCGGCCATGAGCGTGCGGACGGCGGCGTCGTCGTCGACGACGAGCACCGTGGCGCCCGCGTGGGCCGCCGTCGCCGGTGCCGGGGGGGCGTGGGTCGGGGCGGTCGCCTCCGGGAGGAGGATCCGCATCGTCGTGCCCACCCCGGGCTCGCTCTCGACCGTGAGGGAGCCGCCGTCACGCTCGACGATGCCCTGCACGATGGTGAGGCCCAGACCTGAGCCCCGACGGGCGCCTTTCGTTGTGAAGAAGGCCTCACCGGCCCGGGCGAGGGTCTCCGTGTCCATTCCCACCCCGGTGTCGGCCACGGTGAGGGACACGAGCTCTCCGCTGGAGCCCGGGTCCGGGACCTTCTCGCGGCCCACCTCGATCGTGACCTCCCCTCCCCCCAACATGGCGTCCCTGGCGTTCAGGGCCAGGTTCACGAGGAGCTGGCGGATCTCGTCGGGGTCGGCGCTCACCCAGGACGGCGCCGCGGGCACACGCACCTCCAGGGTCACCCGTTCCCCCAGGACCGCCTCCAGCATCGGGGGGGCCGACGAGACGAGCGTGTTCAGGTCCACGTCCACGGGCGTCGTCGCCGCCGGGCGCCCGAAATGCAGGAGCCCCTCGACGAGCCTGTCGGCTCGCTGTGCCGCCGCCAGGATCTCGTCAACGCGTTCGCGCTGGGCCGGGGCGAGATCGCCGGCGAGGAGCATCTCGCAATGGCCCGTGACCACGAGCAGGACGTTGCCGAAGTCGTGGGCGAGATCCTCCGCCAGACGCCCGGCAAGCTCCTGCTGGCGGGCCGCCAGGAGCTGGCGCTGCAGGCCTTCACGCTCCTCCCTCGCCTCCACGGCCGTCGTGACGTCCTGGAGCGCCACGATCAGGCCTCCGGGGAGTGCTCCGCGCGCCGGGAGTGCCGACGCCGTCTGGTCGACCCAGCGCAGGGAACCGTCCGGGCGGGCGATCCGCAGGCGCACCGTCATGGGCTCGCCTGCGCGGGACGGCACTTCCGCCCATCGCTGGACCCGGCCCCGGGCGTCCCGGTACACGGCGGAGACCAGCTCCTCCACCGGGACGCCGGTGAGGGTCCGCCCCGTGATCTCCTCGGCCCGGCGGTTCGCGAACACGACCCGTCGCTCCGGTCCCGTGGCGTACATCCCCATTGGGGCCGCCGCAAGCAGCCTGCGCAGCATGCCCTCGCTCACCGCCACGGCGGCGCTCTCCCGTTGGGTCGTGAGGTCCCGGATCATCCAGCGGAGGCCGGGCTCGGCGCCCCGGGAACGGTTCGTCACCACACGCAGGAGAGAGGGAACGACGCCGCCACCCCGGGGGACGATCCCCGCTTCCCAGTCCGCCGACGACGGCTTCCCGCCCCCGGGCGTCGTCACGGCTGCGAGGCGTCTGCGGAACTCCGGCCTGTTGTCGGGGTGCACGAACGAGACGAGCAGGCTGCCCTCCAGGTGAGCGGCGGGCGTCGCGAGGAGGTGTTCCGCGGCCTTGTTCACCTCGCGGATCACTCCGCGGAGGTCGCTCACGAGATAGGGGTCGGGGGCGTCGCGGAACAGCTCCTGGTATCGGTACCGCTCTGCATCGAGGACCTCGCGACCGGCGGCGACCTCCTCGGTACGGGCCGCGATCTCCTCGCCCGCCACACGGAGCTCCTCGAGGGAGACGTGCAGGGCCTCGATCGCCCCCTCTGCGACAGCCTGCCACTCCTCCGCGTCTCTTGCCGCTTCTGTGGTGTTGGAGAGCGAGTGGAGGAGGCGCTGCGCGGCGGCGATCTGATCGTCGAATGTGCCGTCGCACGCCACTGAATCCCCCCCGTTCCTTCCTGCGCGTCTCAAACCAATACCACACTCCGCCGCCGGGCGTCACCCAGCGCGTCGTGTCCGGTCACCGGAGGTCGAGAACGGCCTCCTCGGCGGGGAAGAGCATCTGCTGCGTGGGCATCTCGTCCGGGCCGAAGAGGGCCTCCTGGGAGGGCTCGTCGTCGTCCGGGTTGCCGCTGGCAAGGCAGATCCGGTCCCGGCCCGCCTTCTTCGCCCGGTACAGGGCGACGTCGGCGCGCCCGATGAGCGCCGCCGGGTCGACCGTCCCGCCCAGCTCGGCGATGCCGGCGCTGAACGTGGTCGTGCCCGTGAGCCTCCAGATCTGGCGGAGGCGGTCGACGACCAGGCGGGCGCCCACCTCGTCGCTGTCGGGGAGGACGAGGAGGAACTCCTCCCCGCCGAGGCGGGCGGCGAGGTCGCTCACCCGGAGGTTCGCCAGGAGCGACTGGGAGAACTCCCGCAGCAGCCTGTCCCCGGCGAGGTGGCCGTGGACGTCGTTGTACTTCTTGAAGCGGTCGAGGTCGATCACGGCCACGCTCAGCGGGGCGTCGTGGCGCTGGGCGCGGGCGAGTTCGCGGCGCAGCTCGCCCATGAGGCGGCGACGGTTCGCCAGGCCCGTGAGCGGATCGGTGGTGGCGAGGCGGCGGAGCTCGTCGGCGCGCTCCGCCCGGTCCAAGGCGATCGCGGTCTGGGCGGCGATCGCCCGGCAGAGAGCCAGGGTGGCGTCGTCGGGCTCGCGGTGGTCGGCGGGGTAGTCGAGGCGCAGGATGGCGTGGGTCTCGCGGTCGTCCGCCACCGGGACGTACACGCTGAAGCGCTGCGGGGTCCGGCAGGTCACGACCTGGTTGTGGTCGACGAGCGCCACCGGGTCCGGGAGCGGACCGGTGTCGGCGTGCACGGCGGGGTGCTGCGGGCTCGGGTTCCCGCCCAGGATCGTGAGATCGCCCTCCGGGTCGAAGACCGCGAGGTGCACCCGGCGCGCGCGGGCGATCTTGCGGGTGTGGCGGCAGGCCACCTCGGCGACCTCCACCGCCCGCAGCGGCCGGCTGAGCGCCGCGACCGCCTCCACGAGAACACGGGCGTCACGCTCGGCGTCCTCCGCCCGCTTGTGCAGGAGGGCGTTCGTGAGGCCGAGGGACACGCTGTCACCGAGCTGTGTGAGCGTGCGCACGTCGTCCGGTGTGATCGACTCCGGCTTGCGGCGGCCGACCGCGATCACGCCCCTCACGGCGCCGCCCACCACCACAGGCACGTACACGGCGGCCTTCACCTGGCGACCCATGAGCGTGCGCTCCCCGGTGGAGGGGAGCGACGACACCGTGGGGAGGCCGCTCTCCACGAGGCGCTGCAGCGCAGGGACCTCGGAGAAGGGCTCGTCCACGCCGCCGTCTGCGGTCACGCAGCGGTCCTCGTCCACGACCAGGAACACCGCCCGGTCGCAGTGCACGAGGCGCTCCACCTCGCAGGACACGAAGGAGGACAGCTCCGAGAGCGTGAAGGTGCCCCCGGCGGCGCGCAGGATCCGGCTCAGGGACTCCAGCGTGCGGTCGCGGCGGTGGCGCGACAGGCCGAGGGAGTCCGAGACGCGCCGGCGCAGCGACGCACGATCGACTGGTGCAAGCCTCCCGGGTTCCACGAAGTCCGTATCGGACCGTTTGTGCCCCGACTTGAGGGAATTCGTGCGCTGCTGGGCCGATCTGGCGTGCCCCTTCGCAAGGACCCCGGTCCCGAGGCGCTCCAGAGACGTCGTCGGCGTCCGTCTCGGGATCCTGCAAGTCTGCTCAGCCGGCCACGACCACCTTGTAGCGGTTCTCCGCCACGGCGTCCGGGGCGCCTGGGTGGCGGAGGTCGAGCACGAGGGCGTGCACGCCCGCCTTCTCGGGGGCGGCGGCCTCGAAGCGGCCCACGCCGCACACGCTGTCGGCGCCCACGTCGCCCTCCCAGACGGCCTCCTCGTCACCGAGGCGGGCCGTGAGGCGCACCCCCTGCAGGGGCCGGCGGAGCTCCGAGACGACGTGGAGGTCGAGGGCGAGAGCCCCGCCCGGGCAGTAGGCGGCCGCCGGGTACTCCGCCACCACGACGACGTCCGCACAGGCCCGGGCGAGTGCCTCGTAGGCGGCCTTCGGCCGGCGGGCGTGGTCGAGCACCGACCAGGTCACCGCCGGGAAGCAGTCCTGGAACTGGAACTGGGTGAAGCCGCCTGTGGGCCGGTACTTCAGCTTGCGCAGCGTCTCCACGTGGTAGCGGACGAGTTCCGCCTGGTAGTGCTGCGTGGCCTCGACGTACGCCGCGAGCGTGGGGGAGGCGGCCGGGTCCGTGCGGCGCTCCATGAGGGCGGCCTGCATGCAGTGGCGGGCCGTGAGCGGGGACCAGTCGACGTGGGGCCAGGCGTCACCCGGGTCGGGGAAGCCCATCTCCTGCAGCGTTTCCAGGTCGGGGAGGGCCTGGGCGCCGAACTCGGACATGAAGCGCACGAGCCGGGGCGACGCCGCCGCCACCCGGGGGAGCAGGCGCATCTGGCTCTGGTACCAGCCGAGGTACAGGTGGGTGTCCGTGCCGAAGGACAGGGTGTTCGGGAGCTCGCCGGACTTCTCGTTGCAGAAGCGGCTCGGGTCCTCCTCCTCGGCGGCCTTGCGCAGTGCCGGGTCGAGGACGTTCTTGTTCCACGTGGGCAGTGCCGTGGACGCCAGTGCCCTCACCTTCTGCCAGGAGGACATCTCGGCGACGTCGGTGACGTCCACGGCGAGGGGCTCGTTGTGGGCGCACCAGAGCGCGATCGAGGGGTGGTTGCCGAGGCGGCGCACCATGCCCCGCATCTGGGCGAGGGCGGCGGCCTTCACCCGCCGCGAGTAGCCCCACTGCAGGGGGAAGTCCGCCCAGAGGAGGAGGCCGGCGCGGTCGGCGGCGTCGTACAGCTCCGGGACCCCCACGTGGCCGTGCACCCGGAGGAGGTCGAGATGGGCGTCGAGGGCGAGGCGGACGTCGCGCTCGCAGTCCGCCGCCGTCACCCGGGACAGCTCCATGCGGGTGGGGCCGTAGTTCGAGCCCCGCACGAAGAAGCGCTCGCCGTTCACTCGGAAGACCCAGTCCTCGACGTCGATGCGCCGGATCGCCGTCGTCTCGGCGTGCTCGTCCCACGTGTCGCCCTCGGGGCCCACGAGGCGGACCCGGAGGCGGTACATGGGCTGGGGGCCCAGCGCCCGGGGCCACCACAAGGCGGGCTCGGCGACGGTGAGGGGGAGGCGGAACTCGTTGCGACCCGGGGCCAGCACCCAGTTCTGGGCGGCCCAGGCCGACTCGCCGCCGCCGTCCTGCGGGACGACCTCGACCTCGAGGCGCACCGGCAGGGGAGGGGCGTCCGCAGCGGCGGCGTCGTCGTCTTCGGGGTTGCCGGTTCCGGCGGGGGCGTAGTCGGCGCCGACCCGGAGCTCGAGGCGGGCCAGGGTGGGGGAGACCTCCACGGGCGCCAGGACGGCGTGGGTGAGGTGGGCGGGGCCCGTGACCACGAGCTCCACGGGCCGCCAGAGTCCCCCAGGGTTGAAGCCGGGGTCGATGGCGTCCCAGTGGGAGAAGACCCCGGTCACGATCGTCTTGGCGGTGCGGTCCTTCTGGGGGGGGCACTCCACCTCCACGGCGAGGACGTGCTCGGCGTCCCGGCGGAGCTGGCGTGTGCACTCCATCTCGTGGGGGAGGAAGTAGCCCCCGGCGTCCCCGAGGTAGGCGTCGTCGATCCAGTAGTGGCCGAAGTAGAAGACCCCGCCGAAGCGGACCCGGGCCCGCTCGTCCGGGCCCAGGGGGGCGGTGCGGAACCGGCTGCGATAGGCGACGGGGCCGCGGGTCGCCTCCAGGCCGGGGGTGCTCGCCCACTGCGAGGGGACGGCGACGGGGAGCCAGGCGGAGTCGTCGAGGTCGGACCGCCAGTACGTCCGCTCCAGCGCCTCGTCACGCTCGGCGGCCAGCCAGTCCCCGCCGATCGGCTCCACGCGCATCCAGGGAGTATAAGCGGGCCTCCAAAGTCGCCCCCGGGGGTCGGGGTGGCCCGGGGGGGGCGGCGGGTGCCCTACTTGTGGGGGGGAGGCACGGCGAGGTCCGGGGCCGGTTGCAGGCTCTCGAGGACCTTGAGGACGACTCCCGTGTCGAGGTCGGCGGACATCGCCTGCACGAGGACGTCGGGCAGGGCCAGGAGGACGTTGGTGCGGCCGTTGGCGTCCTTCCAGGACTCCGCCGTGCCCTGGGGGAGTTGGGTCTTCGTGACCTCTGTGTCCTTCGAGGGTTGCGCCGCCTTCAGGCAGCTCAGCGGCAGGTAGTAGAGCTCCAGGGCGGTCTTGGCGGCGGCGTCGTTGTACTGCACCGTCGCCTGGGCGCACTGCTCGGCGGTCATCGTGAGGTTCAGTGCCCGAGCGGTGACCAGGAACCAGCCGGGGCCGGGCAGGGTGGAGGGGCGGTAGACCGGGATGCCCAGGGCGGCGAGGCCCTCCTCGTCCACGGCCGGGGTGGGGTCGATCTCAGAGGGCAGCGGCATCGTCACCTCGACGTCCTCGGTGGAGAGCACGAAGAGACGGAGCTCGAAGGACTTCCCGGACTTTGTGCCCGCCGACACGCTGAACTGCTGCACCTCGCCTGCCGAGAGCACCGCCTGCACGCGGACCGTGTCGCGGCGGCGGATCCCGAGGGTCGTGCGGAACCGCGAGTTCAGCGTGGAGGCGGAGACCCGGTAGGAGTACGTGCCGCTGTTGCGCCCCTTGCCCTTCGTGGTCTCGGCGGCGTCGCCTTTGTGGCGCCGGAGCGTGGCGAAGAGGTCGAGCGGCGTGCGGAAGCCGGTGAGGATCCCGAAGGGGTTGAGGTCGGCGGTGAGGGAGGCGTCGGCCCCCTGGCTCTCCATGAGGTCGCCCATCGCCTCGATGTCGATCCAGCCCGTGTGGTCCGGGCGGGCGGAGTAGTGGTGGCCCTCGTCGCCGATCTCGCGCCGCTGCGTGGCTTCGGCGGCGGGGCGGGGGTCGGTGAGGACGGGGAGGACGAGGTCGACGGTGTCCACCCGGTAGGTGCTGGGGAACAGGACCGCCCCGCTCATGTCCACCCGGCGGGTCACGGTGGAGGTGCCGTTCAGGCTCTGGAAGGAGTTCGCCACGCCGATGAACTCGGCACCCGTGGCCTCGATCCGCCCGTAGGCCCGGGAGAGGCGCCTGTCGTTCTCCGGCTTCCCGGGGGCGCCGGCGTCGTCCTTGGCGGTGGTCCCGGCCTGGTCCAGGGCCGGGGAGCCGTCCTTCACGCTCTCGACCTTCTGGCAGCCGGACAGGCCGGACAGGCCGGACACGCCGACCAGGGCGGCGAGGGCGAGCACGGCCAGGGTGGAGGCTGATCTCCGGGTCACGGCCCACAGCGTATGCGAGGGCGCCCACCCCCGTCGTCTCCCCGGTGCCCGCCCGCGGGGCTCAGCTACCCTCGCCAGGATGACGAGACCCACGACCATCGGCGAGCTCCGCGCATCGGGGTGGGAAAGCATCCCTGTCAAAGAGGAGATCCGTCGCAACGTCGTGGGCCGCCTCGAGGCGGGCCGGGCGGTCGTCGAGGGCGTCCTGGGCTACGACGACACCGTCCTCCCCCAACTCGAGAACGCCCTCCTCGCGGGCCACGACGTCATATTCCTGGGGGAACGGGGGCAGGCCAAGAGCCGCGTCATCAGGGCCCTCGTCGGCACCCTCGACGAGGCGGTCCCGGCGGTGTCCGGCTCCGAGATCCACGACGACCCCTTCCACCCCGTGTCGCCCTTCGCCCGTCACCTCGTCGACGAGCTGGGGGACGCCACGCCGATCCGGTGGGTGGGGCGGGAGGAACGGTTCGCCGAGAAGCTCGCCACGCCCGACATCTCGATCGCGGACCTCATCGGCGAGGTCGACCCCATCAAGGTGGCCGAGGGCCGCTACCTCGCCGACGAGCTCACGATCCACTACGGGCTCGTGCCCCGCACGAACCGGGGGATCTTCGCCATCAACGAGCTTCCCGACCTCGCCGAGCGCATCCAGGTCGGTCTCCTCAACGTCCTGCAGGAGCGGGACGTGCAGATCCGGGGCTACAAGATCCGCCTCCCCCTCGACCTCCTCCTCGTCGCCTCGGCGAACCCCGAGGACTACACGAGCCGGGGCCGCATCATCACCCCGCTCAAGGACCGCTTCGGGGCCCAGATCCGCACGCACTACCCCCTCGACGCCGCCATGGAGACGGCGATCGTGGCCCAGGAGCAGCGGCCCCCGGCGGCGGGCGACCGCCGGGTGCACGTGCCCGCGTTCATGGACCGGATCGTGGCCGAGATCAGCCAGCTCGCCCGCCGCTCCCCGCACGTGAACCAGCGCTCCGGGGTGTCTGTGCGCCTCACGATCTGCAACCACGAGACCCTTCTCGCCAACGCCCTCCGGCGGGCCCTGCGCACGGACGAGGCCGAGGTCGTGCCCCGCGTGTCCGACCTCGACATGCTCGTGGCGTCCACGTCCGGCAAGGTGGAGGTCGAGTCCCTCGACGAGGGCCGCGAGGACGCCGTCGTCGAGCGCATAGTGCGCAGCGCCGTCCTCGACGTGTACCGCGAGACCGTGTCCGCGGCCGACGTGCGGGCCCTGCTGGCGGCCTTCGACGACGGCCTCGTCGTCACCGTCGACGACGTCATGGCCGCCCGGGAGGTCATGGCCCAGGTCGAGGCGCCGGCCGAGCTGCGGGAGGCGCTCGTACGCATCGGGGGCGAGTCGCCCGGTGGCGTCGCCTCCGCCCTGGAGCTCGTCCTCGAAGGACTCCACCTCTCCAAGCGACTCAACAAGGACACGGTCGAGGGCCGCTCGGCCTACCGGAGCCGCTGATGGCCACCGGGCGCGTGGTCGTGGTCTGCCACACCCCGACAGAGGGTCCCGCCGTTCTCGGCGAGCTCCTCGCCGCCGCCGGGCGCGAGGTCGTCACGGTCCGCTCCGACTTGGGGGAGCCCCTGCCCGAGCCCGCCGGTCTCGGCGGCGTCGTGTGCATGGGCGGGCCCCAGAACGTGGACGAACCCGAGCGCTGGCCCTTCCTCGAGACGGTCGTCGACTGGCTGGGCGCCGTCGTCCCCGCCGGCGTGCCCACGATCGGGGTCTGTCTCGGCGGCCAGCTCGTCGCCGCCGCCCTCGGGGCCACGGTGGCGCCCGGGCCCCGCTTCGAGATGGGCTGGCTGCCCCTCGCCGTCACGTCCGCGGGGCGCGCCGACCCCGTCGTGGGACACTTCGCCGGCGGCCGGCCCACGTTGCAGTGGCACGGCCGGGGCTTCTCGCTCCCGGAGGGCTGCCGGAACCTCGCCGGCACGCCGTCCTTCCCGGTGCAGGCGTTCCGGGCCCACCGGGCACTCGCTCTCCAGTTCCACCCCGAGGTCGATGCCCGCCTCCTGGAGTCCTGGCTCTCGGACCCGGGTGCGGAACCTGAGATCGCCGCCGCCGGCTGGACCGTCCCCGCGCTGCGCGAACACGTCGCGGCCGGCCTGGCCGCCAACGCCGCCCACATGCGCGCCGCGTGCGAGGCGTGGGTCGCCGAGGCCTTCGGGTAGCCCGGCGCCGGATGCACCCGGCGCCCCGCCCGGCGCCGTAGCATCTCCCCGGGGCTCGCCGGGGGACGGGATGGATGCCTGAGAGGGGAACGACACCGCCGATCGTCGTCGTGGAGGGCGGCGCGGACTCCTTCGCCGCCGCCCAGCGCGACGTCAGGGGGGTGTGGGGGGTCGCCCACGCCGTCGCTGTGACCACACAGGAGGACGCCGCCGCCGCCGTCCTCCGAGCGGTGGCGGGCGAGGCGGTCGTCGTCCATCTCCGGGCGTCCGCAGCGGTCGCCGACCAGCTCCTGGAGGACCTCCGGCGCCTGGGCCCCGTCGACGTCCGCCAGGACAGGGAGGGACGGGGAGCGCTCACGCCCGAGGAGCAGGAGCTCGTGAGCCTCCTGGCGGAGGGGACGTCGATCGGGGAGGCGGCGAGGCGTCTGCACATCTCGCGCCGCACCGCCGACCGCCGCCTCGCCCAGGTGCGCCGAGCGGCGGGGGCCTCGACCACGGCAGAGGCGGTGGCGGCACTGGCACGGGGCGGGCCTCGCTCATGAGGGCGGCCCCGGTCGTTCCCCGCGCCTCGAGAGGGATGCCGCCTGGATCCGTGTCGTGGTGCCGAGCTTGGCGTGGACGGCGCGCATGTGGGCGTCCACCGTGCGTGGGCTGAGGCCGAGGAACCGGGCGATCTGCTTGTTCGTGAGCCCTTCGGCGACGAGGTCGAGGACATGGCCTTCGCGCGCCGTGAGGCCTCCGACCCGGGGTTCCGCCGGGGGCGGGCGCGGAACCCCGGCGGCCCGCAGGGAGCGGTTGATGCGCCCCAGCAGGAAGCGCAGCCCGGTGCGCTCGACGTCCGCTGTGAGATCCAGAAGTCGCGCCACTCCCGCCCCCGTGTCGCCGCGGCGCCGGAGGGACTCCGCGGCCCCCCAACGGGCGACGAGCTCGTAGCGGAGGAAGCGACCCTGCCAGCGGGCGGCGGCGTCGTCGAATCGCTCCGGCGCCTCGTCGGGGCGGGCGGCGTCGAGAAGGCAGCGGACGGCGGCGACGTCCGTCGGGACGGCATCGAGGACCGGGTAGGACGTGGTCTCCGGCTCCGGGCCCGGGTCCCGGCCGAGTTCCACGCAGGCGTGCGCCCGCGTGAGGCGGATGAGGTCCGCGTAGGGCGAGAAGGGATCGTTGCGGGCGAGCGCCTCGTCGGCGGTCCGGAGCGCTTCTTCCGCCACGCCCGTCCAGAGCTGGATCTCCGCGCGGGTCCAGGCACAGAGCTCACGGCTGAACTCGGCCCCGGCCTCCAGGCGGCCGAGGCGTTCCAGGCGGGGCCGGAGCCCGGGGCCGAGGCCGGTGTCGAGGAGGGCGACGTCCAGGCCGCACTCCGCCCGCGCCGCCACGAAAAGGTCGACGGGTTCAGCGAGGAGCGCCTCGGCCTCCTCGGCGACGCGACCGTAGTCGCCCCGGACGACGTCGAAGTGCAGGAGCGAGGACCGGAAGCGCTGCTCCCAGCCGAGGTGACCTGCGGCCCGTGAGCGGGCGACCATGTCGGCGATCAGGGCGCGCCCCTCGTCCTGGCGGGCGAGGATGAAGAACACGAAGACGAGGTCGAAGGCCGCCGTGTAGGCGGTCTCGGCGTCGCCCTCGGCGGCGGTCGCGCTCAACGCGCTCCGGAGGTGTGCGATGCCGGCGGGGTCCCCGTTCAGGACGGCGGCCGTGCCCAGCATGAGGTCGGCCCGCTGGAGCGCCACGCCGGCGGCGCGGGACCGCTCGTGCGCCTGCCGGGCCGCCCCCAGGAGCGCAGCCGGGTCCCAGCCGCCCACGTTCACCCGGGCACGCTCCAGCAGGATCTCGATCTCGAGGCGGACGTCGCCGGGGCCGGCGGCGGCGAACGCGGCGTCGAGCACCCCGCCCGCCTCGCTGCGGCGCCCGATCTGGCAGAGAGCGCGGGCGAGGAGGAGGCGGGCCTCCCCGCCCACGGCGGCGTCGGACGTGGCGACGGTGGCAGTTCCCGCGGCGGCGGCGAACTCGCCGGCGGCGAGGAGGGACGCAGCGGCGTCGACGCGGAGGCGCCCGGCGTCCTCCCCCGAGGCGCAGGAGGCGGCCAGGGCGAGGTGGGCGGCCCGCTCCCCTGGCGTGGACGCCGCCTCGGCGGCCCGGAGGGCGAGGGGGAGGGCCGCCGCCGCGTCACCCGCGGCGGCGAGGTGCCGGGCGACCTCGCCGGGGTCGTCGAGGCGGGCGGCGAGTTGGCCGTGCAGATCCGCGCGCCCGGGCCCGTCGCGCGTGGCGACGGCGGCCTCGGCGAGGAGGGTGTGGCGGGGCCCCACTGTGTCGCCGTCCAGGGCGACGAGGCCTGCCGCGGCCAACTCGGCGAGCGCCTCCCTGTCGAGGAGGCCCAAGGGGGCGGGCCGGCCCAGCAGGGCGAGGAGGCACATGGCGTCCCGAGCGTCCTCGGACAGCGCGCGCAGGCGCCCCCGGAGGACGCGGGCGAGGTCCGGGCTGGGTTCGTCCGGCGAGCGTGCCAACTCCTCGAGGAAGAGCGGGTTGCCTCCGGAGCGCTCCACGAGACGCCGCAACTCGGGCGTCGCAGCGTGGGGGAGGAGGCGCCCGGCGAGGGCGAGGGCGCCGTCGTCGTCGAGACCGGCGAGGCCAACCTCGTAGCAGCCGGCGGCGACGGCCTCGCCCAGCGCGGCGGTGGAACCCGCGTCGCCGAGACGGACGGCGCAGAGCAGACCGGCACGGCCGGCGAGGCGGGGCAGGAGCGCTCGGGTGGCGGCGTCGGTCCACTGCAGGTCGTCGAGAACCAGGACACCGTCGCCCACTGTGCGCACGACGAAGGCCGCCAGGGTGGCCTCGTCCGCGTCCTCGGGGAGGTCACGGCCGAGCGCCCGGCGCAGGGCAAGGTGGGGCACCCAGGACACCGACCCGAGGCCGCCGCCCTCGAAGAGGGGCCGGCCGCTGCCCGCCACGGCCTGGCGGAGGAGCGTGGTCTTGCCCACGCCGGCCTCGCCGCACACGACGACGGGCCGGTCGCGGGCGAGGCGTTCCGACAGGATCCCGAGCTCCCGGGACCTCCCGATCATGCCCACGGACGACGCAGCTTCCATCACTCTCGGAGAGGATCCTGCCATGGCGGCGGCCCGGTGATCGGATTGGGCGCCCGCTTTGGCGCAGAACACCGATGGCGGGGCGACCATGGGGGCCTTACGATGGGCGGGCCGCCGGTGTCGCGCGGGCGGCACGCGGACCAGGCTGGGAGCGGTATGGCGCGAAGACGTTCGGGGGGAAGAACAGGGGGCCGGCGGCCGGTCTCCGTGGTCGTCTGCGCGGTTCTCCTCTTCGGCCTCTGCGCAGGGGTCGTGGCCACTCCGTCCCCGGCGGTCGCGGACCCCCCGGACCCGCCGATCGTCGAGGAGCCCGTCATCGAGCGCGTGAGCTGGGCGCCGGGCGGGGAGCCGAACTGGGAGAGCATGACGGCCGACATCAGCGCAGACGGCAACTGGGTCGTCTTCGTGTCGCGAGCGTCGAACCTGGTCCCGGGTGACACGCCCGGCATGGACGTCTTCCTCACGGACCGGCGCACGGGGCTGACCGAGCGGGTGAGCGAGACCCCGGACGGAACAGGCCTTTCGGGCGCGAGCATCATGCCGTCCGTGAGTGGGGACGGCAGCGTAGTCGCCTTCCACACCGACGGCGACCCCACGCCGGAGGACGAGTGGGACGACCCGGGCTGCTACGCGCGTATGCCGAACGGGGAGTTTCGCCACGTGGGCGTCTTGCAGTACCAGCATCCCGCGGGGTGGCCCGTGGGCACGCCGTTCAACTGCGCCGGTCTCAGCCTGAGCGACGACGGTCGGTATGCCGTCTTCTACACGCAAGTGTCGCTGGTCGCGGACGACCTCAACGGTTCGAACGACGTGTACATGCAAGATCTCACGTCCCCGACCGGCGCCACCGAGCTCGTGAGCAGGTCGTGGACGGGCGCGTCCGTGGGCAACACCATGGCGATCCAGGTCAGCGCCGACGGGCGTTTCGTCACGTTCGCGACCGCGGCGCCCAACGTCGTTCCCGGCGACACGAACGGCCAATCCGACGTCTTCCTGCGCGACCGCCAGGCGGGCACCACGGAGCGGGTGAGCGTGCGCTGGGACGGGGCGCAGGTGCCCTACTCGAGCGCGGGTGGGAGCATCAGCGCCGACGGCCGTTTCGTGGCCTTCGTGTCCTTGTCCCAGATCACGCCGGCCCTCAGCAACGTCCCCAACGTCTACCTCCGAGACCGCCAGCGGGGAACCGTCGAGCTTGTTAGCTACCAGCGGGGTTCTCTGAGTGGGGCGAGGGTGGCGACGACAGGCAACGGCGGCGGCCAGGTCAGCGCGGACGGCCGTTTCGTCGTCTGGCAGTCGAGCTCCAACTTCCTCGTGCCCCAGCCCGCGCAGGACGCGACCGAGGACGCCTTCGTCTACGACCGGGTGACGGGGGTGATCCAGCGCCTCAGCGCCGACGCCGAGGGGGTCCGGGGTGACGGCCACAGCTACAGGCCCGTGATCAGCGGCAAGGGCGAGTACGCCGTGTTCTCGTCGGAAGCGACGAACCTCGTCGCCGACGACACGAACGGCTTCGAGGACGTCTTCGCCCGGCAGGTGAAGCCGGTGGGCCTCGCCTCCGTGCGGGCGGCGGGCCGGGTGGCGACGCCGTTCGGGGAGGGTCGCTTCGCAGCGGTGGCGTCCCGGGACGGTCTCGGCGCCCAGGGTCTCGCCACCTTCGAGGTCGACACCCGCACCCGCAAATGGCGCATCGTGGCCCGCGAGTGGACGACCACCGAGTTCACCGCGCCGCCCCAGGGGGAGGTGGGCGGGGGGGCGCACCTCGTGGGCCCCTGCGACGTCTACTCGATGCCCCGCAACCTGCCCCTGCCGCTTCGCGGCGCCACCGATCGCCGCCGGGCGACGTGCGACTGGCGCCTGGAGGAACGACCCCACCCGGGCACCGTCGCCCTCGCCGTGACGAACGGGCCGTACCAGACCTACCTCGACGTCCCCGTCGCCCCCGTCAGTGCCGACGGCGGACGCCCCGGCGTCGTCGTCCACAACGTGACGCCGGAGACGTGGGAGGACCCGGCCGGGCACTCCTGGGACCGGCTCCGCCAGCCCGTTCTGGGCCTCCTCCGCCCCTTCCGGGACGCCGTGGACGCCGCCGGTGAGGACGACCTCGCCGCCGCCCGGGCCCGGGCGGACGCCGATCTGGCCGCAGCGGAGCCGCGGATCCGTGACGCGACGTCCGCCGCGTTCGGGGAGGGGCTGCGCTACATCGCGTTCCTCGTGGCGGGGTTCCTCCGCAGCGGCTGCCTCACCCGCGGCGACGTCGACTTCGTGGGCTCGCTGGGGCCGTGCGTCCTGAGCATCACGGACTTCGTGGACCTCCCGCCGGACCACCCCGCCCTGCGCTACTCCAGCGTCGCCGGGCTGCGGGAGTGGCTCGAGACCCTTCGCGACGACAGCGCCCTGAAGCTCGCCGACGTCGCCCGGGAGGCGGCGACCTACGTGCCCGGGGGCTCCTACACGGACCTGCCCGCCTGGGCGCTGGAGACCGTCTACTACGCCGTGAAGAACGCCTTCGACTCCACCGTGCTGAGCTGGGTGGACGACGCCGACTTCTGGCTCGCGCAGCTCCAGTCCCGCATCCGCGCCCTCCCGGCAGGGAGCCTCGAGGAGAGCGTGGGCGGCCTCGTCAACCTCGTGTACGGGAGCACGCCCACGGGGGAGGACGACCCCCTCGTGTTCTCCGTCGACGACGTGTCCCGGGCGCTCGACTCCGGCCGCGACACGTTCCGCCAGGCGTGGGCCTCCTTCTGGGCCACGTTCCCGGCTGACCTCGTCGACCCGCTCTACCCGGTCGTGTCCCTGCTGCTCTCTCCGGCACTCTCCCCGGTGCTGTACCTGCTCTTCTACGTGGCCGGGGTCTGGACCCCGTACGAGAACGTGACGACGTTCTCGCAGTTCGGCGACGTGCTCGCCGGACAGGTGGCGGGGTACCTGCAGGGATTCCTGCGGGACACGGACGTGTACGCCGCCAACATCGCCGCCGACACGGCGCGGGGCTACCTCCCGCAGCGCATCGGGGCCGTGGACGCCCTCATGTGGGGCCTCTCCTTCACCTCGGGCGTGGCGCTGCCGGACTCCGCCGAGATCATGGACGGCATCGGCGACATGGTCGCCGGCGACGCCTCCGACCCGGGTGACCCCCGCCGCGACGAGACCCTCCGGGAGAAGCTCCTGCGGGTCTCGGGCCCCGGCATCGGCGCCCTCTTCGGCGACTTCTTCGACGGTGTGCGGGCGACCGTGGGCGGGCACTTCGACGCCGCCGAGGAGGCCCTTGCCGCCTCCAAGGCCCCGCTCCTCGCCGGCCTCGACGCCGCCATCGGCTACCTGGAGTCCCCGCCGCCGCCTGACTACGAGGCGCTCGTGGAGAGGGTCGAGGAGGCCATGGCGGCGAGCTTCGCCTCCCTCCCGGACCCGCTCGGCGCCGCCGTCTCCGGTGCGGTGAACACCGAGAGCCCGCCGAGGTTCCTCGCCCGGGCCTGCGAGGAGGGCTGGGTCGTGCTCGCCGACGTCGTCTGCCGCGTGGCCACGTTCCTCCCGGAGCGTTTCGCCATGGGCCTCTTCGCTGCCTGGTCGCAGATGCCCGGGGACGCCGAAGGTGTCCCGTACGTGGACAGCGGCGGCGCGGGCACGGCCCGGGGGGCGGCGCACCTCGTCGGCGCGGGGGACGTCTCGGCGTCCCTCAGCCAGGCGGCCGGGGCCGCCCCGGTAGGAGGGGCCACCTACCGCTTCGCGGTTCCCGAAGGCGACTACGCCGGCGGCTACGTCCTGTCCACGTCCCGGGCCGATTGGGGGGGCTTCTCGCCCGTGTCCTCAGCGGACCTCGCCACCATGGACAACGGCGACGGGCGGGCCTACGTGGAGGGGCCGTGCCGGCTCCACAAGCTCGTCGGGCCGTTGAAGGTGCGCGTCCCCGGTGAGCTCACCTGCGGTTGGGACCTCTGGGTCGAGGCGGGCGACATCTGGGTGGCGCTGCACATGTGGGGGGACGTCCCGCCGTTCTGGACCGACTTGGACTGGGCCCTGGCGGTGTCCGGGAACCTCGACGTCGTCCCGTTCCCGTCGTTCTCGGCGGGCTCCGGACTGGAGGCCGAGATCGTGGAGAAGGCCCCGATCGTGGTCGACGACCCTGGTCCCACGGCGGTCATGGGGGCGTGGTCGCCGACCGCGTTCCCGCGGGCGCAGGCCGACGGTCGTCCGGGCACCGCCTTCACGTTCGCCGCCACGGCTCGCCCCGGCCTCGTCGGCTGGCCCGTGACGGGCTACGAGTGGGACTACGACGGCGACGGCGTCGCCGACGAGAGCACCACCGAGGGCGCGGTCACCCACGTGTACGACGCCGAGGCAAACGTCGTCCCCCGGGTGCGGGCGGTGGACGAGAGAGGCAGGTCGTCGCAGTGGGACGCCTACGACGTCCTCGGCGTGGCGCCGCCCCTCGACGTGGGCTACGAGGCGCCCGAGGTGACGGGCGGCTCGTGGTCGCCCTGCTCGTCAGAGGGGTCGTCGTCCTGTGGCACCCCCGACGGCCGGCCCGGCACCGAGTTCGCGTTCCGTGTCCTCTTCCGCGACCCGGACGCGCCCACGGGCAGCGAGGTCGTCACGGCGGAATGGGACCTCGACGGTGACGGCGCGGTCGACCTCACGACACCGGTCGAGGGCGCCGCCGTCCAGGGCGAGGTGACCGACGTCTACGTCTACCCCCCGGATGCCCCCGGGCCGTTCTTCCCGCGGGTTCGCGTCACCGACAACGACGGGCTCTCGAGTGCGTGGACCGTGCTCTGGCCCGGCCCGTGGTCGCGCTCGCCCCTGGAGCTGGGCACGATCGCCCCGGTTGCGACGGGTCTCGGCTGGGCGCCCTGCGGAGGCCTCCTCGACGTCCTCTGCGCCGGGCGCCCCGACGACCGGGGCCATGGCACGAAGTTCGCCTTCACGGCGGAGTTCCGGGACCCCGACGGGGCCGTGGGCGGGTTGGTGACCGGAGTGGAGTGGGACTGGGACGGCGACGGGGCGGGGGACCTCTTCCAGTCCACCGACGAGCTCGCTTCCGGTGCGGTGACCGCCGAGCACGGCTACGGCGAGCCCGGGGTGTACCGCCCGCAAGTGCGTTTCGTGGACAACGACGGTCTCGTCGGGGAGTGGACGACCCGCACGGTGATCGGCGTGGCGGTGCCTCTGCGGGTCACGGAGTGGCCGCCCGTCGTGACGATGCGGGCCTGGTCGCCCTGCGCCCGGGCCTGGGGCGTCTGCGGCGCCGGCCTACCCGACGGCGTGGAGGGCGAGACCGAGTTCACGTTCACGGCGGACTTCCGGGACCTCGACTCCGGCGCCGGCGGCGAGGTCGTCACCGTGGAGTGGGACTTCGGCGGCGACGGCGTCCCCGACACCCTCACCGGCGTCCCCGGCGGGGCGGGGTCCGGTACGTCCACCGTTGCGCACACCTTCCCGGCCCCTGGGGTGTACCGGCCCCGGGTGCGTGTCGTGGACAACGACGGCGTCACGAGCGCCTGGGACTCCTACGACGTCCTCGGCTCCCCCCAGAACCTCGACGTCGCCTCCCGGTAGCCGGCGGGGGGGCAGAGACGGTCCAAGGGGGCGGGTCTGCCCAGCAGAAAGCCCTGGCCCAGGTCGCAGCCGACATCCTCGACGACCGACCGTTGGAGAGGCGTCTCGATCCCCTCGGCCACGACGACGACGCCGAGGTCGTGCGCCAGGTTCACGACGGACGTCACGATCGAGCGCACGGTGGCGCTCCCGAGGCCGTGCACGAAAGGCAGCCCGATCTTGATCGTGTCGACGGGGAACCTGTGGAGGTACGACAGGGACGAGTAGCCCGTGCCGAAGTCGTCGATGCAGAGGCCCACACCCATGTCCCGCAGCCGGCCGAGGCTCTGGAGACAGGTCTCGACGTCCCTTACGAGGACGGTCTCGGTGATCTCGAGGGTGAGCCGGTCGGGCTCGCAGCCGGCGTGGGCGAGCGCGGCCTCGACGGTGGCGGGGAGGCCGGGGAGTATGAGTTGGGCGGAGGCGACGTTCACGTGCATGCGTAGGGCCTCGGTCGCGGGGCGTCCCCTGTTGAGCTCGACCACGTCCGCGCAGGCGCGGCGCAGGATCCAGTCGCCGAGAGTGACGATGAGGTCGGACTCCTCGGCCATGGGCACGAACCAGGCCCGGTTCTCGAAGGGATGTCCCGGCCGCTCCCAGCGCAACAGGGCCTCGCAACGCACGATGCAGCCCCCAGGGAGCTCGGCGATCGGCTGGTAGAAGGCCCGCAACTCGTCCCGTTCCACCGCGCGACGGAGGGTGTTCTCGTTGTCGAGACGGCGGTCCATCTTCGCCTGCAGCGACTCGTGGAAGACCTCGTGGCGGTCACGACCGGCGTCCTTGGCCTGGTACATGGCGACGTCGGCGCGCCGCAGGAGGTCGTCGGGGCCCACTTCCTCGCCCTCGGCGCAAGCCACGCCGATGCTCGCCGTCACGAAGACCTCGATGCCGCGGACGAGGAACGGGCACCGGAGGGCGTCCTGCACCCGAGCCAGGACGGCGGCGGTGCCGGCCCGGTCCGCGGTCTCGACCACGATCACGAACTCGTCGCCGCCGAAGCGGGCGAGCGTGTCGGCGGGACGCAGGGCCGAGGCGAGCCTCTCCGAGACGCCGACGAGGAGCTCGTCCCCGTAGCTGTGGCCCATGCTGTCGTTCACGATCTTGAAGCGGTCGAGGTCGACGAAGAGCACGGCGACAACTCCCCGGCCCCGCCCGAGGCGCCGCAGTGCCAGCTCGAGGCGGTCCTGCAGGAGGCGCCTGTTGGCCAGGCCGGTGAGCTCGTCGTGCAGGGCGCGACGGGCGAGCTCGTCCTCGTAGCGGTGGCGCTCGGTGACGTCCCGGGCCAGGACGTAGGTGCCCCCACCGCCGGCGTCGTGGGGGCGGGAAGCGGGCACGAGCGTGAGCTCGACATGGGCGGGGTCGCCGGCGGGGCGCCCGGCGCGCACGTCGGCCGTGGCCTTGCCCGCCGATTCGGCCCTGCCCAGGGCGTGCTGCAGCGTGGCGTGGTCGTCGGCGTGGAACGGCTCCCACCAGTCGCGACCGCGCAGGTCCGTGCCCAGTCTGCCCACGACGTCGCCGAACGCCGGGTTGGCGAAGCGGTAGCGGCCGGCGGGGTCGGTCAGGGCGATCCCCTCCACGGCGAGCTCGAGGGCGTCGTTCCTTTCCCGGAGCTCTCGTTCGCCGGCGGCGAGCGCCCCGCGGGCAGCCTCGATGTCGCGGATCCGGTCGTCCAGGTCACGGGTCAGTCCCCGCCTCTCCTCGACGACGGCGGCGAGCACGAGCATGGAGCAGATCACGACGGCGAGGAACCCGTGCAGGACCGTGATGCGCGCCTCGGGCGTGGCGTCGCCGATTGCGAACGCCCCCCGACCCGCCGTCGTCAGCCAGACGACGGCGAAGGAGAGGAGGGAACATGCCGCGGCGGTCACGCGGGGGGAGAAGCGCACGGCCGCCCATGCCAGGGGGATGATCGTGAGGTAGGGCATCGAGGCGAGGATCGACCCGGTCTCCATGCGCCCGCCGAACGCCACGAGGGCGCTGGCGGCGAGCGCGGCGAGGACGGCCGCGAGCTCGGCGGCGCGGGCGGCGCCGGGTCTGTGTGATCCGCGAGCCCGGCGCGGGAGATCGAGGACCGTGAGGGCCAGGGGGGCGCTCACGAGCACCCCGGCGAAGTCCCCCACGGTGTAGGAGCGCCACACGTCCCAGAAGTCGGTGCCGAATGTGGGCATGGCCGCCCGGCCCAAGAGGGCCGCGCCCACGAGGCCTCCCAACACCGTCATCGTGGCTCCCACGATGAGGGCCCCCGTCCCGCGCAAGGTGGCGAGGAGCCGCCGGCCCCCGGCGAGGCGGAGGGTCACCTCGGCGGCCGCCACGCCCTCCACGACGTCGGCGACAGCGAAGCCCGCGCCGGCAGCGGCGGTGGCGCCCACTGCGAGGTTGCCGGCCACGTTCGCCACCCCCAGCATCGCCAGGAACCAGGGCCAGCGCCGCCGGGGCACGGTGACGAGCACGGCGAGGACGAGGCCGGCGGGTGCCCAGAAGATGGCGGGGGCGTTCGGAGCGAACGTCGTGAACTCGAGCGAGTACCGGCCGAGCGCGTAGTAGGCGACCCCAAAGAGGAGGACCCCGGCAACCGCTCGTAGCGCAGGGCGCGCCCGCGTGTCCGCGGCGGGTGGTGGTCCCCCCACCCCGACGGCTTCCAGGTCGAGTTGTCGCACCGCCATTCTCCGCCCCCGGTCGGCAGTACCCGCTCCGTGCACCCCACGATACGCCGATTCGGGAAGGGGTCGAGCCGAACGCGGTCGGGGCGCCGGGCGGGGCGTGGTCGTGCGCCACGCACCCGCCCCCCCGATCCGACGTAGGGTGGACGCCATGAGCCGGTTCCGGTACTCGGCATGGGACGGCACCCAGGAGGCCCCCGACTTCGACGCCGAGGACGTCCTGCGCGAGCTCTCCGACGAGCTCCTCTACCACGGCGACGTCAACCAGGCCCTCCGCCGCCTCTTGCAGCAAGGCTTCGACCCCCGTGCCGGGGAACGCGTCCAGGGCCTCGCCGACGTCCTCGGTCAACTGCGTGCACGACGCCGGGAGATGCTGCGCCGCTACGACCCCGGCGGCGTCCTCGAGGGCATCCGGGGACGCCTCCAGGACGTGGTGGACACCGAGGAGCGCGCCGTGCGGGCCGGGGCGGGCGACCCCCCGGCGCCCGCCGCCGCCCGCCGCACGGACTTCCTCCACGACCTCCCCGACGACGCCGGCGACCGCCTCCGAGCGCTGCGCGAGTACGACTTCGCGGACGCGGAGGCGGGGCGCAAGTTCACGGACCTCCTCGACGAGCTCCGCCGCCAGGCCGTGTCGCGCTTCTCGTCGCAGCTCTCCCGGGGCCTCGCGAACCTCTCGACCGGGCAGCTCCAGCGCACCAAGGACATGATGGCCGCGCTGAACCGGATGCTCGCGGAGCGCGCCGCCGGCCGGGAGCCGGACTTCGAGGACTTCATGGAGCGCTTCGGCGACTTCTTCCCCGAGAACCCCCGCACCCTCGACGAGCTCCTCGAGCAGCTCGCCCGGCGGATGGCGGCGACCCAGATGCTGCTGTCCTCGATGACCGACGAGGAGCGCTCCGAGCTGCAGTCCCTGCTCGACGGCCTCCTCGACGACATGGACTTGCAATGGCAGGCCACGCAGCTCGGTGAGGCGCTTCGGGAGGCGTTCCCGTCCCTCCCGTGGGAGAAGGGCTACGGCTTCACCGGCAGCGACCCCCTCGACCTCGCCGGCGGCATGGGGGTCATGGACGCCCTCGCCGAGATGGAAGGCCTCGAGGCTTTCCTCGGCCAGGCCACGACCCCGGCGCTGCTCGACGAGGTCGATCCCGAGCAGATCCGCCGCCTCCTCGGTGACGACGCCGCCGAGTCGATCGAGGCGCTCCGGCGACTTACGAAGCTCATGGAGGAGGCCGGTCTTGTGGCGCGCAGGGAGGGCCGCTTCGAGCTCACCCCCCGGGGGATGCGACGCATCGGCCAGGGCGCCCTCGAGGACGTCTTCCGGGAGATGAAGGCCACGCGCTTCGGGGAGCACACGACGCACCGCCGCGGCGCCGGCGGCGACCCCGCCTACGAGACGAAACCCTACGAGTTCGGCGACCCGTTCCTGCTCGACGTGGGCCGCACGGTCCGCAACGCCCTCGCCCGCACGGGTGCGGGGACGCCGGTGCGCGTCGGCCCGGAGGACTTCGAGGTGGAGCAGACCGAGCGCCTCACCCGTTGCGCCACCGTGATCTGTCTGGACCTGTCGCTGTCGATGCCCATGCGCGACAACTTCCTCGCCGCGAAGAAGGTGGCGATCGCCCTGCACGCGCTCATCACGACCCGGTTCCCCCGGGACCACCTGGGCATCGTGGGTTTCAGCGAGGTCGCCCACGAGATCGCCCCGGAGAAGCTCCCTGAGGCGTCCTACGACTTCGTGTACGGCACGAACATGCAGCACGCCCTCATGCTCGCCCGCCACCAACTCGCCCGGCACCGGGTGGGCAGCCGCCAGGTCATCCTGATCACCGACGGGGAGCCCACGGCGCACCTCGAGGGGGGCCGGCCCTTCTTCTCCTACCCGCCCGTGCGCGAGACGGTGGAGGCCACCCTCAAGGAGGTCCTGCGCTGCACCCGGGACCGCATCCAGATCAACACCTTCATGCTCGACGAGTCCCCGGCCCTGCGGCGTTTCGTGGAACGCATGACGGAGATGAACCGGGGCCGGGCCTTCTTCACCACGCCACAGACCCTCGGGGACTACGTCCTCGTCGACTTCCTGGAGCACCGCCGCCGCCTCCGCCACGCTCGGTAGCGTCTCACGGCGATTCCCACGCTGCGTCGCAACCTGTGGGTAAGCCAGAGGAAATCCTCAAGAAATCCCCAACTCACCCACGGGACATCACAGGGACGATTCCCTAGAGTGCTCTTCGGTGGCCCGTTGGCGGCTGGAAACGGGGTGTGAGCAGCATTTTTCACCTTGCGTTTCCCGCCCGGACGCGTTAAATAACACAGGTGGAATTCCACGCGTGTCAACAGCCGGGGTCGAGGCAGGGGGTCAAGGTATCCGGCAAGGCAGGTTCAGGAGTGGTCCACAAGGGCCACACGGCGATGGAGGGGTTGAGGCACCAGGGTTCAGCGCCCGTGAGTTCCGTCAGAGGGGTAGAGCACCGAGCGGGGAAGAGACTGGAGAGCGATGCAGACCATCGAGTACACCGCAGATCCCGGCATCCGTCGTCCTGACAGCCTTGAGTGGCAGGGTCAGGCGAACTGCCTGGGAGTTGATCCCGACCTTTTCTTTCCCGAGCGGGGGGCGTCCACCCGCGAGGCGAAGTCGATCTGCGCCGCCTGTCTCGTGCAGGCCGACTGCCTCGAGTACGCCCTCGACCACGGCGAGAAGTTCGGTATCTGGGGTGGTACGAGCGAGCGTGAGCGCCGCCGCCTCCGCCGCGCCCGTGCTGCTGAGCGCCGCGCCCGGGAGGCCACCCACCGCCAGGGGGGCCGCATCGCAGTCTGAGCTTCAGGGGGGGACTTCGTCCCCCCCCGAGACCCCCCCGAGAGCCGGGCCTCCGGCCCCACTCCCGTGGGGCCAGGTGACATCCAGGGGGGGGGCGTCGGGGGAGCGGAGGCCCGCTCTCGCCAGGGCGTCCTCGATCGTGTTCTCGCGGTGGATCCTGGAACGGGCCAGGGCCTCACCCGACGTGTGCTCCAGAGCGGCCGCCGGTGCCAGGCCCACGAGCTCCCCACGCCGGATCCCCACACCCCGAGCGGCGGCAGCCTTCGCGACGGCTCGCCACACGGTGCCCAGCGGGGTGAGGTCGGGGCGGGTGACATTCATCGAGACCTGCACCCGTCGCTGCCCCGGGAGATGGAGGCCGAGCGCGCGCAGGCCCGCCAGGCCCCCACCTGACTCGCGGACCTCGGTGGCGACCTCCTTGGCAACAGCCGGGCTGTCGGTGTCCAGGTCGATGTTGAACGCGACAAGCAGGCCCCGTACCCCCAAGGCGACGGCGCCGGCCCGAGGGTGAGGCAGGCGGGGACCGAGGTCGGGCGGTGTGGTGACGAACGCCTCCCTGCGCAGGGCGGGCAGGGTGCGCCGGCCGGGCGCCAGGAGGTCGTAGAAGAACACGGGGATCCCGAGGCCCGCGATGCCCGCGGCGGCCTCCCGGGCGGCGCCCAGGGCGTCCGCCGTCGCCGTGTCGAGGGGCACGAACGGGCAGACGTCGAGGGCGCCCATCTTCGGATGCACGCCCACCTGGCCCCGGACGTCGACCCGCTCCAGGCAGACCCGGGCGAGGGCGACGGCCGCGGCCGCCACGGCGGGGCCGCTGCCGGCGAGGGTGAGCACGGAGCGGTTGTGGTCGGGGTCCGAGTGGACGTCGAGGACGGCAGCGCCCGCGTCCCGGCAGGCGTCCGCGTGGAGGCCGACGACCCGCGGGTCGCGACCCGCCGACACGTTCGGCACGCACTCGATGAGGCTCATGGGCCCGAATCTAACCAGGGGGCACGGCGAGCCCGGGCGGCGGAGGCGCCGGGCGTGGGGGGGCCTGCCGGACTGAAGCTGTTGTCCCGGGGATACCGGGGCAACAGCTTCAGTTCACTTTGGGGGCCCGGAGTCCGGGATCGGCGCCGAGGCGCCGCAGGGGGGTTGTGGCCGCTGCGCGCCGCCGGGGGGACTGCGCTGAAGTGACGCTGTTGTGCCGGTATTCCGTGGATTCGGCATCACTTTTGGGGGCCGGCATCAGTTCAGGCGGGGGTCCGAGGGGGCGCCTCCGGGCACCAGCGCGGCCGTGCCGCGAGGGCAGCCTCCGCACGCTCGCCGGCCGCACGCTGCGCTGCCGCGTCCGGGGCGGGGTCGGCGGCCTTCGCCGTCGCCCTGGAGGTCTTCGCCCGCCGCGACCTCGCCGGGGCGTGAGAGACTCCGGGATGCGCCTCGGCACCGTCGTCCCCCAGTACCAGTACAGCCTGGGCGCCGGCGTCCCCGTGCGCTTCGAGGACGTGGTGGGCCACGGGGCCGCCGTGGAGGAGGGCGGGTGGGACTCCCTCTGGGTCTCCGACCACCTCTGGCTCGACCTGTCCCGCTACGACGGTGAGGCCACTCGCTACGACGCCTTCGAGTGCCTCACGACGCTGGGGTACCTCGCCCGCACGACCACCCGTGTTCGCCTCGGCACGCTCGTGCTCTGCGTGCAGCTCCGGCCCCCCGCCCTGGCGGCGAAGGCGCTCACGGGCATCGACGTCACCTCGGGGGGCCGACTCGAGGTGGGTCTGGGTGCGGGATGGTTCGCGGAGGAGTTCGCCGCGGCGGGCGTGGAGTTCCTCCCGCCCCGGGGCCGCCTCGCCCAACTCGACGAGGCGGCGGCGATCATCGGCGGGATGCTCGAGGGCCCGAGCGGCCCTTCGGAGCGGGGGGGCCAGGGCCCGAGCGGCCCTTCGGAGCGGGGGGGCCAGGGCCCGAGCGGCCCTTCGGAGCGGGGGGGCCAGGGCCCGGGCGCCTCGCCGTT
>CAYJLW010000023.1:0-13069 GCA_964370965.1 uncultured Acidimicrobiia bacterium | reverse complement strand
AGGGCCCGAGCGGCCCTTCGGAGCGGGGGGGCCAGGGCCCGGGCGCCTCGCCGTTCACGTTCGCCGGCGAGCACTACCACGTCACGGAGGCCTGGAACGTGCCGCCGCCGCTGCAGCGGCCCCGGCCGCCGCTGTGGATCGGTGGCAAGGGCGACCGGCTGATCGAGATCGCCGCCCGGCGCGCAGACGGATGGACGACCGGATGGCGACACAGCCCGGCGACGTACGCCCCCCGCCGGGACGTCGCCCGCGCCGCCTGTGAGCGGCTCGGACGCGACCCGGACACGCTGCGCCTCTCCCTGGGCCTTTCGGCGCTGGTGGGCCGGACCGACGCGGAGGTCCGGGAGAACTTCCGGCGGATGCAGGAACGCCTTCCCCCCGGTCTCACGGGCGCCGAGGACCTCGAGACCTACAGCCGGGACCGTCTCGCGGGGACCGTGGCCGAGGTGGTGGACACGATCGGGCGCTACGGCGCCTTGGGGGTGGAGGAGGTCATCTGCAGCTTCGGCCAGGTGCCCTTCTCGGTCTGGTCCCCGGAGAGTTTCGAGGTCTTCACCTCCGACGTCCTCCCCCGCCTTCCCCGCTCCTGAGCGGCGACCCGGCTGTTGGGGGCGGGGAGCCCGCGCGGGTATCGTTGGGCCAACAGCCCTGGAGGTGCCATGAACCTTGGCGCACCCGAACTCTTGATCATCCTTCTCGTGATCCTGTTGATCTTCGGCGCGTCCCGTCTCCCCAAGCTCGCCCGCTCGCTGGGCCAATCCAGCAAGGAGTTCAAGAAGGGCATCTCCGAGGGAGTCAAGGACGACGACGCCCCCGGAGAACCCGCCCAGAAGGCCGAGCCCAAGGCGGCTCCGTCCGAAGACTGACCTGGCGCAGGGGGTGGGTGCAGAAGCGGACGCATCTGTCCTTGCGCAGCACCCGCGCACGTGCCGTCCGCGCGTGACCGCAGGTCCGCTCCCCTCTCTGGCAGTGTGGTCGCCGGCATGAACCGGGAACCAAGGGAAGCCCCCCCTCCGTTGACCCCCCGGACGCCCGTGTCCGCAGTGGACGCCACGGCGCCTGCCGGAGGCGGCGGGAGCCGGGGGGAGGCCCCGGCCGAACCGGCGCCGGCGTCGTGGGAGGACGTGGCGAGGGAGTACGGCCAGATGATCTACTCGGTGGCGTACCGGCTCACGGGCAACCCGGACGACGCGGGCGACGTCGTCCAGGACGTTCTCCTGAAGGTGCAGCGGTCCCTCCACACCTACCGGCCGGGTTCGTTCCGCGGCTGGCTGTACCGCATCACGATGAACACGTTCCTGGACCGGACTCGCCGCAAGAAGCGGGCGCGCCTCCAGCCCCTTCCGAACGACGTCGACCGCTTCGACGCCGCCCCCTCCGCCCCGGCGCCCGACGAGGTTCTCGAGAGCGCCGGCCTCGACGAGGAGATCCAGGCGGCGATCAACGACCTCCCCCCCGAGTTCAAGGCGGCGGTCGTCATGTGCGACGTCGTCGGCCTTCCCTACGAGGAGATCTCCGCACAGCTCGGCGTGCCCGTCGGTACCGTGCGTTCCCGCATCCACCGGGGCCGTGCGATCCTGCGCCGCCGCCTCGCCCACCGCCTGGAGGCCCGGTGACCGGCCCCCGCGACGACCTCACCTCCGCGGACGCCCCCGAGGACGTCTCGGCGTTCCTCGACGGCGAGCTCGCCGCCGGGGAGGTGGCGGCCCTCGACGCCCGTCTCGGCGCCGACCCCGTCCTCCGTGAGGAAGCCGCCGCGCTCGCCGCCACCCGGGATCTCCTGCGCGGCCTGCCCGAGCCGGTGCCGCCACCCGGGTTCTGGGACGGCGTGGGTGCCGGTGTGCGCCGGAGGCTCCTGCGGGAGCGCCGCCGCCGGTTCGCCTTCGGTGCCGCCGGCGTCCTTGGCGCGGCCGCCGCCGCAGCCGCGGTCGTCGTCCTCACGGGCCGGTCGCCGGCGCCCGCCCCCGCTCCGGACTTCGCCGCCGCCGTCGCCGCCCACCACGGCGCCCCCGTCACCTACGAGCTCACGAGCGACCCCGTGGACTTCCTCGACGGACGGACGTGGCGCGAGGCCCCGGCGGCCCCGGCGGCGCCGCCACCGCCGTCGGCGGGGCCGTCCCCGTATGGCGACCTCGCCCGCGTGCGCCTCACCGCTGCCATGGAGGCCGCGGGGACCCTGGAACGTTCCGGCCGCATCCGCATCGACGTCCACTGGCCGGGCGAGTCGCCCCGCTCCGCCGAGGCCGACGTCGTCCACCGGGGCGCCCGGGTGAGCTACGCCGCGGCGGGCACAGGCGGGGCGCGCGTGAGCGTCGAGCGACGGCCGCTGGTCCCGGCCGTCGATCCGGTCGAGGCGTCTCTCGCTGCCGGGAACCTGGTCGCACCGGGGCCGTCCACCACTGTGGCGGGCCGCCCCGCCGAGACGGTCGTGATCACCGAGGACGGCGTCCTCCTGCGGCGCCTCGCCCTGGACGCCGCCACCGGTCTGCCGCTTACTGTCGAGGACTACTCCGACGGCAGGCTCTGGCGCCGGGAGACCTACACGTCGCTCACTGTTGGGGGGCCGGTCGGGGGCGTCTCCGGTGCGCGGAGCCGCCGGATCCCCGTGCGTCCCCCGTTCCTCGCCCCCGCACGCGTGGGGGACATGGCGCTGCTCGCCGTCGAGCGCCACGGGGGCGGGATCCGCTGCCTGTACGGCGACGGGGTCCACAGCGCATCCCTGTTCGAGGTCGCCGGCGAGCGCGCTCCCGCCGCCGGCGCCGACACCGTCCGCCTCGCCGGCCGGGGCTACCAGGTCGTCGAGAGGGGTGCGGGCCGCCTCTGGTACTGGACGACGCCCGAGGTCACGTTCACCTTCGTGGGCGACCTGCCGCCGGACGAGGTCGCCGACTTCCTCCGCGCCTTCGGGGCCGCCCGCGGGTCACGGGGTGCCCCGGCAGGGAACTGATACCCTCGTGCGCCGAGCCTCACCGGCCGGCCGGAGCCACCGACCGGAGCAACACATGGTCATCGAAGAACAGGAAGCCCCCCCGCACATCGGGACGATCCGCATCTCCTACGCGAGTCCCACCGTGCCCCACTGGGGCTTCGAATACGTCGAGGGCGACCGCCCCGCGATCGACGACCTCGCCCGGCGTGCCCAGGCCGTGATCACGCTCCTGCCCCCCGGCGACCCGCAGTTCCGGCGCAACAAGGAGCGGGTGCAGCGCGACGGCGACCGTGAGGGCATCACGATCGAGTGGGTCGGCACCGGCTACGACAACGAGCCGCCCCGCGAGCCACGCGAGCGCCGCGACTGAGCCTTCTCGCAGGGGGGGCGCCGTCCCCCCTACAGCCGGACCCAGACCGACTTCGTCTGGGTGTACAGGTCGATCGAGTGCCTGCCCAGCTCGCGGCCTGTCCCGGACTCCTTGTAGCCGCCGAAGGACACGGCGTTGTCCATGTCCCCGTAGGTGTTCACCCACACCGTGCCCGCCCGCAGCGCCCGGGCGGCGAGGTGGGCGCGGGACACGTCCCGCGTCCAGACGGCGGCGGCAAGGCCGTAGGCGGTGTCGTTGCCGAGGCGGAGGGCGTCCTCCTCGGAGGTGAAGGGGATGACCGACACGACGGGGCCGAAGATCTCCTCCCGGGCGATCCGCATGTCGTTGCGGACGCCGGTGAAGATCGTGGGGGCTACGAAGTAGCCCTGGCCGTACGCGTCGCCGGCGAGGCGGGTGCCGCCGTGGGCGAGAGCGGCGCCTTCGGCCCGGCCGGCCTCGATGTAGCCGGTGACCCGGGCGAGCTGCTCGTCTGAGACGACCGGGCCCATGCGGGTCTCGGGGTCGAGGCCGGGACCGACCTTCAGGCTGTCGGCGAGATGCACGAGGCGGCCCACGAGGTCGTCGTGGACGGAGCGTTCCACGAAGAGGCGGCTCCCGGCGGTGCAGACCTGGCCGGCGTTGGTGAAGATGCCCGTCATCGCCCCGGCGGCGGCGGCGTCGAGGTCGGCGTCGGCGAAGACGATGTTGGGGGACTTGCCGCCCAGCTCGAGGCTGACCTTCTTCAGCGTGCCCGCGGCGGCGGCCATGATCGTCTTGCCCACCGCCGTGGAGCCCGTGAAGGCGACCTTGTCCACGTCGGGATGGGCGACGAGGGCGGCACCGGCGGTCTCGCCGAAGCCGGGCAGGACGTTGAGGACGCCCTCGGGCACCCCGGCCTCCAGGGCGAGCTCGCCCAGGCGCAGAGCCGTGAGCGGGGTCTGCTCGGCCGGTTTCAGGACCATGGTGTTGGAGAACGCCAGGGCGGGCGCCACCTTCCAGGCGGCCATCACGAGGGGGAAGTTCCAGGGGACGATCCCGGCGCACACCCCGACGGGCTCCCGCAGGGTGTAGGAGAAGACGTCGTCGCCGGTGGGGTTCACGTCGCCGAAGACCTTCGTGGTCCAGCCGGAGTAGTAGCGGAACGTCTCCGCCGCCGCCCGTACGTCGCCGCGGGCGTCACGGATCGGCTTGCCCGAGTCCAGCGTCTCGAGCTCGGCGAGGCTCTCGGCGTTGGCGTCGACGAGCTCGGCGAGGCGCGCCAGGGTGCGGGCCTTGCGGTGGGGGCGGACCTTCGCCCAGCGGCGGTCCTCGAAGGCGGCCCGGGCGGAGGCCACGGCGGCGTCCGCGTCGCCCGGGCCGGCGGCGGCCACCTCGACGAGCGGGCGCCCGGTCGCGGGGTCCCGCGTCAAGAACGCCTCCCCGGACGCCGCCGCCCACGTCTGGCCCTCGACGAGGAGGCCGCGGGGCGCCGAGAGGAACTCGACTGTGGCGGGCTGCAGCTCCGGGGGGGTGGTCATCGTGGTGCTCCTCCGCGTCCTGCTCGTGCGTCGCATCCGGGCCCGCCCGTTTCGATCCGTCCCGGGGAGCGCTCCGCAAGCCTCACGTCTCCAGGACCTTCCCGTAGCGGCGGACGAGCTTCGCGACACGTTTCGGGAACCAGTCGGTCTCCAGACGCCTGAGGGCCTCGGAGTGCTTCGCCCTCAGATCGGCGAGGACGTAGGCGAGGCCGGGCCGGGCCGGGTCGGCCTCGGCCGTGGCCGCGAGGCGCTCGGCCAGCGGGGGGGCGGCGACGTCGGCGTCGTGGAGGTCCCCCAGGACGTCCTGGAGCTCGCCGAGCTCGGCGGCGAGCCCGGCGAGGCGGTCGTCGACGAGGTCGGCGAAGAGCTCGCTCGTGTAGCGCAGCCTCTTGCCGGCGACGCGCAGGGCGTGGAGGTCCGCGTCGTCGGGTGCCTCGGGGCCCGAGACCCTCCGCAGCTTCTTTTCGTAGCGGCGGAGCTCGTGGCTGAGGACGCCACGCGTCTCCTTCGGGGCCGAGGCGGCCTTGGCGAGGGACGTCACGGCACCAGCTCCCTGGCAGCCGCCGTCTCGTCGACGGCAGGCCCCGTTCGCACACCGGGGTGGGGGGCGAGCTCGTCGGCGACGCCCTGGTCGGCGGCCGTGACCCCGGTGGACGCCTCCACGACAGCGGCCAGGCGGGCCAGGACGTCCTGGGTCTCGAAGGCCCGCAGCGCCCGTTCGGTCTCGGCGGCGGCGTCCTCGTGGCGGCGGGCGAGGTCCTCGAGGAGGAGGCGGATCCCGGCGTGGGCCAGGGGAGGTGCCTGTGCCAGGAGGCCCTCGAGGTGGCCGGTCTGCACGTCGACGTCACGCAGTTCGGTGGTGGGGGTGAACAGGGCCCGCACCTCGCCCTGGAGCAGCTCCCAGGCCCCGGGGGCGAAAGCGGCCCGGTAGGCGTGCATCGCCGCCCGCAGGCGCCGCAGGCCGACCCGGAGGTCGTGGAGGCCCTCCCTGTCGGAGCGGTCGAGCGCCCGGGGGAGGGTGCCGGCGACCTCGGCGGCGCGGGTCAGCACGGTGCGACCCGCCGCCTGCACGAACGAGTCGCTCTTGGAGAGATGCGGAATCGGCCTGGGCTTGGGCACGGGCCAACGGTAGCGCCGACGGCTGCGGCAGCGCTCCGCAGCTGTGTCGTCCGGTCCGCGTGGCCGTGGGGCCCCGCCCCCACGGCCTCCGACATGGGAGCGGGCCGGTTCCGCCGGCGTGGGTACCATCCCGCGGATGTGCGCCCCAGCGGTCGATCCCGCCTACGCGGACTCCCCGCAAGCTTGTTCGCAGAGGGGTGGCTCCGCCGCCCCCGAATCCACGTGTTGCGCCAAGTGGGGGCGCAAGGGGGGGCCCAGGGGGGGGACGGAGTCCCCCCCGTGAGGATCGCGGCGGTGGACATGGGGACGAACTCGTTCCACCTCGCCGTCGTGGAGGTGGGCGGCGCGGGGGCGTTGCGCACGGTCGCCCGCGAGAAGGAGATGCTCCGCCTCGGCGACGACGTGGCGGCGACCGGCCGTATCGGGGAGGCAGCCGAGGCGAGGGCGGTCGAGACGTTGGGCCGTTTCGCCGACGTCGCCCGCGCCCACGGCGCCCAGGAGGTCCAGGCCTACGCCACGGCGGCGATCCGGGAGGCCGAGAACGGTGTCGAGTTCGTCGACCGTCTCGCGGCCGCGACCGGCGTCGACGTCGAGGTGATCTCGGGGGAGCGGGAGGCCCAGCTCATCTTCAAGGCCGTGCAGGCGAGCATCGACTTCGACGGCGCCCGGGCACTCGCCGTCGACATCGGCGGGGGCTCCGTGGAGCTCATGGTGGGGGACCAGCGCCACTTGGAGTGGGGCGCCTCGCTGCGCCTCGGCGTGGCCCGCCTCACGAAGCAGTTCGCGCACTCCGACCCGCTCTCGGAGGCCGACCGGGGTGCCCTGGACGCCTACGTGCGGGCGGCGCTGGAGCCCGCCGCCGCCGAGGCCGTCCGCCACGGGTGGAACGTCGTCGTGGGCACCTCCGGGACGCTCCTCGCCCTGGGGCGGATCGTCGCCGCCGCCCGCGGAGAGGAACCCCCCTCGTTGCACGGCTACCGGGTGAGTCGGGACGACCTCGACGCCGCGCTCGCCCGCCTCCTGGGCCTCGACGCCCCCGGGCGTCTCGACGTGGACGGCCTCGAGGCCCGCCGCGCGGACCTCATGCCCGCCGCCGCCGTCCTCGTGGGCGCTCTCTGTGGTCTCTTCGACGTGGGGGAGATGGTCCTGAGCACGTGGGCCCTGCGCGAAGGGATGCTCCTCGCCGCCGTCGACCACCCCGTGTACGCGAACATCGACCCTGCCCGCACCCGGGCGCACTCCGTCCTCGCCCTGGGTCGCACCCACGGCTTCGACGAGCTCCACGGCCGCCAGACCGCCCGGCTCGCCGGGACGCTCTTCGACGCCCTCCGCGAGGAACTCGGCGTCGATCCCGACCGCCGGGAACTCCTGGGCCACGCCGCCCTCGTCCACGACGTGGGCACCCGGGTCTCGCCCCGGGGCCACCACAAGCACGGCGCCTACCTCGTGCGCTACGGGGAGCTCGCCGGCTTCGAGCCCGAGGACCGCGCTCTCCTCGCCGCCCTCGTGCGCTACCACAGCCGCAGCGGCCCGAAGGAGGACCACCCGGAGTACGCCGCCCTGGGGGAGGAGTCCCGCGGGGTCCTGCTCCCCCTCGTGGCGCTCCTGCGGGTCGCCGACGGCCTCGACCGCAGCCGCACGGCGAACGTACTCGGCCTCGACGTCCGCCCCGATCCCGACGCCGTACGGATCCGCCTCACGTCCACGACGGCGGACCCGTCCCTGGACCTGTGGGGCGGCCGGCGCAAGGCCGTCCTCCTTTCTGAGCTCCTCGGGCGCCCCGTCCTCTTCGCCGAGTAGGACGGCGGACCTCTGGGGAGTCGCGGTTGCGGCCGGGGCCGATGCGAGGCATGCTGTCGGGGCCCGCCGGGGTGGCGGGTGTCGAGGCGTGGCTTCCCGTCCTTGGGGTGGGGGCCGGGAGGTGGCTGTCATGGGCGTCGACGCGGGGTGGCTGGGCTCTCTGGCCCGCGACGACTACCCCGTGGTGGTCGACCCCTCCTTCACGGTCGGCACGTCGCCGGACCACGCCTACAAGAGCGACGGGTACCAGTGCGTCTGTGACATCCGGGTGGGGAACTCCCGGGACAACAACAACTCGAACCGCTACTGGCGTTCTGTGGCGCACTACCCGTACGAGCAGCTCGCCGGGGGGGCGGAGGTCTTCGACGCCTGGGTGAACTTCTCCCTGCTGGGGGGGACGGCGAACGGGTACTGGCTGGGGGTCTACGACTCCTACGACGCCTGGGGCTACGGGGGCGGGGACTCGGACCTGTTGGCGGCGGGCACGCCGGGCTCGGGCGGGACCGTGGGAGGAGCGGCGCTCGCCGAGCGCTACGAGTCGTCGGCGAAGGCGGGGAACTTCGGCCTCGACCTGAAGCTGATCGGCCAGCAGACGCCGGGGCTGTACACGTACAAGCGGTTCTCGACGTCGTTGAGCGTGGTGTACGACAAGGCGCCCCCGTCGCCGTCCCCGTCGACGCCCGCGAACGGCGCCGTGGCGGTCTCGACGACGCCCTCGCTCGTGGTGTCGCCCGTGGCGGACCCCGACGGCGACCCTGTGTACTACTGGTTCCGGGTGTCCACGAACTCCGACGGCGAGTCGGGCCAGGTCTGGAACACGGGCTGGCAGTCCCAGGCGTCCGCGCTGGTGCCGTCCGGGGTGCTCGGGGACGCCCAGACGTACTGGTGACACGTCTACACCTGGGACGGCACCCTGGTGACGACACCGTCTTGGACGTGGTCGTTCCGGGTGGACCTGCGCCTGGGTTCGGACTCCACCCAGAGCTACGACACCCTGGGCGGGGCGTCGGTGAACGCCGCGACCGGGAACCTCGTGGTGGCGGCGGGTACGCACACGGTGGGGACCGTCGGCGGGTCCGTCGGGTTGACGTTCACGTACAACTCGCAGGCACCCGGCGGGCAGGGCCTGAACGCTTCGTATTGGCAGGACGCGAACCAGAACCAGGTCTTTGACGACTGGGGTCCCTTCGCCCTGCGGCGGGACACGCAGCTCTCCTTCGCGTGGGGGGCTGGTGGCCCCGTGGCGGGGATGTCGGGGGACTTCTGGCTGGCGCGCTGGAGCGGGCACGTGACGGTCCCGGTGGCGGGCAGCTACCTCTTCGGGGCGTCCCACGACGACGACGGCGTGCGTGTGTGGGTGAACAACTCCCTGGTTCTGGACCGTTGGCTGGACTGGACCGGGGGGCTGGAGTACGGGGGGGCGGTGTCCCTGGCGGCGGGCCAGACGGTGCCGGTCACCGTGGAGCACTTCGAGCGTTCCGGGACGGCGGGCCTCACGCTGTACGCCAAGGGTGCGGTGAGCGAGCAACCCGTGCCCGCGAGCTGGCTGAGCGCGTCGGCCCCCGTGCTGCCGTCGGGGTGGTCGGTCTCGGCGGATCCCGACGGGGACCTGTCCGACGAGTTCGCCCGCTCCACCACCTCCGGGGTCGTCCTCGTGGACGGCACCGGGGCCGCGCACGAGTACCGCTGGAACGGCTCGGGCTACGTCCCCCCGGCGGGCGAGGACGGCGTCATGGTCCGCAACCCCGACGGCACCCTCGTCGTCCACGACGACGACGGCGTGACCTACACGTTCAACACGGACGGCACGCTGGCGGGGGCGCTGTCACCCGCGGACGACCGCAGGCCTGCGGCACCGCGCTACACGTACGCCGGGAACCCCACGAAGCTGACCGCGATCACCGACGGGGTCTCGGAGGCGACGGCGGCGACCCTGGTGTACGGCGGCGGGGACTGCCCCGGCGGCCCACCCCCGGGCTTCGACGCGACGGCGCCGGCGGGGATGCTCTGCGAGGTGCGCTTCTCCGAGGGCGCCTCCACGAGGCTCTGGTACGTGGGCGGGTTCCTGGGCCGGGTCGAGAACCCCGGCGGGGAGGTGACCGACTTCGGATGGGACGCGGGCCGTCTCGTGTCCTTGCGGGATCCGTTGGGTGCCGACGCGGTGGCGGGGGGGGGGGGGGGGGGGGGCGCCCCCCCCCCCCCCCCCCCCGCCGCGGGCCCCCCCCCGGCGGGGGGGGGGGGGCCGCGGCGCCGGCGCCGGCGCCGAGCCCGGGGGCGCCACGTCCCGAGCACGGCTACGACTACCAGCGGGCGGTCTTCGCCTACGGGTCTCCCGGGGACAGGCCCGTCGCCGGGGACTGGGACGGCGACGCCACCGCCACCATGGGTGTGTTCCGGCCCGCGAACGCGACGTGGTACCTGCGGAACGCGAACGCCGGGGGTGCCCCCGACGCCGAGTTCGCCTACGGGGACCCCGGCGACCTGGCGGTGGCCGGTGACTGGGACGCCGACGGCACCGACACGATCGGCGTCTTCCGGCCGTCGAACGCGACGTGGTACCTGCGGAACGCGAACACGGGTGGCGCCCCGGACGTGCAGTTCTCCTGGGCGTCCCCCGGTGACGTGCCTGTGGTGGGGGACTGGGACGCCAACGGCACCGAGACGGTCGGGGTGTACCGGCCGGGGAACTCCACGTTCTACCTCCGCAACACCCTGAGCGGCGGTGGTGTCGACGCGGAGTTCGCCTACGGCGTCACGGGGGACGTGCCCGTCGCCGGGGACTGGGACGGCGACGGGGTCGACACCGTGGGTTTGTACCGGGGGTCGGACCGGACGTTCTACCTGAAGAACTCCCACAGCGGGGGCGCCGCGGACGTGGCCTCGACGTACGGGCCTGTGGGTGTGGCACCGGTCGCCGGTGACTGGAACCACGACACGAGGGCGGGGACGGGCGGGTTCCTGGGCGGCTGCGGCTGTTGGGAGCTGCGTGACAGCCTCGGCGCTCTCGGTGTCACCCGGGTGCACGCGGTGGGGGCGGAAGAACCCGCCGGCTATTCCACGCAGGTCGAGTACGACGACTTGTTGCGCACCCGGAACGTCTCCGACGCCACGGCGAAGGTGACGTCGACGACCTGGGATCCGGGCAAGGACCTCGTCTTGTCCTCCACGGATGCGGCGGGCCGCCAGTCCAGCACTCTCTATGACGCCTTGGACCGCCCGGTGCACGGCTACGGGCCCGCCCCGGCGGGCTGGTACAACACGGACCGCACCCCTGTGTCGGGCCACACCGACGACGTCGCGCACACCGAGACGCGATACGACGAGACGCTGGGGTCTCTCGCCGTGACTTACCTGCCGTACGTGGCGGGGTCCCGGACGTTGTCGACGTCGGGCTCGCCGTTCGCCGCGGTGCACGCCACCGGGGTGGGGGCCACCGGGGGGGAGGTGGCGCGTACCTGGGGCGGGTCGGCACCGGCGGGGGTGCCCCAAACGGACGGTTGGGGGGCGCGCCTGACGGGGGACGTGACGCTCGGCGCGGTGGGGAGCTACGAGTTCACGGTCACGTCCGACGACGGGGTGCGTCTGTGGGTCGACGACACGTTGTTGGTCGACGACTGGGTGGACGGGGCGGTGCGGACCAGGACGAGCGCTCCGTTCGTGAGCTCCGTGGTGGGCAGGCACCGGGTGCGCGTCGACTACTACGACGCAGCAGGCACCGATGCCCGTCTGGAGTTGGGTTGGGGGGCGAACCCGGAGGGTTTGAGCGGGCTGGTGGCGGGCTCGCGGCTCTCGCCACGCTACGGGTTGGTGACGTCGACGGCGGTCTCGGACGCGAACGGGGCGGGCGCGGCCGTGACCGAGCAGTCCGCGTACGCGTACCCGGAGAACGGCCTCGTGACTTCTGAGACCCGGGATCCGGGGGGTTTGGGGTTGGTGGACGCGACGGCGTACGAGGCGCCGGGGGCGGGGTTCTTGCGCCGGGTGGGTGCGACCCTGCCGGCGGGCAACGAGACCGTCTACGGGTATTGGGGTGCCCAGGAGACCCCGGCGGCGTTGGGTTCTCCGTGCGGGAGCGGTGCTGTCGTGCAGGCGGGGCGGTTGCGGTCGCGCACGGACCCGGACCCGGACGGGACGGGGGGCGAGGTGGGCCGGACGCTGGAGTATGTGTACGACGGGGCGGGGCGTGTCCTGGGCAGCCGTGTGGGTGCGGGGGGCTGGTCTTGCGTGGTCTATGACGCCCGGGGCCGGGTTTCGAGCGAGTCGTGGGCGGCGTTCGGTTCCCAGCCGGCGCGTACGGTGAGCCACGACTACGCGGCGGGGGGGAACCCGTTGGTGGTCACCGTGTCGGATCCGGCGGGGACGGTGAGGGTGACCCAGGACCTGTTGGGGCGTACGGTGGCCTACAGCGACGTGTACGGGGCGACCACGCACACGGCGTACGACCGGGCGGGGCGGGTGTCGGGTCGTTCGGGGCCGGGGGGTGTGAGCGAGTTCGTCTACGACGCGGCGGGCCGGGTCCTCACGGAGCGTCTCGACGGCTACACCCAGGCGGCGGTGTCCTATGACACCGCGGGGGAGATGAGCGCGGTGGGGTATCCGGCCGGGGTCGGGGGTCCGGGGGGGGCGGCGCCGGTGTTGGCGGCCGCTCCGGTGGGGTTCTGGCGTCTCGGGGAGTCCTCGGGTGAGGTGGCGGGCGACGTCTCGGGTGGGGGCCACCCGGGTTCTTATGGCGGGGGGGTGACCCTGGGTGCCCCGGGGGCGCTCGACGGTGACGGGGACACGGCGGCGGTCTTCGACGGGGCCACGGCGACGGTGGCGCTCTCGGGTGTGGGTGTGGACACCCGGGCGGGCGCGGAGGTGTCGGTGGAGTTCTGGATGCGTTGGGAGGGGGGCGACAACGAGATCCCGTTCGGTTTCGACGGTTACGTCGTGTGGGTCAAGGACGGCGCGATCGGGTTCAACTCCGGCAACGGGGACCTGTGGGGGACGTCGGCGGCGGGTCTGGAGGGGCGCTGGACACATGTGGTGGCGGTGTTCCGGAGCCGTGACGTGAGGGGGTCGCGGCTGTTCTTGGACGGCGAGGAGAGGGTGCTCTCCCAGGTGTTGGGGTCACCGGACGACTGGGCGGGTGTGAGCGGGGAGGCGCGGGTCTCGGGGTGGCCGAACGGCCCGGGGTACCGTTTCGGGGGTGCCTTGGACGAGGTGGCGGTCTTCAACGGGGCGCTCCCCCCGGCGCGGGTGGCGGCGCACCGTCTCGGGGGGCTGCCCGAGGGGTACGCGGCCCAGGTGGTGCGGGAGGCGCCGTTGGGGTTCTGGCGTCTCGGGGAGTCGGGG
>CAYJLW010000022.1:37292-52686 GCA_964370965.1 uncultured Acidimicrobiia bacterium | reverse complement strand
CGCCGCCCGCCGCCTCCCGCGGGCGATACCTTCCCCCCGTGTACGTGCGTGTGGGAATCGACTCCGGCGGGACCTTCACGGACGCCGTCGCCGTGGGCGAGGACGGCAGCGTGCGGGTCGCCAAGGTGCCCTCCACGCCTGCGGACCCGGCGCTCGCGACGGCCGCCGCCTTCCGCGCCGTGTGCGCGGACGCCGCCGCGGCCGAGGTCCGCCACGGCACGACCGTGCCCACAAACGCCCTCCTCGAAGGCGCCGGGGCCCGGGTCGTCCTCGTCACGACGGCGGGCTTCGCGGACGTGGTCGAGATCGGCCGCCAGCAGCGTCCCGACCTCTACGACGCCTTCGCGGACCGGCCCGCCCCGCTCGTGCCCCGCGAGCTGCGCGTCGAGGTCGCCGAGCGCATTTCGCATGCGGGTGAGGTCCTCACCCCCCTTGACGGCACCGGGCTCCGGGAGCGGGTCGGCGCCCTCGATCCCGACGCCGTCGCCGTCGCTCTCCTGCATGCCTACGCCGACCCGGCCCACGAGCAGGCCGTGGCGGGCCTCCTCGCCGGTGTCGCCCCGGTCGTCTGTTCCGGCGACGTCGCCCCGGAGTTCCGCGAGTACGAGCGGGTGTCCACCACCGTGCTCCACGCCTACCTCGGCCCCGGCACGGCCGCCTATCTCGACCGCCTCGCCGCCGATCCCGGCGTGCCCGCCCGCCTCCTGCTCATGCGCTCCGCGGGCGGCCTCGCCGGTCTCGCCGACCTCGCCCGCCGCCCGGCGGACGCCCTCCTCTCGGGTCCGGCGGCGGGGGCGCTCGCCGCCGCGGCGGTCGCCGAGGCCGCCGGGTGGCCCGAGGCCGTGGCCTTCGACATGGGCGGGACGTCCACCGACGTCTGCCTCATCACCCGCGGGCGGGCCGATGTGCGCACCCTCACCACCGTGGGGGGATACCCGTGTCTCGCTCCCGCCCTCGCCGTCCACACCGTGGGGGCAGGCGGAGGCAGCATCGCCACCGTCGAGCTCGGCGGGGCGCTGGTCGTGGGGCCGGCCTCGGCGGGGGCCGACCCGGGGCCGGCCTGCTACGGCCGGGGCGGGCGGACGCCCACTGTGACCGACGCCGACGTCGTCCTCGGCCGGGTGCGCTCCCTCGTCGGCGGCGACCTGCCCCTGGACGTGGACGCCGCCACCGCCGCCTGCGACACGCTGGGTCCGGGCGCCGCCCAGGCCGTCGTCGACGTCGTCGAGGCCAACATGGAACAGGCCCTCCGGGAGGTCTCGGTGCACCGCGGGATCGACCCGGCCGGGCTCGCCGTCGTCGCCTTCGGGGGCGCCGGCGGCCTGCACGCCGCCGCCCTCGTGCGCGCCCTGGGCGCCCGGGCGGCGGTCGTCCCGCCCCGCGCCGGGCTCCTCTCGGCTGTCGGCCTCCTCGCCGCCCCGGTGCGCGCCGACCGCTCCCGCACCGACGTCCGGGACGCCGCCGAGTTCGACGCCGCCGTCCTCGAACCCCTGGCCGGCGCCGCTGCCGAGGAGGTGCGCTGGGCCGGCGCACCCGCCGTCGCCCGGCGGGTGGACTGCCGCTACCGGGGCCAGAGCCACGAGATCGGCGTCGACGTCCACCCCGGGGACACGGCAGGGGACGTCGCCGAGCGCTTCCACGCCGAGCACGAGACGCGCAACGGCTACCGCCGCGACGGCGCCCCCGTCGAGGTCGTCACGTGGCGGGCGAGCGCCGAGGTGGCATCCCCCGTCGCCGTCGCCGACGTCCTGCGCGCAGCGGGGGCGGGCCGGGATACACAGGGCCCGGGGCCCCTCGTGATCACCGAGGACGACCACACGGTCTTCGTCCCCGAGGACTTCACGGTGCGCGTCGACGGCGTCGGCAACTACGTGCTGGAGCCCCGGTGAGCGCGACGGCGGAGGCCGCCGCCCTGGCCGTGTGGCAGGCGCGCCTGGCGGGGGTCTGCGACGAGATGGGCGGGGCGCTGCGGCGAGGGGCGTACTCGGCGAACATCAAGGAGCGGGCGGACTTCTCCTGCGCCCTCTTCGGTCCCGGCGGCGAGCTCGTCGCCCAGGCCGAGCACATCCCGGTGCACCTGGGTTCCATGGCGGCCTCGGTGCGGGCGGCGCTGGACGCCTTTCCCGGCCTTGGCCCCGGCGACCAGGTCGCCCTGAACGACCCGTTCCGGGGCGGCACGCACCTCAACGACGTCACCTTTGTCGCCGCCGTCACCGACGACGCCGGCGGCCTGGTCGGCTACGTCGCCAACCGCGCCCACCACGCGGACATCGGCGGGGGCGTGCCCGGGAGCCTGTCGGCCACCGCCGTGGACTCGGTCGCCGAGGGCCTCTGCATCCCGCCCGTGCGGGTCGTGCGGGACGGCGTGTGGGACGACGACGTCCGCCGCCTCCTCCTCGCCAACACGCGCACACCGGGGGAGCGGGCCGGGGACCTCGATGCCCAGTGGGGGGCGAACCGTCTCGGCGCCCGCCGCCTCGCCGAGGTCGCCCGCACCCACGGCTCCGTGGCCGTGGCGGCGGCGACGTCCGCCCTCTGCGACTACGGCGAGCGGCGCCTCCGGAGCGCGCTGGCGGGCGCGCTGGGCGCGCGCTGCGGGTTCGCGGACGTCCTCGAGTCCGCCGGTGGGGGTGCCGTCCCGGTCCGGGTCGCCGTCGCCGTCGACGAGGCGGGTGTGACGGCGGACTTCGGGGGCACGGGCGCCGCCACGCCCGGCGTGCCCAGCACCGTCGAGGCCGTCACCCGGGCCTGCCTGGAGTTCGCCGTGCGATCGGCGGTCGATCCGACCCTGCCCCGCAACGGGGGCGTCTCCCGGCTCCTCCACGTCGTCGCCCCGGCAGGGTCGGTGGCCGCCGCCGGGTTCCCCACGCCGGTGGGGGCGGGCAACGTGGAGGCGTCCCAGCGCATCGCCGACGTCCTCCTCGGGGCGCTGGCGGGGATCTTCCCCGGGCGGGTGGGGGCGGCTTCCCAGGGGACGATGAACAACGTCCTCGTGGGCGGCCTCGCACCCGGCGGTGCGCCCTTCGTCTACTACGAGACCCTGGCGGGCGGCCAGGGGGGCCGGCCCGCCCGCCCCGGTCATTCCCCTCGGGCGGGCATGAGCGGCGTCCACACCGGGATGACCAACACCGCCGACGAAGGACACCGGTCGGCGGTGCCGATGCCGGGGCAGTCGGGAATCCACACGTGCATGACGAATACGATGAACACTCCCATCGAGGCGCTGGAGCGGGCGTTCCCGCTACGGGTACTGCGCTACCGGCTCCGGCAAGGGAGCGGCGGCGCCGGGTGGGCGCCGGGCGGTGAGGGGATCGAGCGTGACCTCCAGGTGCTGGCTGATGCGACGGTGTCGTTGATCACCGAGCGACGCGTCTCGCAGCCATGGGGCCTCGCCGGCGGCGAGCCCGGTGCGGTGGGGGAGAACTGGCTGTTGCCCGGCGGCGATGAGAGCCGGGGCGAGCGCCTCCCCCACAAGTGCACGATCCAACTGAAGGCGGGTGACGTCCTCCGCATGCTGACGCCCGGTGGGGGAGGCTGGGGTTCGCCCCCTTCTGGCTGATCCGGGTCGGTTGCGTGGCTCGCCTGGGTTACGGTCGCACCCCCGTCGTACCCTGCGGGTAAGGGTCGAGTGGCCTCCTTGGCCGGCATCTTGTCTCGGCTGAAGGAGGTGAAGGTCCGCGGCTGCAAGGGTTGGACGAGGGCGTCGAGTCTGTTGACGGTGATGCAAGAGCGTGTCATGGCGAGGCTGATCTACGCGTCGAACGTGTCCCTCGACGACGAGCTCGCCGAGGCTCTCCCAGCGGATGGGGAGATTCCATGACGTGACGGAACGGAAGCCGATCAGGGTCGGAGCCGGGCGGTCGCAGTAAACGTGTGAACGTACTACCATACGGCCATGCCGAAGGAGAAGGTGACGCTCACACTCGACACCGAGCAACTCGAAGAGCTCCGCTCGCTCGTCGATGCGCGGAGTTTGTCGTCGACGGTCGACCAAGCGGTGGGTGCCTATCTGTCCCGGCTCCGGCACCTCCGAGCTGTCGACGGGTGGCTCGCCGAACTCGAGGCCGAGCATGGCCCGGTCGACCCGGAGACGCTCGAGTGGGCCGCGCGCATCGTGGACGACTGGGCATCCACCGGTGACCGATCAGCGAAGGCCGGTTGAGTGCTCCTGCTCGACAGCGAGGCCATCTCGTCGGTTGCCCACGGGCCGGACCTCCGCCGGGATCGGGTCCGAGCACTCGTGATGGAGATGCGATCGCGGGACCTGCCGATCGCAACGGTCGCGGCTGTCCTCGCCGAGGTGGTCCGCGGTCGACCGGCTGATGCCGGCGTGTTCGCCGGTCTGCGACGTGAGCGGGTCGAGGTCCACGCTGTCGACAGTCGCACGGGCGTGCGAGCCGGGCAGCTACTCGGAACGGTCGGCGCCGGGTCGGAGATGGCGATCGATGCCTTCCTCGTGGCCGACGCGGACCTGCGCGGAGGGGCGGTCATTGCCACGTGCGACACCGACGACCTGAGACGCCTTGCATCCGCGGCACAGCGCGTTCGAATCGCCGATCTCGATCGGTGACCGGAGTGCAGAGTGTTCGGTTATGTGACGAATACGAAGAACACGCCGATTGAAGCGCTGGAGCGGGCGCTGTCGAGCCTGGCTGCGTGGTCCACACCCGCACGGCACATCGGCGGCTGTCGCAATCTGCATCAGTGATGCTAGCATTCCACGACATGAGGACACTGTACCTTCGGAACGTTCCGGACGAGGTCGGCGAGGGGCTCGAACGGCTGGCTGTCCGTGAGGGGCTGTCGGTCTCGGCGTTCGCCACCCGGGAGCTGGCGATCATCGCTCGGCGGGCGGACAACCCCGCCCTGCTCGCGGACCTTCCCGACCTGGGTGTGGACGCGGCAGCCATCGTGGGCGACGTCGAGGACGGGCGCGCCGAACGGTGATCGTGATCGACGCCTCGGCGGCAGTGCTCGGGCTGCTCAACGACGGCGAGGCCAGGGCACTGCTCAGCGAGGCCTCGATCGCCTGTCCGCACCTGGCCGACTCCGAGGTGGCGCACGCGCTTCGTTCCCAGGTCCTCCGCGGCGACGTCGAGCCGGCGGATGCGTCGCTGGCCATCGGGACCTGGGGACACCTCGGGATCGAGCGCGTGGGGGTCAGAGGCCTGCTCAGCAGGATCTGGGAGCTGCGCGACAACCTCAGCGCCCACGACGCCACCTACGTCGCGGTGGCGGAGGCGCTCGAGGTGCCGCTCGTGACCGCAGATGGCCGTCTCGCTCGCGCTCCGGGGCCCCGATGCACGGTCACGGTCGTTCGTCGCTGACCGGCGCAGTGCGTGGAGCCTGTTGACGAATACCCGGGATACGCCTGTGTAGGCGCTGGAACGGTCGTATCCGATGCGGGTTTTGCGCTGCCGGATCCGGGCGGGGAGCGGAGGTGCGGGTCTGGCTCGGGGAGGTGACGGCATCGAGCGCGACCTGCTCGTGCCGGAGGATGTCACGGTGAGCCTCATCACCGAGCGGCGGGTCTCACGGCCGGAGGGGGCTCGCCGACGGGGAGCCCGGGGCGGCGGGTGAGAACTGGCTGCTGCCCGGCAGCGACGAGGCCCTCGCGGAGCGCCTGCCCGAAGAGTGCACGATCCAGTTGAGGGCCGGTGACATCCTGCGGACTATGACGCCGGGCGGCGGCGGATGGGGCGTGTTGGCCGTTCCAGATTGACATCGACGGGCGCCTACTCGCGCCGGCTACTGATCCAGAGGGTTTGCCAGGTGGAGTCCGCGCCGCCCGGCCGCGCTGCACAGATCGGTGTCAGCGCTGCACAGCACCGTTGCCTCGACCGTGAGGGCCGCTGCCAGGTGGACGGCGTCGTAGCCGCGCAGGCTCTCCTCTTCGGCAAGGTCGGCCGCTTGCGCGAGGAGGGCCTCGGTGACCTCCACGATGGTGAGTTCGTCGACGAGGTTGGCGAACTCGTCTCTTGCCCGCCGGTGCTGGGTGGCGCCGAGGCGCCCGCTGCGCTGTGCGGCGACGAGTGCGGAGCGTCCTTCGACCACGATCAGGGCTACCGATGCCAGCGCATCAGCGGTATCCCAGATCAGTTCGGCCCGCTCGGATCCGTCCTCGTCGACGAGGAGCTTGAGGAGCGAGGACGTGTCGACGTAGGTGATCACCGTCGTTGTTCAGCGACGAGGTCGCTCACCGAACCTTTCGCCTTGATGCGTCGAGCGGGGCGGTGTCGTGCCTGGCTCTTCGGGGGGCGGACGGCTCCCGACGCGATGAGCGCGGCAAGTCGGTCGCTGGGGTGGTCAATCGCGGAGAGCCGAGCCACCGGCCGCCCATGTTCGGTGACGATGACCTCCTCGCCGTCTTGGACGCGGTCCAGGTACCTGCTGAGGTTGTTCTTCAAGTCACGCACGCCGACCTCGACGTGAGATGTAGCTATCATAAAGCGAAGAGTATAGCTACATTCTTCCCTGCTGTTGTGAGCGTCGGTAGTTGTGGTCCACACGGGTATGACGAATACAGATCAAGTTGACTACCGCTCAGTTGAGCCGAGGCCCGGCCAGTCGGGAACTCACACCGCGATGACCAACACGCCGAATACCCCCATCGAGGCGTTGGAGCGGACCTTCCCGCCGAGGCACGATCGAGGCCGGGCCACACGGCTCAGGGGTCGAGCGGGTTGGCGACGTGGAGTCCCAGGCGCTGTGCTGCCTCGCACAGATCGGCTTCGGCGTTCGTGAGCACCGTGGCCTCGACCGTGAGTGCTGTGGCAAAGTGGACTGCGCCGTATCCCCGCAGCGTTTCCTGCTCTGCGAGGTTCGCCGCCAATGCGATCAGGTCCCCGGAGGCCTCGACGATGGCGAGCCCGTCGGTGAGCGCGCCGAACGCGCCTTTGGCCGTGCGGTGCTGGGCGGCGCTGAGGCGTACGTTGCGCCGGGCCGCTGCCAGCGCGGAGCGTCCTTCGACCACGATCAGGGCGACTGGCGCGAGGACGACCGACGCGTCCCAGACAAGTGCCGCTCGATCGGATCCCGTCTCCTCGATCACCAGCTTCAACGCCGATGACGCATCGACATACGTAGCTACGTGCGGGGGGACACGTGCCCGGCCCGGTCTGTGACGGCCGTGCCATCACCGACCCGAGGAGCTCGACACAACAGGGTCCGCGATCCCTACATGAGCACTTCCACAACGCCGTCGAGGAGCCACGTGAGCCAGTGGTAGACGGCGAGCTGGGGGCGGCGGGGGTCGTCTTCGGGGACCTCCTCGACGGCCATGTCCTCGGTGACACCGAGGACGGACCCGAGGGCGAGGCGGAGGTGGTTCACGGAGGTGAGCCACGCCTCGACCTCCTCCGGGGACAGGGTCACCCGGCAGCCGCCGCTGCGGTCCCGGCCCCGCTCCAGGGTGGCGGCAAAGGCGGCGGCGGCCCGGCGACGGTCGTCCCTGAGGGACGTCCCGGCGAGGGCCCGGAAGTCGTCCTCGGCGAGCGGGTCGTCGGGGTGGGCGGCGGGTTCGAGACGGCGGGCGGCGTCAGGGCCGGCGGCGTCGGGGTCCTCGATGATCACGCGGAGCTCTCCGAGGAGGTGATCGAGGAGGCCGACCTCGTGGGTGTCGAGGCGGATCTCCACCTTGCCGTCCCCGGCGGCGCGGATCGGCCGGCGCATGATCATGGGCGAGGCGGACGCCTCAGCGGTCCTTCTGCATCGTGGCCCAGAGGCCGTGGGCGTGGAGGCGGGAGACGTCGAGCTCGGCTTTCTCCCGGGTGCCGTTGGAGACGACCGCCTTGCCCTTCTGGTGGACGTCGAGCATGAGCTTGGTGGCCTTGTCCCGGGGGTAGCCGAAGAGCTTCTGGAGCACGTACGTGACGTAGGACATGAGGTTGACGGGGTCGTTCCAGACGATGACCACCCAGGGGACGTCGGGCATGGCGACGTCCGCAGAGATCTCCTCGTGGACGACCTCGGGATCGGCGGTGATCGTCTCGGTCACGCCTCTGAGGGTACCCACACGCCCCGGGGTCGCTCACGGGAGGCGCGCTTCTCGGGTACCGGGCACCCCGGGGCCGCACCCACGCGGCTCCACCGGGCCGGCCGGCCCCTCGCGAGACTCGGCCAAAGTGATGCCGTTCTCCCGGATTACCGGGAGAACGGCTTCACTTTGAGCTCGCGGCATCACTTCTCCCGTGCCCCGCTCCCGCCCGCCACCGCGCGGCGTGCGCCATCCGCGCGCCCGGTGGCACCCGACGGCCGGGGGATGGGGACGGCGTCGCTATCGTCCCCCGGATGGAGGAGATCGTCTGTCGCATCGACGGTGACGCCGTGACCGGCGGGGGGGCGCCCCTCACCGTGGTCGACCCGGCCACCGAGGAGGTCCTCGCCGAAGGCCCGCAGGCGGACGCCGCCGACGTCGATGCCGCCGTCGTCGCAGCCCGGCGTGCCCAACGTGACTGGTGGCGGGCGACAGGTGCCGCCGAGCGGGCCGAGATGCTCCACGCCGTCGCCTCCCGCATCCGGGAGCACGCCGGGGAGATCGCCCGCCTCATGACCCTGGAGGGCGGCAAGCCCCTCGTCGAGAACACCGACGAGATGGGCTGGAGCGCCGCCTGCTTCGACTACTACGCCGAGCTGGGCCGCAACGAGGAGGGGCGGGTCCTGCCCCCGGTGGAGCCCCACCAGTTCGCCGTCGTCCTCAAGGAACCCCTCGGCGTCGTGGCCTGCATCGTGCCGTGGAACTACCCGCTGCTCCTCTTGGCGTGGAAGGTGGCCCCGGCGCTCGCCGCCGGCAACACGGTCGTGGCGAAGCCCTCGGAGAAGACCCCCCTGTCCACGGTCGCCTTCGCCCGGCTCTGCCTTGCGGACGTCCTCCCGGGCGGGGTGTGCAACGTGGTCGTGGGGGCCGGGGACGCCGGCCACGCCCTCGTCGCCCACCCCGATGTCACCGGGGTGGCCTTCACCGGCTCCACGAAGGTGGGCCAGGACATCGCCCGCCTCGCCGCCGACGACATGAAGCGCGTCCACCTCGAGCTCGGCGGCAAGGACGCCTTCATCGTCTGCCCTGACGTCGACGTCGGTGTCGCCGCCGAGGGAGCGGCCTGGGCGGCGTTCCTGAACACCGGCCAGGTGTGCACGTCGGCGGAGCGCTTCTACGTCCTCGACTCCGTCCACGACGAGTTCGTGGAGGCCCTGGCGGACGCCGCCCGCCGGGTACGCGTGGGCCCGGGCCTGCATCCGGACACCGACATGGGGCCCCTCATAGACGCCGGCGCCCGGGGGCGGGTGGAGGCCCAGGTGGCCACTGCCGTGGCCGCCGGGGCCCGTGTCGTCGCCGGCGGCGACCGCACCGCACGCGACCAGGGCTACTTCTACGCCCCCACAGTCCTCGTCGACCCCGACCCGGCCTGCGACCTCATGGTGGCCGAGACGTTCGGGCCCGTGGCGCCCGTGACCAAGGTGGCGAGCGTGGCCGAGGCGGTGGCGGCGGCGAACTCCAGCCGTTACGGCCTCGGCGCCAACGTCTACACGAAGGACCTCGACACCATCCTCTACTGCATGCGGGAGTTGCAGGCGGGCACCGTCTGGTTCAACGACCCCCTCACCGACAACGACGCCGGCCCCTTCGGCGGCTGCGGCCTCTCCGGGCGGGGCCGGGAACTCGGGCCCGAGGGCCTCGAGGAGTTCCGCGAGACCAAGCACGTACACATCGACCCCAGGGTCGAGCGCAAGGACTGGTGGTACCCGTACTGACTCTCAAAGGGGGGAGCGAGCTCCCCCCTTTGGACTCCCCCCTTCGAGACCCGGGCGCCGTCCGGCCCGGGCGCCGTTCCGGCCGGGCGAAGCCCGGCCTCGGGAGCCGCTCGCCGTCCGCTGCCGGCCTGGCTGTCGCGTGACGGCGTACCGTCGCTTCAAGGGGGGGGGCTGCGTCCCGCCTTGGACCCCCTCGTGACCCCACCGCCGTCCTGCTCACAGTCCGGTCCGGGCCGGCGGAGCCGCCCCTCACGCTACGGGCCGCTGACCGCCCGCCCGGGCGGGCGCGTGACGGGGCGGCACGGGTCGTCCCCAACGCCCAGAGCGGTGCCCAGGGGGGATGACCCCGCACACCGCTGCGCGCTACTCCGGGGGCGGGACGTAGGTGGGGCCGGGGAGGTGGCGGTTGACGGGCCCGGGCAGCCACCACAGGCGGCGGCCGAAGCGGCCCACGGCCGCAGGGATGAGCAGGAGGCGCACGAGCAGGAAGTCGAGGGCGATCATGGCGCAGAGGCCCACCCCCATCTGCGCCAGGAACACCGAGTCGGAACGGGCCGTGAACGCGAAGAGGACGAAGAGGACAGCCGAACCCACGAAGCCGACCCGGGCCACCTTGGTGACGACGACGAGGAACTCGCGGCGAGCGGTGGCGTCCGGGGGGATCTCCCGGATCCGGAACAGCCAGAGGGAAAGGTGCACGGTGAGGGAGGCGACGAGCACCGGCAGGAGCAGCATCGGCACCTCTGCCTCCACGAAGCCGGTCTTCGGGTATCCCAGCCAGCCCCACTGGAACATGGCCACGAGCGTGCCGAAGGCGCCGAAGACGACGAGGAACTCGGCGAGGACCGCCAGCAGGGCGCCCAGGAACGAGCGCAGCAGGAGCGTGAGGGCCAACAGGACGACGAGGCCCATCAGCGCCAGGACGCCCGGGAGCCAGCGGCGCGTCGCCCGGGAGGCGTCGACGCCCTGGGCGACCATGCCCCCGACGAGCGCGTGGCCCCCGGGGGTGAAGACGTGCGGGCCGTACTCCGCGTACTCGGCGCCGGCGTAGCGGCGGAGCCGCTCGACGTAGCGGTTGGCCGCCTGGCTGTTGGCGCCGGGTTTCGGCATCACCGTGAGCATGTAGCCGGCGCCGTCGATCACGCCCCGCAGTGTGGCCCCGACGCCCGGGAGGGCATCGAGGGCGAAGTCCGCCGACTCGAGCTGGTCGGCACGTTCCTCGGCCTTCGTGGGCGACTTCTGGGGCGTGTCCGGGCTGGGCGCCAGGAGCTTTTCCAGGGCGCCGATGTCGCGGTCGCGCAGCGCCGCCAGCGCCTTGTTGACCTCCGGCCCGCCGACGGGGGCGACCGCGGCGACCGTGGCGATGTAGTCCGCGGGGCCGAACACGGCGTAGGTGTCCTTGTCGGCGGCGATCCGGCGTTCGAGGTCGATCGCCTTCTCGTAGGTGGGCACGGAACGCAGGATGTCGGCGTTGGCGTCCACGACCACCCATGCCGTCGTGATCACCCCGGTGTCGAACGCCTTCTGCACGCTCTCGGCGGCGACGGCCTGGCTGGCGTCGGGCGGCAGGAGGTCCGTGGTGCCCGTGGCGGGGAGGATCTTGAGGGCGGGCAGGGCGCACAGGACGCCGATCACGATGGCGACGGCGCCCATGGTGCGGGGTCGGCGCATGATGGCGCCGACCACTTTGGCGAGGCGCCACTGTCCGGCGTCGGAGCCTTCGTCGTGCCAGGGCAGCTTGCCCGCGAAGGCGAGGCCGCCGCACAGCCCCAGGAACGCAGGGAGGAAGAAGAGACCCACAGCGGCCAGGATGACCAGGGTCACGATGCCGGCGATCGCGAACGACCTGTAGGTCATGGCCGGCATCAGGATCATGGGCACGAGGGCGAGGGCCGCGACGAGGGAACCGCCGACGATCGCCCTGATGGACGTGGCGCCGGTGATCCCGATCGCTTCTTCGCGGGTCTCGGCGCCGTCGGCTTCGGCCTTGTAGCGGCTGTACGCGTAGAGAGCGACGTCGAGGCCGAGCCCGAAGCTGATCAGGGCGAGGGTGCCCACGCCGAAGACGTTGAGGGTCACGACCTGGCCCAGCAGCGTGACGGCGCCCAGGCTGAGCACGAGCGTGACCAGGGGCGTGACCAGGACGGGGACGAGACCGCCGCCGTAACCCACGGCGAGCAACAGGAGGACGACGACGGGGACGATCGCCCACATGATGGCCGTCTTCACGCCGTCACCGGCCGTGCCCGTCACCTGGTCCGAGGCGAGGGTGGGCGACAGGAGGTGCGCCTTGATGCCCGTGTCCGCCTGGAGCTTCTTCAGCGATTCCAGGAAGGTTCCGTAGTCGGCGGCCTTGCCCGCTTCGCTCATGGCCGCGGCCGCCGCGGGCTGCTTCAGGTCCGTCGGGAGGCGCCCCTCCGAGAGCCGGTCGAGAAGGGTCTCCGCCGATTCCAGCCTGTCGGGGACGTGGGTGGGCCGGCCGTACACGGCCAGGCGCGCCATGGCGGTGCGGTGGTCGCGGCCGATGAGCGCCTTCTCGAGGAGCTTGTTGCCATAGGGCACTGTGGGGACGCCGAAGAGGTACGGGTACTCGGTCGTGAGGAGTCGGGTGGTGGCCACGACCATCTTCTGGTACTCGGAGTCGGTGGCGCGCAGCTTGTCGGACGTGAAGACGACGTTGGCGATCTCGTAGGAGAGCTGGAAGTCGCGGTGTTGGATCTCGGCGACAGCGGCCGACTGGGAGCCGTCGATCGTGACGAGGCCGGCGCTCTGCAGGGACCGTCCGAGGTCGGGAAGGACGAACGCCGACAGGGCGAGCAGCACCGCAGTCACGAGGAGTACGACGACCCTGTGCCGGAAGCAGGACCGGGCGATGGCTGCTGTCATGGACGCCCCCCTCAGGCCTCTATGCTCGCCCCAGCTGGGGGCCGAGCGTAGCTGCCTCCGAGGGGGACGACGACCATGGCCCGATCGATGCGCGTCGGTGTCGCCGTGGTCCTCCTTGTGTCGCTGTTCCTTCCCGCGTGCCAGTTCCGGGACCGCAACAGCGAGGTCTCCTACCTGAAGTCGCCGGAGCCGTCGGGCCTCTCCGTGTTCGTCGACGATCTCCCCAAGATCGCCACCTCCACGTTCGCCGCGGACTACACGATCACCGGCAGCCCCTACACCAACGGGGCCAGCCTCTCGGTCGCCCCGCCCCGGGGTCGCCTGGACACCTCGGCGGCCGGCGTGCAGGTCCAGCTCTACTTCACGCTCGATCCGGCATCGGCGACCGCGTGCGCGTCCACGGGAGGCGTCTCCGCGGGCTGCCACCCCGTCGGAGGCTCCGACGCCGACGCCACGACGATGCTGTTGAGCCCTCACGTCCATGACGAGCTCGTGGGCCTCTTCCTCGTTCCCGGAGCCCGCATCTCCGAGGCCACGTACGTCGGCCAGCCGGGGCTCTGCCTGAACGCCCCGGCCACGGCGATCTCCCCGGACATCCGCCTCTGCGTGGCGAAGGCCGGCGGGGTGCTCTTCTACTCCAACGGCACCGTGACGATCGAAGCCACGAGCTACACGCCTTCAGTGGCGCCCGCCGCCCTCGTGGCGCCGGCGGCATCGGCGGCGGGCGGCCTCGGAATCTGACCCGGACAGGTTGGAGGCTCACACCTCACGTACGTCGGGCGTGAGCCTCCAACCCCGTCATGCCGGCCCGCAGGCGGGAGACGCCCTCGCCCCGCTCTCGTGCACGGAGACGAGGTGCTCGACGGCGGCGTCGTTGTTGAGGAAGAGGTGCTCCTCGCCGACGACGTCGACGACGCCGACACGGCGCAGGGCGTCGATCGCGGGGCCGATCAGCGTGCTGAAGCCGAGGACGACGCCGCGGCGCCGGAGGTCCTCCGCCACGCCCAGGAGCGCCTCGCCCGCGGTGGCGTCGATCGTGGTGACGGCCCGGCAGTCCAGTATCAAGGCCCACAACGGCGGGTCCGATGCGCGTTCCGTCTCGTAGATGGTGTCCACGACGAACGTCGTGTTCGCGAAGTAGAGGGGTGCGCCGATGCGCATCATCACGAGGCCCGGGACGGTGCGCACCTGGGGGTTGCGGTCGATGCTGCGGTACACGGTGGTGCCGGGGAGGCGACCGATCATGACCACCTCTGGGCGGACAGTGCGCCGGATCACGTTCAGGAGCGAGATCGCCACGGCGACGACTATGCCGACCTCGACGCCGAGCAGGACGGTGGCGGCGAAGGCGGCGACGGCGGTCGTGCCGTCGCTGGGGCGGAGGCGGGCGATGCGCCGGAAGTGGCTGGGGTGGAGCATGCCGAGGACGGCGAAGATCACGAGGGCGGCGAGGACGGACTTGGGCATGGGGGCGAGGGCGGGTGTGAAGAAGGCGAGCGTGAGGGCGACGGCGCCGGCGGCGACGAGGGAGGCGAGCTGCGTGCGGGCGCCGGCGGCGATGTTCACGGCGCTGCGGGAGAGGCCGCCGCTGACGGGGTAGGACTGGAAGAGGCCCGAGATGACGTTCGTGAGGCCGAGGCCCACGAGCTCGGCTGTGGGGTCGAGGCGTTCGCGGTTGCGCCGGGACGCGATGCGGGCCACGGAGATCGACTGCACGAAGCCGATGGCGGCGACGGCGACGGCCACGGCCACGATGTCTCCGACGTCTCCGCCGGGTATCCGGGGCAGGGCCGGTACGGGGAACGTGCGGGGGACGTGACCCACGACCCGGACGCCGTCCGCGTCGAGCCCCCAGGCCCACACCACGGCGGTGGCGACACCGACGACAGCGAGGAGGGCCGGGAACGTCGGTCGGAGCCGGGCCCCGGTGAGCATGAGAGCGAGGGCACCCGCTCCGAGTGCGAGCGACCATGGGTTCGCGGCCCCGATGCTGTTCACGACGTCGCCCAGCATCGTGGCGACGTACTTGCTCCCGGGCACGGGGAAGCCGAGCAGGGGCCCGAGCTGGCCGGCGATCACCGTGACGGCCGCCCCGGCCGTGAAGCCTGTGATCACGGGGTCCGAGAGGAAGTTGACGAGGAAGCCGAGGCGCCCGGCCGCCATCACGAGGAGCACGACCCCGGACACGAGGGTGGTGGCCACGACTAGGGCGAGGTAGCGGCTGTCGTCCGCCCCGGCCAGGGGGCGCAGGGCGGTGACGCTGATGAGGCACACCAGGGACTCGGGGCCCACCGAGAGCTGGCGGGTGGGACCGAAGGTGGCATACGCGGCGAGGGGGACCATGGCGGCGTAGAGGCCCACGATGACGGGCAGGTCCATGAGGAGGGCGTAGGCCATCGCCTGGGGGACGAGCATGGCGGCGGTCGTGACCCCGGCGAGGACGTCGCCGCGCAGCCACTTCCGCCGGTAGCCGGCTGCCCACACGGCCACGGGCAGGAACCGCCGCCAGGTGTTCCCCTCACGCCCGTTCATCGGGTGATTCTTGCAGTTACATTGCTCCGCGCCTGGCGGCGCTCCGCGTGTCCGGCGGGGGCCCCTCACCCCGCCGGCCCTTGGGTTGCGTGTTGGGGGTGGGTTTGGTGGGTGGCGGCGCTCCGCGTGTCCGGCGGGGGCCCCTCACCCCGCCGGCCCTTGGGTTGCGTGTTGGGGGTGGGTTTGGTGGGTGGCGGCGCTCCGCGTGTCCGGCGGGGGCCCCTCA
>CAYJLW010000022.1:29478-37192 GCA_964370965.1 uncultured Acidimicrobiia bacterium | reverse complement strand
CGCGTGTCCGGCGGGGGCCCCTCAGCCCGCCGGCCCCTGGGTTGGGGCTCGGGGACGGGTTTGGGCTTGGCGGCGCTGCGCGTGTCCGGCGGGGGCCCCTCAGCCCGCCGGCCCCTGGGTTGGGGCTCGGGGACGGGTTTGGGCTTGGCGGCGCTGAGCGTGTCCGGCGGGGGCCCCTCACCCCGCCGGGCCGGGTTGGGGCTCGGGGGTGCTCGTCAGTCCTGGGGAGCCGGCTCCTCGCCGACGAGCTCCAGGAGGCGGTCGGCCCATAGCCAGGGGGCGCCGTCGTCCTCGTGCTTCAGGTACACGAAGCAGTCCTGGCCGGCCGCGGCCGCCTCCCGGCACCACGTCGCCCAGCCGGCGAGGGCGCTCTCGGGGTACGCGCTCTTGCGGAGGCGGGCGTAGCGGAAACCGGTGGTGTCGTGCCGCTGGGCATCCGCGTCGTCGGTGTCGGCGGCCACCCACGCGGCGTCGTGGCCGCGGAGGATGTCTTCGACGTCGGGGTCGTGCCAGGAGTCGTGGCGGAACTCCACGGCCCAGCGGAGGCCTGTCGGGGCGGCGGCGAGGAAGCTGTCGAGGCGTTCGTCGTGGCGGCGGAAGTTCGGCGGGAGTTGCAGGAGGACGGGCCCGAGGCGCCCGGCGGCGGCGAGGGGTGCGAGCCGGCCCGCGAGGAACGCCGTCGTGTCGAGCGCCTCGGGCTTCAGGCGGCGGAAGTGGCTGATCTCGCGGTGGGCCTTGGGGGCGAAGAGGAACCCCTCGGGGGTGCGCTCCAGCCAGGTGGCGACGGTCTTCTCCGACGGCATCCGGTACCAGGTGCCGTCCATCTCGACGGTGTCGTAGCGGCCCGCGTAGTAGGTGAGGAACCGGGTCTGGGGGAGGCCTTCGGGGTAGAAGCGGCCCTCGCCCCGCCAGGGGGGGTAGGCGAAACCGGAAGTCCCCACGTGCACATGACGCATCGCTCAAGCATGGCAGCCGCGAAGGGTTGTTCCCCGGGTGAGCGTGCGCTTACACTCCCCGGCAGGAACTTGACCGTTCAGTCAAGAAACCTCACCTGAGCCGCAGAGCGCGGGCACGATCGCCGGCCCGACGCCTCCAACCATGAGGTGACCCCCATGTTCCAGGTTCCCGACGAAGTCCTCGAGATCCAGTCGTGGCTGCACGAGTTCGCCGAGAAGGAGATGCGGGCGAACGCCGAGCACTACGACGAGACCGAGGAGACCCCCTGGCCGGTCATCAAGAAGGCGGCCGAAGCGGGGATCTACGGCATGGAGTTCTGGCTCCAGTGCGCCATGGAGGAGTCCGGCCTGCAGTTGGCCATCGCGAACGAGGAGCTCTTCTGGGGTGACGCCGGCATCGCCCTCTCGATGGTGGGCACGCTCCTCGGCGTCATGGGCCTCACCGCCAACGGAACGCCCGAACAGATCGCGAAGTGGGTGCCGGAGTGCTTCGGGACTCCCGAGGACCTCAAGCTCTCGGCCTGGTGCATGACCGAGGCCGGCGCCGGCTCCGACGTCGCCGCCATCCGCACCAAGGCCGTCCAGGACGGCGACGAGTGGGTGATCAACGGCACGAAGCAGTTCATCACCAACGGCGGCATCGCAGACGTCCACGTCGTCGTCGCCACGGTCGATCCGGCGCTGGGCCACCGCGGCCACGCCTACTTCGTGGTGCCCAAGGGCACGCCGGGCCTCTCTCAGAACAAGAAGGAACGCAAGCACGGCATCCGGGCGTCGCACACGGCGTCGGTGAACTTCGACGACGTGCGGGTGCCGATGGAGTACCTCCTCGGCGGTCCCGACAAGCTCAAGGACAAGTTGGAGCGGGCCCGCTCCGGGGCGGCCACGGGGCGCTCCGGGGGCCTCTCCACGCTGGAGAGCTCCCGGCCGGCTGTCGCCGCGCAGGCCGTGGGGATCGCCCGGGCGGCCTACGAGTTCGCCCGCGACTACGCCGAGCAGCGCGAGCAGTTCGGCCGCCCGATCGTGGAGAACCAGGGGATCGCCTTCAAGCTCGCCGACATGGCCACCCAGATCGACGCCGCCCGCCTCCTCACCTGGCGGGCTGCGGTCATGGCCCGCAAGGGCATGAAGTTCGAGAACGCCGAGGGCTCCAAGGCGAAGCTCTTCGCCTCTGAGACGGCCGTGCGAGTGACCGAGCAGGCCATCCAGATCCTGGGCGGCTACGGCTACTGCAAGGACTTCCCCGTCGAGCGTTTCGCCCGCGACGCGAAGATCTACACGATCTTCGAGGGCACCTCGGAGATCCAGCGCCTCGTGATCTCCCGCTCCGTGCGCGCGGGCGCCAAGAAGTAGGGAGCGGGGAGGCAACGGGCCCGGGCACTGGCCGCGGTCGCGCCCGGCGGCGAGCGTCCTCTGCTGCGAGTGGTACTGAAATGACGGCATGCCGTCATTTCAGTACCACTCGCGGATCCGTGGGTGGCTTCCCCCCGGGACGAACTCGACGTCCACTCCCTCCCGCTCGTCGGTCACGATCTCGATACCGCCTACGTGGAGCACTGGGCGGGTGAGTGGGACGTCCTGCCCAGGTGGGGGTACGCCATCGAACGGGTATGACGCCAGGGCGTGCCGCGGGCGGCGTCCTCCACGGGCTACCCGCGGGAGTCGGCGCCACCGGCGAGCTCGTCCCGGAGCGCGGCGAGGATCTCGACCTCGATCAGGTCCTTGGGTCTCCCGGCCGCCCGTTTCATGCGCCCCGACACCCGTCGTCTACCCCGGCCACGGGTGCGCCCGGCCTGAAGTGAAGCCGTTGTCCCGGAATTCCGGGACAACGGCATCCCTTTGGCGCCCTCGGCGGCGGGTTCGGGGCGATCTCGCCAGAGAGATGCTCAGGCGAGGTCGTACTTCGCCCGGAAGTCGGCGACGGCGGCGTCCACCTCGTCGAAGGGCTTCAGGTCGGGCACGAGCGCCCGCGTCGTGCCGTTGAGGTGGAGGACGTCCTTGAAGAAGAGGGCGATCTCGCGCGGGAGGCGCATGCCGGCGGCCTCGAGGACGCCCAGGACGAGCTCGAAGCGGCTCACGAGCTCGTCGAAGCTGCGCTCCTCCATGTCCGCCAGGGACGGGAGGGCCGCTTCGACGGCCCCGGCGAGCTCCTCGACGTCGGTGCCGTCAGGGAACGCCCCCAGGTCGCGCAGGGAGCGGATCTGCATGGGGAGGTCGTCGGAGGCGAGGGCGATGAGCCAGTGCGCGAGGCCTGTACGTCGCTCGTCGTCGAGGCGACCCACGATCCCGAAGTCGACGAGGCCGAAGCGCCCGTCGGGGAGGGCGAGGACGTTGCCGGCGTGCAGGTCGGCGTGGAAGATGCCGTAGATCGTGGCCCCTTCGATCACGGCCTGGAGGCCGACCTGGAGCATGCGGGTGACGTCCACGCCGGCGGCGGCCATCGACTCGGCGTCGTGGAAGCGGAGGCCGTGGATGCGTTCCATGACGAGGACGCTCTGGGTCACCATGCCCGGCTCGGGGTGAGGGACGACGACCTCGGTGAGGCCGGCGTCCTCGACGGCGAGGGCGCAGTCGATCATGTTCTCCGCCTCGAGGCGGAAGTCCATCTCCTCCAGGACCGTCTCGGCGAAGAGGGAGACGAGGCCGGGGAGGTTCACAAGGTCGATCTTGTCCACGCGGGCGGCGGCGGCGGCGAGACGGGACAGGACGGCGACGTCGCGGCGGATGCACGACGCGATTCCGGGCCGGCGCACCTTCACGACCACGTCACGGCCGTCGGGAAGCACGGCGGCGTGCACCTGGGCGATGGATGCCGCCGCGATCGGGGTGGGGTCGAAGGACGCGAACACGCTTCCGACACGCCCGAGGGCCGCCTCGATCTCCTCCACGATCCGGGCGGTGGGCTCGGGGCGGACCTCGTCGCGGCAGCGGCCGAACTCGGCCACGACCTCGTTGGGCAAAAGGCCCTCGGCGGAGGCGAGGAGTTGGCCGAACTTCACGAACGTGGGCCCGAGCGACTCGGCGGTGATACGCAGGCGCCGGGCGGCGGCGCCTCGGATGGGGTCGGCGCCGGCGAGGCGCTCTGCGGCGAGGCGCAGGGCCCGGGCCTCGGGGTCGAAGCCCTCCTCGAGGACACGGCGCCGCACGTCACCGGCGTCCACCCGCTGGCGGCGCCACCACCCCAGGAGCGGCTCGTCGGCGGCGCGGGCGGCGTCGCGCAGGTCGAGAGCGAGGGCGATGAGCTGGGCCACGAGCTCGAAGCCCACCTCGGCGGTGCGCACGACACGGTCCCGGGTGCGGGCGTCGGAGACGAGTCGGCCGGCCTGACGGGCCACGGCCTGGCGCAGGGAGCGGTTCTGGGCGTGGAGCTGGCCCGACATCGCGCGCAGGCCGGGCACGGCGTCGAGCCAGACGGAGCGGGCCTGGGCGGCCTCCAGCCAGTCCCGCCGGGTGGGGAGCGGGGTTGCCGGCACCGGCGGGGTGGCTGGTTGCGGTAGGGCGCTCATTCGGGGACCTCGGGGCGCTGGGGAAGGTGAGACCCCCATTCTCCCCGCGACGCCCAGGAGAGCCGGGGATGGTCCGGGGTGGGAGGGCCAGACCTCACTGTGACATTGCTTGTGACGTCGCTGGGCGCCTTGCAGCGCTCAGCGTGCCGGCGGGGACCCCCTACCCCGCCGGCGTGCGTTGTGAGCCTCCGAAGTCGCGCCGTCAGCCTCCGAGGCCCTCGGGGGCCTTGAAGAGGCCCTGCATCTGCATGGCGAACATCATGTCGCCGGCGATGCGGAGCTTGCCGGTCATGAACATCTGCTGGCCGTCGGCCTTGCCCGTGATCATGTCGACGAAATCGCGGGATGCCGCCGACATCGTCATGCGCGGGTTCTCCGCCGTCCCCTCTGTCGCCGTGGCGCCGTCGGAGCCCAGCGTGAGGTACCACTGACCGTCGTCGCCGAAGTCGAACTGCACGACGGCCTCGACACCCTTGGACGCGTCGTAGGCGTCGGCCATGCCGTTCATGAGAAGCGGCACGACCTGCTTCATGTCGGCGTCTGCGGGGATTTCCGGGATGCCCTGGGGGGCTTCGTCTGCCATCGGTGCCTCCTGTGGACGGACGTGCGGCGCCCGGCAAACCTAGGTCGGCCCCGGGGGGCGGACAAGTCCCGCCCTCTCCGGCGCCGACCGCTCACGCCCCGATGTCGTGCACCAGGGACAGGACCCGCTGGGAGAGCTCGAAATGCACGATCTCCCCCACGTCGTCGGCGGCCATCTCCCGGACGCTCCAGCGGATGAGGCGCCGCATGGAGAGGAGGCCCACGAGATGATCCGAGTCGTCGACGACGGGGAGGTGACGGACACGGGCGCCCGCCATGAGACGGGCCGCTTCGTCGAGGCCGGCAGCGGGGGCGATCGTGACCACGTCGCTCGTCATGAACTCGCTCGCCGGTCGCGCCGCGGGGTCGGCCCCGCCGGCCAGGGCCCGGATGACGTCACGTTCCGTGAACACCCCTCGGACGCGGTCGCCGTCCGTGACGAGGACGGCCCCGATCCCGGCGGCGTCCATGGCGGCGGCAGCATCGTTGACGGAGGCCGCCACGGCGACCGTGACCACGTTCTGATTCATGAGAGCGGCGACTTCCATGCCGGCCTCCGGGGAGAGCGCGTCCAGGACCTGCGACCCATCCGTGACCCTACCTGCTACCCATCTACGCCGCCCCGGCGCAGGAGAACCGGGGGCCGGGGTGGAAATGTCACGTAGCGTGGCAGGCAGGGAGCCCGGTCGAAGTCCCCCGACCGGCGGACGAGTTGGAGTGCCATGGCCACGAGCGATCTGGGATCCGCGCACATCATCGACAGAGGCGCGGCTGACGTCGGTCGCAGCCGGGAACGTGCTCGCCGGCGCCGGCTCCTGAAGCTCCTGGTCGTCCTCGCGCCCCTCGCCGCCTGGCTGTGGGTGCGCTGGCTGAGCGGGAACCCGGTCGCCCCGGGACTGCCGTCGTTGCCCGCGGACGCCATGCTCTGGCTGCCGGGCATCGCCCTGGTCGTGATCCTCGGCGTCGTCCTCGTCCTCCCGATGTTGGGCACAGGCCGCAGCCCCCACGTCGTCTTCCGTCCCGACCAGATCGACGTCACCCTTGACGACGTCAAGGGCCTCGACGTCGTCAAGGAGGAGGCGGTCCGCACCCTCAACCTCTTCCTCGGCTATGCCACGTTCCAGGACCAGTTGGGCGGCAATCCGCGCAGGGGCGTGCTCTTCGAGGGGCCGCCGGGCACGGGCAAGACCTACCTCGCGAAGGCGATGGCGAAAGAGGCGGGAGTGCCGTTCCTGTTCGCCTCGGCGACGGCCTTCCACTCGTCCTGGCAGGGCGCCACCGCCCGCAAGCTCCGCTCGTTCTTCAAGGCCCTGCGCAAGACCGCCCGCCAGGAAGGCGGGGCCATCGGCTTCATCGAGGAGGTGGACGCCATCGGCTTCTCCCGTTCCGGTGTGAGCCGGGCCGTTCCCGGGGCCGGAGCGACGTCCACATCCACCCCGGACACCCCCGGTGGCACCAGGGTCGACGCGGCCACCGGGCCCGGGGACCTCGGGAGCGCCATCAACGAGCTCCTTGTGCAGATGCAGAGCTTCGACTCCCCGACGTGGCGGGGCAAGGTCGCCGGGGCCTTCATCGAGCGCCTGAACCGCTTCCTGCCCGACGGTCGCGGTCTCCGCCGGCCACGGCCGCCGTATGCGAACGTGCTCCTCATCGCCGCTACGAACAGGGCCGACTCCCTCGACCCCGCCCTGCTGCGACCGGGTCGCTTCGACCGCATCATCCACTTCGACCCCCCGTCGCTCACCGGTCGGCGCGACATCATCGACTTCTACCTCGGCTCGAAGGCGCACGACTCCGCCCTCGACGACCCCGCGCGGCGCCAGCAACTGGCGGCCATGACCATGGGCTACACGCCGGTCATGATCGAGCACCTCCTGAACGAGGCGCTCGTGTGGGCGCTGCGCGACGGCCGCGTCACCCTCGACTGGGCGGACGTGAACAGGGCGAAGCTCACAGAAGAGATCGGAGTCGCCCACCCCGTGTCCTACACGGCAGCGGAGCGGCGGGCGATCGCCACCCACGAGGCGGGTCACGCCGTCGTCGCCTGGCTGGTGGGGCGGGGTCGGCGCCTCGAGATCCTGTCCATCGTGAAGCGGCGGGCGGCCCTCGGTCTTCTCGGCCACTCCGACAGCGAGGAGCGCTGGACGAAGACCCGTTCGGAGCTCGTCGCCCTCCTGCAGATCAGCTTCGGCGGCATGGCCGCCGAGGAGCTCTTCTTCGGCGAGTCCGGCACGGGGGTTTCCGGCGACCTGCAGGCGGCCACCACCCTGGCCGCCCAGATGGTCGGCGCCTGCGGGATGGGCAGCTCGCTCGTCTCCCTGGAGGCGGCGGGATCCGCCGTGGACCAGAACCTCGTGCAGAAGGTGCTCGCCGACGAGGCGTTGCGGGCCGACGTCGACGGCCTCCTGACAGAGGAGAAGGACAGCGTGGCGGGCCTCCTCGCCGGCAACGTCCACCTTGTCGAGGCTCTCCGGGACGCTCTCCTGGATCGCGAGGAGCTCGTCGGCGACGAGATCACCGACATCCTCGCCACCGCCCAGGCCGACGTGGTCGACGTCCGGGCGCCCGCCGAACGGGACTGAAGGTTCCGGACCAGGCCCCTTTCGTCGTTGCGGGGGGTGCCTTCCCGTCGTTCTGGGGAGCTGAGGCACGGGTATGCCGGGCGGAGGG